>KL569193.1:1706-7964 GCA_000715635.1 Streptomyces violaceus | reverse complement strand
GTGTATAAGAGACAGGGCTGTGGCAGCGGCTGCTGCAGAACCAGCGGGGCGCGGTCGTCGCACACGCCGTACGGCGGGAGACGGACGCGGTGATCTGCCGGCTCCGCTTCCGGCTCCTCTGAGCCGGGCCGCGTCAGAGTTCCGTCAAGGCCGTGGGCCCCGCCGTAAGAGAGCCGTCAACGGCAGACCGATCCGGCCAAAGAGGCGCTTTCCTCTAATCGTCCGTTCACTGAACCTCACTCCAGGAGTTCGCGATGGCCGATCTGGCCTTCGTCGTCACCGTGCTCGCGGCGTTCACGCTGGTGGCTCTCGTCGCCAAGGGGGTTACGAAACTGTGACCACCGAGAACATCGTCGGCCTGATCGTGGCCGTCTCCCTGCTGGGCTATCTCGTCCTCGCCCTGATCTTCCCGGAGAGGTTCTGAGCCCCGATGGGTCCCGTACTTGCCGGCGTGCTCCAGCTGCTCGCACTCATAGCCGCGCTGGCACTCGCCTACGTCCCCCTTGGCAACTACATGGCCAGGGTCTACTCCTCCGACAAGCACTGGCGCGTCGAGAAGTGGGCCTACAAGGGCATCGGTGCCAACCCCGACACCGAAATGACCTGGTCCGCGTACCTGCGCGGCGTGCTCGCCTTCTCGGCCGTCGGCGTCCTCTTCCTCTATCTGCTGATGCGGCTCCAGGGCGTCCTGCCCGGCTCGCTGGGGTTCTCCTCGGTCAATCCGGCACAGTCGTTCAACACGGCCGTGTCGTTCGTGACCAACACCAACTGGCAGTCGTATTACGGCGAGCAGACGATGGGTCACGTCGTGCAGACCGCCGGTCTCGCCGTGCAGAACTTCGTCTCCGCGGCCGTCGGCATGGCCGTCGCGGTCGCTCTCGTACGCGGGTTCGCGCGGTCCCGTACCGGTGAGCTCGGCAACTTCTGGTCCGACCTGCTGCGCGGCACCGTGCGGATCCTGCTTCCGCTTGCGGCGATCGCCGCGATCGTGCTGGTGGCGTGCGGCGTGATCCAGAACTTCTCCGGGATTCACGAGGTCGGCCAGTTCATGGGCGGGACGCAGCAGTGGAACGGCGGAGCGGTCGCCTCGCAGGAGGCCATCAAGGAGATCGGCACGAACGGCGGCGGGTTCTTCAACGCCAACAGCGCCCACCCGTTCGAGAACCCGACACCCTTCACCAATCTCTTCGAGATCTTCCTGATCCTGGTGATCCCGTTCGCGCTGACCCGCACCTTCGGGGTCATGGTCGGCTCGGTGAAGCAGGGCTACGCGATCCTCGCCACGATGTTCACGATCTGGCTGGGTTTCGTCGCCCTGATGATGTGGACCGAGTTCGCCCACCACGGCCCCGCGCTCCAGGCCGCGGGCGGGGCGTACGAGGGCAAGGAGGTCCGCTTCGGCGTCGGCGCGTCCTCGATCTTCGCGGTGTCGACCACACTCACCTCGACCGGCGCGGTGGACTCCTTCCACTCCTCCTTCACCGGACTCGGCGGCGGCATCACGATGCTGGGCATGATGCTGGGCGAGATCGCGCCCGGCGGTGTGGGCTCCGGCCTCTACGGCATGCTGATCATGGCGGTCATCGCGGTGTTCATCGCCGGCCTGATGGTCGGCCGCACGCCCGAGTACCTCGGCAAGAAGATCGGCACGCGCGAGATCAAGCTGGCCGCCTGCTACATCCTCATCACCCCGGCTCTGGTCCTGATCTTCACTGCGGCCTCCATGGCGCTGCCGACCCCGCCGCACTCGATGCTGAATTCCGGCGCGCACGGCTTCTCCGAGGTGCTCTACGCCTTCACGTCCGCGTCGAACAACAACGGCTCAGCCTTCGCCGGTCTGAACGCGAACACCGACTGGTTCAACACCATGACCGGACTGGCGATGCTACTGGGCCGCTTCCTGCCCATGGTGTTCGTGCTGGCGCTGGCCGGCTCGCTCGCCGAACAGAAACCGGTGCCCATGACCGCGGGCACCCTGCGCACCGAGAAGCCGCTGTTCACCGGCCTGCTGGTGGGCGCGATCGTGATCATCACCGGTCTCACGTACTTCCCCGCCCTCGCGCTGGGACCGCTCGCCGAGGGGCTGGCGTCGTGACCACCCGTACAGAGAAGCAAGAGGGCTCCATGTCCACCGCCACCACTCCCACCCGGGCGCCGCACAGCGATGTACCCACCGGGCACAAGGAGGGCCGGGTCGGCTCCGGCCTGTTCGACCCCAGGCAGCTGGTGAAGTCGCTGCCGGACGCCTTCCGCAAGCTCGACCCGCGGGTGATGGTCAAGTCGCCCGTCATGTTCGTCGTGCTGGTCGGCTCTTTGCTGACCACGGTGTTCTCCTTCAAGGACCCGGGCGACTGGTTCGGCTGGACCATCAGCGCCTGGCTCTGGCTGACCGTGGTCTTCGCCAACCTGGCCGAGGCGGTCGCCGAGGGCCGCGGCAAGGCGCAGGCCGACACTCTGCGCAAAGCCAAGACCGACACCGTCGCCCGCCGTCTCGTGGGGGACACCGAAGAGCAGGTGCCGGGTACGGAGCTGCGCGTCGGCGACCTGGTGGTGTGCGAAGCCGGCGACACCATCCCGGGCGACGGGGACGTCGTCGAGGGTGTCGCGTCGGTCGACGAGTCGGCGATCACCGGTGAATCGGCCCCGGTCATCCGCGAGTCCGGCGGCGACCGCTCGGCGGTCACCGGTGGTACGAAGGTCCTGTCCGACCGCATCGTCATCAAGATCACGACGAAGCCGGGCGAGACCTTCATCGACCGGATGATCAATCTCGTCGAGGGCGCCGCACGGCAGAAGACGCCAAACGAGATCGCCCTGAACATCCTGCTGGCGTCGCTCACCATCGTCTTCCTGCTCGCGGTGGCCACGCTGCCGCCGTTCGCCGACTACGCGGGCACCCACCTGACCATGGTCGTGCTGATCGCCCTGCTGGTCTGCCTGATACCGACCACCATCGGCGCACTGCTCTCCGCGATCGGCATCGCCGGCATGGACCGGCTGGTGCAGCGCAACGTGCTGGCCATGTCGGGCCGGGCGGTCGAGGCCGCCGGTGACGTCTCCACCCTGCTCCTCGACAAGACGGGCACCATCACGCTCGGCAATCGGCAGGCCGCCGAGTTCGTCCCGGTGGGCGGCACGACGGAGGCGGACGTGGCGGACGCGGCCCAGCTGTCGTCACTGGCCGACGAGACGCCCGAGGGACGCTCCATCGTCGTCCTGGCCAAGGAGAAGTACGGGCTGCGCGAGCGCCACCAGGGCGAGCTCGTCGGCGCCGAGTGGATCGAGTTCACCGCTCAGACCCGGATGTCGGGCGTCGACGTCGACGGCCGCAAGATCCGCAAGGGAGCCACGGCCTCGGTCATCGCCTGGGTCGGGGAGCAGGGCGGCACGGTCGCAGAAGACGCCGACCGGATCGCGCAGCGCGTTTCCGAGGCGGGCGGGACCCCGCTGCTGGTCGCGGTGGACGACGAGCGGGGCGCCCGCGTCCTGGGTGTCATCCACCTCAAGGACGTCGTCAAGGACGGGATGCGCGAGCGGTTCGAGGAACTGCGCCGGATGGGCATCAAGACCGTCATGATCACGGGCGACAACCCGCTGACGGCGAAGGCGATCGCCGAGGAGGCCGGTGTCGACGACTTCCTCGCCGAGGCCACGCCCGAGGACAAGATGGCCCTCATCAAGCGCGAGCAGGCGGGCGGCAAGCTGGTCGCGATGACCGGCGACGGCACCAACGACGCCCCGGCCCTCGCCCAGGCCGACGTCGGCGTGGCGATGAACACGGGCACGTCGGCCGCGAAGGAGGCCGGCAACATGGTCGACCTCGACTCGAACCCGACCAAGCTCATCGAGATCGTCGAGATCGGCAAGCAACTCCTCATCACCCGGGGCGCGTTGACGACGTTCTCCATAGCCAATGACGTCGCCAAGTACTTCGCGATCATCCCGGCACTGTTCGCCGCGGTCTACCCGGGCCTGAACAAGCTCAACATCATGGGCCTGTCCTCACCGGACTCCGCGATCCTGTCGGCCGTCGTCTTCAACGCGCTCATCATCATCGCGCTGGTGCCGCTCTCCCTGAAGGGCGTGCAGTACCGGCCGGTCAGCGCGGACCGCCTGCTGCGGCGGAACCTCACGATCTACGGGCTGGGCGGTCTGATCGCCCCGTTCATCGGCATCAAGCTCATCGACCTGCTCATCTCTCTGATCCCCGGGCTGTAATTCTTAGAAAGCGTGGTGAAGGACCATGAACAACTCCGTCGTGAACACCGCGCGGTTGCTCGGAGCGGGCCTGCGTGCCCTCCTCGTGCTGACCCTGGTCACCGGCGTCATCTACCCGCTGGTCGTCACCGGCATCGCCCAGGGGCTGTTCCCCGGCAAGGCAAACGGCTCCGAAGTCAAGGCGGACGGCAAGGTCGTCGGCTCGTCCTTGATCGGGCAACAGGGCTACAGCCTCGACTACTTCCAGCCGCGACCGGCGAACGGGATCGGCGAGAACTCCGTCAACACCCAGTACAAGCTGCTCCTTTCGGGCGCCACCAACCTGTCCGCCGACAACGACAAGCTCGTCAAGTCGGTGCAGGCGGCCAAGGCGAAGGTGGTCAAGGACAACTCCACTGCCGACCACGAGGTCGAGCCGTCCCAGGTCCCGGCAGACGCCGTGACGTCGTCGGGCTCCGGCCTCGACCCGGACATCTCCGCGGCCTACGCCGACCTCCAGGTCCACCGTGTCGCCGAACGCAACGGCCTGACCGACGCCCAGGTCCGAAAGCTCGTCGACGGGCACACCGAGGGCCGCACGCTCGGCTTCATCGGCGAGCCCCGGGTCAACGTGCTCGAACTCAACATCGCGCTCAAGGACCTCGTGGCCAAGGGCTGACGAGCTGCAGGAGCGGGAGCCGACGGAGACGAGGACCTTCCTCCTCCGCCGGCTTCCGCCACCGTGAAGTCCGTACAACAGGAGAGGCACACACCCATGACCCGGGTGCTCGTGGTGGAGGACGACCCGCAGCTCGTACGGGCCCTCGTCATCAACCTGCAGGCACGTCACTACGGCGTGGACGCCGCCCCCGACGGCACCACGGCCCTCCGTCTCGCCGCCGCGCGTCAGCCCGACGTTGTGCTGCTCGACCTCGGTCTGCCCGACATGGACGGCGTCGACATCATCAAGGCCCTGCGGGGCTGGATCCGGGTCCCGATCCTGGTCCTGTCCGCCCGGCAGGCGTCGGACGAGAAAGTGGCCGCGCTCGACGCCGGCGCCGACGACTACATCACCAAGCCCTTCAGCATCGACGAGCTGCTGGCCCGGCTGCGCGCCGCGGTCCGCCGTACGGATGACACCCCGCACGCGCCCGGGACGATGCTCGTCGAGACGACGGACTTCAGCATCGACCTGATCGCCAAAAAGGTCGTCAGGGGCGGGCAGGACGTGCGGCTGACCCCGACCGAGTGGCACCTGCTGGAGATCCTCGTGACCAGCCAGGGACGGCTGATCACGCAGAAGCACCTCCTGCAGGAGATCTGGGGCGTCTCTCAGCGCAGCAAGACGAACTACCTGCGCGTGTACATGGCCCAGCTGCGCCGCAAACTGGAGACGGACCCCTCCCACCCCCGCTATCTGATCACCGAGCCCGGCATGGGCTACCGCTTCGAGGGATGACATGGCACGCGGCAAGCTCCGGATCTACCTCGGCGCCGCACCCGGCGTCGGCAAGACCTACGCCATGCTCTCCGAGGCACACCGCCGTATCGAGCGGGGCACCGACTGCGTGGTCGCGTTCGTGGAACACCACCACCGCCCGCGCACCGAGGTGATGCTGCACGGCCTGGAACACATCCCGCGCAAGGAGATCGAGTACCGGGACGGCACCTTCACGGAGATGGACGTGGACGCCGTCCTGCGGCGCGCCCCCGTCGTCGCCCTGGTGGACGAACTGGCCCACACGAACGTCCCCGGCTCCCGCAACACCAAGCGCTGGCAGGACGTCGAGGAACTGCTGGCGGCCGGCATCGACGTGATATCGACCGTCAACATCCAGCACCTGGAGTCACTGGGCGACGTCGTCGAGTCGATCACCGGTGTGCGGCAACGCGAGACCGTGCCGGACGAGGTGGTACGGCGGGCCCACCAGATCGAACTCGTCGACATGTCCCCGGAGGCCCTGCGCCGACGCATGGCGCACGGCAACATCTACCAGCCGGACAAGGTCGACGCCGCCCTCTCCAACTACTTCCGGCCCGGCAACCTGACCGCCCTGCGCG
>KL569193.1:0-1455 GCA_000715635.1 Streptomyces violaceus | reverse complement strand
TGACCGCCCTGCGCGAGCTGGCGCTGCTGTGGGTGGCCGACCGGGTCGACGCCTACCTCACCCAGTACCGCAGCGAACACAAGGTCTCGGCCATCTGGGGCTCGCGCGAGCGCATCGTCGTCGGCCTGACCGGCGGCCCCGAGGGCCGCACCCTGATACGACGCGCCGCCCGGCTGGCCGAGAAGGGAGCCGGCGGCGAGGTCATGGCCGTATACATCTCCCGCAGCGACGGCCTCACCGCTGCCTCCCCGAAGGAACTGGCCGTCCAGCGCACACTCGTCGAGGACCTGGGCGGCACCTTCCACCAGGTCGTCGGGGAGGACATACCGGCCGCCCTGCTGGACTTCGCTCGCGGGGTGAACGCCACCCAGATCGTCCTCGGTGTCTCCCGGCGCAAGGGATGGCAGTACGTCTTCGGACCCGGCGTCGGCGCGACGGTGGCCCGGGACTCCGGCCCCGACCTCGACGTCCACCTCATCACGCACGACGAGGCAGGCAAGGGACGCGGACTCCCCCTGCCGCGCGGAGCACGCCTGGGACGCTCCCGGGTCATCTGGGGCTGGCTGGTCGGCGTGCTGGGCCCCGCGCTCCTCACCGGGCTCCTCACCACTGCGGCCCCGGACGTCGGCCTGGCCAACGACATGCTGCTCTTCCTGACACTGACGGTGGCGGCGGCCCTGCTGGGCGGGCTCTTCCCGGCGCTGGCCTCCGCGGTGGTGGGTTCCCTGCTGCTCAACTGGTACTTCACGCCGCCCGTCCACACCCTGACGATCGCCGACCCGAAGAACATCGTCGCCATCGCGGTCTTCGTCGGGGTCGCCGTGTCGGTGGCATCGGTGGTGGACCTCGCGGCCCGCCGCACCCACCTGGCGGCGCGACTGCGTGCCGAGGCGGAGATCCTGTCCTTTCTCGCGGGGAACGTCCTGCGCGGCGAAACCACGCTGGAGGCGCTGCTGGAACGGGTCCGCGAAACCTTCGGCATGGAGTCGGTGGCCCTGCTGGAGCGAACCGGCGAGACAGCCCCTGGTCCTGCGCCGGCAGCGTGGGCCCCCGGCCCGCCGAGAATCCCGAGGACGCGGACGTCGATGTCCCGGTCGGTGATCACATGGCCCTGTCCCTGCGCGGCCGCGTGCTGCCGGCCTCCGACCGCCGGGTGCTGGCCGCGTTCGCCGCGCAGGCCGCCGTCGTCCTGGACCGCCAGCGCCTTCGGCGCGAGGCCGACCGTGCCAAGGAACTGGCCGAGGGCAACCGCATACGGACCGCGCTGCTCGCCGCCGTCAGCCACGACCTGCGCACTCCGCTCGTCGGCATCAAGGCCGCCGTGTCCTCACTGCGCTCCGACGACGTCGAGTGGTCCGAAGAGGACCGGGCCGAACTGCTCGAGGCCATCGAGGAGGGCGCCGACCGGCTCGACCACGTGGTCGGCAACCTGCTCGACATGTCCCGGCTCCAGAC
>KL569192.1:41278-41483 GCA_000715635.1 Streptomyces violaceus | reverse complement strand
CCCATGATGTCGGCGAGGCGGCGGGCCTGGTCGGCCTGGTCGGGGGCGTACTCGAGGGTCGTCCTCGCCAGCTCGGCGGGCGCGTTGCCGGCGTTGTCCGACTTGGTCACGCCCTCCTCGACCTGGAGGTACTGGAGGGTCTTCTGCGCGCTGCCGGCGACGGCACCGCCGTTCATGATCCGCACCCGCACCTCGGAGGCCGCGG
>KL569192.1:38080-41087 GCA_000715635.1 Streptomyces violaceus | reverse complement strand
GCCTTGGTGCCCTTGAGCCGGGCGGCCACCGCGGCGGCTTCCTTCTTCTTCTTTTCCTTGACCGCGGTGAAGGAGACGTCGTTCTTGATCATGTCGAAGACCTGCGGGGCCGACGACTCGTTGAGGACGACCGTGGTCGGGACCTTCTCCGCCGGGTTGTCGATCACCGGGGTCGTGGCGAACGTGAGGTTCTTGGTGTTGAGCTTGCCCAGCTCGAGACCGAGGTCCTTCAGCTTGCCGATGCTGGACAGCTGCGAGTCGACGGTCAGCGCCTTCGTGCCCGCCTCGGCCAGGTCGAGCATCTTCGAGGGGCTGGTGAGCGTGTCGTTGTCCTTCAGCTTGCGCATCAGCGCGCTCAGGAACTGCTGCTGGAGCCCGATCCGGCTCAGGTCGCCGCCGAAGCCGACCGAGTGCCGGGTGCGCACGAAGGCCAGCGCCTGCTCGCCCTCGATCGTGTGGTTGCCCTTCGACAGCTTGAGATGCGAGTCCGGGTCGTCGATGTCCTTGCCCAGACAGACCTCGACCCCGCCGACCGCGCTGGTCAGCGTCTTGACCGCGTTGAAGTCGGCGACCATGAAGTTGTCCGGCTTGACCCCGGTCAGCTCCGTCACGGTCCGCATGGTGCAGCTCGGGGTTCGCTCGTCCTGGCCGAGGCTGGTGTTGAAGCGGGTCTGCGGCGTGCCCGGGATGACCTTCTGCGACCCGTCCTCCTGCGTGGTCGGGCAGTCCGGGATGTCGACGATCAGGTCACGGGGGATGCTCAGCGCCGTCGCGTTCGAACGGTCCTTGGAGACATGCAGCAGGATCGTGGTGTCGGCGTGCCCGACACTGCCCGCGTCGCCGTACTTCTCGTTGCCCGCGCCGGTGCGCTTGTCGGTGCCGATCAGCAGGATGTTGATGGCCTTGTCCTTCTCGAAGCCACCGGTGCTCGCGCCGTCGTCGGAGACCGACGCGATGTTGTTGTTCAGGTGCTCGATGTAGAAGTACGCGGCGCCCGACCCGGCGACCAGCACGAACGCCATCGCGCCGCCGGTCCACAGCAGGACCTTCTTGCCCTTCGCGGCCTTCTTGGCGGGCCGCCGCCCACGCCGCCCCGGCAGCGGCTCCTCCGGAGCCGGAGTCCCGCGGCGCCTGCGCGGCGGCGGCACCGCACCGGGCGTCTCGGGCCGCGGGCGGCCGGGTGCCGCGGAACGGCCGAGCGGCTGCGTGGCGCCGAGCACCGACGGGTCCGTATCGGAGGCCGGTGGTTTGCGGGGCCCGGGGACACCCGACTGCGGTGCGGAAGGGGGCAGTCGCATTTCGTATTCGCCGGTGTTCGGATTGAGCACCCACTGGTCTGCGGGATCGATGTCGTCCGCCCGCCCACGGCTTTGCGCGTCCACGGTTGTCTGATTCCTCCGTCGGGGCACGCGGCGCCTTCCCCTCCAAGGCGCTCGGTCTCGGTCACACAGTGCGCGTTCTCAGGACCGTCCTCAGAGCCGGGCGCACCGGGATCGCTCACACTAACCGCCCAGTTCAGCGTCGAGCGACGACGGTGACGAAGTCCACGTCCCTACACCTGGGCAATTCGCCCATTTCCCGGTGAAGAGCGCGTCACCTTGAGGCCGCCTTGGTGTCCGCTTTACTCGCAGGTGTCCTCGGCTGCCGTGTTTCCACGGAACGTGGGTGGAGGAGAAACCGTGACGACGGATTTCGTGAACGGACCCGGATACGGATCCCCGTACGACCCGTCACGCGATTCGGTAGGCCTCAACGGGGCAGAACCGTGCGGAACGTCCCCCGCGACGACCACCGGCGAGTCCATACGCAGCCGCTCGAACAGCTTCTCCGCCTCGGGCTCCACGAGTTGGTCGCGATTGGCGTCGTACGCATACGACTCCCGGGGGACGGTCAGAAATTGCACTTGTTCCATGGGGATGTCGCGCAGGCCGCGCACGAGTTCGTACAAACCGCGCAGGCTGGCAAGATCCGGGTCCGTTGTGAGAGAGGACGTGGCGGCGTCCAGCACGGGATACAGCTTCACCGGATTCAGCAGGACGTCATTGCTGCGTACCTTGTTGACGAGTGCGCCGAGGAATCGTTGCTGCCGTTCCATCCGCTCCGTGTCGCTGCCGTCGCCGAGGGTTTTGCGGGCGCGGACGTAGCCGAGGGCCTGCTCTCCGTCGAGCGTCACGCGTCCCGCCGGCAGCCTCAGCTTGGCGGCCCGGTCGTCGACCGGCTCCCGCAGGCACACCTCGACACCGTCGACCGCGTCGACCATCTCCGTGAAGCCGTGGAAGTCGACGACGACATGGTTGTCGACGCGGACGTCGGTGAGCTTCTCGACGGTCCGGATGGTGCAGGCCGAACCGCCCAGCTGGAAGGCCTGGTTGAACATCGCGAACCGCGGCGCGCTGCGGGACCCATCCGGGCGCCGGCAGCCCGGCAGCTCCACCATCAGGTCCCGGGGCAGGGAGACGGCGGTGGCGCTGCTCCGGCCCGCGGACAGGTGCAGCAGGATCGTGGTGTCCGACCGCTCGGTCCCGGAGTCCCGGCCGTAGCGGGCGTTGTCGTCACCCTCGCGCGAGTCCGAGCCGATCAGCAGGATGTTCCGCGCGTCCCTGACCAGCGAGGTGGGCCGCTCCTTCTCGTACCGCGCGAGCTCGGCGGCGGCGGCCTCGTCGGGCGTGATGTTCCCGCTGAGCTTCGCGTACACGGCCCATCCGGCCCCGGCTGCCGCCACGACGAGGCCGGCGATCCCGAACGCCGTGCACCGCACCCACCGCCGCCGGCGCCGCCGCGCCAGCCCCCGCCCACTGGCCGAGGCCCCCGCACCCGGCCCGAGCCTCGGCAAGGACCCACCACCGGTGTCGGCCACGACAGGGACCACCCCTCACAACGTACGAACGTGCGCGCGCACTGCTCCTACGACTGTGGCGTGGATGAGAGGCGGGGGAGGGATCGGGATGGGCCGAACGGGGGGCACCCGCCAAGCTGCGGGCATGCGTGCCGCTAGGGGCGGCACGGG
>KL569192.1:36006-37865 GCA_000715635.1 Streptomyces violaceus | reverse complement strand
GAGTGGGGGAGGCACCCCGCCACGCCGGGCTGCGGACTCACCCGCCCTCAGCAGAAACGCCCAGCACCAGTAAACGGCCTACCGAGCAAGCGCCGTAACCCGCTCACTCTCCACCCGCTTGTCCAGCACCTCGCCCCCCGCCAACTCCAGATTCCGGCACAGCACCACAGACCCTCCCGTGGCCAACGGCCCGTACAACCCCGCGTGCAGCCCCTCCCACGTGTCGTACGGCAACCCCGACAGGATCCGCGACCCGGGCCCGGTCAGCCCCAGCCCCGTCGCCTCCGCCCGAGCCCGCTCGACCACCTCGGCCCCGCTGAACTCCCGCCCCGCCACGATCAGCGCGGGCTCCTCCGGATCCACGGGCGCGTACGGCACGAACCGGTCCCCCTGCCCCGGCACCTCCACCGCGTAGTCGACGAACCCCTCGGGAGCCTGCGGGAACCGCCCCCCGAGCGGCCGCAGCGCCATCGCGACCCGCGCCCCGGAACACGCCCGGGCCGCTTCCAGCCCGTCCGGCCCGCTCACCACGACATCGGCGGCCCGCGCGTCTCCGGACACGTCCGCGACCACACCGACCGACGCGCACGCGAGCAACCACACCGCCGTCTGCCAGTGCGCGGGCAGCAGCAGCGCGACCCGGTCCCCGTGCTCGACGGACAGCTCGTCCTGGAGCAGGTTCGCGGTCTTGGCCACCCAATTGGCGAAGGTGGCCACGGACAGTTCGACACGTTCGCCCGTGGCGTCGTCGTAGAAGGTCACCAGGGGGCGTCCCGGATCCGCGGCGAGCGCGGAACCCAGCAGGTCGGCGGGGGTGCGATCGGTGGCATTCACCCGCGCAAGGGTACGCGGCACGCCGGCCTCCCCCAACGGTCCGGCCACCGCCCTGCCGCGTATCCACCACCGGTTCGGACGAATTGCTACCGACAGTCCGTCAACTCACAAATAGACAGACTTATAGGACTATGTCAAAGATCAGGGGCATGCGTGGATTCCTTGCTTCCTCGATCGGTGTCACCTGTGCGGCCGCTCTGGCCCTTCCCCTCACTCCGCCCGCCCTCGCGGCGACGGCGAGACCGGTGCCGACCACCGAGGTCGCCACGGCCGCGAGACCCGCGCCCCACGCGGGGACGCCGGACACGACCATGACCGACCGGCGCGGGGCCGAACCGTCCGCCGCCGGCAGCACCCAGTCCCTCCCCCTCGAACCCCTCACCCGCAACCGCGCCACTCCCTCCGCCTCCGCCTCGGCCTCCGCCTCCGCCGAACAGGGCCTGTCCCGCCGTGCCGTACGCCGCTTCTCCCTCCTCGGCGTCATCTGGGACGACCCTCATGCCGAACTGCACGGCCGCGTCCAAGTCCGCACCCGCGCCGCCGGTACCGGCACCTGGTCGGGCTGGCAGGACGTGGAGACGCACAACGCCGACCACGCGGCCGACCTGGACACCCCCGAGAGCACCTCGGGCCGCGTACGCGGCGCCACGGCACCGCTGTGGGTGGGCGACTCCGACGGCGTGGAACTCCGGGTCCGTTCGGAACTGCAAGGCACAGGTGGCCGCAGCATCGCGGTCGCCGCACCCTCGCTCCCCTCCGGCCTCCGTCTCGAACTCGTCGACCCCGGCGAGGGTGACGAGGCACTCCCCGGCGGCCCCGTGGACAGCCCCCGCACCGGCGGTCTGAACACCGAGACCTCCGCCGCCACCGACGCCTCCGCCGCCAACGCGGACCTCGCCCCCCTCGGTGCCACCGAGATCACGGCACTGAGCCGCGCGGCGACCGAGCGCGAGTTCTACACCCTCCGTGCCGGCGAGCCGGTGGAGAGACAGCGGGCGAAGCCCTGTCTCTTATACACATCTCTG
>KL569192.1:34284-35770 GCA_000715635.1 Streptomyces violaceus | reverse complement strand
GCCCGCGTATCGTCACGCGTCGCGGCTGGGGGGCGAACGAGGGGCTGCGGGAGCGGAAATTCGTCTACACGAAGAAAGTCAAGGCCGCCTTCGTGCACCACACGGCCAGCGGCAACAAGTACCGCTGCTCGCAGTCCCCGTCACTCATCCGCAGTATCTACCGCTACCACGTCAAGAGCATGGGCTGGCGGGACGTCGGCTACAACTTCCTCATCGACAAGTGCGGAAAGATCTACGAGGGCCGCGCGGGGGGCGTGGCGAGGCCGGTCCTCGGCGCGCACACCCTTGGTTTCAACAGCAACAGCATGGGCATCGCCGTCCTCGGATCGTACGGATCCAAGAAGCCGTCGTCCGCCGCCGTCAAGGCCATCGCCCGGGTCACGGCGTGGAAGCTGGGCCTGTACCGGATGAATCCGCGGGGAAAGACCTACCTGAAGTCGGCTGGCAGCAATCTCTACCGCAAAGGCAAGAAGGTACGACTGAACGTGATCTCCGGTCACCGGGACGGCTTCAAGACGTCCTGCCCGGGACGGAAGCTCTACGGCAAGCTCGGCTCGGCCCGCACCAAGGCGGCCCGCTACCAGGGCCGCTGAGCACACGTTCACCGCCGTCGGGGGACAGAGGGCGGGGGCAGGGGGCGGAATGCCGCACGGCCAGCGAAGGCGCCACGGAACGGTCTGCATACACTGACCGGCCGAAAGACAGTTCGGCCGGTCCCGGCAGGAAGCAGAGACGACACGTGACAGAAGCGATCCTCCTGGTCGGCGGCAAGGGCACCCGGCTGCGCCCGCTCACGGTGCACACGCCCAAGCCCATGGTCCCGGCGGCCGGGGTGCCCTTCCTCACGCACCAGCTGGCGAGAGCGAGAGCGGCGGGCGTCGAGCACATCGTCCTGGCCACCTCCTATCTGGCGGAGGTCTTCGAGCCGTACTTCGGTGACGGATCCGCGCTGGGCCTGCACCTCGAGTACGTGACGGAGGAGGAGCCCCTCGGCACGGGCGGCGCCATCCGCAACGTGGCCTCGCGGCTGCGCTCCGGCCCCGACGACCCGGTCCTGATCTTCAACGGCGACATCCTGACCGGCCTCGACATCCGGGCCCTGGTGGACACCCACGAGTCGACGGGCGCGGACGTCTCCCTGCACCTCACGAAGGTCACCGACCCGCGTGCCTACGGCCTGGTCCCCACGGACGACACGGGCAGGGTCCTGGCGTTCCTGGAGAAACCGCAGACGCCGGAGGAGATCGTCACCGACCAGATCAACGCGGGGGCGTACGTCTTCCGCCGCTCGGTCATCGACACGATCCCGCTGGGCCGGCCGGTGTCCGTGGAACGGGAGACCTTCCCCGGCCTCCTCTCCGCCGGAGCCCACCTCCAGGGCATGGTCGACTCGACGTACTGGCTGGACCTCGGCACCCCGGCGGCGTTCGTCCGGGGCTCGGCGGACCTGGTTCTCGGCCGGGCCCCGTCGCCCGCCGTCCCCGGC
>KL569192.1:33454-34097 GCA_000715635.1 Streptomyces violaceus | reverse complement strand
AGAGATGTGTATAAGAGACAGACGCGAAGCTGTCGGGCGGCACGGTGGTGGGGGAGGGCGCCTTCGTCGCCGAGGGCGTGCGGGTCTTCGGCAGCACGATCATGCCGGGCGCCGTGATCGAACCCGGCGCGGTCATCACCGACTCCCTCATAGGCGCCCGAGCCCGAGTCGGCGAACGCTCCGTCCTCACCGGCACGGTCATAGGCGACGGCGCGACCATCGGCTCCGACAACGAACTCCTGGAGGGCACCCGCATCTGGTGCGACGCCCAAATCCCAGCAGGAGCGGTCCGCTTCTCATCGGACCAGTAACTCAGCTGCGGGCAGTCGCCCGAGTCGCCCTAGCTGCGGGCATGCGTGCTGCTAGTGCTCTGACCGGAAAGGTTGCCGGAAGCTCGTGGGGCCCGGCATGGTCGGGCCTCGTGAACCCTCTCCAGGCTGGCCACCGCCTACGAAGGGGGTGTTGGGTGAACGGCAATCCGCTGTACCACTGGATAAACACCTTCCCCACGGCTTGGACAGTGGGAAGCCGACCTGCCGCCCCTGCGGCACCGCCTGGCCCTGGGAGCACGGCCGGGAGTACCTGACGGAAAGCCGCTGCACCTGCGGCCAGCCCGTATCTGTCTCTTATACACATCTCTGAT
>KL569192.1:31617-33187 GCA_000715635.1 Streptomyces violaceus | reverse complement strand
ACTCAAGGCCGCGCCGGGGAGGCCGGCTGCCCGGCAAGCCGGGCAGAGACATCGTCCGAGCCACGGAACCCGCTCACCTGCGCTGCGCGTTCACGTCACCGCCGGTGTCCAAGACCTGGACCGGGTAGCCATCGACGTCACTCGGGAGCCGGCCCGTGTCGTCATTCGGGTTGACCAGTACGACGATGCACGGCGAACCATCGGGCTGGGTGCCCGGCGCAACGCCGACCACCCCGGCGATCCCACCGCCCATCCAGGCCGTGGCTTTCGCCAGGGCGTCAGAGAAGTCGCGCGTCATCGTGTCTCGGTGATGGTGATGCCGAGGAGCTGCTCCACGAGCGGGATCGGGTTCATGATGGTGACGTTCGGCGAGCCCGCGAAGAGCAGTCCCACAGCGCCTTCCTCCAGGTCGCAGACCAGGCTCCCCGAGTCACCGCCGGCTGACATGGGAGTGGTGAGGATCTGATTGGCGAACCGTGCGACGCGCCCCTCGCCATAGTTGACGTCCACGGTCGCGTTGATGTTGAGCACGCGCCCGGTGGTGTAGTTGGTCGTCCGGCCGCACTTCTGCACCACGGTGTCGATCTGCGGTGCCGAGTTGATCCGCTTGACGTCGCCCACCCAGTACAGGCGCCGGTCCAGATTACGGAAGTCGGCTTCCGCGATGGCTGCGTCCACGTAGTTCAGCGGTGCGGCCCCGTCCTGGAGGTACTTGATCGGCACGTACCGGCTCAGCCATGCGATCGTGTCGTTGTCCGGGGTGCCGCCGTCGTACGGGCCGGGCTGCAGGACTGGATCGCCGATACGGGCGTTGTTGGAGTTGGCCAGGACGTGGTTGTTGGACAGCACGTAGTACTTGGGCGGGACTCCGGGAAACGACTGTCCGTCGTAGACGCAGCTCCCCAGTGTCCCTGCGGTGATCTTGTAGTGGCCGATGCTCACTCCGCCGCAGGCGGGGCGGACCCGGGGTGTCAGCGCCTGAGTTCTGCCGGGAGCCAGTCCCGGGGCCACCGGCGCCGGAACGAGGAACTCGCGCGCACCGGCTGTCGGGGAGCGCTCGTCCATGGGCTCCTGCGTGGCCTGCCGCCCGCGTGCGACCTCCATGACGCCGTCCATCATGTGCATGGAGACGTTGGGCGCCAGAGCGGGGCCTACGCCGGCGAAGAGGGGACCCACCTCCATGACGTCGAGGGGCGTGTCGCCTCTGAGTGCGACGAGGTCGTCCCGGGCGAGCAGGTCCTTGCCCAGTTTCGTCTCCACCAGCGCAACGAGCGCCTGCTGGTCGGTGCGCTGGCCACCGACGTACTTGTAGCCGAGGCCGACCCCGACCACGTTCGGCTTGGAAAGCAGCGCTTCCTGTTCGCTCGCCTGAATGTCTGCCAGTTCACGGAATGCGGGGGTGATGAGGTCCTTACGCTGCATTGCGCTTTCCTTTCACGGTGCGGCGGAATCGCGTCGTCGTCCTGGCCAGGACAGTCGAGGCGGAGAGCGCCGGCGCGAAGGGGGGATCACATGGTGGACGACGGCTCGGTGTCCCCCCGGACTCACCGCTGTCTCTTATACACATCTC
>KL569192.1:29782-31457 GCA_000715635.1 Streptomyces violaceus | reverse complement strand
ACAACGAGGCGATGCGAGTGTGGTGGCCGATGGACGCGAGACACCGCGACTCACGGACGGAGGGCCGGCCGCCTGAGGCGTTTCAGACAGGCCAGTTCGCGAGACCGAACTTGACCAGGTTGACCATGCCGAAGCCAGCGGAGATGACGAATCGTGTGGGGTCCAAGACGTCCTTCTCCTGGCCGGTCACGGTACCGGCGACCAGGGGGCCTTCGTTGGGCAGCCACAGCGGTCCTCCGGACCATCCAGGGCCCAGTTGATAAACGTCCCGTGAGAACTCCAGTTCAAGGCCCGGGTCGTCGTTGTCGATGTCGACGATCGCCATGTTGAATTCCACTGCGGGTCGCCCCTGGAAGGAGGAAGGATAGCCTGTGGAGGTGTAACGTCGCCGGTAATATTCGCTCTCTGCGCCGAACGCTACGGAACCCATCCAGCCGAGCCCGCGCCCCAAGGGATTGTAGAGCCGGCAGATGACATAATCGTATCCGGTGACATCCCCTGCGGCTACACGGAATCCCCGGTACTCGGAGACGAAGGAACTACCGAAAGGTCGATTCCCCTGCCGGAATCCGGGCACGAATTCCATACTCCAAGGACTCGAGCCCCACGGTGCTACGTGACTTGCGGTCAGCATGAGGTTCGGACCGACCAGGACACCGCTTCCAGCCGGTGCGCCGTTTGTGATGACCAGACCGTTCGTCCGCCACGGATAGGTGAGCCTTTCCGCCTCCACAGCCTTGGGTTCCATGTAGACGCGGCCGGGATGCTCGGCTGTCTGGAACGGCACCAGTCGCGGCAGGAACTCATGCGGTACCCATGGCGGCCGATAACCCTGGGTGCCGTCGATGGCGGGCACCGCCGGCTCTGCACTCGTCGGTTCTACCTCGGTCTGCTCCTTACCGGGTATCGCCGTCAGGAGCTCCTCGTCACCCGGGCTGTCGAGGAGCTCCCACATTCCAGGGACTCCTGGGATTTCCTGCGTCTCGAAGGCGAGGTCCGGCTTGGTTTCCGACTGGACATACAGACCCGAGCCCTGAGTCAGAAGATGCCCGATTTCGGGGGGCTCCGGCTCTGTGGCAGGGATCGTTGCGGCGTCCGTGAGCTCGTCCAGCGTCATGTAGGCACTCAACGCTTCTGGGGAAGCCGTAGAATATTCACTCATGGCGTCGACCCATTCTCTGTTCGTAGCGTGACGTATGCGCTATCGCGGCCGACTTACCTCCCGAAGAGGCTGGATTTCAGCAGCCTCACGGCCGTTTCCGTCGACCCTGGATGCGTCAATTCAACGCTACGCTCACCCAGTCGGCCCTGCATCCCGAAAATCAAGCGATCCCGGGGTTGAGGAGTTGACCGCTAAACGAGTCACCCATTCAAGCGATCATCAATATATTGACGAATAAACGGTTGAAGAATGGATCCTATATGGCACTTCTATTGAACTTCATACGTTTTCCCTGAACTGTTCTGTCAGCTGAATGTGGAGGGACGCCCCGGTTGCATGACGGACGGCCAGCGCCCGCTCGTCAGGGCGATCGCAAAGTCGCGATGATCTCGTGAGTGTGCAGGTCACGACGGTGTGAACGGATGCCACCGACCATCCAACCGCTCCAACCACCAACCCGGCGAACCTTTCCGGTCAGAGCAGCGCTAGGGGCGGCACGGGTGGGCGCAGCGG
>KL569192.1:28875-29531 GCA_000715635.1 Streptomyces violaceus | reverse complement strand
CTGCGCAACGCCCCGGCCCCAGCATCAACGCCGAGCACCAGAAACCGGGCCGCACATCACAGCCCCCCGATATCCCACCGAGGCATCTTCGGCGCCCGACGCCCCGGCACCCTCCCGCTCAGCAGAATCAACCGAGCCGCCCGATGCCGCTGCCCCGCATACGGCTCCAACAACTCCAGCATCACGGCGTCATCCGCATCCCGATCCCCAGCCAACGCCCACCCCACGATCCGCGGCAGATGCAGATCCCCCACCGTCACCTCATCCGCCGCCCCATGACTCCGCTGCACCGTCTCCGCCGAGGTCCACGGCCCGACCCCCGGCACCACCTCCAGCCGCGCCCGAGCCGCCCCCGGCTCCATCCCGGCCGCCTCCTCCAACCGCCCGGCCACCCGAACCGCACGCAGGATCGTCGACGCCCGCTTGTTGTCGACCCCGGCCCGGTGCCACTCCCACGACGGAATCAACGCCCACGTCCGAGGCCCCGGCATCACATGCATCGGCCCGGGCACGGGGCCCGGCGCCGGCTCCCCGAACTTCCGCACCAGCAACCGCCACGCCCGATACGCCTCATCGGTCGTGACCTTCTGCTCGAGAATCGACGGAATCAGCGACTCCAGCACCAGCCCGCTCCGCGTCAGCCGCAGCCCCGGCCG
>KL569192.1:28245-28615 GCA_000715635.1 Streptomyces violaceus | reverse complement strand
AGATGTGTATAAGAGACAGCGGACGGATCATCGGCGGCCCCGAGCAGCTCCGGCAACCGCTCCAGCAGCCACTCGGCCCCGGGCCCCCAGGCCTCCCCGCGCACCCCACCGCCGGACGCGCGCACCCGTAGCGTCCCGGGCCCGGCGGGAGTGAGAGCGGTCCGCCACACCGACCCGTCCGGCGTCGCCCGGAACGTCGGATCACCCGGTCCGCGCCGCAGCGGCCCGAGCACCAGACCGAGATCCAGCGGCCCGTCCGGCACCCAGTCGCGCACTCGCCCCGGCCCTGCCGCCTGCCGCGGCACGCCTGCGCCCACGGCGACATGCCCGCCGCGCACGGGCATGGGGGTACCTCCCACGCCTTTCGGGC
>KL569192.1:27448-28076 GCA_000715635.1 Streptomyces violaceus | reverse complement strand
GGTACCTCCCACGCCTTTCGGGCTGTGGGGGAGCGTGGGCCGAGGAGCGAACCGTCCTGCCATGACTGAAGTCCCTGGGATACAAGAGGAGCAGCCCTACGAGCGTAGACGCCGATCCGCGCCGGTCACCGCACCTCGATGAACGCCCCCGCGTCCCGCTCCGGCCGCGGTCGCGGATCCTCCGCCGGATGCCCGACCGCCACCGCGCCCATCGGATCCCAGTCCGCCGGCAGCCCCAGCACCTCGCGCACCACGTCCCGGCAGAACATCGTCGAGGACACCCACGCCGACCCCAGCCGCTCCCCGGCCAGCGCGACCAGGAAGTTCTGCACGCCTGCGCCTGTGGCGACCACGAACATCTCCCGCTCGGCGCCGTCCCGCCGCAGATCGCCGTAGCTGTGCGAGCCGTCCATGACCAGGCAGGGGACGACGAGGTACGGCGCGTTCCGCAGGACGTCCCCGCGCCGTACCCGCTTGGCGATGGACTCCTCCGTCTTGCCGTCCCGCCGCAGGTCGGCGATCCAGGCGTCCCGCATGGCGTCGAGCAGCCGCGTCCGCGACTCCTCGGACTCCAGCAGCACGAACCGCCACGGTGTGGTGTGGTGCGGCGCCGGAGCCGTCACGGCAG
>KL569192.1:25342-27216 GCA_000715635.1 Streptomyces violaceus | reverse complement strand
GTACGGCACCGGGGTCGACGGGCTCGTCTGTGAAGGCCCGGACCGTACGCCGCTGGGTCACCGCCAGCCGTACCGCTTCCGACGTCCCGAGCCGGAACATGTCGTCGCGCGCGCCGCGCACCATGGCCCGCGCCCCCTCTTCGTCGCCGTCCCCCGCGACCAGGTCCGGGAGCCCGCGTAGGACGGCTACCGGCAGCCCGGCGGCCTTGCCCTTGACCAGGTCGCCCGCGGAGGCGAGTTCGTCGGCCGTGGCGACGACGGTGGCGCCGAGCGGATTGCCGTACGCGTCCGTGCCCCCGCGCAGGTCGTCGAGTACGCGCACTCCGGCGGCGCCGATCGCGACATCCGTGAGCCCCGCGCGCCAGGGCCGCCCGAACGTGTCGGTGATGACGACACCGACCTCGATGCCGAGGGCGTCCCGCAGTCCGTCACGGATCGCGCGGGCGGACGCGTCCGGGTCCTCGGGCAGCAACAGCACGGTCCCGGAGGGGGTGTTGGAGGCATCGACCCCGGCCGCGGCCATGACCAGGCCCTGCCGGTTCTCGACGATCCGGAGGGCGCCGCGCCGGGCCACCACCCGTACCGTCTCCGCGTCGATGGCCGCCTCCCGGTCGTCCGCCTGGACGATCCGGCCCTCCGCCTTGGACACGATCTTCGACGTGACGAGCAGCACGTCCCCGTCGGCCAGACCGGGCTCGGCGGACGCGATCAGCTTGGCCAGATCGTCCCCGGCCGCGACCTCGGGCAGCCCGGCCACGGCCCACACCCGGTACCCGTCGCCGCCCCGCTGCCGGTCCGAGACCTCCTCGCTCAAGCTCCTCGCACCTCCTCCGCCAGCGCCAGCGCCTCGCGGGCCATCCGCGCGGTCGCGTCGGTGTCGGTCATCATCAGCGGCACGGCCCGGCAGCGGACCCCGGCCGACTCGACCTGCTCCACCACGCCCGCGTCCACCGTGTCCACGAGCCAGCCGTCCAGCAGACCCGAGCCGTAGTGCTCGGCCACCGCCGCCGCGGTCGACTCGACGCCCACGGCGGCCAGCACCTTGTCGGCCATGCCCCGCACGGGCGCGTCACCGACGATGGGGGACAGGCCGACCACCGGGACTCCGGCGTCGGCGATCGCTTCCCGGACGCCGGGCACGGCGAGGATCGTGCCGATCGACACCACCGGGTTGGACGGCGGGAAGAGGATCACGTCCGCCTCGGCGATGGCCTCCAGGACACCTGGAGCGGGCTTCGCCTGGTCGGCACCCACCGGCACGATCGCCTCGGCGGGCACCGAGGCGCGCAGCCGCACCCAGTACTCCTGGAAGTGGATCGCCTTGCGCTCACCGTCGATCTCGACCGCCACGTGGGTCTCCACGCGGTCGTCGGACATCGGGATCAGCCGCACGCCCGGCTTCCAGCGCTCGCACAGCGCCTCCGTCACCGCGCTCAGCGGGTACCCGGCGCCGATCATCTGCGTCCGCACGATGTGCGTGGCGAAGTCCCGGTCGCCCAGGCCGAACCACTCGGGCCCGACGCCGTACGCCGCGAGCTCCTCCTTGAGACGGAAAGTCTCGTCGGCACGACCCCAGCCCTGCTCCTCGTTGATGCCGCCGCCGAGGGTGTACATCACCGTGTCGAGGTCCGGGCAGACCTTCAGCCCGAAGAGGTGGATGTCGTCCCCGGTGTTGCCGATGACCGTGATGTCCGCGTCCGGGACGGCCCGCTTCAGACCACGCAGGAACCGGGCACCACCGATGCCGCCTGCCAGAACCACAATGCGCATTGAAACAGTGTGTCAGCCGTCAGGCTGACTCGTTGAGGGGTGGTGGTCGGGCGACGGGTGGGACAGTCTTGCAGGCGGCTACGACAACCGGTCGGCGGCTACGA
>KL569192.1:23073-25115 GCA_000715635.1 Streptomyces violaceus | reverse complement strand
ACGACAACCGGTCAGGCAGTGAGGGCGCCCGGCTCGGTACGGGCCGCCTCGCAGTGCGGGGCCGTGTGCATCGGCATCTCCGTCAGGCCCGGGTAGTACACGTGCAGACTCACCGCCGACTCGAGTGCGTCATTCACTACCTCGTGTACATACCCCGGCGCGAACACGCGCTGCGCGCCTGCCCGCAAGGCGCGCGTGCCCCGTTCCGTGCGCTCTGTCAGCGTGCCGTCCAGCACGGTCAGCACACCGGAGGAGCGGCCGTGGTCGTGCAGCCCGCTGCCCTGCCCGGGCACCCAGGACAGCAGCCACACCTCGTAGCCCGGGCCGGTGCGCAGCCGGTGGTACCAGCAGCTGGCCGCGTCGTAGCGGACGAGGTGCTCCCACTGGGAGCGGTCGGCGGCGATGGAGCGGGCGAGTCCGGCGAACTCGGCGACGGTGGCCGGGTGCTCGCGCTCCACCTGGAGCAGGTGCGGGACTTCGAGGATGTCGCCGGCGATCTGGAGGTCGCTGTCGCTGTTCATGGGGTGCGTGGTTCCTCAGTGAAAGTAGGTCAGAGGGAACGGGAGCCGAGGGACTGGTGGCTCGGCCTTCAGCTGGAGCGGGTGTGGCTCAACAGCTGGAACAGCAACAGCTACAGCGAGCGCGGGCAGCACCGTGGGACCCGGCGGGGCGGGTCGAGGTGAGTGCCAAGTTCGCGAGCATGCCCACTAGGACACCGGGTCACACCTCCACTGTCAACTCGGCACCCGGAATGTGGGACGAGGTTCACCTCATCCGGTCGTTCGCTCAGATGAAAGGTTTGTTCATGTCCCGGCCGGGACACATGGCGTCCATCCGGGCACACAAACCTCGTTGCGTACTCGTGATCAGACTGTGATCAGATTCGCTTTGACGTGCGTGCCGGAACGAGATCGAACTCCTGGGCGTCCTCCCCTGTACAGGTCCGTACGGGGCCCGGGTGACGGCGGGGCCCCTCGCGGGCTCCGTCTGCGTGTCAAGGTTTATGCCGATTTGAACACTTTCCGCATGGCCTTGGTTCCGCAGAGTGAATAAGGGGCTCAATAGCAGATCTCGGCTTGACTCGCCCGGAGCAGCACACTTGTAATTTCACTCGTGTCGTTCAGCCGTAATCGGTAACGGCCACATCACGGGGACGCGGAAAAGAACAGACGAGGGGCGCACATGACCGAGCTGGTGCAGCAACTGCTGGTCGACGACGCGGACGAGGAACTCGGCTGGCAGGAGCGCGCGCTGTGCGCCCAGACCGACCCCGAGTCCTTCTTCCCCGAGAAGGGCGGCTCGACCCGGGAGGCCAAGAAGGTCTGCCTCTCCTGCGAGGTCCGCTCCGAGTGCCTCGAGTACGCCCTCGCCAACGACGAGCGCTTCGGTATCTGGGGCGGCCTGTCCGAGCGGGAGCGCCGCCGGCTGAAGAAGGCCGCGGTCTGACCGGACCCCTGGTTCGTGAACGGCCCGTCGCAGGTGGGTTATCCACAGGCGGCGGGCCACAATGCTGTCAGCCGATAGTGTGGGCGCTCGTCCGAGACGCCCCGCGGCCCCCGCCGGCCGCAGGCGTCCACCGCAGTCCACCGAACCGGGGCCCGTACCTCGATGTCCGTGCACAGCCACTCGGCAGCTCATCACGACACCGCTGCCACAGCCGTGTTTGACCCGGCCCGCCCGCCCGAGTTCCCGCGTCACGTGGTGACCGCGGTCCTCGTCTCCCACGACGGCGCCCGCTGGCTGCCCGACGCGCTCGCCGGGCTGCTCGGCCAGGAGCGCCCCGTCCAGTACGCGATGGGGGCCGACACCGGCAGCGCGGACGCCTCCGCCCAGCTGGTCACCGACGCGCTCGGCGCCGACCGGGTGCTGCACCTCGCCCGCCGCACCGGCTTCGGCCAGGCCGTCGAGGAGTGCGACCGCAGCGCCCCGGTCCTCACCCCGGAGCAGCTGCCGTACCTGAAGCGGCCCAGCGGCTGGGACCCGGTCACGCGCTCGTGGCGGGACGACGCCTACGACATGCCCGAGCTCCCGCACGGCGAGCC
>KL569192.1:22652-22831 GCA_000715635.1 Streptomyces violaceus | reverse complement strand
TGGCTGTGGCTGCTGCACGACGACTGCGCCCCGGAGCCCGACGCCCTGGCCCAGCTGCTGCGCGTCGTGGACAACGAGTACGAGCTGGGCCGCGAGGACGTGGCCGTCGTGGGCCCCAAGCTCCGCGGCTGGTACGACCGGCGGCAGCTGCTGGAGGTCGGCGTCTCCATCGCCAACTC
>KL569192.1:21696-22354 GCA_000715635.1 Streptomyces violaceus | reverse complement strand
CCCGCCGCTGGACCGGCCTGGACCGCCGGGAGCAGGACCAGGGCCAGCACGACCACGTCCGGACCGTGCTGTCGGTGTCCACCGCCGGCATGCTCGTCCGCCGCGACATCTTCGAACAGCTCGGCGGCTTCGACCGGCACCTGCCCCTCCTGCGCGACGACCTCGACCTGTGCTGGCGCGCGCACGCCGCGGGCCACCGCGTGCTGATCGCCCCGGAAGCCGTCGTCCGGCACGCCGAGGCGGCCTCCCGGGAGCGCCGCACCGTCGACTGCGTGGGCCGCACCTCCGCCTCCCCGCACAAGGTCGACAAGGCCGGCGCCGTCTACAGCCTGCTCGTCAACACGCGTACGGCCGTGCTCCCCTGGGTGCTGCTGCGCGTCGTGCTCGGCACCCTGCTGCGGACCGTCGCGTACCTCGTCGGAAAGGTCCCCGGACAGGCCGTCGACGAGATCCGCGGCCTCATGGGCACCCTGCTGCGACCCGAGCGGATCCTCGCCGGGCGGCGCCGCAGAGGCACCCCCCAGGTCGACAAGGGCGAGCTGCGGCCGCTGTTCCCGCCGCCCGGCGCGACCGTCCGCATGACCGTCGAGCAGGTCGCGGGCAACCTCGTCGGCAGCTCCGACCCCGAGGTCGCCGCCGGTGCCGGACGGCACGGCGG
>KL569192.1:20384-21531 GCA_000715635.1 Streptomyces violaceus | reverse complement strand
GAGGTCGCCGCCGGTGCCGGACGGCACGGCGGTGCCGTCGAGTCGGGCCCCGGCGGCGACGACGCGGACTTCCTGCAGATCGAGCAGTTCGCCCGGCTCAAGCGCATCGCGCGCAAGCCCGGCCCGGTGCTCTTCCTCGTCCTGCTGCTCGTCTCCCTGCTCGCCTGCCGTGAACTCCTCGGCGGTGGCGCGCTCGCGGGCGGCTCCCTGCTGCCCGCCCCGGCCGACTCCTCCGCCCTGTGGGCGCGCTACCTGGACGCCTGGCACCCGGTCGGCGCCGGCGGCACCTCCTCGGCGCCGCCGTACGTCGCATTCGTGGCGATGCTGGCGTCCCTGCTGTTCGGCTCGACCGGCCTCGCCGTCACCGTCCTGCTCGTCTGCTCGGTGCCGCTGGCCGGTGTCGCCGCCTACTTCGCCTCCCGCCCGCTGGTCGAGTCCCGGCTGCTGCGTGCGTGGGCGGCCGTCGTCTACGCCTTCCTGCCCGCTGCCACCGGCGCCCTCGCCGGCGGCCGCCTCGGCACCGCCGTCCTGGCCGTGCTGCTGCCGCTCATCGCGCGCGCGGGCATCGCGGCCAGCGGCCTGGCGAACCCGGCGGGCGCGCGGGGCAGTTGGCGCGCCACCTGGGCGTACGCACTGCTGCTGACCGTCACCACCGCGTTCACCCCGATCGTGTGGCCCGTCGCGCTGATCCTCGGGGTGGGGCTGCTGGCCGTGCGCCGGACGGACATCACGGCGTACGGGCCGCGGTTCCTCGCCCAGCTCGGCACGCCGCTGCTGGTCCTCGCGCCCTGGTCGCTGACGCTGCTCCCGTTCGGCTTCTTCCACCAGGCCGGCCTGGAGTACGGAGCCGCCTCCGCCTCCGCCCTCGACCTGCTCGGCGCCAGCCCGGGCGGCCCCGGAACCGTCAGCGGCCTCATGCTCATCGGCATCGTGCTGGCCGCGCTCGCCGCCCTGCTGCGCTCGCAACGCCAGACGGGCATCCGGACGGCCTGGGCGGTCGCCCTGGTGGGCTTCGTCTTCGCGGCCCTGTCCAACAGCTCCACCTGGGCCGGCCCCGCGACCCTCGTCTACGGCATCGCCCTCCTGGCGGCCGCCGCGCTCGGCGCCGACGGGGCACGCGCGCGGGGGGCCGAGCAGAGCTTCGGCT
>KL569192.1:19082-20181 GCA_000715635.1 Streptomyces violaceus | reverse complement strand
TGATCGCCTTCGCCTCGGCCGCGGGCCCGCTGCTCGTCGCCGCGGGCTGGATGATCCGCGGCGCCGACGGCCCCCTGGAGCGGCGCGACCCCACCCAGGTGCCCGCGTTCGTCGCCGAGGAGAGCGGCAGCAGCGAACAGGCCCGCACCCTCGTCCTCGACAGCGACTCCGCCTCCCATGTGGGATACATGCTCGTCCGCGGCTCCGGCGCCCGCCTCGGCGACGGCGAGATCGCCGCGGCCGACGGCGAGAACAGCAGGCTCGACAAGGTCGTCGCCAACCTCGTCGCCGGCTCCGGCGCCGACCAGGCCGACCAGCTCGGCGGCTTCGCCGTGCGCTACGTCCTCGTCCACCAGGGCGCGCCCCGCGATGTCACCCGCGTCCTGGACGCCACGCCCGGCCTGACCCGGCTCAGCCAGCAGAACGGCGGCGCGCTGTGGCAGATCGACCAGGAGGTCGCGCGCGCCACCATCGTCCCCGCCTCCGGCTCCGGCACCCCCCAGCCCGTCGCCGCCGGGCCCGTCGACATCCACACCACGATCCCGACCGGCGCCGACGGGCGGGTGCTGCGCCTCGCCGACACCGCCTCCGACGGCTGGACCGCCACGCTGGACGGCAAGCCGCTGACCCGCACCACGGTCGACGGCTGGGCCCAGGGCTTCGAACTTCCCGCCACCGGCGGCACGCTGGACGTCACCTACGACGATCCGATCGGCCACACCGTGTGGCTGTGGACGCAGGGCCTGCTCGCCGTCGTCCTCGTGGTGCTCGCCCTGCCCGGCCGGCGCCGCGACGTCGACGACGACATGCCCGAGGAGCCGGTCGTCCCGGCCCAGGCCGTCGCCGGTGAGGGCCGCCGCGCCCGCCGCCTGCGCGCCCAGGCCGAGGCCGAGACCGAAGGAGCGTCCGGGCCCGGGGAGTTCCCGCCCCCACAGCCCGAGCAGCCGCCGACGGCAGTACCGCAGCAGCAGAACCACGGACAGTGGGACGCGGCGGGCTACTCGGGCGGCGAGTACGCGGGCTACGGCGACCAGTACCAGGCCACCCCGTACCCGGCGGACGCGTACGGCGGGCAGTACCAGGCGGATCCGTACCAGGG
>KL569192.1:17154-18845 GCA_000715635.1 Streptomyces violaceus | reverse complement strand
TCGCCCCAGGCGCCGTCGTACGACCAGGCGGGCTACGACCAGGCCCACCCCCAGAACTACGGCATGCCGTACGACCCGGCGCAAGAGCAGCACCACCCCCACGGCACGGGCAGTGAGCGTCCCGACGGGAGCCAGCAGTGAACCGCACCACCCTGTCCCTGATCGCCGGCGTGACCGCGCTCGCCGCCGTCACCGGATTCGCCGCGCTGTCCGCCCCGGACGCCCCGGGCGCGGACGCCACCGCCAAGGCGGCCGCCCAACTGCCCGTGGAGCGCACGAGCCTGCTGTGCCCGGCGCCCAGCACGTCCGACCTCGCCGAGACGTCCTACACGTCCTTCACGCCCGTCACGAAGGGCACGGAAAGCGGCGGCAAGGCCGAACTCCAGGCAGCGGCCGAGGCGTCGGCGGACGGCTCGGACCCGGGCGGCGACAAGGGCAAGGACGACGGGAAGTCCGGCGAGGACAAGACCCGGAAGCCCGTGCTCACTCCCAAGGAGCCCGGCAAGCCGGTCACCGGGGACAGCTCGGGTTCCGACGCGCCCGCGCTCGTCGGGACCGCCGACGGCAGGTTCGCGCCCGGCTGGACCGTCCAGGAGACCACTGAGGTCGCCGCGGGCACCGGACGCGGCCTTCAGGGCGTCAACTGCGCGGCTCCGGACACGAGTTTCTGGTTCCCGGGCGCCAGCACGGCGGCCGACCGCACCGACTACGTCCACCTGACGAACCCCGACGACGCGGCCGCCGTGGTCGACGTCGAGCTCTACGGCAAGGACGGCTCCCTCCAGTCCCCGGTGGGGGAGGGCATCACCGTCCAGCCGCACTCCAGCGAGCCGGTCCTGCTGTCCACGCTCACGGACGAGGAGCAGACCAACCTCACCGTGCACGTCAACGTCCGCAGCGGACGCGTCGGCGCTTCCGTGCAGGCCCTGGACGACAAGCTCGGCGGCGACTGGCTGGCCGCGTCCACGGACCCGTCGGGCAGCCTGGTCCTGCCCGGCATCCCCAAGGACGCCACCTCCGTGCGCCTGGTCGCCTTCACCCCCGGCGACGCCGACGCGGACCTGAAGGTGCGCCTCGCCTCCCCCTCCGGGCTGATCACCCCGGCCGGGCACGAGACGGTGCACGTCAAGGGCGGCATGACGACCGCGGTCGACCTCGGCGACGTCACACGCGGCGAGGCCGGCTCCCTGGTGCTGACGCCGACGGACCAGTCGGTGCCGGTCGTGGCGGCCCTGCGGGTCGTACGGGGCAAGGGCGACAAGCAGGAGACGGCGTTCATCCCGGCCACCCGCCCCGTCGGCACGCGCGCGACGTCCGCGGACAACAGCGCCAAGGGCAGCACCCTGTCCCTGACCGCCCCCGGCCGTGCCGCCACGGTCAAGGTCACCGCCTCGGCGGGCAGCGAGGGCGGCACCCCGGTGTCGAAGACGTACACGATCAAGGCCGGCACGACCCAGGACATCGAGCCCCCGGCCCCCGGTGGCCTGAAGGGCACGTACGCGCTCACGGTCGAGCCGGT
The DNA here is from genome assembly GCA_000715635.1 of Streptomyces violaceus. Classification (GTDB taxonomy): domain Bacteria; phylum Actinomycetota; class Actinomycetes; order Streptomycetales; family Streptomycetaceae; genus Streptomyces; species Streptomyces violaceus. Next base: position 17,326 of record KL569192.1, on the reverse strand, counting down.
CTCCGGCGGCCCGGTCTACGGCGCCCGCACCCTGGCGGCCAACGAGAGCGGCGTCCCCGCCTTCACCGTGCAGACGCTCCCCGACGACCGGGGGACGGTGGCGGTACCGGAGGCGGACGAGGACCTGTCGGTCCTGCAGAAGTAACAGGCGCACTTCCCAGCCCGTCCGGCG
>KL569192.1:16453-16906 GCA_000715635.1 Streptomyces violaceus | reverse complement strand
TTTTGAGGACGAGGCCGTTCAGGCCGACGGGGGTCTGGGGCGCGGCCCCAGGGACATCAGCCCCCGCGGGTGAACGGCCTGACTGCCGGAGGCTTGCGTGCCTCGTCTCAGCCCTGCTCCTCGCCGTACCGCGGATCCACCGTCTCCGGCGTCAGCCCCAGCAGCTCGGCGACCTGCTCGACGACGACCTCGTGCACCAGCGCCGCCCGCTCGTCGCGCCCCTTGGTGCGGATCTCGACCGGCCGCCGGTAGACCACCACGCGCGCCGGGCGACCTTCGCGCGCGCTGATCGTGCCGCCGAGCGGAACCGCCTCGTCGTTCCAGGCCTCGCCGGGCCCGTCGAGCCGGGGCACCTCCAGGACCAGGAAATCGATGTCGGCGAGCTGCGGCCACCGCCGCTCCAGACGCTCCACGGAGTCCTGCACCAGATCCCTGTCTCTTATACACATCTCT
>KL569192.1:15585-16278 GCA_000715635.1 Streptomyces violaceus | reverse complement strand
ACACCTGCGGTGGTGCGATCGGGCCGCGCATGCCCCGGCCGTGGCGATCACGACGGCGGGGCCCGGGGGCGGCGGCACGGGGCGTTACGGGCTTGTCCATCACTGCTGAAGGGTAGTCCCCGCCACGCGCGTGTGCCCGGCACCGCACGGCGCCACGAACGGCTTCCGGCCGACCCGCGCGGGATGTCTTTACATGACCATTCCAGCCAAGGTTGGGCTTGATTCCGTATCCCGCCGAGACCGGTGACGTCACGGCAATTGAGGATTTTGTGACGACTCTTGACCGCTTGCAGACTCGTCCGACACTCCGGCCGACGGTGTCCGGGCAGGTCAGCCGGGTGTGCCGGCAGGGGCGTGTGGGGCGTTTCACAACGCGACACGGTGGAGTGACCCGGTGGAGAGTCGTCGCGGCCCGCTCAAGAGTGCGGTACCGTCCAACATCGTGAGCCCTGTACGTCGCTGTTCGCGCACCGCCTGCGGCCGTCCCGCCGTCGCGACGCTGACGTACGTCTACGCCGACTCGACCGCGGTCCTCGGCCCGCTCGCCACCTATGCCGAACCCCACTGCTACGACCTGTGCGCCGAGCACTCCGAGCGCCTCACCGCGCCGCGTGGCTGGGAGGTCGTCCGGCTCCTCGACGGCTCGGCCCCGGCCCGCCCCAGCGGCGACGACCTGGAAGCCCTTGCCAACGC
>KL569192.1:13717-15360 GCA_000715635.1 Streptomyces violaceus | reverse complement strand
CCGCCCCCAGGAGCGGGCGGCCGGGGCCGGGGGCGGAGGGCGTACGGCCGACCCGATGGAGGTCGCGCGGCGGGGTCATCTGCGAGTTCTGCGATCCCCCGACAACTGAGCGCCCCGTCCGGCTGCTGTCTCGCGCACACCCATTGACGCGAGCTTGGCGCGGACATGACCATTCCGTTTGAGGACGCGAGAAATCGCTTTCGCATGACGGAAACCGGGGAGGCGCCCGTTGTACGTCCAGGAACTGGAACCCGTCGCCGGCTCACTGGGCGTGTCCGCCCTCGTGGCGGGCCTGCCCCTCGTGATCGTCCTGGCCCTGCTCGGCGGCGTCCGCCTGAAGGCGCACCTGGCAGGCCTGACCGGCCTCCTCGCCGCCGTGCTCGTCGCCTGGCTCGCGTACGGCATGCCCCTCGGCCAGACCCTCTCCAGCGCCGCCCAGGGCGCCGTCTTCGGCCTCTTCCCCATCCTGTGGATCGTCGTCAACGCCCTGTGGGTGTACCGGATGACCGTCCGTACCCGGCACTTCGACATCCTGCGCCGGTCCTTCGGGCGGCTGTCCGACGACCCGCGCATCCAGGCGCTCGTCATCGCCTTCTGCTTCGGGGCGCTGCTGGAGGCACTCGCCGGCTTCGGGGCGCCCGTCGCGATCAGCGCGGTCATGCTGGTCGCCCTCGGCTTCGAACCGGTGCGCGCCGCCGTCGTCGCCCTGGTCGCCAACACCGCGCCCGTGGCCTTCGGCGCGATGGGCACACCGGTCGTCACCCTCGCCCAGGTCACCGGACTGCCGCTGGACTCCGTGGCCTCCGTGGTGGGCCGTCAGACGCCGCTGCTGGCCCTCGTGGTGCCCCTGGTGCTGGTCTGGCTCGTGGACGGCCGGCGCGGGCTGCGCGAGACCTGGGTGCCCGCCCTGGCGTGCGGAGTCGCTTTCGCCGTCGCCCAGTTCGCCGCCTCCAACTACGTCTCCGCCCAACTCGCCGACATCGGCGCCGCCCTGGCCGGCGCGGGCGCCCTGGTCGCCGTACCACGCGCACGCGTGCCGGCCGCCGAGTCCGTACGCGCCTCCGTGCTGACCGGCACCCGCAGCGAGGAACTGGACGAGCAGGACCCGCCCCGCGAGGTCCTGCGCGCGTACGCCCCCTACGCCCTGATCGTCGTGATCTTCTCCGTCGCGCAGGTCCCGGCCGTCAAGGACTGGCTCGCCAGGACCACCCAGACCTACGACTGGCCCTTCCTGAACGTGGCGGGGCCGGACGGCGACCCGGTCAGCGGCAATGTCTTCACCTGGCCGATCGTGTCGACCGGCGGCACGCTGGTGCTCCTCGCCGGCGTCTGCACGGCCGCCGTCATCGGGGTGCACGCGCGCGTGGCGGTCAGGGAATGGCTCGCGACCGTCCACGAGCTGCGCTTCGCGATCCTGACGGTGACCTCCGTCCTGGCGCTCGCATATGTCATGAACCTCTCCGGCCAGGCGGCGACGATCGGCCACTTCGTCGCGGCGGCCGGAGCCGGACTGGCGTTCCTCTCACCCGTCCTCGGCTGGTTCGGAGTCGCCGTGACCGGATCCGACACCTCGGCCAACGCCCTCTTCGGCGCCCTCCAGGTGACCGCCGCCCGCGAGTCGGGACTCTCCCCCGACCTGCTGG
>KL569192.1:11347-13501 GCA_000715635.1 Streptomyces violaceus | reverse complement strand
CCGCCAACAGCTCCGGCGGTGTCCTCGGCAAGATGATCTCCCCCCAGAACCTCGCCATCGCCTGCGCAGCCGTCGGACTCGCGGGCCGGGAAGGTGACTTGCTCCGCAAGGTACTGCCGTGGAGCCTGGGCCTGCTGCTGGTCATGTGCCTGATCGTGGTCGGCCAGAGCACACCGGTCCTGGGCTGGATGCTGCCCTGACCTGAGGTTACGGCTGGGAGTCCTCTCGGCGTCCGCCCGGCGCGCTGTCGGTGGGCGGAGGTAGTTTGTGCGGACCGACAGTACTTTTTCAGGAAGGTTGGCCGTGGCTGCTGATCTGTCGCAGGTCGTGAAGGCGTACGACGTACGCGGAGTCGTCCCCGACCAGTGGGACGAGTCCCTGGCCGAGCTCTTCGGGGCGGCCTTCGTGCGGGTCACGGGCGCGAGCGCCATCACGACCGGGCACGACATGCGGCCCTCCTCACCGGGCCTGTCACGTGCCTTCGCGCGCGGGGCGGCCGCGCTGGGCGCGGACGTGACGGAGATCGGCCTCTGCTCGACCGACCAGCTGTACTACGCCTCGGGCGCGCTGAACCTGCCGGGTGCCATGTTCACCGCCTCCCACAACCCGGCCCAGTACAACGGCATCAAAATGTGCCGCTCGGGCGCCGCCCCGGTCGGCCAGGACACCGGCCTCGCGCAGATCCGGGAACTGGTCGAGGGATGGAGCGAGTCGGGCGCCCCGCAGCCGGCCGCGAAGGCGGGCACGATCACCGGCCGCGACACGTTGTCTGACTACGCGGCACATCTGCGCTCCCTGGTCGACCTGACCTCCATCCGCCCCCTGAAGGTCGTCGTCGACGCGGGCAACGGCATGGGCGGGCACACGGTCCCCGAGGTCTTCGCCGGCCTTCCCCTGACGCTGGTCCCGATGTACTTCGAGCTGGACGGCACCTTCCCCAACCACGAGGCCAACCCCCTCGACCCGGCCAACCTCGTCGACCTGCAGAAGCGGGTCCGCGAGGAGAGCGCCGACCTGGGTCTCGCCTTCGACGGCGACGCCGACCGCTGCTTCGTCGTCGACGAGCGCGGCGAGCCGGTCTCCCCCTCGGCGATCACCGCCCTGGTCGCCTCCCGCGAACTGGCCCGGCACGGCGGCAAGGGCACGATCATCCACAACCTGATCACGTCCTGGTCGGTCCCCGAGGTCGTCGAGGAGAACGGCGGCAGCCCGGTCCGCACTCGCGTGGGCCACTCCTTCATCAAGGCCGAGATGGCCCGCACCGGTGCGATCTTCGGCGGCGAGCACTCCGCGCACTATTACTTCCGCGACTTCTGGAACGCCGACACGGGCATGCTGGCCGCCCTCCACGTGCTGGCGGCCCTCGGCGGCCAGGACGGCCCCCTCTCCTCCCTCGTGGCCCAGTACGACCGCTACGCCGGCTCCGGCGAGATCAACTCCACGGTCGCCGACCAGCAGGCCAGCCTCGCCGCGATCCGCTCCGCGTACGGCGCCCGCGAGGGCATCACCCTCGACGAGCTCGACGGCCTCACGGTTTCCTCCGCCGACTGGTGGTTCAACGTCCGCCCGTCCAACACGGAGCCGCTGCTGCGCCTGAACGCGGAGGCGAGGGACGCCGGGACGATGGCCCGCGTGCGGGACGAGGTACTGGGGATCATCAGGAGCTGAGCCCCCACCCCCACCGGCGGTAACCTGACCAGGCACGACCCCAAGCGCCCGCACCCCGGAGGAACCCCCTCATGCCCCTCGAATCCGGCCTCCTCGAGATCCTCGCCTGCCCGGCCTGCCACGCCCCCCTCAAGGAGCAGGAAGCCGAACTGATCTGCACCGACGGCAGCTGCGGCCTGGCCTACCCCGTCCGCGACGGCATCCCCGTCCTCCTCGTCGACGAGGCCCGCCGCCCCGCGTGACCGGCGGGGGCGCACGCACCCGGGCGACACCGCGGCGCACATAGCCCCCGGCACAGCGGGCACGATCCAGGACACCCTGACAACGGACCCCGGCGATGGGAAGCTGCCGCCCATGCTCGACGAATCGCTGCTCGACTCCCCGGAGGGCCTCGCCGAGGCCGACCACCGCGGACTGCTCCGCGGCGCCGCAGAAGCCGGCGCCCGCGTCCGCACGGCCGCCCGCCACGCCGCCGAGGCGGGCGTG
>KL569192.1:10507-11115 GCA_000715635.1 Streptomyces violaceus | reverse complement strand
GCCCCCGCGCCGTCCTCATCGCCGGCCCGGGCGCCGCCGCCACCCACGCGGCCGACCTCCTCGGCACGCTCGCCGGCGCCGGCAGCCCGGTCACCCGCCTGGCCCCCACCGGCGTCGCCCCCGCCGCGGGCGCCCTGCGCTGGGAACTGCCCGGCTGGGTCGGCTCCGTGGACCTCCTCCTGATCACCACCCCGGACGGGACCGAACCCGGCCTGTCCCTCCTCGCCGAGCAGGCCTACCGCCGTGGCTGCACCGTCGTCGCCGTAGCCCCCAGCAGGTCCCCGCTCGCCGACGCCGTACACGGCTCGCACGGCCTGTTCGTCCCCATGGCGACCGCCCCGTACGACCAGGACGAGGCCTTCGCCGCGTCCGCCCCCGGCGTCCTGTGGGCCCTGCTCACCCCGCTCCTCGCGCTCCTGGACCGTGCCGGAGTGCTCACCGCCCCGCCGGACGCCCTCGGCAAGGTCGCCGACCGCCTCGACCGCATCGCCGAGCGCTGCGGCCCCGCCATCGCGACGTACAGCAACGCCGCCAAGACCCTGGCCGCCGAACTCGCCGACGCGCTTCCCGTCGTCTGGACCGAGGGCATCTCGGCCGGACCGGCGGGC
>KL569192.1:4032-10313 GCA_000715635.1 Streptomyces violaceus | reverse complement strand
GATGTGTATAAGAGACAGGCTGTCCGGCACCCCCGCGGTCGTCGCCGAACTCCCCGAGGCCCTCGCCGCACACAGCGCCCTGCTCGCGGGCCCGCTGGCCGCCAGCGCCGACCCCGACGACTTCTTCCGCGACCGCGTGGAGGAAGCCCCCGCCCTCCACGCGCGCGTGGTGCTGCTCCGCGACCGCCCCATCGGCGGCCTCACCGCCGCCCCCGGCGCCCGCGACCTGGCCCTCAGCCACGACACCCCGATCAGCGAACTGGAACCGGAGGCGGGCGACGAGCTGGAGACCCTCGCGGAACTGATCGCCATCACGGATTTCGCCGCCGTTTACCTGGCGCTCGCTTCGAGGGCCTGATCATGCCCGGGACACCCTGACGCCCACGCGGCAGCCGCCCGGGAGCAGCAGGCGTACGTACGCACTCACAGGACACGCAGAGAGATCCCCATGGACCGCCTCGACAACACCATCCGCCCCTACGCCTGGGGTTCCCCGACCGCCATCCCGAACCTGCTCGGCGTCGAACCGACCGGGGAGCCGCAGGCGGAGATGTGGATGGGGGCCCACCCGGGCGCACCCTCGCGCACCGACCGGGGCACGCTCGTCGAGGTCGTCGACGCCGACCCCGAGAAGGAACTCGGACCGGCCGCCGTCGCCAGGTTCGGCCCCCGCCTGCCCTTCCTCCTCAAGATCCTCGCCGCCGGTGCCCCGCTCTCCCTCCAGGTCCACCCCGACCTCACGCAGGCGAAGGAGGGCTACGCGGACGAGGAGCGCCGCGGTATCCCCGTGGACGCCCCGCACCGCAACTACAAGGACGCCAACCACAAGCCCGAACTGATCTGCGCGCTCACCGAGTTCGACGGCCTGTGCGGCTTCCGCGACCCGCTCGAGGCCGCCGGCCTGCTCGACGACCTCGGCGTCGACTCCCTCAAGCCGTACGTCGACCTGCTGCACGCCCACCCCGAGGACGCGGCCCTGCGCGAGGTCCTCACGGCGATCCTCACGGCGGACCCCGACGAGATGTCCCGGACCGTCGCGGAAGCGGCCGCCGCCTGCGACCGCCTCGGTGGCGCCTACGCCCCCTACGCCGACATCGCCCACCACTACCCGGGCGACCCCGGCGTCATCGCCGCGATGCTGCTCAACCACGTGCGGCTCCAGCCCGGCGAGGCCCTCTACCTCGGCGCCGGCGTCCCGCACGCCTACCTCCAGGGCCTCGGCGTGGAGATCATGGCCAACTCCGACAACGTCCTGCGCTGCGGCCTCACCCCCAAGCACGTCGACGTCCCCGAACTCCTGCGTATCGTCCACTTCCGCGCCGGCGATCCCGGCGTCCTGCGTCCCGAGGCATCCCCGGACGGCGAGGAGGTCTACGAGACCCCGATCGACGAGTTCCGCCTCTCCCGCTACGTCCTGCCCGAGGCCGGCACCACCCACGACCTCACCCGCCCGGCCCCGCAGATCCTGCTCTGCACGGCGGGCTCCGTCCGGGCGGGCGAGCACGACCTGGCCCCGGGCCGGTCCGTCTTCGTCCCGGCCGGCGAAAAGGCCGAAGTGTCCGGAACCGGCACGCTCTTCCGGGCCACGGTCATCGCCTGATCTCCTCACGAAGGTGACCTGGCGCGCTCCTGCCGGAGCGGGCTGCAACAATGGCCCACCGTCAAGCACGGGCAAAGTCGCGGGCGGCGCAGCAAGGCGAGCGTCCGGGCCCTGGAACGGCGTACGAAGGGACAACGCGAACATATGAGCGCGTCAGGCGGCACCAAGGCGATCGTGGCGGCACTGGCCGCCAACCTCGCGATCGCGGTAGCGAAGTTCGTGGCGTTCCTCTTCAGCGGCTCGTCCTCGATGCTCGCCGAGTCCGTGCACTCGCTCGCCGACTCCGGCAACCAGGCACTTCTCCTTCTCGGCGGCAAGAAGGCGAAGCGGGAGGCCACCCCGCAGCACCCCTTCGGTTACGGCCGCGAGCGTTACATCTACGCCTTCCTCGTCTCGATCGTCCTCTTCTCGGTCGGCGGCATGTTCGCCCTCTACGAGGGCTACGAGAAGATCAAGCACCCGCACGAGCTGACGAACTGGTACTGGCCGGTCGGCGTCCTGGTCTTCGCGATCATCGCCGAGACCTTCTCCTTCCGCACGGCCATCAAGGAGTCCAACGTCCTGCGGGGCAAGCGCTCCTGGAAGGAGTTCGTCCGCCACGCCAAGGCCCCCGAGCTGCCGGTCGTCCTCCTGGAGGACCTCGGCGCCCTCGTCGGCCTGATCCTCGCGCTCGGCGGCGTCGGCCTCGCCCTGCTCACCGGCGACAGCGTCTGGGACGGCATCGGCACCCTCTGCATCGGCATCCTGCTCATCCTGATCGCCCTGGTCCTCGCCGCCGAGACCAAGTCGCTGCTGCTCGGCGAGTCCGCCGGCGTCGAGGAGACCCAGAAGATCGAGACCGCCCTCGTCGACGGCGACACGGTCACCCGCATCATCCACATGCGCACGCTCCACCTCGGTCCCGAGGAACTCCTCGTCGCCGCCAAGATCGCCGTCCGCCACGAGGAGACGGCCACCGAGATCGCCGCCGCGATCAACGCCGCCGAGTCCCGCATCCGCGAGGCCGTCCCGATCGCCCGCGTGATCTACCTCGAGCCGGACATCTACAGCGAGACCGAAGCCGCCAAGGGCCCCGACCCCGAGGCGACGCCCGGGGGACCGACGCCGAGCGACGCCGGACACTGACGTCCCGCAGGAGCACTGCCCGAACGCCATGGGGCCCGCCGAACCACTCGGCGGGCCCCATGCGCTTCCTCTGCGGACCCGTCCTCAGACCCGCACTGCCCCGTCCTATCCGACCTCGCGCAGCACCCCGAGGAGGGCCGATTCGTCCGACGCGGCCAGCAGCCGCTCCCGGAACCCGGCGTCCATCAACTTCCGCGACAACAGCGCCAGAATCCTCAGATGCTCGTCACCCGCTGCCGCCTCCGGTACGGCGATCATGAACACCAGCCGCGCCTTCGTACCGTCCAGCGAGCCCCACTCGACGCCCTGCCCGGACCGAGCGAAACCGACGACCGGCTCCGTCACCGCATCCGTCTTGGCGTGCGGAATCGCGATCTCCTCACCGAGCCCGGTCGTGCCCTGCGCCTCCCGCCGCAGCGCACACGCCACGAGCTCGTCCACGTCCGCGACCCTGCCGGTACGGGCCAGTAGCTCACTCATCTCCCGGATCGCGGACTCCTTGCCGTCCGCACCGAGTTCGACCTTCACGGTCTGCCGGGTGAGGTAGCCGGAGAGAACCTCGCCCACGCCGTTCTCCACCGCCGGAGTGCCGACCGCGGTCTCTGCGGACCCCTCGAGTGGCGCCGCCTTCTCGGGAGCCGCGGGCTCCGCGGGCCCGGCCGCGGGGGACGCACTCGCGCCGACCGCCTCTGCCTCGCGTACGCCCCGCTGCGCTACGACACCGCCGGTGCCCGGCGCTCCGGCACCCACCCCGACCAGCACGGGCTCGGGCCCGGCCGTGCCGGCGCCGCCGACCGGCTCCCCGCGCCGACGGCGCTCACCCAGGTCGACCAGGGCGACCGTGGCGAGCGCGGTGACGACCGAGCCGATCACCACGGCCACGAAGAACATCGGCACCCCGCTCACCGCACCCAGCACGGCCACGATCGGCCCACCGTGCGGCACCGCGTCCTCGACCCCGGCGACCCCGGCGATCGCACCGGCGACCGCGCCACCCAGCATGTTGGCGGGGATGACCTGCGCGGGGCGCGCGGCCGCGAACGGGATCGCACCCTCCGAGATGCCGAAGCAGCCCATGAACAGCGAGGCGAGCCCCGTCTCCCGCTCCTGCTCGGTGTACAGCCGCCTCCGTATCAGCGTGGCCAGACCCTGCCCCAGCGGCATGACCGGGATCGCGGCCGCGCACATACCCATGACCGTCTGGTTGCCGGTCGCGATGAGGCCGGTCCCGAACAGGAACGCCGTCTTGTTGACCGGCCCGCCCATGTCGAACGCGATCATGAGCCCCAGAATCGCGCCGAGCAGGATCGCGCTGGTACCGGTCATCCCGCTGAGCCAGTCGGTCAGGTGCTCGAACACCCAGGAGATCGGCTTGCCGATGACGTAGATGAAGAACAGCCCCAGAGCCGTGGTCGCCACGATCGGGATCACGATGATCGGCATGATCGGCTGGGCGAACTTAGGAACCTTGACCTTCTTGATCCACAACACCAGATACCCGGCGAGGAACCCGGTCACGATCGCCCCGATGAACCCGGCGCCCGCCTTGGAGTCGTACAACTCCCCGGTGTTGGCGATCCAGCCACCGATCATGCCCGGCACTAGCGCGGGCCGATCCCCGATGGCATACGCGATGTAACCGGACAGGATCGGCACCATCAGCGTGAAGCCGATGACGCCGATGTTGTTCACGTCCATCCAGAAGGAGTCCTTCGGGATGACCAGACCGCCCGACGGGTCGGCGTGCCCGCCGAGCGAGAGCGAGATCGCGATCAGCAGCCCGCCGACCACGACGAACGGGATCATGTAACTGACCCCGTTCATCAGCGCCTTGTACCCGAGGCTCCGCTCCTTGCCGCCACCGGCCGCGGGAGCTGTGGGGGCGCCCCCTTCCGCGTGCACGGGCGCCGACAGCACTCGCTCGATCAGCTGCTCCGGGTGACGAATGCCCTCCGCCACCCCGACGGTCAGGACCCGCTTCCCCGCGAAACGGCTCAGGTCCACGTCCTTGTCCGCGGCGACGATGATGCCGTCGGCGTGCTTGACATCGTTGTCGCCGAGGACGTTTTCAGCCCCGATGGATCCCTGCGTCTCCACCTTCATCTCGATGCCGCGACTCTCGGCGGCCTGCGCGAGCTTCTCAGCCGCCATGTACGTGTGGGCGATGCCGGTCGGGCATGCGGTCACCGCGAGCAGCTTCAACCGCTGCCGCTCGCCGTCGCCGCTGCCCGTGGGGGGAGGGCCGGCCGGACTGGTCACGTCGATCTCCTAACGCCTTTGTCATGCGGAATCGCCGTCCCGGACGCCCCGCAAGATCGATCAGTTGTTCAGATGTCCCGGGCATCCTGCACCACGCCGCCGCAGAGTCAAAGGCCAAAAGATCCCTGAAGGTTCCGCTTTGTCGCCTCCTGGCAACCGTTCGTTGGTGTCCTGTTATCGCGCCCGCTCATCGCCCGCACACCACAACGTGCCAATGCCCGAGACACGCCCCTGAGCCCCGTGACCTGCCTTCACCGCCTGAAGAACCCGCGCCTTCCGAGCCGTCTCTCTTGCTCGTCCAACCTCGATGGCGCGATCTCTTCGGATACGGGCTGGGGGCTGCCCGGCCTCCCGGTGTAGCTTGGGACGGAGCCAGACGTCGCTGCTGATGGCGGTCGGGCGGTCCCACCGCGGACCGGCCGAGGGAGAGAGGGCCTCCGACGGACTGCGCTGCGTGTACGCGGGCATGACAGTGTCCTCCTTCGGGCACCCCTGTGTCCGCCGCCGCGCAGACCAGCCGTACCCACCTCGACCCAAACCCCGAGGAGCAGCTCGCAATGACGACTGTCGACAACCGGCAGGACTTCAAGGTCGCCGACCTCTCCCTGGCCGATTTCGGCCGCAAGGAGATCACCCTCGCCGAGCACGAGATGCCGGGCCTGATGGCGATCCGCAAGGAATACGCCGAGGCGCAGCCCCTCGCCGGCGCCCGCGTCACCGGCTCCCTGCACATGACCGTGCAGACCGCCGTGCTCATCGAGACCCTGGTCGCCCTGGGCGCGCAGGTCCGCTGGGCCTCCTGCAACATCTTCTCCACCCAGGACCACGCCGCGGCCGCCATCGCCGTCGGCCCGAACGGCACGCCCGACAACCCGCAGGGCGTCCCGGTCTTCGCCTGGAAGGGCGAGACCCTGGAGGAGTACTGGTGGTGCACGGAGCAGGCGCTGACCTGGCCGGACGCCCCCACCGGCGGCCCGAACATGATCCTCGACGACGGCGGTGACGCCACCCTCCTCGTCCACAAGGGCGTCGAGTACGAGAAGGACGGCAAGGTCCCCGCCGTCGACACCGCCGAGAACGACGAGCACCGCGTCATCCTCGAACTCCTGAACCGCACCATCACCGACGGCTCCCAGAAGTGGACCCAGCTCGCCTCGGAGATCCGCGGTGTCACCGAGGAGACCACGACCGGCGTCCACCGCCTGTACGAGATGCAGCGTGACGGCGTCCTTCTGTTCCCGGCGATCAACGTCAACGACGCTGTGACCAAGTCGAAGTTCGACAACAAGTACGGCTG
>KL569192.1:0-3846 GCA_000715635.1 Streptomyces violaceus | reverse complement strand
GCCCGCCACTCGCTCATCGACGGCATCAACCGCGCCACCGACGTCCTCATCGGCGGCAAGACCGCGGTCGTCTTCGGCTACGGCGACGTGGGCAAGGGCTGCGCGGAGTCCCTGCGCGGCCAGGGCGCACGCGTGATCATCACCGAGATCGACCCGATCTGCGCGCTCCAGGCGGCGATGGACGGCTACCAGGTCACGACCCTCGACGAGGTCGTCGACAAGGCCGACATCTTCGTCACCACGACCGGCAACAAGGACATCATCATGGCCTCGGACATGGCCAAGATGAAGCACCAGGCGATCGTCGGCAACATCGGCCACTTCGACAACGAGATCGACATGGCCGGTCTCGCCAAGATCCCCGGCATCGTCAAGGACGAGGTCAAGCCGCAGGTCCACACCTGGACGTTCCCCGACGGCAAGGTGCTCATCGTCCTCTCCGAGGGCCGCCTGCTGAACCTGGGCAACGCCACCGGCCACCCGTCGTTCGTGATGTCCAACTCCTTCGCGGACCAGACCCTGGCCCAGATCGAGCTGTTCACCAAGCCCGACGAGTACCCGACCGGCGTCTACGTGCTGCCCAAGCACCTCGACGAGAAGGTCGCCCGCCTCCACCTCGACTCGCTCGGCGTGAAGCTGACCACGCTCCGCCCCGAGCAGGCCGAGTACATCGGCGTCCAGGTCGAGGGCCCGTTCAAGCCGGACCACTACCGCTACTGAGCCGTACTCCCCGGCAGCAGGTTCTCCGAGGCAGGCCCCCGCACCCCCGTGCCGGGGGCCTGCCCCGTTTCCCGGACCAGCGCCCGGACCGGCCCGTCAAGCCCCAGGACGACCCCCATGCCCCGCGGCCGTTATTCGCTCCACGATCCGCACGATCACACCCCCCTCGCAGAAGAGCACTTCCACTGCGCCGTCGGCCCCTCCGGCTGGCGCTACGTCTCCCAGCTGACCACCCCCTCGGGCGATCACCACGGCTCAGTCGACCTCACCCTCGACGAACTCGGCCGCCCCATCCGCCTCGAACTCCACGCCGCCGCATGGCAAGTCCGCGGCGCGGCCCTCGACGGCGTCACCTGGGTCCGCACCGACCCCACCGGGACCGAGGCCACCGAAGGCAATGTGCGCGCCCACGCCTTCACCGGCACCTCCCCGGCGTTCCTCGTCGCCACCGCCCGTCTCCTGCGCCTCACCCCCTCCGCGTCGGCCACCCGCGTACGCCTCGTCGCCCTCACGGACCCGGTCCTCGCCCCGCGCACCGTGGACCAGTCGTGGTCCTTGCTGAAGAGAGAAGCACACGCCACTGACAACGGCCCTCTGACCGTGGACGAATACCAGGTCACAGACCTGGACACGGGCGAGCAGCACGCCGTGCACATCGCGGGCGACGTGGTGCTCGCGGCCCCCGGCATCGAGCTCGAGGACCTCGAATCACCGCCGTCGGCATTCACCTGACCAGACAGCCGCAGCTGAGCGTGGCAGCCCCTCGCTCACTAAGCCGGCGGGACGAACCCGGTGCCGGGACGATCATCCTCCGGCACCTCACGCATCTCCGGCACCTCCACAGACCGGCGCCCGCCAGACGACTCGGACGCCGCACCAGGCGCCACAACGGGCGATACGTCAGCAGCCGGAGCTCCGTACGCGGCCGGGGCTTTGTACACGCCCGGAGGCCCCTCCCCAGCCGGATCGGGAGACGAGGCCGAACCGCGCCCGAAAGCCCGCCGGGACTCCCGCGCCTGCCGCTCCTGCACGACCGCTGCCAGATACGCCGCCGGCGGAACACCCTGCGGCACCGGAGCCCCCGTACGCTCCGCGAGATCCGACGCCAGCCGCTCCGCCATCGACCAGCCCACCTGTGGATCCAACTGCTGCATACGCGTCAGGTACTGACGGACGGCGAGCCACAACCCGTCGGGCACCGCGGACAGATCGAGTCCCGAGAACCGTCCCGCCAGCCAGGGCGGAGGAGGCGGCACGAAGCCGGTCCGCGCGACCGGAATCCGCTCCCGCACGACGAGGGTCCCCGCGAACACGTCTCCCAGCCGCCGCCCACGCGCCGAGACGAACGAGGCGATACAGGCGACGACCCCGAAGGTCATGAGGATCTCGATCACCCCGATCAAGCCCCTCACCAGCGCATGACGGAACCGGATCGGACCTCCGTCGTCCCGCACCACACGCAGCCCGCACGCCATCTTCCCGAGCGACCGCCCATGACTGAGCGTCTCCACCGCGATCGGCGCACCCACCAGCACGAGAACGAACGTCGCGATCGACAACGCCGTCTGCGCCGCCTCGTCCAGCGAGGCCGTGGAAGTCACCAGCACGATGGTCACCACGACATAGACGGCCATGGCCGCCACCAGATCGAGCAGCACGGCCAGCGCCCTGCTGGGCAGCCTCGCGGGGCGCAGCTCCAACGCCACCGCCTCGCCCGTCACCAGCTCACTCACGCCCGCCGTCCTTCCCCTGCCCTGCCCCAGACAGGGCCAGTCTGCCAAGCTGAGGGCACATCGCGCCGCAGTACGACAAGCTGATCCACGACGAGTCGCCGACGAACAGCCGAGGAGCAGGCACACCGATGGACCTCGACGTCTTCGTCTCCGCCCACCGAGCGGAGTGGGACCGCCTCGAAGCCCTGCTGCGTCGCCAGCGCCGCCTCAACGGCGCCGAAGCCGACGAACTCGTCACCCTCTACCAGCGCACCGCCACGCACCTCTCCCTGATCCAGTCCAGCGTCCCCGACCCCCAGCTGACCGGCCGGCTCAGTCAACTGGTGGCACGAGCGCGGAGTGCCGTGACAGGTACCCGACGCGCCTCCTGGCGCGATGTCACCCGCTTCCTCACCCACGGCTTCCCCGCCGCGGTCTACAAGTCACGCCACTGGTGGGTGCCCACCGCGCTCCTGTCCACAGCCGTGGCCGCGCTCCTGGGCTGGTGGATCGGCACCCACCCCGAAGTACAGGCCTCCATCGCGGCCCCCAGCGAACTACGCGAGCTCACTCGCCCGGGCGGCCAGTACGAGACCTACTACTCCAGCCACCCGGCCGCCAGTTTCGCCGCCCAGGTCTGGACGAACAACGCCTGGGCCGCCGCCCTGTGCCTGATCCTCGGGGTCTTCCTGGGACTCCCGGTCATCTGGATCCTCTTCCAGAACATGCTCAACCTCGGCATCGGCTTCGGCCTGATGTCCTCGGCCGGCCGACTCGACACCTTCCTCGGTCTGGTCCTGCCACACGGCCTGCTCGAACTGACCGCCGTCTTCGTGGCCGCGGGCACCGGCCTGCGCCTCGGCTGGACCCTCATCGATCCGGGCCCCCGCACGCGACGCACGGCTCTGGCGGAAGAGGGCCGCGCCGCCATCGGCATGGCCATCGGCCTCGCCCTGGTCCTCTTCGTCTCCGGCGCCATCGAAGGCTTCGTCACCCCGTCCGGCCTCCCCACCTGGGCACGCATCACCATCGGAGTCGCCGCCGAACTGGCCTTCTTCGCTTACGTCTACGTCTTGGGCGGTCGCGCCGCACGCGCCGGAGACACCGGCGACGTCGAGGCGGCAGAGCGCAGTGCCACCGTCCCGACAGCTGCCTGAACGTCCCCACGGCCGCCGGATGTGCGACCACCTCCGTTCAGCTGCTAGTCTCCTCTTCGCCCCACAGGAGCCGTTGACACGGCAAGTGCGGGGAGGTAGATTTGAACAGTTGCCTAGAGATGGGTTGCACCCCAGAAGGCGACAGTGAACATCTGTCGGCTCCTTGAAACGCTGATTTCAATGAAGCCACTCCCGATGAATCGGAAATGTGCGGCCGGTAAGTACGGCCGGAAACTTCTGATAAAGTCGGAACCGCC
>KL569191.1:52033-52441 GCA_000715635.1 Streptomyces violaceus | reverse complement strand
ACGCCGGGCTGCGGACCCACCCGGCACCGGCACCGACGCCGCGCACCTTGCGGCGCCGAGCAGTGCAACGCCCCGGCCTAAGCGGAACCCCGAGCACCGATCCGGATCAGCTCGTCACACAACCCCCAGCATCCCCCGAAGCGCATCGCGCAACGCCACCCTCTCCCCCTCGGAGAGCCCGGCCAACGGCTCCCGCGCGAACCGCAGGGACTCCCGCAGACTCCGAGCCACCCGCCGCCCCTCACTCGTCGCCGCCGCCACCTTCACCCTCCGGTCCGCGGGATCCGGCTGCCGTTCCACCAGCCCCCG
Source organism: Streptomyces violaceus (assembly GCA_000715635.1). Taxonomy (GTDB): domain Bacteria; phylum Actinomycetota; class Actinomycetes; order Streptomycetales; family Streptomycetaceae; genus Streptomyces; species Streptomyces violaceus. Next base: position 52,132 of record KL569191.1, on the reverse strand, counting down.
CGCCTCCAGCCGGTCCACGATCCCCGTGACATTGGACGGCTCGCACTTCAGCCGCCGGGCAAGCCTCCGCATGGGCAGTGGCTCTGTCTCTTATACCCA
>KL569191.1:49937-51827 GCA_000715635.1 Streptomyces violaceus | reverse complement strand
GGCTCGAGGCACAGCAGGCTCAGCAGCCGCGCCTGCGCCCCGGTGAGGGAGTGTTCCGCCGCCGCCTCCTCGTAGTCCTCGTGGAACCGGGCCACGACCTCCCCGATGAGCTCGACGACCTCGAGGGTCAGCGAGTCGGGGTGGTGGGAGTCCGGGGTCGATGTGGTGGAAACCATGGCATCGAGGGTACCCGGTTGTTTGACAACATGAAATATTCAGGAGCATGGTTGTTTCAGTTACTGAAACATCCGCTCGAGCCAGTGAGGACAGGCGCATCATGACCGACACCCCCACCCTCCCCGCCGTCAGCCGCGAGTGGCACCTGGCGAGCCGCCCCGTCGGCTGGCCGAAGCCCGAGGACTTCGCCTTCGTCGAGGCGGAGGTTCCGCAGCCGGGCGAGGGGCAGGTCCTCGTGCGGAACAAGTACCTCTCCGTGGACCCGTACATGCGTGGCCGCATGAGTGACGCGAAGTCCTACGTCGCCCCCTTCGAGCTGGGCAAGGTCATGCAGGGCGGTGCCGTCGGCGAGGTCGTGGCCTCCAATGTCGAGGGGCTGGCCGTCGGGGATCACGTACTGCACTTCCTCGGGTGGCGTGAGTACGCCGTCGTGGCCGCGAAGAACGCCGTCAAGGTGGACCCGGACGCCGCGCCGCTGTCGACGTACCTCGGTGTGCTGGGCATGACCGGGCTCACCGCGTACTCGGGTCTGCTGCGCGTGGCCTCCTTCAAGGAGGGCGACACCGTGTTCGTGTCCGGTGCCGCCGGTGCCGTGGGCGGCCAGGTCGGGCAGATCGCCAAGCTGAAGGGTGCCTCCCGGGTCATCGGCTCCGCCGGGTCCGACGAGAAGGTGAAGCTGCTCGTCGAGGAGTACGGATTCGACGCCGCCTTCAACTACAAGAACGGTCCCGTGGGCCGACAGCTGCGCGAGGCCGCCCCGGACGGGATCGATGTGTACTTCGACAACGTCGGTGGTGACCATCTGGAGGCGGCCCTGGGGTCCCTCAACGAGGGTGGGCGGATTGCTGTGTGCGGGATGATTTCCGTCTACAACACCACCGAGCCCGCTCCCGGTCCGAAGAACCTCGCCCGGCTGATCGCGACCCGCGGTCGTATGGAGGGCTTCCTCGTGAGCGATCACTACGACCTTCAGCCGGAGTTCGTGCGCGAGGTCGCCCCCTGGGTCGCCTCCGGTGAGCTGAAGTACCGCGAGACCGTCGTCGAGGGCATCGAGAACAACCTCGAGGCCTTCCTGGGCGTGCTGCGCGGTGACAACACCGGGAAGATGATCGTCAAGCTCTGACGCCTTCTGTTGGTTTTCGACATGCGGTAAGTTTTTTCCGAATCCGCTCGGCCCGGGCGCGAGCCGCGGCGGACGACCGAAGGAACACAACCGCATGCCGATCCAGCAGTCCGACGTCCTGTACACCGCCGTCGCCACCGCCGAGAACGGGCGCGACGGGCGCGTGGCCACCGATGACGGCCGGCTCGACGTCGTCGTCAATCCCCCGCAGGCCATGGGTGGCAGTGGCGCCGGCACCAATCCCGAGCAGTTGTTCGCCGCCGGCTACAGCGCCTGCTTCCAGGGGGCCCTCGGTGTCGTCGCCCGTGAGGTGGGGGCCGACCTCACCGGGGCGACCGTCACGGCCAAGGTCGGCCTCGGGAAGAACGGGGACGGGTTCGGGATCATCGTCGAGATTTCCGCCGACATACCGAAGGTGGACCGGGGTGCCGCGCTGTCGCTTGTCGAGAAGGCCCACGAGGTGTGCCCGTACTCGAAGGCTACCCGCGGGAACATCATCGTGACTCTGGTCTGACCACAGTCGTTGCGTACGCGGAGGCCGCACCCTTGGACGTGGGGTGCGGCTTCCGCTCGTGCCCGGGGTCAGTGGG
>KL569191.1:46317-49766 GCA_000715635.1 Streptomyces violaceus | reverse complement strand
GTGGATGGCCTGCGCCAGGCGGTTGTTCTCCGGGGCCGCCCCGCCGGGGAACGCGAACCGGCGCCGTGTGTAGCCGTAGGCGAGGCCGCTCCACGGGTCCGCGAAGGACTGCGAGCCGCTCGCGCCGCTGTGCCCGATCGTCCCGGCGCCGAGGAACGGGTGCCACGTGTCAGCCGTCGTCTGGAAGCCGAGGCCGAACGACTTGTGGGCACGTGCCACCAGGTCGTAGCCGACCGAGTGGAACTGGCCGAACTCCGCCACCGTGTCCGGCTTCAGCAGCGGCGCCTGCTCGCCCAGCCCGCTGATCGCCGCCGCGTACATCCCGGCAAGACCCCGCGCGGACGCCACTCCGCCCACCGACGCCGGGCCCTTGGCGCGGATCAGCGGCATGTTGGGGAGTGTGGCGAGGTCGGTCGGCTCCGTCGCGTTGCGATTGAAGGCGATCGAGGTGAGTGTGTGCGGGCCCGTGGGTGTGGCGTCGAGGAGGGTCTGCTGGTCCGGGGTCGGGGTCATTGGCTGGGTGCTGCGGAAGCGGGGCTCCTGGGGAGCGGGCAGGCCGAGGTGGAAGTCCAGGCCGTACGGGGTCCGGACGCGCTCCTGGTAGATCTCCTGGAGTGTGCGGCCCGTGGCGCGGCGTACGACCTCGCCGGTCAGGGCGCCGCTGACCAGCGCGTGATAGCCGAACGCCGTGCCGGGGCGCCAGAACGGCCGCTGGTCGGCGAGGCGTTCGGCGAGCTGCCGGTCGTCGGCCAGCTCCGCCAGGCTGAAGCCGGTGTCCGTGCCGACCACGCCCGCCCGGTGCGCGAGCAGATCGCGCAGGGTCAGGTCGCCCTTCCCTTCGGCCCCGAACTCCGGCCAGTAGTACGTCACTTTGCGGTCCAGCTCGAGCGTGCCGTCCTGGACGAGGAGAGCCACTACCAGGTAGGCGGCGCCCTTCGTGGAGGAGAACACGCCGTAGAGGGCGTCCGCGTCCGTGCCCGCCCACAGGTCGACGACCTTGCGGCCGTGGACGTAGGCGCACAGCTGGCCCTCGTAGTCGGGGCGTTCCCCGGCCACGAACGCGGCGAACTCCTCGCGCACCCCCTCGAAGCCGTCGGCTACGGTGCCGTGGATCTCTTGCGTCATCCGCTCTCCTCATCTGAACCGCTGTGTGCCACTGTGAACAATGCCCTCGCCACCTGCGGGAATTCCCCCTTCGGGTGGTCCCGGAAGAGGGGTTCGGTGCCGAACAGGACCGTCCTGCCGCCGCTGACCACCGAGGCCTGTCCCGCTGCCGCAGCGGGGCCGCCGGTGCCGTCCCCCAGCGGGCGCCAGTGTCCGGAGACGAGCGGGTTCCCGATCGCGTACGACTGCTCCTCGCGCACACCGGGGCCGAGGTCGGTGAACCACAGCGGGGCGTAGACGAAGGCGTGCGCGGGGGCGTCGTGCGTGAGACGGCCCGAGTTCACCGTGCGTGCGACGCCGTTGGCGTCCGGGTTGCCCTCGACCGGCTTGACGGCCAGCAGATCCGCCGCCGCGTTCAGAGCCGCTCCCGTCGTGCCCCGGCCGACCAGGCCGTGATCGTCGAGGAAGGCGTCCATGGCCTCGCGGGCGGGGGCCGTGAGGGAGGCGTGGTCCAGGCCGGCGGAGACGAACAGCACGTCCGTGCCGGACCAGTCGAAGCCCGCGTTCAGCACGGCCGTCGAGACCGGCGTGACGTCGAAGCCCATCTCCCGCAGGGCGAACAGCTCACCCGGGGTGACGGCGGCGGCGACGCGGAGGCGGTGCAGGGGTGTGTCGCCCTTGAGCCGCGTGGCCGTGAAGGAGACGTCGTGCGTGCGGGCGGCGGTGAGCGCCTTGCGGCGTGCCGACGCCGGGACGATCGCGCTGCCGTCCGGTGCCTGCCGGACCGGGACTCCGTGCCGGAGGAGGGAGTTGAGGGCCGCGATCTCGCGCGGGTCGGTCAGGCGCAGGCGCAGGGTGCCGTGCGCGGGCACGTGGGCGACAGGTGCGGCCTCGGTGACCGGGCGCAGGGGCGCGCCCCGCAGGCTGCCCGACGGCACCTGCTCGACCGTGGCGCCCCACAGACGGCCCAGGCTCCAGCCGGAGATGTCGTACATCACCGACACCTTGTCACTGATGTCCCGGCCGTCGGCCAGCAGGGCGTTCGCCATGCCGCGCTTGGGCTGGTGCAGGTCGACGACGTACGCGCCCTTGGGGTACGTCCGTCCGGCGAGGCGGAAGGGGCGGGTGGCGCGGGTGACGCGGACGTCGTTGGCGAGGAGGTGGTCGACGAGGCGGGCGGCGGCCGGGGCCGAGCGCTGGGCGCGGGAGTCACCGGGCGGGATGACGTAAGCGCGCGGGAAGTCGGTCGTGTAGACGTCCTCCGGGCCGATGCCGGGGACGCCGGGAACCGTCCGCGGTGACACCGGCACCTGCGGGGCCCCGGCCGAGCCGCGGCGGAAGGCCTCGATCTGGTCGGTGACGAGGGTGGTGCGGTGCTCGCGGACGTGGTTCAGGGTCGCGCGGACGGCCGCGCCCGCCACGGCCGTGTTGACCGCCGAGCGGCGGCGCAGCTCCGGGACGGGGAGCGTGTCGTACTCCTCGTTGTTCACCGCCAGCGGGATCTCCACCGTGTGCGCGGCCACCGTGCCGTGGAAGGCCGCGTACTGCGGGGTGAAGATGGGCGGCCAGTCGTCCCAGCCCTCCTCCTGGTCGCGGAACGGGATCTGCGCCGGCTCCACACCGTCCTTCGCGGGCGTGTAGCCCAGGGCGTTGACGGCGGACTCCATGCCGAGGGCGTTGGCGTAGGAGTTCTTCAGGAAGAGGTCGTACTCGTAGTTCTCGCCGTGCGGGGGAGTGGTCGGCTCGATGAGCGTGCCGTTGACGTAGCCGTGCAGGTCGAGCAGGACGGCCGGCTGCTTGTCGAGCTGGATCTGCCGCATCGCGCGGGTCTCGGGCTGGGAGGCCGTCACGAAGTCGCGGTTCAGGTCGAAGCCGTTCGCGTTGGCGCGAGTGCCGGCGATACGGCCGTCCGGGTTGGCCGTGATGTTGAAGTACAGGCGGCTGTGCGAGAGAAGGTCCCTGGTCTTTGCGTCCTTGGCCGTCGCGAGCTGCTCGATGAGCTTGAGGGAGGCGTCCGTGCCCTCCCACTCGTTGCCGTGGATGTTGTTGTTGACGAAGACCGGGGCCTTGTACGTGCGCTTGATCTCGCGGGACTTCGCGGCGGACGCGGGCGCGTTCTCGATCAGTTCGCGCATCCGCTCCTGGGCGCGGGCCTGGCGGGTGGTCTCCGGGGCGGTGACGGTGACCAGGTAGAGGCGGTGGCCGCCGGCCGAGCGGCCGGTCACCTCCACACTGACCCGGTCGCCGAGGCGTTGCAGGGAGTTCAGCTTCGGGGCGATCGCGTGGTACGGGATGAGACCCAGCTTCAGGGACTTGTCGCCGGGGTTGTGCGGGCCGGGGGAGAG
>KL569191.1:41842-46075 GCA_000715635.1 Streptomyces violaceus | reverse complement strand
GGCGGGGGTAGCCGCGGGTGGTGGTCGCGGGGCCGGTGGAGGTCTCGGCCGTCAGGGCGCGCCTGGCCGCGCTCTCGGGTGCCCGGGCCGCGCGGTCGTCGACGGCGGCGCCCTCCCGGGTGACGGGCTTAGGGTCCGCGCCGGCGGTGTGGGGGATGAGCAGGAGCAAGCCCGCCGTCGCGAGGCTGAGGCTGACGATCAGTACAGGTCTCGCAGGAACGGTTCTCGTGGTGCGCACGCGTACCTCCTCGGGCTTCCTGAGATCGGTACGGCGAGGTGTACCGGTTCGACTCAACGGCAACAAGGCCGCGTTGGTGTCACCGGTGACCCGGATGGCCCCGTACCGGCCTGGTTCTGCCTGCACCGATAGGGTTTCCCCATGCGCGATCTCGGGGCGGGGTTCCGGTACCTCCTGAAGGGCCAGCGGTGGGTGGCCCGGCACGGCAAGCAGTACGGCTTCGGGCTGGTCCCGGGCCTGATCACCCTGGTCCTGTACGCGGCGGCGCTGGTCGCGCTGGCGCTGTGGGGCGAGGACGCCGTCACCTGGGCGACGCCGTTCGCCGACGACTGGTCGAGCCCGTGGCTCGGGCTCTTCCGCGGCTTCCTGACCGCCGTGCTGTTCGCCCTCGCCCTGCTCCTCGCCGTCGTGACGTTCACCGCGGTGACGCTGCTGGTCGGGCAGCCCTTCTACGAGAACCTCTCGGAGAAGGTCGACCGGGATGTGTCCCCGGACGGCCACGCCCCCGAGTCGGGCTTGCCGCTCTGGCGCGAACTGTGGATCTCCGCCCGCGACAGCCTCCGTATCGTCGTGCGCGCCGCCCTGTGGGGCGTGCTGCTGTTCGCGTGCGGCTTCATCCCCGTCGTCGGCCAGACGGCTGTACCGGTGCTCGGGTTCTTCGTCACCGGGTTCTTCCTGACCGAGGAGCTCACCGCCGTCGCCCTCCAGCGCCGCGGTGTCGACCTGCGCACCCGCCTGACCCTGCTCCGCTCCCGCAAGACCCTGGTCTGGGGCTTCGGCACGCCGCTGGCCGTGGCCTTCCTGGTCCCGCTCGTCGCGGTGTTCCTGATGCCGGGCGCGGTCGCGGGCGCCACCCTCATGGCGCGTGAACTGCTCGGTGAGGAGATTCGGGAGGGTGGCTCCGCCGAGGAAAGCGACGGGGGCGTCAGCGCTGTTCCGCGGCCGCCTTCAGGATCGCCCTCACCTGGGCGATGATGTCCAGCCGGTTCCGCACGAACTCCGGGTCCGTGACCTCGGTGGTGTTCCCGGAGCCGAACTGGAGCACCGGCGTGTGCACATGCCCGCCCGGCAGCCGGTCGTGCAGCCCCAGCCGGTCCCGCAGCAGCGTCGCGCGGTAGGCGATCTCGTTCGAGAGGTAGTCCCCGCCGCCGCCCTGCCGTGCGGTCGAGCCGGGGGTCGGCCCGTCCGGGCGGACGACGGGCTCGGTGCCGCCCGCCGGGATCTCGGTGACGCTCGTGTTGTCGTACACGGGGAAACGGCCGGTGTCCGCGGCGACGATCGCCCGGTACGGCAGCGTGGTCGTCGTCCACTGCGGCTGGGAGGCCGGGTCGGCGACGGGGACGGTCTCGGTGCGGCCGACGTTGTCGTTGTCCCCGAAGCCGCCCCGCCAGGCCCCGTTGGTTCGCTCGATGTCGAACCGCCCGACCCGGCCCTGGCTGACCGTGGTGAACAGGTCGACCTTCGGCAGATACGGCCGCAGCGCGCGTTCCACCGTGCCCTGGGTGAAGTCCTGCCAGCGCACTGGGAACACGGCCGTCTCGATCCGGGCCGGACCGTCCGCCGTCTCGATCACCGTGCCGTCGAGGGCGAGTGCGGTGGCCCCGGACGGGTTGGAGATCCGGATGTCCCGGTCCAGGGTGAACGGGTCGAAGCCGGTGAGCAGGATCCGCTTCAGGCCCTTGCCTTGCGGATATCCGATGGCCGTCTGGCCGCGCGAGGTGCGCTCCAGTTCGTCGAGCAGCGCGGCTCGCTGTCGGTCCGTCAGGCCGAAATCCGGCTCCCAGGTGCGCACTTCACGCGTCATGCCGAGTCGCGCCCAGTACAGGGGGCGGTCGTCGTCCCGGCTGAGGTCACCGCCCGCCGGTCCACGCCCCTGCGCCCGGTTCACCGCACGGCGCCACAGCTGCGCCCCCTCCTGCGCGACGGCCTGGCGGGCTTCCCCGTAGGAACGGGCCGCGTCCAGTGCCCGGGCCAGCCGCGGGGCCACGGTGTCGAACCCGGAGCGGCGCAGTATCTCCTGGGGGGCGGCTCTGTCGAGCCGCTGTTCCTCGACTGTGGGGGAGGGGGCCTTCTCGGCGGCGCTCGCCGGGGTGGGGGTGGTGAGGCCCGTCAGCAGGGCCAGGCCGAGGACGCCGAGGCGAACACGTAGGGAGTTCAAGGAGGTTCAGGCCTTCCGTCGCGGTGGGGGGTGCTGCGGTGACGTGGTGCCGGACGGCGGCAGTATGGCCTGACAGGAGTGATCTACGCCATGGGGGCTCAGTCGGCGCTCTCGCCGAGCAGGGTCAGGAAGTCCCGGAACGCGGAGGCCATGTCCACCGACTCCGGGTCCAGCAGCCACTGGTACTGCAGGCCGTCCAGGATCGCCACCAGAAGGGGCGCGGCCCGTTCGGGCGTGAGGCCGCTCGGCAGGCGGTCGCCGTACTCGGCGCGCAGCACCTCGGCCATGCCGGCGCGGACCTCGACGTAGCGCTCCGTGAAGTACGCGCGGGCCGGATGGTCCTCCGTGACGCTCTCGCCGAGCAGCGCCGAGAAGGTCTGGATGATGGCGGGCCGCATCGCGTTGTACTCGACCAGCGAGGCCAGCAGGTCCAGCCGCAGCCGCCCGGCGGGCATCGCGTCCCAGCGGTCCCGATCCTGGAGCACCGCGACCAGCAGCGCCTCCTTCGTCGGGAAGTGGTGCAGCAGCCCCTGCTGGGTGAGCCCCACCCGCTCGGCGACCGCGGCCAGGCTCGCTCCCCGGTAGCCGCGCTCGGCGATCACCTCCAGCGTGGCCCGCACGATCTCCGCGCGCCGTTCCCCGCTTCTCGCCCTGGCCGTCATGGCGTCACCGTACGACATGACGAGCGATCGATTGTTTCGAGAAGATAACGAAACCTACCGCATTACAGGTAACGCGGGCACGATGTCAGCATCCAGCGGCTTTCGACGTGGAGGTGCCGACGTGACGGAGACAGCGGAAGTACGGCGTGAGGCGGCGGTCGAGGCGGCCCTCGGCAAGCTCGACCTGGACGCCAAGGCACGGCTGCTGGCCGGCCAGGACATGTGGAGCCTGCCCGCCCTGCCGGAGGCCGGCCTGGCATCGCTGGTCATGTCCGACGGCCCGATCGGCGTCCGCGGGGTGCAGTGGAGCGCCGACGACCCCTCCGTCGCCCTGCCCTCACCGACCGCCCTCGCCGCCACCTGGGACCCCGGACTCGCCCACCGGGCAGGCGTGCTGCTGGCCCAGGAGGCCCGCCGCAAGGGCGTCCACGTCCTGCTCGCCCCCACGGTCAACCTGCACCGTTCCCCGTTGGGCGGCCGCCACTTCGAGGCCTACAGCGAGGACCCGTACCTCACCGGCCGGATCGGCGCCGCGTACGTCCGGGGCGTCCAGTCCGGCGGTGTCGGCACCACCGTCAAGCACTTCGTCGCCAACGACGCCGAGACCGACCGCCTCACCGTGAACAACCTGGTGAGCGAACGAGCCCTGCGCGAGCTGTACCTGGCCCCCTTCGAGGCGATCGTCGAGAACGCCCACCCCTGGGGCATCATGACCGCCTACAACTCCGTCAACGGCCCGACCATGACCGAGCACCACTACCTGGTCAACGAGGTCCTGCGCGGCGAATGGGGCTTCGACGGGATCAACGTCTCCGACTGGACCGCCGCACGCTCCACCACCGGCGCCCTCACCGGCGGCCTGGACATCGCCATGCCCGGCCCGCGGACCGTCTACGGCGAGGCACTCGCCCAGGCCGTGCGGGACGGCGAGGCCGACGAGGCCCAGGTCGACGAGGCCGTCCGCCGCGTCCTGCGCCTGGCCGCCCGGGTCGGCATCCTGGAGGGCGCCGATCCGGTCGTCACCGCACCGCCCGCGACCGTCGACGGCGAGGCACTCGCCCGCGAGATCGCGCACCGCTCCTTCGTCCTCGTCCGCAACGAGAACGGCGCGCTGCCGCTGAAGCCCGGCCGCATCGCGCTGATCGGCGCCGCCGCCCGCGACGCCCGCGTCCTCG
>KL569191.1:39828-41531 GCA_000715635.1 Streptomyces violaceus | reverse complement strand
GCCCCCGCTCGGCCCCCAGCGGCCACATCCAGTGGATGGGCGACGACCTGCCCGAAGGCGTCACCCACGACACCCTGCACAGCGTCGAACTGACCGGCACCTTCACCCCGCGCGAGACCGGCACGCACACCTTCGGCTTCAAGGGGCTCGGGCACTTCAAGCTGACCGTCGCGGGCACCACGTACTTCGACGACGTCCAGCGCCCCGCCGAGGACGGCGACCCCTTCGCCGCCTTCTTCGGCGCCCCGGTGCCCCACGCCCGCGTCGAACTCACCGCGGGCGAACCGGTCGAGGTCTCCCTCACCTACACCGTCCCGCCGCCTGACGGCCACCCCATGCGGGCCATCGGCTTCACCCTCGCCCACCAGGACCCGCAGCGCGACGCCGACGAGCTGATCGCCGAGGCCGCCGCTGCCGCCCGCGCCGCCGACACGGCCGTCGTCGTGGTCGCCACCACCGACCGCGTCGAGTCCGAGGGCTTCGACCGCACCGACCTGCGCCTGCCCGGCCGCCAGGACGACCTGGTCCGCGCGGTCGCCGCCGCCAACCCCCGCACGGTCGTGGTGGTCAACTCCGGCTCCCCGGTGGAGCTGCCGTGGCGCGACGACGTCGCCGCCGTGCTTCTGAGCTGGTTCCCGGGCCAGGAGGGCGGCGCGGCCCTCGCGGACGTACTCACCGGCGCTCAGGAGCCGGGTGGCCGCCTGCCCACCACCTGGGGCTCTCTGACCGACGCCCCGGTCACCCAGGTCGTCCCGGAGGGCGGCGAACTCCCCTACGAGGAGGGTGTCTTCATCGGCTACCGCGCCTGGGAGAAGCAGGGCCGTACCCCCGCCTACCCCTTCGGCCACGGCCTCGGCTACACCGACTGGACCTACGAGTCGGTCGAGGTCGCCGGGAGCACCGAGGGGACCACCGCGAAGGTCCGCCTCCGCAACACCGGCGACCGCCCGGGCCGCGAGGTCGTCCAGCTCTACCTCGCCCCGAGCGAGCCCGACCCCACCCGCCCTGCGCGCTGGCTGGCCGGCTTCGCGAGCGTCGAGGCCGCACCCGGCGAGACCGCCGAGGCGACCGTCGAACTACCGCGCCGGGCTTTCGAGATCTGGGACGAGGCGACGGCCTCGTGGTCGTTTGTGAAGGGTTCGTACGAGATCCAGGTGGCGCGCTCGATCACCGACCGCAGGATCACCGCGACGATTAACGTCTGAACGGGACGAGTTCCCCACTGAGCAGCCCCGGTCCGGGACCTGACCCCTGGACCGGGGCTCGTGGGTTTCCGGGCCCGCGACTCAGCGCGTGCCGAACCCGTACACCGTCTCCGAGCGGAACACCTCGCCCGGGCGCAGCACCGTCGTCGGGAAGTCCGGCCGGTTCGGGGAGTCGGGGAAGTGCTGGGTCTCCAGGGCGATGCCGTCGCCGGGCGCGAAGGGCTCGCCCAGGTGGTCGGCGGTGTACAGCTGGAGCCCGGGCTCGGTCGTCGCCACCGTCAGCACCCGTCCGGACGCCGGGTCGTGCAGCTCGGCGACCTCCACGGGGACCTCCGCCACGCCCTTGTCGAGCACGAAGTTGTGGTCGTAGCCGGAGCCGACCTTGCGGGCCTCGCGGAAGTCGAAACGCGTGCCGGTCACGTCGTCCAGGCCGCCGGTCGGGATCAGGTCCTCGTCGACCGGCGTGTAGCGGGAGGCGGCCAGCCGCAGTTCGTGGCC
>KL569191.1:36499-39602 GCA_000715635.1 Streptomyces violaceus | reverse complement strand
GCAGTTCGTGGCCGCCCGCGTCGCCGGAACCGCCCAGGTTGAAGTAGCTGTGGTTCGTCAGGTTCACCACGGTCGGCGCGTCCGTCACGGCCTCGTACGCGATCCGCAGCGCGCCGCTCTCCTGGAGCGTGTACGTCGCCGAGACCTCCAGCCGCCCCGGGAACCCCTCCTCGCCGTGCGGACTGACCCGGGTGAGCCGCACACCGTGCTCGACCGGGGCCGCGTCCCACACCCGCTTGTCGAAGCCGTGCGCTCCACCGTGCAGCGAGTTCGGCCCGTTGTTCGGTTCCAGGGCGTACGTCCGCCCGTCCAGCGGGAAACGGCCGCCGGCGATCCGGTTGGCGTACCGCCCGACCAGGGCCCCGAGGTAGGGCCCGGGGTGGGCGAGATAGCCCTCGAGGTCCGGGAACCCCAGCACCACATCCCCGGCCCGGCCCGCCCGGTCCGGCACCTCGACGGACTGCACGATCCCGCCGTACGACAGCACCCGCACCCGCACGCCGGCCCGCTCCAGGGTCCAGCGGTGCACCGGCGTGCCGTCGGAAAGTGTGCCGAAGAGTTCGTTCATGTGCGGAACTCTAAGTCAGGGGCCCTTCGCCGTGACGGTGCGATATGCGATCTCCGCCAACCGGGCCTGTCCGTTCACGCTGGGGTGGAAGTAGTCCCAGCGGCTCAACTGAGCCGTGCCGAAGTGGTAGTCGTAGACCGCGCCCCCGTCGTACCGGCACCGCTTGTCCTGCGCGCAGACCTCCTTCAGGACCTTGTTGTAGTCCTCCACCCGCTTCTGCACCGTGTCCCGCCGAAGGGTCGCCGCCGAGTCCAGCGCGTCCGCGTCGCCCAGCATCGACGGGCAGATGCCCAGCTGCCACACCTGCTTGCCCAACGGGCTGTTACGGCCCTGCGACCACAGCCGCTTCAGGTTCGGCACGCTCGCCACGAACACCTGTGCCTTGGGCAGGGCCTCGCGCAAGGTGCGCAGCGCGTCCTCGAAGTCGCTGCGGAAACCGGAGACCGGGGTCATCGCCGCCGTAGAGGCCCGGCACGCGTCGTTCGCCCCGGCCATCACCGTCACCAACTGCGGTTTCCGCCGCACCGCCTGGGTCATCTGCCCGGGCAGATCGGCCATCCGGGCCCCGGTCACGGCGTAGTTCCAGCTCCGCTCGGCTGCCTTGGCCCGCCCCAGCAGCCGGACGGCGAGAGAGTCGACCTCGGGGCTGGCGCCGGTCGCCCAGGACGCCTCCGGGCAGTCCGTCAGCACGTCACATGCGTCGAAACCACGCGTGATGGAGTCCCCCACGGCCGCGACGGAGCTCGGGCTGCGATCCCACAGAGGCGTGGGCCTGGGCGACGGCTCGGCGCTGGCGGACGGGGCGGGGGAGTTGTCCCCCACGGCATCACATCCGGCGACACCCAGGGCAGTCGCCACGGCCACGGCAACAACGACTCGTGAGCGGTGGCTTCGCTTCCGCATGCCTGTTCCATCTCCTCGCCGCGCCGTGACTGTCTCCCCATCCCATAACAACGCACGAGGGTTCCCGACCGATCAGGTGCAACGGCTCACACCCGTACAAGCGTCCCCCTGGGTGAATGACGAGCGATTCCCGGCACCGGGACCGACCGTACGTCACACTCCTCGCCCCACCGCACGGTAGCCTCGCCATCAACGTGACCCGCCCGGTCACAGCCGTTCCGCCCGTTCAAAGATGGTCCGCTCTGCCCGGAGGTTCCGGTGACGACACGTGGAGTTCTGTACATGCACTCCGCGCCGCGCGCGCTGTGCCCGCACGTCGAGTGGGCCATCGCCGGGGTGCTCGGCACACGCGTCAGCCTGGACTGGATCCGCCAGCCGGCCGCACCGGGCACCTGGCGCTCTGAGTTCTCCTGGCAGGGCCGGCCGGGCACGGCGTCGAAGCTGGCCTCGGCTCTGCGGGGCTGGCACCTGCTGCGCTTCGAGGTGACGTCCGAGCCCTGCTCCACCGCCGAGGGCGAGCGCTACAGCTGCACCCCCGACCTGGGCATCTTCCACGCCGTCACCGGCATCCACGGCGACATCCTCATCCCCGAGGACCGCCTCCGCGCGGCCCTGCAGCGCTCCCAGCGGGGTGAGACCGACCTGGAGGCCGAGCTCAACAAACTCCTGGGCAAGCCCTGGGACGACGAACTGGAACCCTTCCGCCACGCAGGCGAAGGCGCCCCGGTCCGCTGGCTCCACCAGGTGGTGTAGACGCCATTCCTTTAGGGGCGCGGGGAACTGCGCGAACAACCCCCACCGGCCCGCACGCAGCCCACAACGCTCCACAGAACGGCGAATGGCCCGAACCCCCACTCGGGGAGCTCGGGCCATTCGCCGTCAGATCAGATGGTCCGGAACGCCAGCACCACGTTGTGCCCACCGAACCCGAACGAGTCGTTCAGCGCAGCGATACGCCCATCGACCGGCAGCTTCCGAGCCTCACCACGGACGACATCGGCATTCGCCTCGGCCTCCGGGTCCAGGTTCTCGACGTTGATGGTCGGCGGAGCGACCCGGTGGTACAGCGCGAGCACCGTCGCCACCGTCTCGACACCACCCGCGCCACCGAGCAGATGCCCGGTCATCGACTTCGTCGCGGACACCGCGAAGTGGTCGGCGTCGTCACCGAACACCTTCCGCAGCGCCTTCAACTCGGCGATGTCACCGGCCGGCGTCGAGGTGGCGTGCGCGTTGACGTGCACGATCTCCGCCGGGTTCAGGTCGTTGCGCTCCAGCAGGTGCTGCAGGGCCTGCGAGATGCCACGCCCCTCCGGCTCCGGCTGCACGATGTCGTGGCTGTCGGCCGAGATGCCCTGGCCGACCGCCTCGGCGTACACCCGCGCACCGCGCTTCGCGGCGTGCTCGGCGGACTCCAGGACGACGACACCGGCGCCCTCACCGAGGACGAAGCCGTCGCGGGCCACGTCGTAGGGACGCGACGCACCCTGCGGGTCGTCGTTGTTCTTGGACATCGCCATCATGTTGCCGAACGCGGCGATCGGCAGCGGGTGGATCGCCGCCTCCGTGCCACCCGCGACGACGACGTCGGCGCGGCCCGTGCGGATCATCTCGATGGCGTAGCCGATGGCC
>KL569191.1:33235-36346 GCA_000715635.1 Streptomyces violaceus | reverse complement strand
TAGCCGATGGCCTCGGCGCCCGAGGCGCAGGCGGAGACCGGCGTGTGCACGCCCGCCCGGGCACCCACGGCCAACCCGACGTTGGCCGACGGGCTGTTGGGCATCAGCATGGGCACGGTGTGCGGGGAGACGCGGCGAACGCCCTTCTCCTTCAGCACGTCGTACTGGTCGAGCAGGGTCGTCACGCCGCCGATGCCGGAGGCGATGACCGCGCCGAGCCGGTCCGGGTCGACGTTCGGGTCCTCGTCGGCGCTCGCTTCGAAACCGGCGTCGGCCCAGGCCTCCTTGGCCGCGATCAGCGCGAACTGCGCCGAGCGGTCCAGACGGCGGGCCTGCGGCCGGGGGATGACCTCGGTCGGCTCAACGGCGACCGGGGCCGCGATACGGACCGCCTGCTCGGCGGCCCACTCCTGCTCCAGGGGCTTGACGCCGGAACGTCCGGCGATCAGGCCCTCCCAGGTAGAGGCTGCGTCGCCACCCAGCGGTGTGGTTGCGCCGATACCGGTGACGACCACGGTGCGATTGGTCGGGCTCACGGGAATTCTTTCTCCAACGGATACGAGGATTAAGCGGCGCCACCGCCGGGTGGCGGGGCAGTCGGCCCAGGACCTGGTCGGTCGATCAGCCCTGGTGCTTGAGGATGTAGTCGGTCGCGTCGCCGACGGTCTTGAGGTTCTTGACGTCCTCGTCCGGGATCTTGACGTCGAAGCGCTCTTCGGCGGCGACGACGACCTCGACCATGGACAGCGAGTCGACGTCCAGGTCGTCGGTGAAGGACTTGTCCAGCTGGACGTCCTCAACCGGGATGCCGGCGATCTCGTTCACGATCTCGGCGAGACCGGCGACGATCTCTTCCTGAGTGGCGGCCATGTTGGCGCTCCTTCGTAGATATCCAGAGGGTGTGGCAGGTGTTTCCTCCCGTGCCGGACGCTTGATCCGGCACGGAGTGCCTAGGGGAGGGTAACGACAGTCGCGGCGTAGACGAGACCCGCCCCGAAGCCGATGACGAGCGCGGTGTCGCCGCTCTTCGCCTCGCCGGTCGCCAGGAGCCGCTCCATCGCGAGCGGGATCGAGGCGGCCGAGGTGTTGCCGGTGGTGCGTACGTCACGTGCGACCGTGACGGACTCCGGCAGCTTGAGTGTCTTCACCATCGAGTCGATGATCCGCTCGTTGGCCTGGTGCGGAATGAAGACGTCCAGGTCCTCCGCGGAGATGCCGGCGGCGTCCAGCGCCTCCTTGGCGACCTTCGCCATCTCGAACACGGCCCAGCGGAACACCGCCTGGCCCTCCTGCGTGATGGCGGGGAACTTGGCGACCTCGCCGGAACGGTAGTCCGTCCACGGCACGGTCTGCTTGATCGTCTCGGACTTGTCGCCCTCGGAGCCCCAGACCGTGGGGCCGATGGCGGGCTCCTGGGCCGGGCCCACGACGACCGCGCCGGCGCCGTCGCCGAACAGGAAGGCCGTCGCGCGGTCCTCCAGGTCGGTCAGGTCGCTCAGCCGCTCCACGCCGATCACCAGGACGTACTCGGCGGAGCCCTCGACGATCATGCCCTTGGCGAGCGTGAGGCCGTAGCCGAAGCCCGCGCAGCCGGCCGAGATGTCGAAGGCGGCCGCCTTGTTCGTCCCGAGCTTGTCGGCGATCTCGGTGGCGACGGCCGGGGTCTGCTTGAAGTGCGAGACGGTCGAGACGATCACGCCGCCGATCTGCTCGGCGGAGATCCCGGCGTCGGCGATCGCCTTGCCGGACGCCTCGACCGACATCGCGGCGACGGTCTCCTCGTCGTTCGCCCAGTGCCGGGTCTCGATGCCGGAGCGCGAGCGGATCCACTCGTCGGACGAGTCGATCGTCTCGAGGATCACCTCGTTCGGCACGACCCGGGTCGGGCGGTACCCGCCGACGCCGAGGATGCGCGCGTACGGGGCGCCCTTGCTGGGCTTGATCTTCGCCATGCGGACGGCTCCTTGGGGGCGGCGGTCAGGCGTGCTCGGCGATGAGCTCGCGAGCCGCGTCGAGGTCGGCGGGGGACTTCAGTGCCAGCGTCTTCACACCGGGCAGAGCACGCTTGGCGAGACCGGTGAGGGTACCGCCCGGGCACACCTCGATCAGGGCCGTCACGCCGAGCTCCTTGAAGGTCTCCATGCACAGGTCCCAGCGGACCGGGTTGGCGACCTGACCGACCAGACGGTCCAGCACCTCGGTGCCGGCGGCGACGGACCGCCCGTCCTTGTTCGAGACGTAGGTGACCTGCGGGTCGCCGGGCGTGAGGGCCTCGGCCGCCTTCGCCAGCGTGTCGACCGCGGGGGCCATGTGGTGGGTGTGGAAGGCGCCGGCGACCTTCAGCGCGACGACCTTGCGCACGCCTTCGGGCTTGTCCGCCTCCAGCGCGGCGAGCTGCTCCTTCGTACCGGCCGCGACGATCTGGCCCGCGCCGTTGATGTTCGCCGGGGTCAGGCCCAGCTTCTCCAGGTGCGGAACCGTCACTTCCGGGTCGCCGCCGAGAAGGGCCGCCATGCCGGTCTCGGTGACGGCGGCGGCCTCGGCCATGGCGAGCCCGCGGGTGCGGACGAGGCGGACGGCCTCCTCGTGCGGGAGCACACCGGCGAGCGAGGCCGCGGTGAACTCGCCGACGCTGTGCCCGGCGATGGCGCCGACCTTCCGCGGCAGCTCGGCCGGGTCGTCGAACAGCGTGTACGTGGACGCCAGTCCGGCCGCGACCAGCAGCGGCTGCGCCACCGCGGTGTCGCGGATCTCCTCCGCGTCGGCCTCGGTGCCGTAACGGATCAGGTCGAGGCCCGCGGCGTCGGACCATGCCTCGAGGGCACCGCGGACACCGGGGAAGTCGAGCCATGCGGACAGGAAGCCGGGCGTCTGGGCGCCCTGGCCGGGAGCGACGAGTACGAGCACTCTCACACTCTCTCTTGGAGACGGGCACGGCCGCCCGTGGGGACAGGGACGAAGAACACGAGGGGGTTTTGTCGGGCTCCGACAAAACCTTAGGGCTGGAGATCTCCATCGACCAGACGCCCCAGGATCAGAGCGATCCGCAGCGTGAAGGCAGAGCGTACATCGGAGGGTGACCAGCCGGTGACGTCAGTCACACGTCGAAGC
>KL569191.1:32726-32985 GCA_000715635.1 Streptomyces violaceus | reverse complement strand
CGGTAGCGGACGGTGTTGGGATGGACGAACAGCATGCGGGCCGCGCCCTCGAGACTGCTCGCCTGTTCGAGATAGACACTGAGGGTCTCCAGGAGCGCGGCCCCGGCCTCCTCCAGTGGTCTGTAGATCTCCTCCACCAGTTGCACACGGGCCGAGGGGTCACCGGCGATCGCGCGCTCCGGGAGCAGGTCGTCCGCCAGCACCGGGCGCGGGGCGTCCTGCCAGGCGGAACCCGCCTTCAGTCCCGCCGCCGCGGCCT
>KL569191.1:27848-32499 GCA_000715635.1 Streptomyces violaceus | reverse complement strand
CGGCCTGCGCGGACCGGGTCGCGGCCAGCAGGTCCGGCACCACCGGGCCCGCCACGACCGGCCCGGCCGCGTACGGGCCGATGAGTGACTTGGCGACGGCCAGCGGGTTGTCGCTGCCGCCCGCGATGACGACGAGCCGGTCCCCGAGCACACCGGTCAGCACCTGGAGCTTGGCGTGCCGGGCCGCCCGCCGGATCGCCTCCACGGTCAGTTCGGAGTCACCGTCGGGCGCGGTGCCGAGCACCACGCACACATGCTCGGGCGAGTTCCAGCCGAGGGCGGCGGCGCGGGACACGGCGCCCTCGTCGGCCTCGCCGCTGAGCACGGCGTTCACGACCAGGGACTCCAGCCGGGCGTCCCAGGCACCGCGTGCCTCGGCGGCCTGCGCGTACACCTGGGCGGTGGCGAAGGCGATCTCCCGGGCGTACACGAGCAGCGCCTCGCGCAGCACCCTCTCGTCGCCGGGGGCCGCGACCTCGTCGATCGCGCTCTCCATGACCTCGATGGTGGTGCGCACCATCTCCACGGTCTGCCGCAGCGTGATCGCCCGGGTCAGCTCGCGCGGCGCGGTTCCGAACACGTCGGTGGAGATGGCCTGCGGGGCGTCCGGATGCCGGAACCACTCGGTGAAGGCGGCGATACCCGCCTGCGCGACCAGACCGATCCAGGAACGGTTCTCCGGTGGCATGGCCCGGTACCAGGGCAGCGTCTCGTCCATCCGCGCGATGGCCTGCGCGGCGAGCGATCCGGACGATTCCACCAGGCGCTTCAGCGTCGCGGCATGCGGGTGGACGTCGTGTGCTGGGGCTGCGTTCTTGCTGGTTTCGGGTTCGGGCACGGGGACAAGACTGCCTTATCCGGACGGGAGGGTGCGTCGCAGGGCCTACGGTGGACCTCGTGATGGACGTACGGCGCGCTCACGAGCGCTACCCCGGAGGGGAACCGGCCGCGGGGATCGAGACCTGGCACGCCTTCTCCTTCGGGCCCCACTACGACCCGGACAACCTCCGCTTCGGTGCGGTGATCGCCTGCAACGAGGAGCGGTTGGGCCCGGGGGCCGGCTTCGACGAGCATCCGCACAGCCACACCGAGATCGTGACGTGGGTCGTGGAGGGCGAGCTGACGCACCGGGACTCCACCGGGCACGAGTCGGTGGTGCGCCACGGGGACGTGCAGCGGCTCAGCTCGGCGGGTGGGGTACGTCACGTGGAGCGCAACGACGGCCCCGATCCGCTGACCTTCGTGCAGATGTGGCTGGCCCCGCTCCGGCCCGGCGGCGACCCCTGCTACGAGGTCGTCCACGGCATCGCCGACTCGACGCCGTACGCCGTCCCGGAGGCCGGCGCGATGCTGCACGTACGGCGCCTGGAGGCGGGGGAGCGGACGGCGGTGCCGGACGGGGCGTACGCGTACGTGCATGTCGTACGGGGTGACGTACGCCTCGACGGCGAGGAACTGGGTACGGGCGACGCGGCCCGCATCACGGACGCCAAGGGCCTTGAGGCGGAAGGTGTGACGGAGGCGGAGCTGCTGATCTGGGAGATGGCCTAGAACTCCGCGAGCACGGCGTCGGTGAACGCCGGCCACGCCTCGACCGCCCACGGCCCGAACGCCCGGTCCGTCAGCACGACGCACGCGGCACGCGCGTCGGGGTCGATCCACAGGAACGTACCGGACTGCCCGAAATGCCCGAACGTGCGCGGCGAGGACGAGGACCCCGTCCAGTGCGGCGACTTGGAGTCGCGGATCTCGAAGCCGAGCCCCCAGTCGTTGGGGTTCTGGTGGCCGTACCCCGGCAGGACGCCCTTGGTGCCCGGGTAGTGCACGGTCATCGCCTCGGCGACCGTACGGGGATCCAGCAGGCGCGGGGCCTGCACCTCGGCCGCGAACCGCAGCAGGTCCTCGACCGTGGACACGCCGTCCTTGGCCGGAGAGCCCTCCAGGGTCGTCGAGGTCATCCCCAGCGGCTCCAGCACGGCCTGCCGCAGGTACTCCCCGAAGGGAATGTCCGTCGCCTTCGCGATGTGGTCGCCCAACTGCTCGAAACCGGCGTTCGAGTACAGCCGCCGCTCCCCGGGCGCCGCCGTGACCTTGTGCTCGTCGAAGGCGAGGCCCGAGGTGTGCGCGAGCAGGTGCCGGACCGTCGACCCGGCCGGACCGGCGGGCTCGTCGAGCTCGACCGCCCCCTCCTCGTACGCGACGAGCACCGCGTACGCGGCGAGCGGCTTGGTCACCGACGCGAGCGGGAACCGCCGCCCGGCCGGCCCATGGGTGCCGAGGACGGTGCCGTCCGCCCGTACGACACCCGCCGCAGCGGTGGGAACCGGCCAGTTCTCGATCAACGCGAGGCTCTTCAGCGACATGCGTTCGAGCCTAAGCGTTCACAGCGTCAGCTCCAGCAACGGGTTGGGCTTGGGCCGGAAGCCCAGGGAGACGTACAGCGGCTCGGCCTCCGGTGAGGTGGTGAGCTGTACGCGCCGGGCGCCGCGTGTGCGGAACCACTCCAGCAGGGTCTGCATGCACGCGCGTGCGTACCCGCGGCGCCGGGCGTCCGGGTCGGTGGCGACACTGAACACGAAGCCCACCTTGCCCTGGGGGTCGCCCGGCTTCCCGATGCGGTAGTCGATCGTCCCGGCCACCAGCGACGCCAGCGCCCCGGGCCGCTCCGGGTGGTCCACGACGAACGCCACGAAGTCCGCCTCCGGCTCGCCGAGTTTGGTTTTCAGCGTGGGGAGGGACTCTCCGTGCCAGCGGGTGGACGGGTCGCTTGCGAACAGCGAGTCGATCATGATTTGGCGCAGCCGCAGGACTTCCTCGGCGTCCGCGGGCAGGGCACGGCGTACAGAACTCATGACTCCGTACGCTAACCAGACGGATCAAGAAACGTCCTGCCCATTTCTTACCGTCGGAGCTTGCTTGGAGTGCACTCCAAGGTTCTAGCGTTGGGGCCATGACGGTGATGGAAACCACGGGGACCAGGACCGACACCTGCGCCGGCCCTCCGCAGTACGACCGGCGCCCGGACGGTGAGGACAGGTACACGATCAGCGAGGTCGTCGCCTTCACCGGCCTGACCGCGCACACCCTGCGCTGGTACGAGCGCATCGGCCTGATGCCGCACGTCGACCGGTCCCACACCGGCCAGCGCCGCTACACCAACCGCGACCTCGACTGGCTCGACCTCGTCGGCAAACTCCGCCTGACGGGCATGCCGGTCGCCGACATGGTCAGGTACGCGGAACTGGTGCGCGAGGGCGACCACACCTACGGCGAGCGCTTCGAGCTGCTCAAGACGACCCGCGAGGACGTCCTGGCCAGGATCGACGAACTCCGCGACACGCTCGCCGTGCTCGACCGGAAGATCAGTTTCTACGCGGACGCCGGGCGTGCCCTGGCGTCGGAGAGGTCCCGATGACGGACGGCAGGATCACGACGGCGAAGCTGGGCGGCGACGGCCCCGAGGTGGGCGTCCAGGGCCTCGGCTGCATGGGCATGAACTTCGGCTACGGCCCCTCGGACGCGGACGCCTCCCGGGCGACCCTGGAACGGGCACTCGAACTCGGCGTCACCCTCTACGACACGGCCGACGCGTACGGGGCGGGCGAGAACGAGCGCTTCCTGTCGCCGTTCTTCAAGGCCCACCGCGACGAACTCGTCATCGCGACCAAGTTCGCCCTGTCGATCCCCCCGGATGACCCGACACGCCGCGTCATCCGCAACGACCCGCCCTACATCCGCCAGGCCGTCGAGGCGAGCTTGAAGCGCCTGGACGTCGATGTCATCGACCTCTACTACATGCACCGGCGCGATGTGAACGTGCCGATCGAGGAGAGCGTCGGCACCATGGCCGAACTGGTCCGCGAGGGCAAGGTCAAGCACCTCGGCCTGAGCGAGGTCACGGCCGACGAACTCCACGCCGCCCACGCCGTCCACCCCATCGCCGCCCTGCAGTCGGAGTGGTCGCTCTTCAGCCGCGACATCGAGACGAACGTCGTCCCGGCGGCGCGTGAGCTGGGTGTGACCCTCGTCGCGTACTCGCCCCTGGGCCGCGGCTTCCTCACGGGCTCCTTCGCCAGCGCCGAGGACCTGTCGTCGGGCGACTTCCGCCGCCAGCAGCCCCGCTTCACCGGGGACAACGCCGCCGCCAACGGCGCCCTGCTGGAGCCCATCCGCGCAATCGCCGAGACGCACGGCGCGTCCGTCGGTCAGATCGCTCTGGCCTGGGCCCACCAGCAGTCGTCGGTCCACGGCCTGCCGGTCATCCCGATCCCGGGCACCCGCAAGCCGTCCAGGGTGGAGGAGAACACGGCGGCGACAAGGATCGTGCTCACAGACGAGGAACTGGCCCTCCTGGACCCGATCGCGGCCAAGGTGGCGGGCGACAGGTACGCGGACATGGCCTTTACTTCCGCCGGACGGGAGTGAAGCGGACATAAGGGGCGCGGGGCTGTGTCGATATGCGGCTCCGCCGCGTGGGCGCGAACAACCACGCACAACCCGCGCCCGCCAACGCACCGATCCCGGCAGACGCTAAAGCTCCGCCAACAACTCAGCCTTCTTCACAGAGAACTCCTCATCAGTCACCAGCCCGGCCTGATGCAACTCCCCGAGATGCCGAATCCGCTCGGCGATATCTGCAGGGTCACGGCGG
>KL569191.1:24458-27639 GCA_000715635.1 Streptomyces violaceus | reverse complement strand
GGTCCACCCGCCGTGACGGCCGCCACCGGGCTGGACGTCCGCACCGCGGCCAGCACCGCCGCCGCGAACGGCAGCGACTCGTGCACGGGCCCGTACCCCAGCCCGAACACCACCGCGGCCGGATCCTGGTCGGCCTGCGCGGCCGACGCGCCCGTGTCCCGGTGCAGCAACCGCAGATGCCCTTCGAACACCTCGGGCGAGCGCCACTCGACCCCGTTCAGCTCCCCGACGGGGAAGTTCTGGTCCCCGGCCTTCCACTTCGCCGACGACGCCCCCGTCCAGAACCACCGGAAGTTGACGGTCCGCCCGTCGAACGAGGCCTTGCCGTCGTACGCCTTGAACGACAGCGGTCCCTTCGGCGGCTCCACGAGGAACCGATCCGCCGGCCCGGACTCCGTCAGCAGCGCCCGCAGTTCGTCGGCGTAGTACTCCGCGAGAACCTCGCGTTCGGCGGGCAGCACCAGCCGGTAGGGATCGCCGCTCTCCTTCAGCTGCCCGGCGGCCGCCTCCATCAGAGGGTCCGCACCTGGCCGCGGCTCGACGCGCAGCACGACCGTGCCGCGTTTCCCGCGCGTCAGCGTCACCCCGGCGATCGCGTCCAGGGGGACACGGCGTTCCCCCAGCGCCTGAAAGAGCTTAGGTGTTCGAATCCCCCGTTCGTAGCGGATGAGCACGGAGTCGGACTCGAACTCCCAGGCGGCATGAAATCCGGCCAGTACGTCACCCATGCGGCTCATCGTATGCGGCACGCGCTCCTCCGTCCCCCTCCCGAGCAGACCGCAATTTCTTCGCCTCTACGCGCGTCAGGCGGCCGCCGTGCCGGACAAACCGGTCCGGCAGACGCCGTCTTCGTGCGCGCAGTGCACCGAGCGGTATGCGCCAACGCCGATCTCTGCGAAATTCATCAGACTTGCCGTACCCGGCTCGAAGTAGCCGGCGTGCCCCTTCGCACCCTGCGCCGACAGCACCCGCGCACCGAACCCGGCGGACACCGGGTCGGCCCCGTGGCCCAGACCGCCGACCTCCAGGTACGGCACGTCCTGGATCCAGTCGTCGGCGTCCCGCATGGCCCACACCCGGGCGGTGGTGTGCAGTTGGGCGGCCTTCTCGACGCGCATGCCGGGGCTGCCGGCCACCGCGATGTCGGCCACCCGGTCCGGCAGCGAACGCGCCGCGACCCCGCACACCACGGAGCCGTAGCTGTGGCAGAACAGCGAGACCGGCTTGTCGCCGGGCAGCGCCCGCACCAGCGTGTTCAGTCGTGCGGCACCTTCCACGGCGCGCATCGCCGTGGCCGAGTCGATGCCGAGTCCGCTGGGTGCCGTGTAGTCGGCCCAGGCGATCACGGCCGTACGGGTCGAGGGGCTCGCCGCCCGCTCGGCCGCGTGCAGCGCCTCGGCCATGCCGACGGGCGCCGAGTACTTGCGCTGGGTGCGCTGGAAGGTGAGCAGGTCGGTGTCCACGCCGGGCACGACGACCGAGACCCGGTCCGCCTTGCGCAGATCGCCGAAGACCTCCGCCACCCGGCCCGAGCCCTCCGGGTCGAACGCGAGGATGTGGCGGCCCTGCTCCATGAGGTCTTCGAAGCGGTGCATCCTTCGGCCGGCCTCTTGCTTCCCGGCCGCGGTGAGGCGGCTGTCGCGCATGCGTTCCCGCTCGACCTTGCGTGCCTGGTCGAGCGCGACACGGTTGGCGCGATAGCGCAGCTCGGGCGGGGCGCCGTTCATGTTGCCGAGCGCGAGCGGATACTTGCGGACCAGGCTCGCGCGGTCCTGCGCGGTGAGGGAGGCGAAGAAGCGGGCCAGCTTCGTCGGCTGGGCCTGCGGGTCCGGCAGTCCGTGACCGCCTATCCGGCCGTGCTCCCAAGCGGAGAGCGAGGCCTGGAGCGGCGTGTCGCCCCGCTGGTTGCGCAGGGCCGTCCAGCCGGTGGTCGCCAGCATCACGAACACGACGGCCAGAGCGAGCAGTGCGCGCCAGACGTTCAATTGCGGGGAGGTGTCGAAGGAAGTCACTGAAAGGACACACTAGGAGAACGAGAGGGTCTCGCGTTAACCAAGTGACCGGGATCACGTTTTGGTGGATGCGTTAAGGGGACTGTTCTGTACGCCAGTTCCCGGCCAGCGCCGGACCCACCTGATCCAGGTATGTCGTGGTCAGTTGGCGCATTCCCGCGAGGCTGAGTTCATCGCCCGCGGACCACAGTCGCTCGGTGACACGAATCACGCCGCCGAAGAGGGCCACGACGATCCTCGGCCGCGGATCCGCGTCCACGTCCAGCCCCTCGCGCTCGGCGATGATGCGCGCGAGCTGCTCCTCCAGTTCCGCCGACCGCCGCAGATGGGCGGCGAACAGCGCGGGCGTCGACTCGATCACCCGGTAGACGCGCAGATGGAGGTCGATCGGCACGATCTCCTCGACGGCCTCGCTGATCGTGTCCCAGCTCTCCAGCACGGCCCGGCGCAGCGCCTCCAGCGGGGCCTCGTCGGGCGGGCGCACCTGCAGGGCCTGGACGACGAGACCCTCCGCGAGCCGCGGCACGAAGAACGCCGTCTCCTCCTTGCCGGCGAAGTAGCGGAAGAAGGTGCGCTGCGAGACGTCGACGGCGGCGGCGATGTCGTCGACGGTGGTCTCGTCGTACCCGCGCGTGGCGAACAGTTCGAGGGCGGCGCGCAGCAGCGCGTCCCGGGTGCGCTGCTTCTTGCGTTCACGCAGGTTCAAGCGGCTCTCTCTCCTCCGACTCTCTTCCGACTGTTTTCGCAGTTCAGGCTATATGAGGTTGTCCTGTCAGTTACCGACTTGTGAATTGGTTTGTCAATTGTCAGTGGCTGTCACTAGCCTCGGGCGCATGACTAGTCAGACCACCATCGACACGACGGGGTCGGGGGGCAAGGCGCCGGCGGCGCCGTCGGACGCGACGCCGGGCAAGGGGCTGCGGGGACACCCCTGGCTCACCCTCATCACCGTCGCTGTGGGGGTCATGATGGTGGCCCTCGACGGCACCATCGTGGCCATAGCCAACCCGGCCATACAGAAGGACCTCGGCGCCACCTTCGCCGAGGTCCAGTGGATCACCAACGGATACTTCCTCGCCCTCGCGGTCTCCCTGATCACCGCGGGCAAGCTCGGTGACCGCTTCGGCCACCGGCAGACCTTCCTCATCGGCGTCGTCTCTTATACACAT
>KL569191.1:21840-24233 GCA_000715635.1 Streptomyces violaceus | reverse complement strand
GTCGGCTTCGCCGCCGCCTCGGGCGCCATCGGCCTGTCCGACAGCATCGCGTTCGTCGTCGTCTTCCGCGTCCTTCAGGGTCTGTTCGGCGCGCTGCTGATGCCGGCCGCGCTCGGCCTGCTGCGTGCCACCTTCCCGGCCGAGAAGCTGAACATGGCGATCGGTATCTGGGGCATGGTCATCGGCGCGTCCACCGCGGGCGGCCCGATCCTCGGCGGCGTGCTCGTCGAAAACGTCAACTGGCAGTCGGTGTTCTTCATCAACGTGCCGGTCGGCGTCCTCGCCGTCGTCCTCGGCGTGCTGATCCTGCTCGACCACCGCGCCGAGAACGCCCCGCGCTCCTTCGACATCCTGGGCATAGCCCTGCTGTCGACGGCCGTGTTCTGCCTGGTGTGGGCGCTCATCAAGGCCCCGCCGTCCGAGTGGGGCTGGGGCGACGCCAAGACGCTGTCGTTCCTCGGTGCTTCCGTGCTGTGCTTCGTGCTGTTCGCCTTCTGGGAGACGAAGGTGAAGGAGCCGCTGATCCCGCTCGCGCTGTTCCGCTCCGTGGCGCTGTCCGCGGGTGTCGTGCTGATGGTCCTGATGGCCATCGCCTTCATGGGCGGCCTGTTCTTCGTGACGTTCTACCTCCAGAACGTGCACGGCATGAGCCCGATCGACGCGGGTCTGCACCTGCTGCCGCTCACCGGCATGATGATCGTCGGCTCGCCGCTCGCCGGCGCGATGATCACCAAGTTCGGTCCCCGTGTCCCGCTCGCCGGCGGTATGGCGCTCACCGCGATCGCCATGTACGGGATGTCGACCCTGGAGACGGACACCGGCAGCGGCATCATGTCGCTCTGGTTCGCCCTGCTCGGCCTCGGCCTCGCGCCGGTCATGGTCGGCGCGACCGAAGTCATCGTCGGCAACGCCCCGATGGAGCTCTCGGGCGTGGCGGGCGGTCTCCAGCAGGCCGCCATGCAGATCGGCGGCAGCCTCGGTACGGCCGTGCTGGGTGCGGTGATGGCCTCCAAGGTCAACAGCGACCTCGCGGACAACTGGACGAAGGCGGGGCTTCCGCCGCTGACGCCGGAGCAGGAGCACCAGGCGTCCGAGGCGGTCCAGGTCGGTGTCCCGCCGCTGGCGCCGGGTACGCCGGACGCGATCGCCGCGAAGATCACGGGCGTCGCGCACGACACGTTCATCTCCGGCATGAGCGCGGCGTCCCTCGTCGCCGCCGGAGTTGCCGTGGTCGCGGTACTGGTGGCGTTCCTCACCAAGCGCGGTGAGAACGCGGAGGCCGGCGCGGGAGCGGCGCACATCTGACGGTCTCTCTCGGGGGTTCGCCTATCAGGGTGAAGGAAACCCTCGAACTCTCCCCACCGGCACGCACCGCAGGTCACAGTGGGTCAAGTCCTCCGCAGGACATGGAGGACGGTCGCTGCGGCGCGCTGCCGGAGGGGGGCAGCGCGCAGGCAGCGTGATTGAAAGCCGCATGGGGGGTACTCGCCAAGCCGTATCCGAACCGAACCCCAACCGATCGAGGGTTTACGGGAGTTGAGATGGCGAGCTTCGGACACGGTACGCGCAGGCACCCCCGCTCACGTGGCCGGACGTGGTCACGGACCGGGCCGGATCGCGCGACGCTCGGAATCATCGGAGTCATCTGCGCTGTCGCCGGATTCTTCGTGCTGGGGATCATCCTCGGCCCCGTGGCGATCGTCTGCGGCTGGCTCGCCATGGGCCGCACATGGGCGGGTTCCCGCCCCATGACGGCCGTGGTCGCACTGGTTCTGGGTGCCATCGACACGCTCCTGGCCATCATCTGGCTGTCAGGAGCGGCCACACCGGGCATGGGCATGTTCTGACCCGGGTGGAGTGAGGGAAGGGCCTCCGGCGGTCAAGCCGGAGGCCCTCCTTCTTGTACCGGCACTACTCGACCGGCGTCCCCTTCAGCGCCGCCAACTCCCCCCGCAGCGCCCGCACCTCCTCCGTCAGCTCCCGTATCGCCTCCGTCTGCCGGCGCTCCTCCACGTCGTCCTTCTCGAACCGGGCTATGAACCACGCCGCGATGTTCGCCGTCACCACACCCAGCAGCGCGATCCCGGAGAGCATCAACCCCACCGCCAGCATCCGTCCCAGGCCGGTGGTCGGCGCGTGATCCCCGTAGCCCACGGTCGTCATCGTCGTGAAGGACCACCACACCGCGTCACCCAGCGTCCTGATGTTCCCGTCCGGTGAGTCCCGCTCCACCGACAGCACCGCCAGGGAGCCGAACATCAGCAGCCCGACCACCGCGCCGGCGACATACGTCGTGAGCCTTATCTGCGAGGCCATCCGCGCCCGCTGCCCGACCAGCAGCAGGGTCGACACCAGCCGCAGCAACCGCAGCGGCTGAATCACCGGCAGCAACA
>KL569191.1:17724-21629 GCA_000715635.1 Streptomyces violaceus | reverse complement strand
GCCGCAGCAACCGCAGCGGCTGAATCACCGGCAGCAACACCGCGCCCAGGTCGAGCCAGTGCGTCCGTACGAACCTCAGCCGCTGCTCCGCGAGCGCCAGCCGGATCAGGTAGTCGAGCGCGAACGCCCCCCACACCACCCACTCCACCGCGGTGCACACCTCCACCACGTCCCGGCTCGCGTCCGGCCGGACGATCGGCACGGCGTAGGCGACGGCGAAGGCCAAGGCCAGGCCGAAGAGCGGACGCTGGGTGTGCTGTTCCCAGCGGAGTTGGGCCGACTGCTGCTGCATGGCCGCATCGTAGGAAACGTGGAGGGGTGGTGTGCCCACGGTGTACCCGTGATGCGCACCACCCCTTCACAGGGTGCGACAGGTTTCCGGGTGCTACGCGTCGCCGCCCGCGGCCCCCGGGTCGGCCGCCGCCACGTCGAGCAGCTGGTACCGGTCGATGGCCTGCTTGAGCACCGACCGGTCGACCTTGCCCTCGCGGGCCAGCTCGGTCAGCACCCCCACCACGATCGACTGCGCGTCGATGTGGAAGAAGCGGCGGGCCGCGCCACGCGTGTCGGCGAAGCCGAAGCCGTCCGCGCCGAGCGACTGATACGTCTGCGGCACCCAGCGCGCGATCTGGTCCGGAACCGATCGCATCCAGTCGGACACGGCCACGACCGGCCCCTGCGCGTCGGCCAGCTTCCGCGTCACGTACGGCACCCGCTGCTCCTCCTCAGGGTGCAGCAGGTTGTGCCGCTCGCAGTCCACGGCCTCGCGCCGCAGCTCGTTCCAGGAGGTCGCCGACCAGACGTCGGCCTTGACGTTCCAGTCCTCGGCGAGGATCTTCTGCGCCTCGACCGCCCACGGCACCGCGACACCGGACGCCATGATCTGCGCCGGGATCGAGCCGCCCGTGCCCTCGCTGAAGCGGTAGACGCCCTTGAGGATGCCCTCGACGTCCACGTTCGCCGGCTCGGCCGGGTGCTGGATCGGCTCGTTGTAGACGGTCAGGTAGTAGAAGACGTCCTCGCCGTGCGGGTGCTCCTCGGAGCCGCCGTACATCCGGCGCAGGCCGTCCTGCACGATGTGGGCGATCTCGAAGCCGAACGCCGGGTCGTACGCCACACAGCCGGGGTTCGTGGAGGCCAGCAGCTGCGAGTGGCCGTCGGCGTGCTGGAGGCCCTCACCGGTCAGCGTCGTACGGCCGGCGGTCGCGCCCAGGACGAAACCGCGCGCCAGCTGGTCGGACATCTGCCAGAACTGGTCGCCGGTGCGCTGGAAACCGAACATCGAGTAGAAGACGTAGACCGGGATGAGCGGCTCGCCGTGGGTGGCGTAGGCCGAGCCCGCCGCGATCAGCGAGGCCGTGCAGCCCGCCTCCGAGATGCCGTCGTGCAGCATCTGGCCGTTCGGCGACTCCTTGTAGGCGAGCAGCAGGTCGCGGTCGACCGACTCGTACTGCTGGCCGAGCGGGTTGTAGATCTTCGCGCTCGGGAAGAACGAGTCCATGCCGAACGTGCGGTACTCGTCCGGCGCGATCAGCACGAACCGCTTGCCGATCTCCTTGTCCCGCATGAGGTCCTTGAGGAGCCGGACAAAGGCCATCGTCGTCGCGATGGACTGCTGGCCCGAGCCCTTCTTCACGGTCGCGTACGTCTTGTCCTCAGGGAGAGGCAGAGGCTTGGACCGGACCACACGCGTCGGGACGTAACCGCCGAGTCCCTTGCGGCGGTCGTGCATGTACTGGATCTCCTCCGAGTCCCGGCCCGGGTGGTAGTACGGCGGGGCACCGGACTCCAGCTCCCGGTCCGGGATCGGCAGGTGCAGACGGTCGCGGAAGCGCTTGAGGTCGTCGACCGTGAGCTTCTTCATCTGGTGCGTGGCGTTGCGGCCCTCGAAGTTCGGGCCCAGCGTCCAGCCCTTGATCGTCTTGGCGAGGATCACCGTCGGCTGGCCCTTGTGCTCCGCCGCCGCCTTGTACGCCGCGAAGATCTTCTTGTGGTCGTGACCGCCGCGCCCCAGGTGCAGGACCTGGTCGTCGGTCATGCCCTCGACCATGGCGCGCAGCCGGTGGTCGTCGCCGAAGAAGTGGTCGCGGATGTACGCGCCCGTCTCCGTGGCGTACGTCTGGAACTGTCCGTCGGGCGTGGTGTTCATCTTGTTGACCAGCACGCCGTCGCGGTCCTGGGCGAGCAGCGGGTCCCAGCTGCGGTCCCACACCAGCTTGATCACGTTCCAGCCGGCGCCGCGGAAGATCGACTCCAGCTCCTGGATGATCTTGCCGTTGCCGCGCACCGGGCCGTCGAGGCGCTGCAGGTTGCAGTTGACGACGAACGTGAGGTTGTCCAGGCCCTCGCGGGCGGCGATGGACAGCTGGCCCAGCGACTCCGGCTCGTCCATCTCGCCGTCGCCGAGGAACGCCCACACCTGCGACTTGGAGGTGTCGGCGATCCCGCGCGCGTGCATGTAGCGGTTCATCCGCGCCTGGTAGATCGCGCCGATCGGGCCGAGGCCCATCGACACCGTCGGGAACTCCCAGAAGTCCGGCATCAGGCGCGGGTGCGGGTACGACGACAGGCCGTAGGGCGCCTTGGACTTCTCCTGGCGGAAGCCGTCCAGGTGCTGTTCGCTGAGCCGGTCCAGCATGAAGGCGCGGGCGTAGATGCCCGGCGAGGCGTGGCCCTGGAAGAAGACCTGGTCGCCGCCGTCGCCCTCGTCCTTGCCGCGGAAGAAGTGGTTGAAGCCCACGTCGTAGAGCGAGGCGGAGGACGCGAACGTGGCGATGTGGCCGCCGACGCCGATGCCGGGGCGCTGGGCCCTGGAGACCATCACGGCCGCGTTCCAGCGGGTCGCGTTGAGGATCTTCCGCTCGATCTCCTCGTTGCCCGGGAAGAACGGCTCGCTCTTGGTCGGGATGGTGTTGACGTAGTCCGTGCTGCGCATCTCCGGCACAGCCACGCGCTTCTCGCGGGCCCGCTCGATCAGCCGCAGCATCAGATAGCGGGCGCGCTCCCGGCCGCGCTCGTCGACAGCGGCGTCGAGGGAGTCGAGCCACTCCTGCGTCTCTTCGGGGTCGAAGTCAGGAACCTGACTCGGAAGGCCGCCAATGATGATCGGGTTGCGATCGGATGCGGAAGCCACGCTGTTCCTTACCTGTCGGAGGGCCGTGCCGGGGCCGCTGCTTCGCTGGGGTCGCTGGGCGATGTCGCTGGGCTGCGCCGCCACCCATGGTCTACCTCGGGGCCGTAAACGTCATCTCTACCGAGCGGTAACCCGGGAGGGAGATCGACTCCATGGCGACTCCGTGACGTATGGGGTGAATACATTCGAGTCTCGTACCCACAGACGATTCCCAAACGCCCAAACAGGGCAGAAAGGTGTGGTGTGCGTCACCTCGGACCATGATGGTGTGCCTGGAGTTGCGGTGACACCGCCAGGATCGTCACCGTTTCGGCGGTCTGAACGGCCGGGTACTTGCGCGATCCGTCCCGCCCGTGTGGACTACGGCCAATGCTTCGCGCACGCGCGTGGCTGAGACATTCCCAAAACATGATCAGGAGGCAACCCGTGAGCGCGACCGCGGACCACGCGGAGGAGCGGACGAACCCTGCCGCCAGGCTGGGGTTCCAGCCCGGGCAGGTGGTCCAGGAGATCGGCTACGACGACGACGTGGACCAGGAACTCCGCGAGGCCATCGAAGGCATTGTGGAGAGCGACCTGGTGGACGAGGACTACGACGACGTGGCCGACGCCGTTGTGCTGTGGTTCCGTGACGACGACGGCGACCTGACGGACTCGCTGGTCGATGCCACCACGTACATCGAAGAGGGCGGCGCGATCCTGCTCCTCACGCCGAAGACCGGCCGTTCGGGCTATGTGGAGCCGAGCGACATCCTGTCTCTTATACACATCT
>KL569191.1:13229-17465 GCA_000715635.1 Streptomyces violaceus | reverse complement strand
GCAGCCGGCTGGCCACGCCGAAGGCCGCCAAGTCCAAGCGTTAGTCGTTCGGACGGGGCGGGCCGACGCTGTCGGCCCGCCCATCGGCCTGTCCCGGTCCCTGCGTAGGGTGGTCCCACCCGAGAAGCCGCACGAAGGGACACCCACCACGATGGCGATCCAGGTCGGCGAGAAGGCCCCCGACTTCGAGCTCAAGGACAACCACGGCGCGACCGTGCAGCTGTCCGACTTCCGCGGCGAGAAGAACGTCGTGCTGCTCTTCTACCCCTTCGCCTTCACCGGCGTGTGCACCGGCGAGCTGTGCGAGCTGCGCGACAACCTGCCGCAGTTCTCCGACCGCGACACCCAGCTGCTCGCCGTCTCCAACGACTCCATCCACACGCTGCGTGTCTTCGCCGAGCAGGAGGGGCTGGAGTACCCGCTGCTGTCGGACTTCTGGCCGCACGGCAACGTCTCGCGGGCCTACGGCGTCTTCGACGAGGACAAGGGCTGCGCCGTGCGCGGCACCTTCGTCATCGACAAGGAGGGCGTCGTGCGGTGGACCGTCGTCAACGGCCTGCCGGACGCGCGCGACCTGAACGACTACGTGAAGGCGCTCGACACCCTGTGACGCCGGTCGGGCGTCATGCGCCCGACACCCGCTGAATTCCCGGCTTCAGGGCCTGGGTGGTGCGGGAACCCGTCACTAGGATCGACTCGTTGATCCGACATCCGAGCACAACGGGGCATCCCGCCCCAGAACACCAATGGAGGACTCGTGGGAGTCAGCCTCAGCAAGGGCGGCAACGTATCGCTTAGCAAGGAGGCGCCGGGCCTGACCGCGGTCATCATCGGTCTGGGGTGGGACATCCGCACCACGACCGGCACCGACTTCGACCTGGACGCCAGTGCGCTGCTGCTGAACAACTCCGGCAAGGTCGGCAACGACCAGCACTTCATCTTCTTCAACAACCTCAAGACGCCGGACGGCTCCGTCGAGCACACCGGCGACAACCTCACCGGTGAGGGCGAGGGCGACGACGAGCAGATCAAGGTCGACCTCGCCACCGTCCCGGCCGACGTAGAGAAGATCGTCTTCCCGGTCTCGATCTACGACGCCGAGACCCGCCAGCAGTCCTTCGGCCAGGTGCGCAACGCGTTCATCCGCGTCGTCAACCAGGCCGGCGGCACCGAGATCGCCCGGTACGACCTGAGCGAGGACGCCTCCACCGAGACCGCCATGGTCTTCGGTGAGCTCTACCGGCACGGCGCGGAGTGGAAGTTCCGCGCCATCGGGCAGGGCTACGCCTCGGGCCTGCGCGGCATCGCGCAGGACTTCGGCGTGAACGTCTGAGCCGACCTCAGGGCCTCACCATCCGGCGCCGCACGGTTTACGTGCGGCGCCGGACGCGCAGGACAGCAGAGAAGTATCACTTCGGGGAGGGACAGCATCATGGGCGTCACGCTCGCCAAAGGGGGCAACGTCTCCCTGTCCAAAGCCGCACCGAACCTCACTCAAGTGACGATCGGGCTCGGCTGGGACGCGCGCTCCACCACCGGAGCCCCCTTCGACCTCGATGCCAGCGCCCTGATGTGCAGCGGCGGGCGCGTGCTCGGGGACGAGTGGTTCGTGTTCTACAACCAGCTCAAGAGCCCGGACGGTTCGGTGGAGCACACCGGTGACAACCTCACCGGTGAGGGCGACGGCGACGACGAGTCGCTCCTGATCGACCTCTCCAAGGTGCCGCCCCAGTGCGACAAGATCGTGTTCCCCGTCTCCATCCACATGGCCGACGAGCGCGGCCAGACCTTCGGCCAGGTCAGCAACGCCTTCATCCGCGTCGTGAACCAGGCGGACGGCCAGGAACTCGCCCGCTACGACCTGAGCGAGGACGCCTCCACCGAGACCGCGATGATCTTCGGTGAGGTCTATCGCTACCAGGGCGAATGGAAGTTCAGGGCCGTGGGACAGGGGTACGCGTCGGGCCTGCGCGGCATCGCGCTGGACTTCGGGGTCAGCGTCTCATAACGCGATATGAGCAAAATCCGGGGCCCGGTGGGGTATGGAGGGGGCCGGACTAGACTTCGGCTTCAAAAGTTCGTAAAGCCGGGTACGGCGCGGGGGAGCCCCGTACACACACGATTGGGTAGCCAGTGGTTCTGAAAACCTTCGGGTGGTCGTTCGCGGTCACCGCGCTCGGCCTGGTCGCAGCGGTTCTCTACGGAGGGTGGACCGCGTTCGGCGTCGTAGCGATCCTGTCCGTCCTCGAGATCTCGCTGTCCTTCGACAACGCGGTGGTCAACGCCGGGATCCTGAAGAAGATGAATGCCTTCTGGCAGAAGATCTTCCTCACGATCGGCATCCTGATCGCCGTCTTCGGTATGCGACTGGTCTTCCCTGTCCTGATCGTCGCCCTCAGTGCCCAGCTCGGACCGCTCGAGGCCGTGGACCTCGCGCTCACGGACAAGGACCGGTACCAGCAGCTGGTGACCGACGCCCACCCGTCGATCGCCGCCTTCGGTGGCATGTTCCTGCTGATGATCTTCCTCGACTTCATCTTCGAGGACCGGGACATCAAGTGGCTCGGCTGGCTCGAGCGCCCGCTGGCCAAGCTCGGCAAGGTCGACATGCTGTCGGTCTGTATCGCCCTGATCGTCCTGCTGATCTCCTCGATCACCTTCGGCGCCAACGCCCACCAGCACGGTGGCACCCACGCCGACAAGGCGGAGACCGTCCTGCTCGCCGGTATCGGCGGTCTGATCACCTACATGATCGTCGGCGGCCTCTCCGGCTACTTCGAGGACAAGCTCGAAGAGGAGGAGGAGCGCGAGCACGAGGCCGAGGAGAAGGCCGAACGCGAGGGCAAGCCCAAATCGGCCGTCAAGCTGGCCGGCAAGGCCGCGTTCTTCATGTTCCTCTACCTCGAGGTGCTGGACGCCTCCTTCTCCTTCGACGGCGTGATCGGCGCCTTCGCCATCACCAACGACATCGTCCTGATGGCCCTCGGCCTCGGTATCGGCGCCATGTACGTCCGGTCGCTCACGGTCTACCTGGTCCGCGAGGGCACCCTCGACGACTACGTCTACCTGGAGCACGGCGCGCACTACGCGATCGGCGCGCTCGCCCTGGTCCTGCTCGTCACCATCCAGTACGAGATCAACGAGTTCATCACCGGCTCCATCGGCGTCATCCTGATCGGCGCCTCCTTCTGGTCCTCCGTGCGCCGCAACCGCGCCATCGCGGCGGCCGAGGGAAAAGCCGGCTCGGACGAGAAGACTGAGGTCTCGTCCGGGGTGTGACACCCCTCCGGGTGAGGAACGCTCTGTGCGGGGCGGCTCCGAGGCGAGTCCTCGGAGCCGCCCCGTCGGTCGTCAAGGCCGTGGGGAATGCGATGACCTGCGGTCTCCAAGTGAAGGTGGGGGGCGGAATGGGCCTGTTCGACGGACTTCGGCGCGGGCGCGATGTGCAGTTCGACTCGGGCCACGCGGCGACGAACGCGATCGAACTGACCAAGCGGCGCGCACAGATATCACTCACCAAGCAGGACGCGGCCACCGGCCATCTGCGCGTCAACCTGAGCTGGCGGATGCGCACGTCCGACATCGGCGGCCCCCAGCGCGAGAGCCTGCTGCGGCACCCCTTCCGGGCCCTCAAGCCACCGGAGGTCGTCGGCCACAGCCAGAGCATGGTCAACGTCGACCTCGACCTGGGCTGCCTCTACGAGCTCCAGGACGGCACCAAGGGCGTCGTCCAGCCCCTCGGCGGCTACTTCGGCGACGTCAACGCCGCGCCGTACGTCAAGCTCAGCGGCGACGACCGCTTCGGATCCGGGTCCGGCGAGACGATGTACATCAACCTCGACCACCGCGAGAACATCAAGCGGCTCCTGGTCTTCGTCTACATCTACGACCAGACACCCGCCTTTGACCGCACCCACGCCAGCGTCACCCTCTACCCGAGCAGCGGCCCGCGCATCGAGATCCACCTCGACGAACGCCAGCCGCAGGCACGCTCCTGCGCCGTCGTCATGATCGAAAAGATCAAGAACGACGAGATCATCGTGCGCCGCGAGGCGAAATTCGTCTACGGGTTCCAGGCTGAGCTGGACCGGCTGTACGGGTGGGGGCTGCAGTGGGGGCGGGGCTACAAGACGAAGGTCGAGCGCTGAGGGGCCGCCCTTGCGGGTGCGGGCCCGAGGCTTCTCAGCGTCCGATGAACTGCGGGCCCTGTGGGGGCAGGCGGAAGTCCGGGTCGGG
>KL569191.1:10453-13022 GCA_000715635.1 Streptomyces violaceus | reverse complement strand
TAGCCGGTCTGCGCCCCCGTGACGCCCGCCGCGGCCGGAGCCTGGGGGTAGCCGTACGCGGGCTGGCCCGCGGGCTGCGGGTAGCCGTACGCCGGCTGGGTCGTCGGGGGCTGCTGGGGCGGATAGCCGTACGCGGGCTGTGCGGGGACCACGGTCGGCTGCTCCGGAGGCAGCGGCCGGGACACCTCGGGGGAGGGCTGAACCGTGGCCGTGGGCTGCTGCGTGGTTCCGGCCGTGGTGGGCAGGCCCGTCGTCTCCTGGGCGGCCTCCGACTCGTCCACCGAGATGCCGTAGTCGGTCGCGAGCCCCTGCAGCCCGTTCGAATAGCCCTCGCCCAGGGCCCGGAACTTCCAGCCCTCGCCGCGCCGGTACAGCTCGCCGCAGATCAGCGCGGTCTCCTCGCCCGTCTCCGGCTTGACGTCGAAGTACGCCAGCGCTTCCGCCTCGGTGCCCGCCGCGTCGTACAGCAGGATGCGCAGCGCCTGTACGCGGTCGAACGGGACGCCGTCCGCCGATGCGACCAGCAGAATCCGGCTGACTCCGGACTCGACACCGGTGAGCTCTGTCTGGATCGTGTCGGTCAGGCCCTCGGCGACCCGCTTCTTGCCGAGTCGCCACACCTTCCCCGAGGGGTGCCGGGGCTGGTTGTAGAAGACGAAGTCCTCGTCGGAGCGCACACGACCGTCGGGGCCGATGAGCAGCGCGGAGGCATCGACGTCCGGAACCCCCTGTCCGGTTGTCCAGCGCAGCACGGCCCGCACCGTGGTGGCTTCCAGTGGGACGTTCGACCCCTTCAGCATCGCGTGCGTCATGCGGTCATCCTGCCTTCTCGGTCCTGCTCACGACAACGCGGGGGCCGGGGGCCACGAGCGGCGCCGACGGCCGTCGCGGACTACCGTCGTCATGGCCGGGCCTGGCTGTGCTTGCCCGCGTTACCTGAAATTCATGCCTGACGGGAACCTCTGCCATGGACTTCTACGTACTATTACCGGCCACCTTTCGACGATTCGCAGGCAGCACGACCACCACGGGGGAGTTCCATGCGTCATTTCGGGCACATCGCCCCTGAGACGCGGAAGCGTCTCTTCCACCGCGAGCCGTGCGTGTTCACGCCGGGCTCCCCGGCCCGGCTGCTCGCGGCGGCCCTGGGCGCCACGCTCTACAGTCCGGCCACCCGGCCGCGCCTCGCCGACGACGTCCTCAAACAGGCCGGGCGCGGTGTCGTCTCGATGGTGGTGTGCCTCGAGGACTCGATCGACGACGCGGACGTCGGCCCGGGCGAGGAGAACCTCGTCCGCCAGTTCAGGACCCTCGCCGATCTCCCGGACACGGACCTGCCCCTGCTGTTCATCCGGGTCCGCGTCCCCGAGCAGATCCCCGACCTGGTGCGGCGGCTCGGTCCGTCCGCCCGGCTGCTGTCCGGATTCGTACTGCCGAAGTTCACCGAGGAGCGGGGCATCCCCTTCCTCGAGGCGCTGGCGACCGCCGAGGCCGAAAGCGGCCGTCGCCTTTTCGCCATGCCGGTGCTGGAGTCGCCGGAGCTGCTCTACCGGGAGTCCCGCGTGGAGACCCTGGAGGGCATCTCCCGGGCCGTCGACAAGTACCGCGACCGCGTGCTGGCCCTGCGCCTCGGCGTGACGGACTTCTGCTCCTCCTACGGGCTGCGCAGAGGCCCCGACATGACGGCGTACGACGTGCAGATCGTCGCCTCCGTGATCGCCGACGTGGTGAACATGCTGGGCCGCGCCGACGGGACCGGCTTCACCGTGACCGGGCCGGTGTGGGAGTACTTCCGGGTCCAGGAGCGCATGTTCAAGCCGCAGCTGCGGCAGAGCCCCTTCCTTGAGGTGCAGGCCGCGGAACTGCGCGAGAAGCTGATTGAGCACGCCATGGACGGCCTGCTGAGGGAGATCTCCCTGGACCACGCCAACGGCCTGCTGGGCAAGACCTGCATCCACCCCTCCCACGTGCTTCCGGTGCACGCCCTGTCGGTCGTCAGCCACGAGGAGTTCTCGGACGCCCAGGACATCCTGCGCCCCGAGCGGGGCGGCGGGGGTGTGCTTCGATCGGCGTACACGAACAAGATGAACGAGGTGAAGCCGCATCGGGCCTGGGCCGAGCGGACCCTGCTGCGTGCCGAGGTTTTCGGCGTGGCGAACGAGGACATCGGCTTCGTGGAACTGCTCGCCGCCGGTCTGCCCGGCTGAACGCACGGCATCCGAAGAATTCGAACGGTTGGTGGAGAAGGCAGTGAACGAGGGGGTGCACGGCGAGGTGCGCGACGAAGCCGGCGGTGTCTGGTCCGGCAGCTGGGTCGCGGAGCGGCTCGGCGTCGAGCTCGTCGGCGAGGACCGGCTGACCGACCTGCTGGGGCTGGCGCTGCGGCGCAACCCCAAGCGGGCCCATCTGCTGGTGTCGAACGTGCTGGGCAAGCACGTGCCGCAGTCGCCGTCCGTCGTCTACGGCCACGGCGTCGAGCTCGGCCGGCGGGTGCGGGAGCTGCTGGGCGCCGAGGAGGCGGGCCGGGCGGTCGTCCTCGGCTACGCGGAGACGGCGACCGGCCTCGGCC
>KL569191.1:9066-10251 GCA_000715635.1 Streptomyces violaceus | reverse complement strand
CCCCCCGCCGCCCCGTCGCCGGTCTCGCGGCGGCCGGCGGCTTCGAGGAGGCCCACTCGCACGCGACCTCGCATCTGCTCCTGCCGGAGGACCCCGCGCTGCTGACCGGGGACGGGCCGCTGGTCCTGGTCGACGACGAGTTCTCCACGGGGAACACGGTGCTGAACACCGTGCGGGATCTTCATGGGCGGTATCCGCGGCGGAGGTATGTCGTGGTGGCGCTGGTGGACATGCGGTCGGCGGAGGATGCGGGGCGGCTGGAGGAGTTCGCCCGCGAGATCGGTGCGCGGGTGGATCTGGTCGCGGCGGCTTCTGGGACCGTGCGGTTGCCTGAGGGGGTGTTGGAGAGGGGGCAGGAGCTGGTGGCGCGGTACGAGTCCGAGAGTGCGGCGGAAGGTCGTACTTCGGCTGTGGCGCCGTCGTGGCCGGTCGCGCAGTTCCCCGCGCCCCCGAACAGCGGCGTTGCCGTCGAAGCCGACCAGGAGGCCAGCTCCCTAGGGGCGCGGGGAACTGCGCGACCGGCCCCCACCGGCCCGCACCCGGACGACAACCGGATAGACCTGCACTGGCCCGCCGACCTGCCGGACGGCGCCCGGCACGGGTTCACCCCGGCCCATCGGGAGCGGCTGGAGGCCGCTCTGCCCGGCATGGCCGCCCGGATCGCCGACGCGCTGCCCGTCGACGCACGCCGCGTGCACATCCTGGGCTTCGAAGAGCTGATGTACGCCCCGCTCAGGCTCGCCCACGAGCTGGAGCGGACCGCCGGCGTCGAGGTCCGTTACTCGACCACCACCCGCTCACCCGTCCTGGCCGTGGACGACCCCGGCTACGCGATACGCACCCGCCTCGCCTTCCCCGCCCACGACGACCCCGCCGACGGCCCCGGCGAGCGGTACGCCTACAACGTCGCCGGCGCCGGATTCGACGCCGTCGTCGCGGTGGTCGACTCGGCCGGGGACACTCCCGCGCTGCACGCGCCCGACGGTCTGCTGGCCCGGCTCGCCGCGCACACGCCGCGGGTCCTGCTCGCCGTCATACCGTCGTACGCCCCCGAAAGGCCCTCCATGCTGCCCGAGCCCCTGCGCGGCCCCGCCTTCTCCTCGTACGCGCCCGAGGAGGTCGGCTGGCTGCTCCAGGACCTCTCGGACGTGACCCTGGAGGCGCCGACCGAGGAACGCGAGGAGG
>KL569191.1:2540-8847 GCA_000715635.1 Streptomyces violaceus | reverse complement strand
TCAGAGATGTGTATAAGAGACAGGTCGCTGCCCGTGGAGTACCAGCCGAGCGAGCGGTACCAGGAGCTGTTCCACGCCGCGCTGGACGACTCGGCGGCCCGTATCGCCCAGGCGACCGGCGTGGTCACGGAGACGGTCCTCGCCGAGCGGGGGCCGCGCCCGGTCCTGGTCTCCCTGGCCCGCGCGGGAACCCCCGTCGGCATCCTCATGCGCCGCTGGGCCCAGCACCGGCACGGCCTCGACCTGCCGCACTACGCCGTGTCGATCGTCCGCGGCCGGGGCATCGACGCCAACGCGCTGCGCTGGCTCGCCGCGCACCACGACCCCCGGGACGTCGTCTTCGTCGACGGCTGGACCGGCAAGGGCGCCATCACCCGCGAACTCGCCCAGGCCCTGGAGGAGTTCGAGAAGTCCGACGGCATCACCGGCTTCAGCCCCGAGATCGCGGTCCTGGCCGACCCGGGGTCCTGCGTACGGACCTACGGCACCCGCGAGGACTTCCTCATCCCCTCCGCCTGTCTCAACTCCACCGTGTCCGGCCTGATCTCGCGGACCGTGCTGCGGGCGGACCTGGTCGGTCCGCACGACTTCCACGGCGCGAAGTTCTACCGCGAACTCAACGGCACCGACGTCTCGGTGACCTTCCTGGACGCCGTGTCCGCCCGCTTCCCCGAGGTCGAGGACGCGGCCTGCGCCCAGGCCAAGGAACTGCTCGCCGCCGACCGCTCGCCCACCTGGGAGGGCTGGGCGGCCGTCGAGCGCATCTGTGCGGAGTACGGCATCCACGACGTGAACCTCGTCAAGCCCGGCGTCGGCGAGACCACCCGGGTGCTGCTGCGCCGCGTGCCCTGGAAGATCCTGGCCCGTGCCGGAGCGGGCAGCGACCTCGACCACGTACGCCTGCTGGCCGAGCAACGCGGCGTGCCCGTCGAGGAGGCCGCCGACCTGCCCTACACCTGCGTCGGGTTGATCCACCCCAAGTACACCCGGGGCGCGACCGGCGCCGACGGCAAGGCGGTGTCGGTCTGATGCCCGCACTCGTCGCCAGCGACCTCGATCGCACCCTGATCTACTCCGCCGCCGCCCTGGCGCTGACCATGCCGGACGCCCGGGCGCCCCGGCTGCTGTGCGTGGAGGTGCACGAGAGCAAGCCGCTGTCGTACATGACGGAGACGGCGGCCCAGCTCCTCACCGACCTGGGCGACGCGGCCGTGTTCGTGCCGACGACGACCCGGACGCGCAAGCAGTACCAGCGCATCAACCTGCCGGGCCCCGAACCCACCTACGCGATCTGCGCGAACGGCGGCCACCTCCTGGTGGACGGGGTCTCCGACCCCGACTGGCACGCCCAGGTGACCGCACGGCTGGCCGACCAGTGCGCGCCGCTGGCCGAGGTGCAGGAACACCTGCTGAGGGCCGCCGACCCGGTCTGGGTGCGCAAGCACCGCGTCGCCGACGACCTCTTCGCCTACCTCGTCGTCGAGCGGGAACTGCTCGACGAGGACTGGGTGAAGGAACTCGCGGTGTGGGCCGAGAACCGCGGCTGGACCGTGTCCCTCCAGGGCCGCAAGATCTACGCGGTTCCCAAGCCGCTCACCAAGAGCGCGGCGATGCGCGAGGTCGCCCGGCGGACCGGGGCCGATCTCACGCTCGCCGCCGGTGACTCCCTGCTCGACGCCGACCTGCTCCTTGCAGCCGATCAGGGCTGGCGCCCGGGCCACGGGGAGCTGGCCGACACGGACTGGACGGCTCCCGCGATCAGGGCGCTTCCCGAACGGGGCGTTCTTGCGGGGGAGCGGATCCTGCGGGAATTTATGCGGACCGTGCAGGGCGCTGCCGGGCCTGGACGATCGGCCTAAGAGCTCGGGGGGTGTGGTGATTGCGCGGGTGCGGCCTCGCCGTGGCTGGTCGCGCAGTTCCCCGCGCCCCTTTCGGGGCGTCGCAGCAGCCGTACACCGGCGAACGCCACCACCGCGACCGCCGCCACGGCGAGGACCACCTTCGAGTAGGTGGAGACGATGTCCGACACCTGGTGCCAGTTCGCGCCCAGCAGGTAGCCCGCGAGGACGAACACCGTGTTCCAGATCGCGCTGCCCAGGGTGGTCAGCCCCAGGAACACCGGCAGCCGCATGCGCTCGACACCCGCCGGGACGGAGATCAGGCTGCGGAAGATCGGGATCATCCGGCCGAAGAACACGGCCTTCGTGCCGTGCCGCAGGAACCACGCCTCGGTCCGCTCGATGTCCGAGATCTTCACCAGCGGCAGACGGCCCGCCATCGCCACCGTCCGGTCACGGCCGAGCAGCGCACCGATCCCGTACAACGCGAGCGCGCCGATCACCGAGCCGGCCGTCGTCCACAGCAGGACGGCGAGCAGGCTCATCCGCCCGCTGCTCGCGGCGAACCCGGCGAGAGGCAGGATCACCTCACTCGGCAGGGGCGGGAACAGGTTCTCCAAGGCGATGGCGAGACCGGCACCCGGCGCGCCCAGCGCGTCCATGAGGTCGTTGACCCACTGCGGTCCGGCGTCCGCAGCAGCGGCGATGGCTGTCATGCCGCCACGCTAGGAAACCGAAGCTGAAGAACTCCTGAGGAAGGGCGTCAGCCGCAGCAGCCGCCACCGCAGCAACCGCCGCCACCGCCCGCGCGTGGTGCCGGAGCCGGGGCGGAGGCCGAACCGGCCACCGCGACCGTGGAAAGGAGCTTCACCGTGTCGTCGTGACCTGACGGGCACGCCGCGGGAGCGGAGGACTCCGCCATGGGACGGCTCAGTTCGAAGGTGTCGCCGCAGGTCCGGCAGCGGTACTCGTAGCGAGGCATGCGAACAGACTAATCCGCGGCAAGGGAAATACCGGCCTTCGCGATTGCTTTGGATCATTCTTGCCCGAACCAGTGTGGAGGAAATGTAAAGGTCGCTGGTAACTTTCGATCGTCGCGAGGAGCCGTGAGGCCGGGGGAATGTGGGGCGCGCTGCCGTTGACCGCGGCAGCCAAGCCCTTCCGCGCGAGCACCACAGTGAGCGGGGAAGGGAGACGCAGCCGTGACCGAGGCTGGGTGGGAGCCGGACGAGACCGTGCAGTTGAAGGTTCCCGCTTCCTTACACGCGGACGAGACCATGCAATTGCGCATGGCCGAGGTGGCCGCATCCAACAGCGCGGACACGTGGTCCGGTACGGCCTCAGGCAGGCATGGATCCGGCGGGTCGCGCCGCCGGCGCAGGGCCCCCCGGCCTTCCCTCCTGTCCCGTCTCCGCGCCGCCGGCGGCCCTCGGCTGATCCCACTCGTCGCCCGCGTCGCGCCCTACGCCCGCTGCCTACGGCCCCGGTACCCGCACGCCGACCGCACCGGCTGGCATCGCTGGATACCCTCCTGGCGGCAGTGGCTCGGTGCCGCGCTGACGTTCACCGGCCTGGCCGCCGGTTTCCTGGGCGTCGCTTACGCCGCGACCGACATCCCGGAGAACCTCAACTCGTACGCCACCCAGCAGGACAATGTCTACTACTGGTCCGACGGGACGCCCATGGCACGCACCGGCTGGGTGCGGCGGCAGGCGATGCCGCTGAAGGACATTCCCGAGGACGTCTGCGACGCGGTGCTGGCGGCGGAGAACGCGAGCTTCTACAGCGATCCCGGCATCTCCTTCAGCGGCCTCACCCGCGCCCTGTGGCGCACCGTCGGCCAGGGAGACACCCAGGGCGGCTCCACCATCACCCAGCAGTACGTCAAGAACGTCTACCTCAACCAGGACCGCTCGGCCGGCCGCAAGTTCACCGAGGCCATGCTCGCCCTCAAGCTCGACAACGGGATGAGCAAGGACGACATTCTCGAGGGCTACCTCAACACGAGCTGGTTCGGCCGCGGCACCTACGGCATCCAGCGCGCCGCCCAGGCCTACTACGGCAAGGACGTCGGCGAACTCGACGTCAGCGAGGCCGCCTTCCT
This sequence comes from Streptomyces violaceus, assembly GCA_000715635.1. Classification (GTDB taxonomy): domain Bacteria; phylum Actinomycetota; class Actinomycetes; order Streptomycetales; family Streptomycetaceae; genus Streptomyces; species Streptomyces violaceus. Next base: position 4,905 of record KL569191.1, on the reverse strand, counting down.
CGCCTCCCTCCTCAAGGGCGCGGGGCTCTACGACCCAGCCCTGAGCAAGGCCAACCACGCCCGGGCGGTGGAACGTTGGTCGTGGATCCTCGACCGCATGGTCGAGATCGGCACGCTGTCGAAGTCCGAGCGGGCCCACTACAAGGAGTTCCCGGAGCCGCTGAAGCAGGCGCCGGGGTACGACACCGGCAAGCAGAGCGACTACCTCGTGGAGCTGGCCGCCCAGTACGCCAAGAAGGCCGCGCGCATCTCGGCCAAGGAGTTCGACCTCGGCGGCTACCAGATCTACACGACCTTCGACCGCAAGCGGGAGACCGCGCTCACCGACGCCGTGGCCAAGGCCCGCGAGCAGGCGCGGAAGGACGACGCCGCCAAGACGAAGACCCTTCACTTCGGCGCCGCATCGGTGGCCACCGACGGGCGGATCCTCGCCGTCTACGGCGGCCCCGACCACCGCACGCAGGGCTACAACGAGTCGAACGCGACCACCGTGCCCGCCGGTTCGGCATTCCTGCCGTTCGTCTACGCCGCCGCCCTGGAGAACGGCGTGCGCAAGACCCATGAGGGCGCCGCGACCGAGGTCACCCCGCAGACGCTGTACGACGGGGACGACGGCATCCCCGTCATGACACCCGAAGGGCCCTACTGGGACCGCAGCGGCAAGCAGGTCACCACCCACAACGACGGCAGGAAGTCCTACGGGCGGATCAGCCTGAGCCGGGCGCTCGCCCTGTCGGTGAACACGCCGTTCATGCAGCTCGGCATGGACACCGGCCTGGACGAGGTGCGGGACACCGCTCAGGCGGCGGGCCTGCTCTCCTCCAGCTTCGGCCCGCAGGCGCCCGGGATGTCTCTGGGCAGCGCCACGCCCAGTGCGATCCGCATGGCGAGCGGATACGCCACGTTCGCCGCCGCCGGCACGCATGTCGAGCCGTACTCGGTGGCCAGGATCACCCGCAACGGCTCCGAGACCACGCTGGCGAAGCCCGTGTCCCGCCGTGCGGTGAAGGCGAGCGTGGCCGAGGCGGTCCAGTCCGCCCTCACGGACGCCTTCCGCACCGCCCACCCCGGGGTGGACGCGCCCGCCGAGGTGGCCGGGAAGGCCGGCACCGTGCAGAACGACACCGCGGCCTGGTACGTCGGCACGGTCACCTCCGTGTCGACAGCCGTCGTGGCCTACCGCATCGACCTCACCAAGAGCCTCGAACCACTGCCGTTGCAGGGGATCGCGGGCGACAGCGTCCCGTACAGCATCTGGTCCGGTGCCCGGGGTCTCGGCTGACCCCCGTGCCCGGCACCACCCCGACACCCCCCCACCCCCCTCGCAGAATGAGCCGCGCATGAAGTCACCGTCCGGCCGCCGCCGCCGACCCCGTGCACCCCGCCGCACCACACCCCCGGGGATGCTGACCCTGGCGGCCCTGCTCGTCGTCGCATCCCTGGTCGGGGGCTATCTGGTCCTCACCCGCTCGGACACCACCACCCCCACCGCCTCCTCCGGGGCTCGCAAGGCAGCCTCCGCGAAGGCGAACCAGGAACCCCGGTGGGACGGCAGGACGAAGGTCCTCGGGGACGGCTCCACCTCCTACACCGGCCCGCAGAAGGGACAGCTGAAGCCGGTGCCGCTCAGACCGGGCGAGAAGCCGCCCCAGTTCGTGGTCTTCTCCTGGGACGGCGCGCTGCAGGGCGATGACGGGCTCTTCAGGCACTACCGGGAACTGGCCGAGGAGTACGACGCCCACATGACCTTCTTCCTCACGGGCATCTACCTGCTGCCCAAGAGCAAGAAGGACCTCTACTCCCCGCCCCAACACCCCAAGGGCTCGGCGGCGATCAGCTTCGCCACCGACGAGCACATCCGCACCACGCTGGAGCAGCTCGGCAGGGCGTGGCAGGACGGGAACGAGATCGGCACCCACTTCAACGGCCACTTCTGCGGCAAGAAGGGCGGCGGCGACTGGAGCGTCGCGGAGTGGAAGAGCGAGATCGACCAGTTCTACGACTTCGCCGAGAACTGGAAGACCAACACCGGCTTCCGGGACGTCGACCCGCTGCCGTTCGACATCAGGAAGGAGGTCGCGGGCGGCCGTGCGCCCTGCCTGGAGGGCCAGGAGAATCTGCTGAAGGCCGCCGAGGGCTACCACTGGCGCTACGACGCCAGCTCCGCGGGCGACTTCCAGATATGGCCCGGCAAGAAGAACGGCATCTGGGATTTCCCGCTGCAGCTGGTCCCGTACGAGGGCGGCAAGTACCAGGGCCTGTCGATGGACTTCAACTTCCTCTACAACCAGTCCGACGGCGAGACCGCGGGAGACCCGGCGAACTACCCCCAGTGGGAGCAGCAGACCGTCGCCTCCTACATGGC
>KL569191.1:1183-2324 GCA_000715635.1 Streptomyces violaceus | reverse complement strand
CAGAGATGTGTATAAGAGACAGGTTCATCGGCAACCACTTCGAGGACTGGAACGGCGGCATCTACATGAAGGCCGTCGATCAGGTCATCAAGGACGTGTGCACGAAGAAGGACGTCAGGTGCGTGTCCTTCAAGGAGCTGGCCGACTGGCTCGACGTGCAGAAACCCGAGACGCTGCAGCGGCTGCGCACCCTGGACCCGGCGCAGTCGCCTGTCTGGTCGACGGCCGTGAAGTAACAGGAGCAACACTCTTCACAACAGCCACACATTTCATGCGAAGATCTCCTGCCCCCGCACCTCTTGGCGGGGGCAAGAGGGGAAAGCATCAGTGAAATCAAGGAAGTTGAACGGGACCCGACGCCGTCTCCCGATACTCGGCGCCGCGGCGACCTCGGTCGTCGCCGGAGTCGCCCTGCTGCCCAACTGGAGCGCCGGCGCGGCGGTTCTCGACGGCCCGACGGTGGACGCGCGGACCGAGGCCACGTTCCAGCGGCTGGCGGACGCGGTCTTCACCGACCGCACCGACGCCTTGGTCGACGGCGGCCAGGGTGACCGGGACAAGCCGCTGACCGACGGCTTCTCCGGCGACGTCAAGCTGTCCTCCGGCATGGCCCGCGCCGAGGACGCCACCCTGTCCGCGCTGGAGCAGCGCAAGGAGAAGCTGGCGACGGCCGGCGAGAAGTACGGCAAGGCCGGCACCACTGTCACCCTGAACGACACGCGGGTGACGGGCCGTACGGCCAAGGTGGCGGTCACCGAGACCACGACTCTGACCTACGCCCAGGCCCGTGGCGACGCGCCTAGGACCACCGGCTTCCAGGCCCGGCACGAGCTGACCTTCAAGGCCGACCGGCAGGGCGACTGGCGGCTGACCGGCATCCGCGACACCGAACCGGGTGGGCTCGCGGTGAACACGCTCTCCAGGCCGGCCCCCGTCAAGGCGACCACCGCCGACGACACCATGCCGAACGCCCCGCGCGCGGCGACCACCCGCAACCCGGCCGCCGCCCCGAAGACCGGCACTACGTACGACTACAAGGCCATGGCGGCCTACGCCGAGAAGTACTGGAACGTCTACAACAAGGACTACCCGGACTTCAGCGGCCACGGCGCCGGCGGCGACTGCACCAACTTCGTCAGCC
>KL569191.1:649-941 GCA_000715635.1 Streptomyces violaceus | reverse complement strand
AATCGGAGATGTGTATAAGAGACAGGTCCCTCAAGGCGGGCGGCTGGAAGCACATGCCCGGCTATGTGTACGACTACACCAAGTGGTTCGGCAACGCCGACATCCAGTCGGACTCGTTCGTCGGCGTCAACGAGTGGTCCTGGTTCGCCCAGAACTCCAAGCGGACCAAGCCGCTCGCCAACGTCTACCAGCTCGAGGTCGGTGACGTCCTCCAGGTGGACTTCGACAAGGACGGGTCCAAGGACCACACGATGATCGTCACGTACAAGAGCGGCGGCGAGCCGTACGTGAT
>KL569191.1:0-398 GCA_000715635.1 Streptomyces violaceus | reverse complement strand
TGACCTACCACTCCACCAACACCCTCCGCAGGTCGGTGGCGAGCCTCGTCGCGTCGTACCCGAACGCGTACTACTACGCCTACCGCACCTGAGACGGACGGGGGCCGGGCTCAGTGTCCGGCCCCTCGCTCCTCGCGGATCCGGTCCACCACACGGGCCACCGACTGCCGGACCGCCTCCGTCTCCGTGAGGAAGTGCCAGTAGTCGGGGTGGCGGCCGTCGAGGGTGGCGATGGCGCGTTCCAGGCGGGACACGGCGTCGTCCAGGGGGCGGGCGTGCTGCGGGTCGGGGGTGTTGCGGCCTGCCATGGCGAGGCGCTGGGCGTCGCGGATGGCGAAGCGCGTGCGCTCGATCTCCTGCCGGCGGTCCTTCTGCACCGCGTTCAGGCGGCGCAGGCG
>KL569190.1:81419-84481 GCA_000715635.1 Streptomyces violaceus | reverse complement strand
ATCCCGGCAGGTGGCCCACACCCAGCCGGTGAAGCTGTACGGCACCGGCACCCACCGGGGCGAGCGCGGTCGGCTGACCGACCTGCGCGACGGCGCCGAACTCGCCCTCGGCGGCGGCCCCTTCGCGAACAGCGCCCGTACGGTCGACGTCCGCCGCGCCGAGTCACGGCACCGGCAGGGCGGCTGGACCCCGGCAGGCGTCGCCCTGTTCGTGTGGCGGCTGAAGGCGTACTCGCTGACCCGGACCCCGGCCTACTGCATCGACCGGGCCCGCAACCTCTACACCTTCTCGATCCTCGGCAACGACACCCCGCTCGTCACCAAGCCGTTCCCGGAGCCGTCGCCGACGCACATCGCCACCGTCGACAACGTGCCGGCGTTCGTCACCCGCCGTCTCCTGCACGACCGGCTGCTCGACTACTACGGCCCCGGCAAGAGCTTCGTCATCCGGCGCGACGGCGAGGACAACCCGGTTCCGCCCTCGGACATCGTGGTCGCCGACCTGTCGGACTGGCGCTACCGGCCGAAGCGCGGGCAGGTGGCCGTCGACCCGGAGCTGGGCCGGATCGCGTTCGGTTCGCGGTCCGCGCCCCGGCAGGGTGTGTGGGTCGACTACCACTACGCGTTCGCCGCCGACATGGGCGGCGGGGAGTACGAGCGCGACCGTGAGCCGCGCCCGGACGCGGAGTTCTACCGGGTCGGACCCGGACAGCCGTACCGGCAGATCATGGACGCCTACCGGGCCTGGCAGCACGACCGCCGGGCCGGCCGCACCGGGCCCGACGGCATCATCGAGATCACGCACAGCGGCGCCTACCAGGAGCAGCTGGACTTCGACCTCGACCCGGGCGACCGGCTCGAAGTGCGGGCGGCGGAGGGCACACGCCCGGTCATCCGCCTGCTCGACTGGTACAGCAACCGGCCCGACGCGCTCAACATCCGCGCGGTGTCCGAAGACTGCGCCCCGCACGAGCGGCCGCGCGTCGTCCTCGACGGGCTGCTGGTCGCCGGACGCGGCATCAACGTGACCGGCGCGATGGGCGCCGTCGTCGTACGGCACAGCACGCTCGTGCCCGGCTGGTCGCTGGAGCCCGAGTGCGACCCGCACTCGCCCGAGGAGCCGAGCATCGTCCTGGACCGCACCACCGGGTGCCTCCAGATCGAGCACAGCATCCTCGGCACCATCGAGGTCATGGGCGACGAGGTGGGCGAGGACCCCCTCGACATCCACATCCGGGACAGCGTCCTCGACGCCACCGCCGACGACCGCGAGGCCCTGTCCGCCCCGGACTGCCGCCACGCCCACGCCGTGCTGCACCTGCACCGCACCACCGTCATCGGCGAGATCCACACGCACGCGGTGCGGATCGCCGAGAACTCGGTCTTCACGGGGCGGCTCCACGTGGCCCGGCGCGGCATCGGCTGCGTGCGCTACTCCTCCGTCCCCACCGGCTCGCGCACCCCGCGCCGGCACCGCTGCGCGGACACCAAGCCGTCGTTCACGTCCCAGCGCTACGGGACGCCCTGGTACGGGCTGCTCGCCGACCTCCCCCACTCTCGGCTTCGCTCGAGCGGGGGGACCCCCATCCCCGAGGAGATCCGGCGCGGCGCGGACGACGGCGCCGAGATGGGCGCCTTCCACGACCTGTACCGGCCGCAGCGCGAGGACGGCCTCAGGGCCCGGCTCGCCGAGTACACGCCGGCCGGTACCGACGCGGGGATCTTCTTCGTGACGTGAGCCGCACCGCCACCGACTTCGTGAATACGCACTTCTGAACCTGGGGGGACACCCTTCATGCACGCAGACCTCTCCCGCTCCACGTTCCGCCCGGAGCGGCACTACTCCGCGGTCGTCGCCCAGCAGGGCCGCGTCCAGCTCGACGCCGACCTCAACGAGCAGACCGCGATCCAGCTCCACCAGGCCCGCAGCCTCGCCGCCGACCTGATCGGACCGCACGGCGGGCCGCGCGACGCCGCCGGCTTCCGCATCGAGTACGTGGGCGGCAAGCACGAGATCGACACCCTCATCGTCCACGGGGGCCGCTACTACGTCGACGGCATCCTGTGCGACGCCGACCGCCCGGCGGCCGGGGTGCCCGTCACCGACGAGGAGAGCGAGGAGTCCGCGCCGGAGCCGCCCGCGCAGTGGACCTACTGGGACCAGCCCGACGGATTCCGCGACCCGGAGAAGCCCGGTGACCGGCTGCCCTCGCCCGCCCAGACGCCGTTCCTCGTCTACCTGAACGTGTGGGAGCGCACGGTCAGCGCCGCCGAGGACCCCGCGCTGCGCGAGGTCGCCCTCGGCGCGGCCATGCCCGACACCGCCGCCCGCGTCAAGGTCGTCTGGCAGGTGCTGGCGCTGTCCCTCACCCAGCTGGAGATCGAGGAGAGCGACCCGTCCAAGGAGGTCGTCCGCGCCGCCTTCACCCGCTGGGCGCAGCGCCGGTCGGCTCCCTCGGCCCGGCTCGCCGCCCGCAGTGAGCGGCCCGACCACGCCGACGAGGACCCCTGCCTGGTCAAGCCGGACGCCCGCTACCGCGGACCGGAGAACCAGCTGTACCGGGTGGAGGTCCACGAGGGCGGCGAGGCGAAGGACGCCACCTTCAAGTGGTCGCGCGAGAACGGCTCCGTGGTCTTCCCCGTCGACGAACTCGACGGCACCTGGGTGCAGTTGGCGTCCCTCGGCCACGACGACAAGCTGGACCTGGACGTCGGCGACCACGTGGAGTTCGTCGACACCGCCTACGCCTCCCGCCTGGAGCCCCTGCCGCTGCTGCGCGTCGAGGAACTGGACCTGCCCGGCCGCCGCGTCCGTCTGTCCGCCGAACCGGACCCGGGCGTCGGACGGCTGGCGCATCTGAACCCGTACCTGCGCCGCTGGGACCACCACGGCGGCCCGAAGCGCAAGGGCCGCAGCACCGACCTGCGCGGCGGCGCGATCCCCGTCACGGAGGGGGAGTGGCTGCCCCTGGAGGACGGCGTCGAGGTGTACTTCGCCAAGGACGGCGCCTATCGCACCGGCGACCACTGGATCGTGCCCGCCCGCACCGCCACCGGCAGCG
>KL569190.1:76682-81252 GCA_000715635.1 Streptomyces violaceus | reverse complement strand
GCTCCAGGGACCGGCCGGCATCGCCCGCCACTTCGCCCCGCTGGCCCTGATCAAGGGCGAGGGCAGCGCGGTCGATCTGCGCCTGGCGTTCGGCCCGCTGGCGAGCAGCATGCCGGCCGCCGACGAGGCGACGCTCGCCGCCGAAGAACAGGCCCGCCGCGAGGAGCTGGCCGCAGAGGACCCCTCACAGGGGAGGTCCCAGACCACAGCGGAGGCGGAAGCCGCCGTGGAAGGAGACAACTGATGGCCAAGCCGCTCAGCGCGTCCAAGCTGGTGGAGATCCTGCGGGCCGAGGGCGTGACCGTCCACGAGGTCCGCAGCTGGCGCACCCACAACCGCAACAGCAAGGGCCCATGGGGCCCGGTGAACGGCGTGATGATCCACCACACCGTCACCTCGGGCACCGCCTCCTCCGTCGACACCTGCTACGACGGCTACTCGAGCCTGCCCGGCCCGCTGTGCCACGGCGTCATCGACAAGAAGGGCCACGTCCACCTGGTCGGCAACGGCCGGGCCAACCACGCCGGTCTCGGCGACGGCGACGTCCTGCGCGCCGTGATCAACGAGTCGAAGCTGCCGTCCGACAACGAGGCCGACACCGACGGCAACCGGCACTTCTACGGCTTCGAGTGCATCAACCTCGGCAACGGCAAGGACCCTTGGCCCGAGGTACAGAAGGAGGCCATCGAGAAGGTGGCGGCGGCGATCTGCCGCCACCACGGCTGGTCCGAGCGCTCCGTCATCGGCCACAAGGAATGGCAGCCGGGCAAGGTGGACCCGCGCGGCTTCACCATGGACGGCATGCGCAAGCGCATCTCGCAGCGACTGAAGGGCGCCGGGGGCAGCACCAAGCCGGACCCGGACCCCAAGCCCGCGCCCAAGCCGTCCTACGAGCCGTTCCCGGGTGCCGCGTTCTTCCACGTCGGGCAGCGCTCCCCGATCATCACGGCGATGGGCCGCCGCCTGGTCGCCGAGGGCTGCAGCCGCTACGAGGAGGGGCCGAGCCCCGACTGGTCCGAGGCCGACCGCCGGTCCTACGCGCTCTGGCAGCAGAAGCAGGGCTTCTCCGGACGGGACGCCGACGGCATTCCCGGAAAGCACACCTGGGACCGGCTGAAGGTGCCCAAGTCAGGGAAGTGAGTGCGTGCGCCCCTCCCGCGGGAGGGGCGCACATGGGTCACCAGCGGGGGAGCTTCAGCTCGTACTCGGGCTGGAACCGCCGCATGTAGCCGGTGTCGTCCCGGCTGCGCATCCCGGAGTCGACATAGCGACCGTGCAGCCGCTCGAGCTTGTCGTGGTCGAGCTCCACGCCGAGCCCGGGCCCGGTCGGCACCTTGACTTCCCCGTCGCGCAGTTCCAGCACACCCGGCACGATCACATCGTCCGCCGAGTTCCACGGGTAGTGCGTGTCGCAGGAGTGGTCGAGGTTGGGGATGGCCGCGCCGACATGGGTCATCGCGGCGAGGCTGATGCCCAGGTGCGAGTTGGAGTGCATCGAAAGGGCGAGCCCGAACGCCTCGCAGACGGCGGCCAGTTCACGGGTGCGGCGCAGCCCGCCCCAGTAGTGGTGGTCGGTGAGCAGGACCTGGATCGCGTTCTGCTCGACGGCCGGCTTCAGGTGCTCCCAGGCGATCACGCACATGTTGGTCGCGAGCGGCATGGGCGAGTTCTTCGCCACCTCCGCCATGCCCTCGATGCCCTTGGCCGGGTCCTCCAGGTACTCCAGGACACCGTCGAGTTCGCGGGCGACGTACTTCGACGTCTCCACCGTCCACGCCGTGTTGGGGTCAAGACGCAGCGGCTGCCCGGGGAAGGCCTCCGCCAGCGCGCGCATCGCGGCGATCTCCTCGTCGGGCGGGAAGACGCCGCCCTTGAGCTTGAACGACCGGAAGCCGTACCGCTCCTGCATCAGCCGGGCCTGCTCGACGATCCCCGCCGGGTCGAGGGCCTCGCCCCAGTCGTCGGTGATGGCCGGGCGGCCGTCGAGAGCGGGGTGCTCGGCCCACTTGTAGAAGAGGTACGCGGCGAACGGCACCGCGTCGCGGACCCTGCCGCCGAGCAGGTCGCTGACCGGGCGGTCGAGCAGCTTGCCCTGTGCGTCGAGGCAGGCCACCTCGATCGCCGAGGTGGTCCAGCCGCGCTCGTGGGAGCTGGGCACGGTCGGCAGCAGGGCGGCGTCGATCGCGGCGGCGAGGGCCGTGGTGTCGAAGACGTCCATGCCGACGACCACCTTCGCGGCGGCGTGCAGCCGCTCCAGGCGGGCTGTGCCGCCCGGGGACTCGCCGAGGCCCACCGTGCCGTCCTCCAGCACGAGTTGGAGGATGATCCGCAGGGCGAGCGGTTCGTGCACGCCGTTGGAGTTGAGCAGCGGCGGGTCGCCGAACGCGATCGGGGTGACGATCAGCTCGCGGATACGCGTGGAGCTCATGCGCCGGCCACCTCCAGTCCGTGGTCGAGGAGTTTCGCGAGCCGTGCGAGGTGCTCCGGTGCCGGATCGAGGAGCGGCGGCCGTACACCGCCGACGTCCAGGCCGCGCAGTGTCACCCCGGCCTTGACGAGCGACACGGCGTATCCGGGGACCTCGTCGCGCAGGGCGACCAGCGGGCCGTAGAACTCGTCGAGGAGTTGGGAGAGAAGGGCGTCGTCGTCCTCGGCGAGGGCCCGGTGGAAGGCCAGGGCGATCTCCGGGGCGAAGGCGAACACCGCCGAGGAGTACAGCTCGACGCCGATGCCCTTGTAGGCGGGCGCGGTCATCTCGGCGGTGGGCAGGCCGTTGAAGAACTGGAAGTTTTCCGTGCCCGGCACGGCACGCACGGCGCGGACGATGCGGTGCATCCGCTCGATGTCCCCGATGCCGTCCTTGAGTCCGACGACCCCGGGCAGGGCGGCGATCTCGGCGGCCGTGTCCGCGGTGAGCCGGGCGGTGCCTCGCTGGTAGAAGATGACGGGGAGGTCAGTGGCGGCCGTGACCTCCTGGACGTACCGCACGAGACCTTGCTGCGGGGCACTGACCAGATAGGGCGGCAGCAGCAGGATGCCGTCGGCACCCGCCCGTTCGACGCGGGCGGCCTGCTCCCGGGCAACCGGTGTCGGACCGCCGGCCGCCGCCAGGACCGGCACGCGTCCGGCGGTCGTCCTGACGGCGACCTGGGTGGCCCGCTCGATCTCCTCGGTCGACAGCGCGTGGAACTCGCCGGTGCCGCAGGCGACGAACACACCTCCCGCGCCTGCGGCGACCCCGGACTCGATGTGCTGGGCAAGCCGTTCCTCGTCCAGTGAGCCGTCCGCCGTGAACGGCGTGACCGGGAAGAACAGCACTCCGTGGAACTTCATGTCTCCCTCATATGTGGGGGGTGGGGGTCAGCCCTTGGTGGCCCCGGCGGCGATGCCGGTGACCAGCGAGCGCTGAAGGAGCAGATAGACGATCAGGCTGGGGATCAGGGCGATGACCGCACCGGCCAGCACCACACCGGAGCCGACCTCGGGGTCGGTGCGCAGGATGGACAGGGCGACGGTGACCGTGTAGTCGGTGGGGTCCTTGGCGGCGATCAGGGGCAGCAGGTACTGGTCCCAGATCATGATGAAGCCGAGCACCCCGGCCACGCCGAGCGCGGGCTTGCACAGCGGCAGGATGACCTGCCACAGCATCCGCAGCTCGCCCACGCCGTCGATACGAGCGGCCTCCTCGATCTCGGCGGGGATGTCCTTCATGAACTCGGTGAGCACCATCACCGAGAAGCCCCAGGCACCGAGCGGCAGGATCACGCCCCAGACGGTGCCCTTCAGGTCGATGCCCACCACGGGCACATGACCGAGGACCAGGGACAGCGGGATGGCGATGACCTCCTCCGGGAGCATCATCGTCAGCATGAACAGGGTCAGGATCAGGGCCTGCCCACGGAAGCGGTGCCGGGCCAGGGCGTACGCGGCGAGCGTGCAGACGGCGAGCTGGAGCAGCAGTCCGCCGCCCGCGATGACCAGGGAGTTGCCGAAGTAGTCCCAGATGCCGCGCTCGCCCGCCACCTCGAAGTTCAGCAGGGTCGGATGGTGGGGCAGGAACGACAGGGTCGAACCGCTGGCCTTCTCGCTGAAGGAACCGGAGAAGATCGTCAGGAACGGCGCCGCGAAGACGCCCAGGGCGAGCACGCAGAGCAGCACGCGCAGTGCCCAGGCGGGGCCCGGCCGGTCGCTCCAGCCGAGGGCGGTGTCGAAGCGGGCGGGTGTGGTCCGCTGCTTCCCGGCGGACTTCCGCGCGGGAGATGCGGTCACCGGGGTCCGGACGGGGTCGATGGCGGGAGCGCTCATCTCACGTCTCCCCTCTTGCGGAGGTAGTTGACCGTGACGGTGAGCAGCAGCGTCACGCAGAGCAGGACCACGGAGGCGGCCGAGGCGCCGCCGATGTCGTTACGGGTGAAGCCGAGGGTGTAGGCGCGGGTCATCCACACATCGGTGGACCCGGCCGGGCCGCCACCGGTGAGGACGTACACCTCGGTGAAGACGCGCAGCCCGCGGATGGCGGCGAGGGTGAGCACGATGCCGAGGGCGGGGCGGATGGCCGGCAGCGTGATGT
>KL569190.1:74074-76441 GCA_000715635.1 Streptomyces violaceus | reverse complement strand
GAGCGGTCCACGCCCGCCAGTCCGGCGAGGATGATCACCATGTTGTACGGGGCGAGCATCCAGATGCCCATGGCCATCGTGGCCCACAGCGCCGTGTCGGGGTTGTCCAGGTAGGGCACGGGCCCCAGCCCGAGGAGCCCGAGACCGCTGTTGATCAGGCCGTCGGAGGTCGGGTAGTACATCAGCCGCCACATCTCGCCGACCACCGCGGTCGCGGTGACGACAGGCAGGAACACGGCGGTACGGATGATCTTCAGCGAGCGGGCCTGACCCTCCAGCAGCAGGGCCAGGAGAAACCCGGCGACGATGCCGCCGAGGGACATCCCGATGCCCAGGAGCAGGGTGTGGCCGATGGCGTCCTGGAAGCGGTGGTCGGTCAGGACCCGGGTGTAGTTGTCGAGGCCGACCCACTCGTCACCGAGGAAGGGCCGTACGTCGAAGAAGCTCAGCCAGACGCCCTTGCCCATGGGCAGGAACTTGAAGACGAGGGCGAGCAGCAGGCCCGGGGCGAGGAACAGCCAGGGCAGTACGGCCTTCTTGCCGAGGATCCGGGCTCTGCGCGGCCCGGGTGTCGTCACGGTCGCGGTCATTTCAACAGGTCCTGGTCCTTGAGGTCACCGGCGAGTGTGTCGTTGAGTTCCTTCAGGCCGGAGCGGACGTCGCTGCCGCAGTACGTGAAGATCGCGTTGAGTGCGTCGGCGGTGTCCTGCTTGATCGGGGCGAAGTCGGGCGCGTTGGGGAACTGCACGGAAGCCGTCTCGTACGCCCTCTGCACGACACTCCAGCGCGGGTCGTCGCGCACCTTCGCCGCGTCCAGCGTGGAGTTGACGGGGATGCGCACGACGGGCTGGTGGTCGCCGGTCATGGCGAGCGTCTGGCCCTCGGGGGAGACGAGGAAGGCGGCGAGCGCCTGCTCCTGCTTCGCCTTGCCGGTCTTGGCGCCGAAGTAGACGTTCTCGCCGTCGGCCAGCACGTCGTTCCCGGCCGGGCCCGCGGGCGCGGGCAGGACCTCGTACTTGTCCTTGCCGAGAGCCTTGTCGAACGTGGAGATGTTGTACGGGCCGGTGAGGTACATCCCGGCGTTGCCGTCCTGGAAGTTGGTGGTGTTCGCGGTGACGGACGTCAGGGCGCTGGGCTGGATGACACCGCTGTCGCCGCAGAAGAGGTTCTTCTTCATCCAGGTGACGGTGCGCAGGGCTGCCGCCGAGTCCATGGCGGGCCGGTAGCCCGTGCCCTCCTTCTCGAGGATCTGCACGCCGCCCTGCCACAGCCAGCTGGAGCCCCACCAGGCGACGTAGCCGTTCTGGGCGCTGCCGGGCACCACCATGCCGTACGTGTTCTTCTTGCCGTCCCCGTCCGGGTCGCGGGTGGCGAAGGCCTTGGCGAGGGCGAGGGTGTCCTGCCAGGTCTTCGGCTGCGGCAGTCCGAGCTTCTCCCGCCAGTCCTTGCGGACGAACAGGGTCATGGCCTGACGGGAGTACGGGATGCCGTAGTGCCTGCCGTCGCGGCCCACGGTGGAGGACCAGGACTTGGCGGTGATCTCGTCGTGTCCGGCGATCGAGTCCGGGGTGATGGGCTTGAGCAGGCCCTGGGCCTGGTAGCTGCCCATCAGGGCCGTGTCGTTGATCATGACGTCCGGCAGGTCCTTGGTGGACGCGCGGCTCTGCAACTGCTGGTCGAAGTTCATGACCGGCTGGTAGTCGATCTTGATGCCGGTCTTCTTGGTGAAGGCGGCGAACACCCTCTGGTAGGTCTGGGCGGACTCCGGATCGCTCCGGGTCCACACCTCCAGGGTGTTCGGATCGCCGGCCCGGGCGCTGCCGGAACCGGAGCCGCAGGCGGCCGTTCCGAACAGGAGCCCCGAGACGGCGAGCGCCGCAGCCAGGCGGTGACTTCGTCGGCGATCCCGCATGGGTGGTTCTCCGTTCATATTCGTGAACGTGCTTCACGAATCTAAATGATCGGCCAAGCTACGGATCGTTTCATCGCCATGTCAATACATGGCTGAAAGATTTCACCGAGGCCATACGGCGCGGGATGTGCGGCCGGAGAACGACGAAGGCCCCGACCGGATGATCCGGTCGGGGCCTTCGGGGCAGGGGGCGTCAGGCCTGGCGTTCTGCCCGCTCGGCGTTCTTCTTCTTGATGCGGGCCGCTTCCTTGCGGACCTCCGCCTGAGTGGCGCGCTCCCGCTCCAGCCACTCGGGGCCTTCCTGCTTCAGTGTCTCGATCTGCTCGGTGGTGAGGGGCTCGGTGACACCGGCGCGGGCGAGCCCCGCGATGGAGACCCCGAGCTTCGCCGCGACCACCGGCCGGGGGTGCGGGCCGTTGTGCCGCAGTTCCTGAAGCCACTGCGGCGGGGTCGCC
>KL569190.1:72426-73933 GCA_000715635.1 Streptomyces violaceus | reverse complement strand
AAGCCACTGCGGCGGGTTCGCCTGGAGCTCGTTCAGCTCGGCGCGCGTGACGACACCCTCCCGGAACTCGGCGGGTGTGGCCTCGAGGTACACACCCAGCTTCTTCGCCGCGGTGGCGGGCTTCATCGTCTGGGTGCTCTGGTGCGACGTCATGGCACCCAGCGTATCGAGCGTGTGCGCGACCGCCGACCACGCCCGGTAACCTGGCCCGGTGACAGGCTCGGATGTTTCTCCCTCGTTCCGGCTCGTGTACGTCCCCGGGGTGATGCCCGACAAGTGGGTGCGCGTCTGGAACGAGCGGCAGCCCGATGTCCCGCTGGCTCTGACGCAGGTGGCCGCCGGGGCGGTGGCCGAGCGGCTGCTGGGCGGGGACGCCGACGCGGGTCTCGTCCGGCTGCCCGTGGACCGGACGGTCTTCAGCGCGATCCCTCTCTACACCGAGCAGACGGTCGTTGTCGTGCCCAAGGACCACCTGGTCACGGCCGTCGACGAGGTGTCCCCGGAGGACCTGGCCGACGACATCGTGCTGCACCCCCTCGACGACGTCCTCGACTGGGACACCCTGCCCGGACAGCCCGCCGTCGAACGCCCCGCCACCACGGCCGACGCCGTCGAACTCGTCGCGGCCGGGATCGGCGTCCTCGTCGTGCCCCTGTCGCTCGCCCGCCTCCACCACCGCAAGGACCTCACGCACCGCCCTCTCAAGGACGCCCCCGAGTCGAGCGTGGCACTGGCCTGGCCCCAGGACGCGACGACGGACCAGGTCGAGGACTTCATCGGCATCGTCCGCGGCCGCACGGTCAACAGCACCCGGGGCCGCAAGCAGCCGGACGAGTCCGTGGCCGCCGACCGGGGCGGCACCCGGCGCAAGCCGGAGCCCGGGAAGCCGGCGGCCGGGAAGTCCGCGGGTGCGAAGCGCACCGGCAAGGGCAGGCGCGGCGCCCCCAAGGGCGACAGGCGCGGAAAGCCCCGCCGCCGTTCCTAGTCTCAGGGCCCGCGGCGGGAGCGCGGCTCCCGAACCGTTCCTGGCTCAGTTGGCCGTCGGAGTCGGCTGCGGCGCCCCGTAGGACGGGTTGGGAGCGACCGTCTGCAGGTCCTTCAGGTTCTCCGGGACCTCCAGCACACGGACCGGCGCACCCTGCTGCGGCGGCGGGGGCGTCGTCTGCTCCTGAGGCAGCTTGGGCGGGGAGGTGATCTGGAAGCTGACCTGCTCGTGGTTGATCAGACCGGTCTTCTCCAGGACCGTGATGTGGTCGAGCACGGTGTCGTTGGTCGTGTCGGCGAGCTCCCGCACCATGCTGTTCCGGGTGGTCGCCCGGATCTTGGCGATCGTCGGGAAGATGCCCCCGTGCGCGATGCGCATGAGGGTCACGGCCGTGGACTCGAACTCCTTGCCGGAGCTGCCCTCCGCCGTCGCCACGAACTGCTGCTGCTGCGGCGATGGCTCGTTCGGCAGGGTGATGCCCAGGTCCGTGGAGACCTTGCGGCAGCCCGCGTCGAGCCGGCC
>KL569190.1:71566-72217 GCA_000715635.1 Streptomyces violaceus | reverse complement strand
GCGTCGAGCCGGCCGTGCCCCACGAGCAGATGCTCCGCGACCTCAATCATCGCCGGCGACTTGCTCCGCTCCATGATCATTTGCCCCAGCGGCTGCTCCCACAGCCCGGCCGCGCGCACCTTTACCAC
This sequence comes from Streptomyces violaceus, assembly GCA_000715635.1. Taxonomy (GTDB): domain Bacteria; phylum Actinomycetota; class Actinomycetes; order Streptomycetales; family Streptomycetaceae; genus Streptomyces; species Streptomyces violaceus. Next base: position 72,089 of record KL569190.1, on the reverse strand, counting down.
GAAGTCGCGATCCGCCTCGGTCAGCGGCCCGTACTGGGTGTTGGCGATGATGCGGTCCTGGCCGGAAGCCGCGTTCTCCACACCCAGCATGCTGGGGTAGGCGAGCGCGGTGAGCGTCAGGATCATCGCACCGCCCACGAACGCGGTTCCTGCCGTGCTGCGCGAGATGCGCATCGTGCCTCCTGGGATATGAACGGCCCAACACCGAGAAGTACGGATGCCGGACGCGAAACAATCACCCCTGCCGCAAAAAAGTTCGGGATGTGACGGGGCCCGGTGCCGTATCCGCACAGCACCGGGCCCACCCGAACGCCGCTCGCTCCGCTCAGGGTTCGTACGAGGCCGCTCCCGCCGTGCTCACCACTCTGTCCCCGTCGGCCCTGCTCAGCAGCCCGGCCGTCACCCACGCGTCCACCGTGGACCGTACCCGCGCCACCAGCGCCCCCTTGTTCCGGAACGGCGCCCCGGCCCAGATCTCGTCCAGCAGCGTGGTGCCGTCGGCCTTCGCCGGGTTGGCGACGCC
>KL569190.1:68836-71345 GCA_000715635.1 Streptomyces violaceus | reverse complement strand
CCGCCGAAGACGACCTTCGGCTCCTGGCGCCGGAAGTAGGCGTGCGTCGGGTCCTCCGTCCCCTCGGAGAACGGTGCCCACTCGGTCCCGTCCAGGGTGAAGTGGAGCGGCTTGCCCGGCACCGGCGTGAGGGAGGCGGCCAGGTCGCCGGACAGACCCGCGTTGCGGTACAGCCCGACCTTCAGATACTCCGTGGTGGAGGAGCGGGCGACGAGGTTGACCGGGCCGTGGAACAGGGTCTGCAGGGACGGGTCGTCGAGGGCCTTCTCCACCCGCGTCCGGAACGGCAGGGTGACCCGGACGGTGTCGCCGGCCCGCCAGGTCCGGGACACGGCGAAGTAGCTCCCCGGCGCCGGAGTGCCCGGCACCGCACTCCCGTTGACGGTCACCCGGAACCCGGCGGTCGCCCAGGACGGCACACGCAGCCGCAGCGTGAAGGAGGCCCGAGCGCCGCCGAAGGTGAGGGTGCTGCCCTGCTCCCTGGGATAGCCGGTGGTCTGCGTGACCGTCACGCCCTTCTCGGCCCAGGTCAGCGTGGACGGGCTGTACAGGTTGACGTACAGGGCGCTGCCGTCGTTCTTCGCGAAGTACACCGAGTCCTGGTACTTCGTGGCGCTCTCCATGCCGGTGCCCTCGCAGCACGTCGTGCCCTGCTTGGGTGTGTAGTCCCGGACATGACCGGGCGTCAGCCCGATGAAGTACGTGACGAGCGGCTTCTCCGCATCCGGCTTGTCCTGCTTGGAACCGAGCACCTGGTTGTACAGGGCACGCTCGTAGTAGTCCATGTACTTCGGGTCCTGCGCGTGGAAGAACAGGGTCCGGCTCAGCTTGAGCATGTTGTAGGCGCAGCAGGTCTCGGCAGTGGTCGCGCCCAGGGTGCCCGCGATCACGTCCCGGGCCTTCCAGAACTCCTGGGTGCTGGTGCCGCCGATGCCGTACATCCGGTGCGGCACGACCATGTCCCAGAAGTTCTTCGCCGAGGTGAGATAGCGCTCCTCGCCCGTCTCGTCGTACAGCCGGACGTACCCGGTGAAGATCGGGATGTGCTGGTTGGCGTGCAGCCCGTCGAGGATGTCGGTGTTCGCGGCGCACGCGTCGATCAGCCGGTCCAGGTCGAACAGCTTGGCCAGCGCCAGGTGTTCGGCCTTGCCCGTGATGCTGTGCAGATCGCAGATCGCCTCGACGATGCCGCCGAACTCGCCACTGGAGAAGATCCCCCACATGCGCTGGAGCGTGGACTCCGGCAGCTTGGACAGCCGGGAGTACATCCAGTCGCACATGCCGGACGCGAGGTCCAGGGCCCGGTCGTCGTCCGTGGCGGTGTACGCGTCGAGCAGACCCCTGAGAATCTTGTGCGCGGTGTAGTACGGCGCCCACACCTTCGTGTAGTCGGGAGAGGTCCTCGACTCCAGGTCGATGAACTGCGTCTCCGGGTACGCCGCGAGGAACCCGGGGTGGCTGGGCCCGCCCCAGGTGCGGCGCAGGGTGGCGGTCAGGCCGCGGCCGGAGGCGTCCGCGAAGGTCCCGCCGGCCGTCTCGTCGAAGGCGTATGACGCCAGGTCGCCCCGGCCCGTCGAGGCGTCGGCGGCCCGGCGGCTCTGCAACTCGGTGATCTCGGCGGCAGTCAGCGCGCGCGAGAAGACGTTGAACTCCTCGAAGGCGCCCGCGAAAACGGGGTCGGCGGAGTAGTTCGAACGGCCGAGCCAGTTGTTCTTCAGCGTGCCGAGAGCCGCCGGGGTGAGGCTCATCGCGGTGTTCCGGGCGACGGCGGCGCCGTTGACGTAGAGGGTGCCGGTGCCGCCGGCGATCGTCACCGCCAGATGGCTCCACTGGTTCAGCGGCAGCGGGGCCGTGCCGTCGAGGCTCTGCTCGCCACCCGCTCCCGACGTGGTGACGGCGAAGCGCGGTACTCCGGCCTGGTTGCGGGCGGCCAGGTACAGATAGCGCGTGGTGTCGTCGCCGAAGTCGAAGACGCGGGTCCAGTTGGCGTCGTGCGTGGGCCGCACCCAGACGGAGAGGGTGACCGCCGAGGCCCCGCCGAGCACGGGGGCCGGCAGATCCACGTACTGGTAGGAACCCCGTACCTGGTCCGCGGCGGTCCCGAACTTCCCGGCGACGCTCAGCACCGCCGGCTCTCGTCGCAGCGCCGCCCGCACCTCGGTCAGCGCCCCGACCATGGTGCCGATCCGGTCGGCGAACACCTGCTCCCTCGTACTCCGGTACGCCTGCGCCAGCATGGTCAGGAAGTGGCCGGTGTAGTGCCCGCGCAGGTTGCCGTTGGCCTCGCCGTCCAGGCCCTCCCAGCCGCCCGGGGCGACCGCGCCACCCGTGGCGAGGCCGGCGTTGGCGCGGAACACCTGGAGCAGCCGGTTCACGTCGTAGCCGCGGGCGTGGTCCAGCATCAGCTTCCGCTTGTCGGCGAAGACGCCCCGGCCGAGGCTCACGTCCTCCAGCCCGAACGGCCGTACGGTCCAGGAGGCCGGGGTGTCGGCGGCGGCCGCGGGAGCCG
>KL569190.1:68161-68625 GCA_000715635.1 Streptomyces violaceus | reverse complement strand
GGCCGCGGGAGCCGCGACGGCCCGCCCTGTCGCCGCCTCGGAGAGCGCGGGTACGGCCGCGGCGAGGGTCGCTGCCTGGAGAAGGGTTCGTCTGGAGAGGGGCCGTGCCATGTGTGCTCCTCCACGGGGCCAACGGTTCCACGGACTCGACATATTCGATATCTCGAACACTGTACGAGTGATCGACCAGACCATAGGGACGGGGCAGGGGAGCGTCAACGGGTCGGGAGAGGTGAGTTCAGGAAAGGCCTGCCGAGCGGACCAGCCAGTCGAACGCCGTCTGTGCCGTGAACTCCTCCTGACCGCCCCGCAGGAGCAGACCGGCGGTGGCGAACTCCGGGGCGTCCGCCTGCGTCGGGACGTACGGGATCGCGATGCACCGCATCCCCGCCGCGTGCGCGGCCGCGGCGCCGGGGGCGGCGTCCTCCAGCACCACGCAGCCGGCCGGGTCCGCCCCGAGCCGG
>KL569190.1:67437-67914 GCA_000715635.1 Streptomyces violaceus | reverse complement strand
GTCGAGGCCCGTGCCGCTCAGGACCGCCTCGATGGCCTCGGGTGAGGACCCGGAGGCCACCGCCATGGGCACGTCCTCGGCCGCCAACAGCTCGACGAACCGGCGCATTTCGGGGTAGGCCCGCGTGGAGCCGCGGGCGAGTTCGAGATAGCGGCGGTTCTTGACGGTGAACAGCTCCTCCACGGAAGCCCGCAGACCGTACCGCTCCCTCCAGTCCGCGACCGTCTCCTGCGTGCTGATGCCGACGTACCGTTCGTGGTCCGCCCAGCTGAAGTCGGGGACGCCGTGCTCGGCGAGGGTCTGCCGGCCCGCCTCGTAGTAGTTGGGCTCGCTGTCCACGAGCGTTCCGTCGAGATCGAAGATGACCGATACGCCGCCGAGATTGCTCATGGCGTCAGCATGTCAAAGGCCATGATCCAGGGATCGTGAGGGGGTCAGGACCGGGCCGCGCGACCGATCGACTCCACCAGCGGCAGC
>KL569190.1:66794-67196 GCA_000715635.1 Streptomyces violaceus | reverse complement strand
GCAGCCGGTGGGAGACGCGCTCCCGCAGGGCGATCTCGGTGCGGGTGCGGACGACCCCGGGCAGGCTGATCAGCTTCTGCACGACGTCCTCCAGATGCGCGTTGTCCCGCGCCACGACCCGGGTCAGCAGATCCCCGCCGCCCGTGATGGAGAACGCCTCGACGATCTCCGGCACCGCCGCCAGCGCGTCGCCCACCTCGTCGAGATGGCCCTGGGTGACCTCGATGTGCACGAACGCGAGCACCGGATGGCCGAGCGCGGCGGGGGAGAGGTCCGGCGCCGTGCCGGTGATCACGCCGTCGCGCTCCAGACGGTCGATCCGGGCCTGGAGCGTGCCCCGGGCGACGCCGAGGATACGGGCGTACTCGCGCACACTCGTGCGCGGCTGCTCCAGCAGCAGCC
>KL569190.1:60223-66578 GCA_000715635.1 Streptomyces violaceus | reverse complement strand
GGGTGTCGAGCTCGTCCACGGGCATGCCGCGCCCTCCTGGTCCGTTCGCTCTGCCGCGGCCGCCCTTCGACCTCTGCGGCTGCACCAATGTCTCAGTCTAGAAGGAGCCAGCTGAGCCAGTGGCGTCCGGAATGCTCATAAGAAGGAGTCGATGGCGCTGCGGACCCCGCGGCGCCCGTTTCACGCTTTCTCATGCCGGTGAGCGAAGGGGGCGGTAAGCGGTGCGGAAGAGGGTGTTCATGGCTCCGGATCCGGGGCGGACGCGGTTGCGGTTCGCCACGCGTGCCGTGCTCGGCATCGTGGTCGCGGTCGCCGAGTGCGGCCTCGCCGGACACTGCCTCACGGGGGCCGTCACCGGCGGTCTCGCCGCACTGCTCGCCCTGTTCACCGTCACCGACGCCACGGTTCGCGGCCAGGCGGTCACCACCGCGCTGCTGCCCGTCGTCGGACTGCCCGTGCTCACCGCCGTTGCCGGACTGCACGACCACCCGGTGGCCCGCGACCTCGCGCAGTTCCTGCATGCCATCAGTGAACAGCTGCCCGAGCTGTACGCCGCGGTCCTGCTGTCCGTCCTCGCCGCCGCTGCGGGGTCTTCGATGCTCTCGGGGTCCTTCGGCGCGGAGCGTCGGTACTGGGGGTGACCAAGGTCCATCTGAAGCGCGGCGTGGAGGGGGACCGGGCATCGCGTCCGCTCTGACCAGGAGAGCGCCTGGTGCGGACGTTGCTACTTGTCGACCAGCGACATGTGGTGCTCGTTGTAGCGGTCTCCCTGTACCCCGACCCGATCAGCGAGTTCGTGGAGGTCGGCCAGTTCGTCGGCGGAGAGCGGCAGTTGGGTGGCGCCGATGTTCTCGTCGATGCGCCCGAGGCGCCGCGTTCCGGGAATCGGAACGATCCACGGATGCTGGGCGAGCAGCCAGGCGAGTGCGACCTGCCCCGGTGTGGCGTCCTTGGCCTGCGCCAGCGTCGCGATGTGCTCCACGAGAGCCTGGTTGGCCGCTCGATTCTCAGCCGTGAACCGTGGAATGGTCGTTCGGACGTCGCCGTCCGCGAACGATGTTGAGGCGTCCACCGCCCCGGTCAGGAACCCCTTGCCGAGCGGGCTGAAGGGCACGAATCCGATTCCGAGGGCCGCGCATGCCGGCAGGACCTCCGGCTCGGGGTCCCGGGTCCACAGTGAGTACTCGCTCTGTACCGCCGTCACGGGGTGGACCGAGTGCGCACGGCGGATGGTCTCCGCACTGGCCTCGGAGAGCCCGAAGCAGCGGACCTTGCCCTCCTGCACGAGCTCGCCCACGGTGCCGGCGACGTCTTCGATCGGCACCTGCGGATCGACGCGGTGCTGGTAGAACAGGTCGAGCCGCTCGACCCCGAGCCGTTCGAGGGAGGCCGTGGCGACGGCACGGATCTGCTCGGGCCTGCTGTTGAGTCCGGCGGGGGCACCGTTCTCGATGCGGAATCCGAACTTGGTGGCGATCACGACCTGCTCACGCAACGGAGCGAGGGCCTCGCCGACGAGCTCCTCGTTGACGTAGGGGCCGTACACCTCGGCGGTGTCGAAGAACGTGACCCCGCGGTCGACGGCGCCACGGAGTACGGCGATCATCTCCCTGCGGTCACCGGGGTTCGGTCCGTAACTCTGGGACATTCCCATGGCGCCGAGGCCGATGGCGGAGACACGCAGGTCGCGTCCGAGCGTTCGGGTGTGCATGGTTTTCTCCTTGTCGAGGCCGACACCGGCCGACCGGTGTCCATCGCAGGACGGCTGGCCGCAGCGTCCTGTGTCGTTCAGGGCGACCCCGGCGCGCGGTCGGTCCCTGGCGCGTCGCCGGTCGGAACGGTGCTTGGGAAAGGCGGTGTTCAGGGCTTCCAGGAGAGCGAAGTGGTGTCTGATGGGGCGGGCTGCCACACTTCGTCGTCGAATTCGAGGACGATCCGTTCGCGCAGGCCACCCTGCTCGAGCCGGGTATGGGCGGCAACCGCGTCATTCGCTTCGAAGGCCATGGCGGCGCGCAGCGTGACGGTGCCGTCTTCGACCTGGTCGCGCAGACGTACGATCGCGGCCCGGTCCGTCCGCCGCTCTCGCACATTGAGGTGCTTGACCTTGATTCCGCGCCCTGGATCACCGTCCCAGGAACGCAAAATGCCGATCTGACCGCCGTCACGCACGGCGGGAACGATCTGCTCGTGCAGCAACGCGGCATCAGCGACTGCGTCCACCGGGGTACCGAGCTCTTTGCGTACCCGGCGGGCGATCTCGGGGCCGCGCGGTATGCACACGTGCGCGCCGAGTGAGCGCAGGAGGTCGGCATCCTCCTCTGCCGCGACGGCCACGACGTGAAGGCCCGCCGCGGTGCCGAGTTCCACGAGATATCCGCCGACCGATCCCGCGGCGCCTGTCACCAAGAGCGTGGCGCCTTCTGGCAGCCCGAGTTCGTCAAGCACATTTTGCGCGGTGAGCGCGTTGTTGAGGAAACCGGCCGTCTCGGCAGCCGAGGCGCCCGAGGGAGCGATGGCCACGGACCGCGCGGGAAGGGCGAGATATTCGCTGTAGCCGCCCCAACTCCCGGCATTGTCGACGAATCCCACGACGCGTGTGCCTGGCACCAGGCCCCAGCGAGGATCGACGTTGCTGCCCACTTCTTCGACGGTACCGGCGACCTCCATCCCGGGGACGAAGGGCGGGGTGAGGCCGTGGTACAGCTGCTCCAGCTGCCCGGACCTGACCATTGCGTCCACGGGATTCACTCCGGCGGCGTGAACACGGAGCCGCACCTCCTCGGCTTCAGGACGCGGCTCGGGGAGTTCGAACGACTGCAGCACTTCCGGTCCGCCGAACTCGCTCAGTCCAATGACTTTCATTCGGCCGTTTCCTCACTTCTCGCGGTGTGACATGGCGAGACTTTTCCTGCCTTTCTCGCGCAGGGTCATCGATCATCGTACCCAGGCACTCCACTCTGAAGGGGGGAAGGATTTTTCCCAGGATGAATCCTTCCCCTGTACCGGGATGGCCGACCGTGCAAGCTTCATATGTATGGCAGCGTGGGCGTCGGCAGGGGGTCTCGCCTTCGGATGAATGCCGCATGCATCGGGCCGGAGATCAATAGACCCGTGTCCGGGTCCCCGAGGCGAAAGGACGACGCCCGTTGCTCTGGCGGCTGCCTGGGTCGGCCGCCCGCAGGATCGGCCATTGTCTTCACCTGGAGTATCTATGGAATACACGCGACTTGGAACCTCGGGGCTCATTGTCAGTCGTCTTGCGCTCGGCTGTATGACTTTCGGGGACACCTCGAGCGGCTTCAGTAAATGGGCACTTGGCGAAGAGGAATCGGAGCCGATTTTCCGGCAGGCTGTCGAACTGGGCATCACATTCTGGGACACCGCCAACGCTTACAGCTTCGGCAGCTCGGAAGAGATTGTCGGGCGCGCGATCAAGAAGTACTCACGCCGCGAGGACATCGTGCTCGCCACCAAGGTCTTCTACCCGATGCACGCCGGTCCGGGTGGCTCCGGAACGTCCCGCAAGGCGATCATGGAGCAGATCGATGCGTCGCTGACCCGCCTCGGCACCGACTACGTGGATCTCTACCAGATCCATCGCCTCGACTACGAGACGCCCGCCGAGGAGACGATGGAGGCCCTTCACGACGTGGTGAAGGCGGGCAAGGTGCGCTACATCGGAGCTTCGTCGATGCTGGCGTGGGAGTTCGCCAAGCTGCAGTACACCGCTGACCTGCACGGGTGGACACGGTTCGTGTCCATGCAGGACCAGTACAACCTCCTCATGCGTGAAGAGGAACGGGAGATGTTCGGCCTGCTCGCCGATCAAGGTGTCGGGAGCGTTCCCTGGAGCCCGCTGGGGCGCGGTCGGCTTACCCGGCCATGGGGCGAGGAGACCCATCGATCCGAAAGCGACCCGGCGTACGGGCGCCTGTTCACCGAAGAGGACTCGAATCGGAAGATCGTCAACGCAGTGCAGTCGGTAGCCCAGGCCCGCGGGGTGTCCATGGCCACGATCGCCCTCGCGTGGGTCCTGGCGAATCCAGTTGTCAGCGCCCCGATCGTCGGGGCCTCCAAACCGAAGCAACTGGTGGATGCCGCCGTGGCTCTCGACATCACCTTGGGGGACGAGGAAATCGCCGCGCTCGAGGAGCACTACACGCCTCGGCCGGCAACTGGCATGAGCGCCGCCGACCGTCCACCGGCGCGCTGATGGCGCGTAGGGCCTGTACGTGTCGTCCAAGCCACAAGCCGAGTCCGCCGACGATCACCACTGCAGCGGGGGTTGCGGACACTCGGCCTCCAGGTGACGGCAGGGCTGGTGGTGGAGGGGCGTTTGGTGCGCGGGAACGCGGCAACATGCCAAGCTGTGAGTATGCGACGCGATCCGAGCCTGGAGGAACTGGGAGCCTTCCTCAAGGCGCGCCGTGCACAACTGAGTCCCGGCGGGGTCGGGCTGCCCGACAAAGGCGAGTCCCGACGTGTTCCCGGCCTGCGGCGTGAGGAAGTCGCTCAGATGGCCGCGATCAGTACCGATTACTACACCCGGCTCGAGCAGGGACGTGTCCAGGCGTCGGCGGCCGTCCTCGACGTGCTCGCGCAGGTACTCCGCCTCGACGGCGATCAGCGCGAGTACCTCCTGACCCTCGCGGGGAAGACGGCCTCGACCACCGTCGGCCGGAGCCAACGAGTCCAGCCGCAGATGCAGCATCTGCTCGACGGCCTCTCCCTGACCGCGGGCTTCGTCATCGGGCGCAACACGGACCTGCTGGCATGGAACGCCATGGCTGTCGCCCTGGTGATGGACTTCGGACGTGTCCCGGAGGAACAGCGGAACTACGTCCGCCTGGTGTTCACCGAGCCCGCCATCCGCGTGCTGTACCGGGACTGGGAGGCCATGGCTCGCCTGGCACTGTCCCACCTGCGCATGGACAGCAGGCGGAACCCTGACGACTCTCGGCTGACAGCCCTCGTCGAGGAGCTTTCCGCGCTGGATCCGCAGTTCCGGCTGTGGTGGACCTCGCACGATGTCGCCGTGCGGGCCGGCGGCACGAGGCTGCTCCGGCATCCCGTGGCCGGCGACCTGGCCCTTGAACGGTCCACATTCATGTGCGCCGAGGATCCCGAGCAGCAGCTCGTCGTGTGGACCGCGGAGCCCGGAAGCCCGACGCACGAGGCTCTGCGCTCTCTGGCGTCCATGATCGAGAGGGCACCGGAGGGACACTACGGCGCCGCGTGACGCGTGCGCCGAGCAGGCTGAGCGGACCTGGGCTCTGAAGACGGGGTCGCCGCCGTCGGACCGGCGTCGCCGGCTTCATGGCCGCGTCGGCACACGACTTGCTGGGATTCATCATGGAGTGCTCTGGAAGAGGCGCTTGGCGTTCGCCGTCGTAAGCGATCGCCACGTGGTGCCCACCGCCGGTGGCTCAGCGGCGTCGATCGCCGCGATGTGCGCGTCGGCCAGCGGCGACGGCGTCCAGCAGTAGTCGCTGCCGAAGAGCAGACGGTCCGGATCGACGAGCTTCAACAGCGCCGGCACCTGGCGTGGGAAGGCGGTGCCCGCCATGTCGTAGTACAGGCCGCCCAGTTGTTGCACCGCGTCCGGGGCGGGCGGCTGCTGCGACGGCAGGAACAGGCTCATGAACTCGTTGATGCGATCAGCGAGGACAGGCACCGCGCCGCCGCAGTGCGGGACGATCACCTCGATGTTCGGGTGACGTGTCAGGACGCCCGCCATCACCATGTCGGTGACGGTACGGGCCGTGTCGAAGATGTACTCGACCATCGGCCGCGGTCTGCCGAGTGCGGACTGCTTCCAGCACACCGGTGAGGTGGGGTGCAGGAAGACCACAGCCCTGCGGCGGTCGAGTTCCGCGAAGACCGGCTCCAGGCGCTGGTCGCCCAGGTACACACCGTGCGTGTGGGTCAGCAGTGCCACGCCATCGGCGTCGAGTTCGTCGAAGGCGAAGGCGATCTCCTCCAAGGATCCTTCCACGTCGGGGAGGGGCAGCGAGGCGAAGGCGCCGAAGCGGTCCGGGTGGTCCCGGGCCAGTCCGGCGGTGTACTCGTTGACGCGCCGGGAGAGGAGGCGGGCCGCCTTGTCGTCGCCGAAGTGCACTCCCGGTGAGGACATGGACAGCATCGCGGTCTCGATGCCGTTGCGGACCATCAGGTCCAGGTGGGCGTGCACGGACCAGGACGGCCAGCCGCCCATGCCATCGGGGTGGGCGTGGCCGGCTGCCGTCGCCTGCTGGACGTAGAAGTCGGGGAGGAGGTGGGCGTGGACGTCGATGAGGCCGGAGGACATGACAGGAGGTCCCTTCTGGTGTGTGGTGTCGTCGAGGCTGGCGCGGTT
>KL569190.1:56352-59969 GCA_000715635.1 Streptomyces violaceus | reverse complement strand
CCGCATCTCTTCGTAGTCCAGGGCGGTCTGGAGACGACGCAGCACGGTGTCGTCGATCCGCTGTTCATCGCGCAGGCGGACGACGGTCGCGCGCTTGTGGGCGATGAGGGCGAGGCGGAGGTCGGTGTAGTGGCGGTTGTGGAGCAGGGCGGGATCCTCGTCGGTGCCGGCGCCCTTGGCCCGTACGGTCGCCAGGTGGGCTTCGTACTCCTGGCGCAGCCACTCCGTGACCTTGGGAGTGGTGCCCAGTCGGGCGGCGAGTTCCGGCAGCGCCTTGACGGCTTCCGCGGTCGCCTCTGTCTCGGCAAGGACCTGCTCCTCGTCGACCGACGTGTCGCGCGGCAGCCGGGCCCAGCGCACCACGCCCGGCAGCAGCAGTCCCTGCACCACGAGGGTCACCACGATGACGCCGGAGGTGACGAAGACGATGAAGGCGCGGTCGGGGAAGGGGGCGCCCGAGTCGACGCTCTCCGGTACGGACAGCGCCACAGCCAGCGATACCGCGCCCCGGAAGCCGGCGAAGCCGCTGACGGTACGTGCCCGGTGACTGATCCTCCGCAGCCGCTGCTGCGGGCGCCGGTCGATCAGGCGGATCAGGTAGGCGGAGGAGAACAGGAACGCGAACCGAACGAGGACCAGCACCACGCTGACCACACCGACCGCGATCAGGGCATCCCGCAGCTCCGAGCGGCTCAAGTGGCGGAAGGCGTACTGGAGTTCCACCCCGACCAGGACGAACAGGGCACCGTTGATGATGAACGTCGCCAGCGGCCAGAACGCCAACGCCTGGCGACGGTGCTCGGCGCGGATCAGGCTCGGAGCCACCTGGGCCATGATCAGGCCACTCACGACGACCGCGAGTACACCCGAGGCGTGCATCAGTTCGGCGAGCAGATAGGCCGTGAACGGGGCCAGGATCATGACGAGATTGCCGAGCAGGGGGTCGTCGAGGCGGCGCCGCAGGTTCATGTTGACCCAGGCGACCGCCACGCCGACCGCGGCGCCGCCGCCGTACGCCAGCAGGAACAGCGCTCCGACGTGCGGAAGGGTGAGGTGTTCCTCTCCGACGGTGATGCCGACCGCCAGCCCGTAGATGACCAGCGCCGTACCGTCGTTGACGAGGCTCTCCGCCCGTAGCACGGTGACCTCACGGCGCGGCAGGGAACCGGCCAGAGCGCCGACCGCGGTCGCGTCGGTGGGAGCCCCGGCCGCGCCCAGTACCCACGCCGGTCCCCACGGCAGTCCGAGCGCGTGCCCGGCGACCGCGACGGCCCCCGCGGTGAGGATCACCAGGACTGTGCTGAGCAGGACGATGCCGCGCAGGTTCGACCGGATCTCCCGCATCGACGTGGTCAGACTCTCCCAGTACAGCAGCACGGGGAGGAACAGCAACAACACGACTTCGGGCGGGAGTTGGGTCTGGCGGACGGCCGGTACGAGCCCGATGAGGGCACCCACGAGCAGGAGGACGACGGGCGGCGCGACGCCGAAGCGCTGCCCCAGGGCGTTGCCCAGCAGCACGGCCGCGCCCAGGACGACCACGAGTTCAAGACCGAGCATGACGCTTACTCCTGTGCTGGACCGGCTGCTGGTGGGGTTTCAGCGGCTTCCGCCGGGATCGTCTTGCCCATGGGGATCGTCCTGCTCATCGGGGGGTCAGCCGCAGTGTCGTGGAGCGTGCGGCGACCATGGGGTTGACGTAGGCACCGCCGTAGCGGCCGTACTTGGTGCGGTACGCGGTGTCGATGCGGTCGTTGGTCCCGGAGTCCGTCACCTCCTCGAAGGTGACGTCCCTGTCGACGCCGCCGGAGCGGATGTGCCCCTGGTGGCTCGTGCGCGCCGTGCGCCACCAGCCGCCGTCCGTACCTCGGAAGGAGCGGACGTACAGGTCGTCACCGTCGCGGACGACCCAGATCGGCACGGGCCCCCGCAGGGTGCCGTCACCGCGGCGCGGCGCCATCTCCAACTCGTCGGCTGTGGCGATGCGGTTGAGCTCGTCGCTCGTCCATGCCGTCATGGGTGTCTCTCCAGTCTCTTTGGATCCAGGTGAGGCGGATTGAAGCTCGTCACGGTGGTCGAACCGGCCTCAGGAAGAGATTCGCCGTGGCGCTGACGAAGGCCATGACCAGGTCAGGGACGCAGCAGCGCCTTGATGGCGCGGCGCTCGTCCATGGCCTTGTAGCCTTCGGCGGCCTCGTCCAGGGGCAGGGTGAGGTCGAAGACCTCGCCCGGGTTGATACGGCCGCTGAGGACGCGGTCGATGAGGTCGGGAAGGTAAGCGCGCACGGGGGCGGGGCCGCCGCGTAGACCGACGTGGGAGAAGAAGAGTTCCTGGCCATCGATCTGCACGCCGTGAGGCATGCCGACGAAGCCGACGTTGCCGCCGGGACGGGTGGACTGCAGGGCCTGGTGCATGGACTGCTGGGTGCCGACGCACTCCAGGACCGAGTCGGCGCCGATGCCGTTCGTCAGTTCCTTGACGCGGGCGACACCTTCCTCACCGCGCTCGGTGACGACGTCGGTGGCGCCGAACTCCAGGGCCAGCTTCTGCCGGGGTGCGTGCCGGCTCATGGCGATGATGCGTTCGGCGCCCAGTTCCTTCGCGGCGATGACGCCGCACAGGCCCACCGCGCCGTCACCGACGACCACGGCCGTCGAACCGGGCCTGACCTCGGCCGCCTTGGCGGCGTACCAGCCGGTGCCCATGACGTCGGAGAGGGTCAGCAGGCTCGGTATCAGCTCCTCGGCGGGCGGTTCCGGAACGGCGACCAGGGTGCCGTCGGCGAGGGGGATGCGGACGTACTCGGCCTGGCAGCCGTTGGGGAAGTCCCGGTGCCGGCAAGAGGTGTGGTAGCCGGCCCGGCAGACCGGGCAGGTGTTGTCGGAGGCGATGAAGGAGCCGATGACGAACTGGCCGGGCTTGACGTTCGATACGTCGCTGCCGACTTCCTCGACGATGCCGACGTACTCGTGGCCGATCGGCTGCGGCTCGGTGACCGGGTTGATGCCCCGGTAGCTCCACAGGTCGGAGCCGCACACGCAGGTGGCGACGGTACGGATGACCGCGTCCGTCGGTGCGACGATCTTCGGTTCGGGGGCGTGCTCCACCCGGATGTCACCAGGCGCGTGGATGATGGTGGCTCGCATAATGCTCTCTCGGGTCGCGTTGGATCTGGCGTGGGGTCAGGGGATGATCTCGTCGTCACGGGACTGCACCAGCGCGATGCCCTCGACGATGGAGAGGGTCTGGCTCAGGCCGTGGGAGTGCCAGGCGGTGCGGGCACCAGGAGTGAACCGGACCATGTTGGCTCGCATCCGGGAGGGTTCCTCGCCACGGTGGATCACGTCGGCGTAGGCGTCGCCGGTGAGGGGCGATGCCTCAGCCGGACTGCTCCGAGTTCTCCACGATTCCCTTGAGCTGGGTCACCGCGGTCATCGCGTTGGGCGGTGCGAACTTCTTCCGTTCGGTCATGGGGTGGTGCTCCTTGGATGTTCAGGGATTCGGGCCGGCCCGGCCTTCGGCCGGGACTGGTCTCAAGTGCAGGTGCTCACCGAAGAGCGTCCGCAAGCCGAGCGCACCGATGCGGCCGGGGCCGACGTCCTCGCGCCCCGGTGGG
>KL569190.1:55592-56150 GCA_000715635.1 Streptomyces violaceus | reverse complement strand
GGGCGGTGTGGAAAGGAAAGGACGGCGAAGCCGCTGGGCAGCGGCTGACGGGCACGGGTCCGTGGGGAGGCGAACGGGGGGCGTGACATCGGTCCGCACTGTCTTCGCTCGCCTCCTCCGCGAGCCAGATGGAAACACGGAAGGTGAGTGACATTCGGAAAGCAATTCCGAACTCAGGGTTTGACAGCCCGCCTGCTCGGGTGAACGCTTTCCGCGGTCCTACCGTGCTCGCCAGCTATGTCTTCGACCCTGCCACCATCGCGTGAGCCCGCAAGGGGGAGAATTCCACCCCGGACAAGGCTTATCCAGGGAAGAATCCTTCCCCCCTTCGCCGGCAGGGGACGGTGCGAGACTGACCGGCATGTCCAGCGACGCGCATCTGAACGAGCTGGGAAAGTTTCTCAAGGAGCGGCGGGCCGAGTTGAGCCCGCGCACCGTCGGCCTGCCCGACACCGGTGGCCCGCGACGTGTGCCCGGCCTGCGCAGGGAGGAGGTCGCTCTGCTCGCCGCCCTCAGCACCGACTACTACACACGGCTGGAGCAGGGCCGCATCCAGCC
>KL569190.1:53312-55310 GCA_000715635.1 Streptomyces violaceus | reverse complement strand
CGCCCCCGCCGGTGCTGGCGGCTCTCGTCAGGGTCCTGCACCTGAACAATGATCAGCGGGACCACCTCTTCGAACTGGCCGGTCGCAAGGTGGCACGCCCGCGCCGCCAGGCCACACAGAAGGTGCAACCGCAGTTGCGCCGCATGCTCGACGGTCTCACCGCGACCCCCGGTATGGTGATCGGCCGTCGCATGGACATCCTGGCGTGGAATCCGCTCGCAGCGGCCCTGCTCACCGATTTCGCGAAGGTGCCGGAGACGGAGCGGAACTGCGTCCGCATCCTGTTCACCGACCCTGCCATGCGGACGCTGTATGCGGACTGGCGGACCGTCGCTCGTGAATCTGTGTCACGTCTGCGCTCGTTGGCTACCAGGTACCCGGACGATCCTCGGCTGACCGGTCTGGTGGGTGAACTCTCCGTGCAGGACGAGGACTTCGGGCGGTGGTGGGGGAGCCATCATGTGGCGTCGCGCAGCATGGGCACGAAGAGGTTCCACCATCCCGTCGCCGGGGAACTCGTCCTGGACCGGGACACCCTCACCTGCGGCACGGATCCCGATCAGGAACTCGTCGTCTGGACGGCCGAGCCCAACACTCCCTCGTACGACGGACTCCGCGTTCTCGCCTCGTGGGCCTCGCTCAAGGATGGAAAGCAAGGCTGATTTCCCAACCCTGGGAGAAATCCTTCCCCCTCACTTTTCACTTGAATGCTGACACACTCGCTGCTATGTACAGCAAAGCACCTCGGACTGACCTGGGGGAATTTCTCAAGGCGTGCCGGGCGCGACTCAGCCCGCGCACCGTGGGCCTGCCCGCGTCCGGGATGCCCCGGCGCGTGACGGGTCTGCGCCGTGAGGAGGTCGCTCAACTGGCGGGGATCAGTACTGACTGCTACACGCGTCTGGAACAGGGGCGCGTCCTCGTGTCGAGGCCGGTGCTCGCCATGCTCGTCAGGGTCCTGCATCTCGACGATGCTGAGCGCGACCACCTGTTCGAGCTGGCCGCACAGGGAGACTGCGTGCCGCGCCGCCGACAGACGCAGAAGGTCCAGCCGCAACTGGGGCGTCTTCTGGACGAGCTGACGGCGACTCCCGCGCTGGTCCTGGGCCGGCACATGGACGTCCTGGCCTGGAACTCCCTGGCGGCCGCTCTCTTCACCGACTTCGATCGTGTCCCGGAGAAGAGGCGCAACTACGTCCGGCTGCTCTTCACGGAGGCTGCCTTTCGCGACCTCTACCTCGACTGGAGCACGGTCGCCCGGAGTTGGGTGGCGCAGCTGCGCCTGCTGGCCGCCCAGTGCCCCGGGGACCCCGGGTTGACGGTACTCGTCGGCGAGTTGTCGGTGGCCGACGTCGACTTCCGGCAGTGGTGGGCGGGCCGCCACCTGGCCGGTCTGCGGGTGGGCACCAGGCTGCGCCACCCGGTGGTCGGCGACCTCACGCTCGACTGGGACAGCCTGACCTGCTCGGCCGACCCTACGCAGCAGTTGGTGATCCTGACCGCGGAGCCCGGGACGCCGTCCCATGACGGACTGTGCCTCCTTGCCTCGTGGACTGCCGACCCGTATTCGCCGGAACGGGGTGCGGCAGCTTGAGGTGCACTCAGAAGGGGCAGGACCTCGCGACCCGTAGGTGATCCGCCGTCCTCCACCTGCTGCTGGAGACGGTCGAGCTTGGCGCGCTGACGAGCGGAGCGGAACACGACGATCGGTTCAACGACGTCTCGCTCGCCGGGACCGTCGTAACCGCGCAGCGTCCCCACGCGGCACCGTCCCGGACGGCCCGAGCGGTGAGAGCGCCGAGTCACACGGTCGCCGACCGTCACGTCAGTGTCCGTATCCGGGCCTATCTGGTCGACGACGCCCGCGGCGTCCATCCCGGTACGAACGGCGGACGGGCTTCCGGGGAAAGGGCTCACCCGACGGAGCCGGACTCCGTCCGCTTCTGGTCCGCTGCCCAGGACGCCAGCAGACGCAGTCCGTCGTACGAAGGGGAACCA
>KL569190.1:51877-53132 GCA_000715635.1 Streptomyces violaceus | reverse complement strand
CGCTGCCCAGGACGCCAGCAGACGCAGTCCGTCGTACGAAGGGGAACCAGGTGCTGCGGTCCACACGATGATGTGCTGCTCGGGATCCGTGGCACACGTGAGCGTGTCCCAGTCGAGCGTCAGTTCCCCGACCACCGGGTGACGAAGCTTCTTGGTGCCCTTGCCCCGCGTGGCGACATCGTGCTCGGTCCACCACTGCCGGAACTGCGCGTCACGGGCGGAGAGCTCTTCGACCAGATCGGTGAGGCGCTGGTCGCCGGGGTAGCGCGCGCTCTCCATGCGCAGCTGCGCGATGGCCAGACGGGTGACCTCTTCCCAGTCCGCGTACAGCTCGCGCATCCAGGGTTCGGCGAACAGCAGCCGGACGAACACGCGCTCCTGCTCCGGGTAGCGCCCGAAATCGGTCCACAGGGCGGCGGCGAGCTGGTTCCAGGCCAGGATGTCGGTCCGCCGACCGATCACGAACGCCGGAGTGGCGGTGAGGTCGTCCAGCATGCGCCGCAGCTGGGTGTCCACCTGCTGGCGATCATGTGGCCTGGACGGGCGCACCGTCTCTCTCGCCGCGAGCTCGAACATGTAGACGCGCTGGTCCTCGTTGAGGCGGAGCACTTGGGCGATCTCGTTCAGCAGGGGACTCGACGCCTGGAGACGGCCCTGCTCGATCCGCGCGTAGTACTCGGTGCTGATCGCGGCCAGTAGGGCCACTTCCTCGCGGCGCAGACCCCGCACACGCCGCCGCTGGCCGCCGCGCAGTCCGACCTCCTCGGGGCTGAGCTCGGCACGGCGGGCCTTGAGGAACTCGCCCAGCTCGTTCAGGTGCGGGTTGCGGTTCATGATCTCCAGCGTCGCACAGTGGCCCGGCGTTGTGAGGGGGAAGGATTCTTCCCAGCTTGCGCTTGGCCAGCATGGAGAAATCATATACTTTCGACCCTTATGTTCGCGCACCGCTGCTGGTCGTCAGCTCAGTGCCTTGAGCAGTTCCTGGGCCAGCGGAACCGCCGAGCCCGGGTTCTGGCCGGTGAAGAGGGCGCGGTCGACCTCGACGTGTGGCGTGAACGGGTCCGTCTCGCGGTAGTCCGCCTGGAGCTCGTTGACGAGGCGGTCCTGCAGCAGCCACTTCGCGCGGTCCGCGAGACCGTTCTGCTTCTCCTCGGCGTTGGACAGGCCCGTCAGGCGGTAGCCGGAGAACGGCGATGTCCCGTCGGGGCCGAGGGTGGCCAGCAGCGCGGCGGGGCCGTGGCACACCAGGGACATC
>KL569190.1:51301-51619 GCA_000715635.1 Streptomyces violaceus | reverse complement strand
GGTGAGCAGCTTGCCGGAGGCGGCGTTGTCGGGCAGGTCCTCCATCGGGCCCCAGCCGCCCGGGTAGAAGACGGCCGCGTAGTCGTCGATGTCGACGTCCTCGATGCGCAGCGGCTGCGCCAGCTCGGTTGCCTCGCGCAGTGCGGTCCGCATGCGCTGCGCGCCTTCCTCGCCGCCGTTGAACTCCGGGCTGAGGCTGAGCGCGTCGGCCGTGGGTGGCACCCCTTCGGGTGTCGCGGCCACGATCTCGTATCCGGCTTCCTTGAAGACTTGGTACGGGCCGAGCGCTTCCTCGGCCCCTGTCTCTTATACACATCT
>KL569190.1:48962-51083 GCA_000715635.1 Streptomyces violaceus | reverse complement strand
CCGTCGGCCAGCGTCCAGTGGTCGGACGCGGTGATCACGAAGAGGATCTTCGCCATGGGGGCTCCCGGTGGTGGTCTCAGTCCTTCAGGGCTTGCTGGAGGACGTGGCTGTCGGCGGCCTGTCGCATCTCTACGGCCTTGCCGTCGCGGACGGTCCACAGGTGGATGAACCGGACGTCGGCCTTGTTTCCGGTCTTGGTCTCGGCGTGGTAATGGCCATATACGAAGACGTGGTTGTCGTCGTCCGCGTAGAACTCCTCGGGCACAGCGCCGAAGGACTCGTAGTTCGGCATCATTGCGCCGAAGAAGTCCTTAGCCGCGCTGTCCCAGCCGTGGTACACGCCGCTGTTCGGGAAGCCCGGAGTGATGTCCCAGACGAGGTCCGGCGCCATGATCTCGGCCGTCACTTCCGGGGCCATTCCGGATTCGTAGAGCCGGCGGATGAGGGTGAGGTGCGGGGAGTCGGACATAGTTCTCCTTGCGGAGTGGGGAAGCGGATGGAGGCCCCGAAACGGAACATGGTGATGCGGCTTCTCGAATGTCGTGCTCGCCGCGTGATCAAGCATGGCATCGGAAGGGCGCCTTGTGAGGGGGAAGGATTTTTACCCGGCATGCCATTTTCCGGGTATCCGGTTAAGCCCCTGGTGGCGAAGGAAACGGGCATGCCGGTGGTGCCAAAGCTACGTGGGCGCTGCATTGATTATGTGGGCGCCGGGTTCAGCCCTCGGAGGCGTTCCAGAGTTCGCTGAGTTCCGCCCAGTCCGGTGCCGGGCCCCGCAGCGCGGTGGGCTCGTCGGCGGCCGACGTGCGCAACCCCGCAAGGATCAGGTCCAGGTACCGCAAGTGGAGCGCGGTGGCGCGCTCGTCGGTGACGGGAATCCGCGCGGTGAGGTGTTCGAGCAGCAACGGGACGTCGGCGGCTGTGAAGTCGGCGCACAGCACTCCCGCGCGGTGCGCGCCTTCCACCAGGTCCTCGAGAGCGGCCCGGAGTTGGGCGGCGGCGGCCACGATCTCGTCCGTGGCCGGGAGGCGGCCGCCGACCAGGGGGAGCAGTGGACCGCCCGGTCCCTGGGCCGAGAGCGCGTCCCGCAGGAAGCGGGCGAAGGCGGCCCAGGGGTCGGGTTCCTCGCTGAGAGCCGTGCGTGCCTGGGCGACGAGTTGTTCCATCCCCACGACGCGCATCCGCTGAGCCAGCAGTTCCTTGCTGGGGTAGCGGCGGTAGAGGCTGCCCATGCCGATGCCGGCCCGGCGGGCGATCTCCGAGACGGGGGCGTCCCAGCCCTGCTCGGCGAAGACCTCGCGCGCGGCCTGCATGAGGCGGGCGTCGTTGAGGTCCGCCTCCCGTCGTCGGCCGCGCGGTCTGCCGGTCTGCGTGTCACCCATGGACCGGCATTCTCCTCTACCGTCGTGCCACGCCGTACCCACCGTCGACGGTGAGCACCTCGCCGGTGACGAAGCCGGCTTCCTCGCCGACGAGCATCGCGATCGCCCGGGCCACGTCCTCCGGTTCCGCGACCCGCCCCAGGGGCGTGTTCTCGGCCAGCCGCCGCTGGAACTCCTGCGGCATGTGCGCGCTGCTTTCGGTGCGGACGTAGCCGGGTGCCACGACGTTGACGTTGATGCCGAGCGGACCGGCCTCGTGGGCGACGAAGCGCGCGAAGGTGTTCAGGGCGGCCTTGGCGGTGCCATGGGCGGCCATGCCCGGGGCGGGCGGCCCGTCGGCCACGGCGCTGGAGACATACATGATGCGGCCCTGTCCTCGGGCGTCCATGACCCCTAGTGCCAGCTGGGTGAGCGTGTACACGGAAGCCAGCTCGTCCGTCACCTTCGTCTTGAAGTCGTCCCAGGCGAGGGTCTGCACAGAGGTGGGGGTGAAGCGGGCACCGGCATTGCAGACGAGGACGTCCAAGCGCCCGTCGGCCGCGGAGCGCTCCAGCAGTTCGGCCGCCTGGGCGGGGTCGTGCACGTCGGCCTGGACGGCGAAGGCCTCGCCGCCGTCGGCCTCGATGAGCTTGACCACCTGGTCGGCCGCCTCACGGTTCGAGAAATAGTTGACGGCTACGCGGTAACCGCGAGTCGCCAGTTCCCGCGACGTGGCAGCGCCGATTCCCCGGCTGCCGCC
>KL569190.1:48378-48736 GCA_000715635.1 Streptomyces violaceus | reverse complement strand
GCCGGTCACCAAAGCCGTCGGCGTCGGCGTGGCGTTCATGTGTCCTCCTGAGTCGGCGTGATCCGTCGCCCACCGTATCGGAGCGGAGCGCTCCGCTCAAAAATTTCCCGCGAGGGGGAATCGGCCTTTCCGGCACCGTGTTGTCCTCCGACATGAGCGAAGCAGTAGTAGCGCGTGCCTACGGTGGCCCCGAGGCGCTGTCGGTGATCGATGCCGCCGTGGCGGAGCCCGGGCCGGGTCAGGTGCGCATCGAGGTCCGCGCCGCCGGCGTCAACCCCTTCGACCACAAGGCGTACAGCGGCGCCTTCGGGACCGATCCGGCGAACCTGCCGATGTCTGTCTCTTATACACATCTCTG
>KL569190.1:46495-48181 GCA_000715635.1 Streptomyces violaceus | reverse complement strand
CGCCGGCCCCATCGAGATCGGCGACGAGGTGATCGCGTACCGAGCGCCCGGCGCGTACGCCGCCGAACTCGTCGTCCCGGCGTCGTCAGTGGTGCCCAAGCCCGCCCGTCTCTCCTGGGAACAGGCCGGCGGGCTGATGGTCGCCGGCGTCACGGCGGTGCACGCCCTCCAGGCGATCGGCCTGCGCGAGACGGACACGGTGCTGATTCACGGCGCTGCGGGAGGCGTCGGCCTGACGGCCGTGCAGCTGGTCGTCGAGCGCGGCGCCACGGTGCTGGGAACGGCGAGCCCGGCCAAGCACGACGTACTGCGCGACCTGGGGGCGATCCCGATCCCGTACGGGCCGGGTCTGGCCGACCGGGTGCGTGCGGCAGCGCCGGAGGGCGTCCACGCGGCTGCCGACCTGGTGGGCACCGACGAGGCGGTGGACGTCTCGGTGGAGCTCGTGGCGGACCGCTCCCGCATCGCGACGGTCGCGGCATTCGAGCGCGGGGCCGGAGCCGGCATCAAGCTTCTGGGCGGCGGGCCCGGCGCGGACCCCGGCGCAGCCGTCCGCGCCGCCGCGCGCCTGCAGCTCACCGAAGCCGCGGGGGCCGGGCGACTGCGCATCCTGATCGCCGGCAGCTACCCGCTCCGCGAAGCCGCTGCCGCCCATCGGCGCATCATGACCGGGCACACGACGGGGAAGATCGTCCTCGTCCCGTGACCCGGCGCCCGGCCCCCGAGGGCACCGGCAACTTCGTGTGGATGGCCGTGGCCGACCGGCGCGCGAGTCCCGACGGTGACGCACACGTGACATCGCAGACGGAGTGAGAGGAGACGGGGGAGCGTCAGAAACGGAAGCGGTGGACAGCGAAGCCCTGCCTTTGCTCGCGGTGGTGGGGGCGCGAGCGTGGTCGGCCGGCGGGCTCAGGCGTCGCGCACTGTCTTGCTCACCTGGTCGAGCAGCGTCCGCAGCTGCGCGCTCTCGTCCGGTCCAAGGCCCTCGGTGATGTGGCGCTCGATGTCGGCGATCACCTGGTCGGCCGCGCGCAGCGCCTCCCGTCCGGCGTCGGTGAGGTGCAGTTCCTGCACGTGCCGGTGCCGAGGGTGTGCGCGCCTCTCCAACTGCCCGCGGCTCTCCAGGCGTGCCACGAGCGAGGCGACGGCCTGGGGGGTCACGTTGAGCCGACGGGCCAGCTCGGCGCCGGCCAGCCCTGGTTCGGAGTGCACCGACATCAGGAGCGTGTAGTGCGCGGGAGCCATGCCCAGCGGGCGCAGCCGCTGTTCCTTGAGTGTCTGCACCGCCAGTTCCGCGCGGCGCAATGCCCAGGTCACACGGTCAAACGCGCCGAGCCCGACAGGCTCCTCGTCATTGCGTATCACCCGTCGATGATACGACACTTCATAGCTATCAAGCGTTTGACAGATGCCTAGTGCTTGAAGCATGCTCGCCGTATGACTCGCACCATCGCTCTCATCACCGGCGCTTCCTCCGGCATCGGCGCCGAATACGCTCGTCTCCTGGCGGACAACCATGACCTCGTCCTGGTGGCGCGGCGCGCCGACCGGCTCGGCGACCTCGCCGGGGAGCTCCGCGCCCGGGGCGCGGTGGTGGAGGTGCTGCCCGCCGACCTGGGCACCCGCGACGGCGTCGCCACTGTCACCGGTCGCCTGGCCTCGGGGGACGTGCGCCTGCTGGTCAGC
>KL569190.1:44191-46332 GCA_000715635.1 Streptomyces violaceus | reverse complement strand
ATGTCGACCCCGCCGACATCGACCGCCTGCTCACCCTCAATGCCGTGGCCCCCGTTCAGCTGGTCCGCGCCGCGCTCCCCGGAATGATCGCCGCCGGAGAAGGCACGATCATCACGGTGGCCTCGCTGCTGGCCTTCAGCGCGGGCCTCGACGATCCCCGCGCACCCCGACGCACTCTCTACGCGGCGGCGAAGGCTGCCACCGTCGCCTTCACCCGGACCCTCGCCGGTGAACTCGCCGACACGCCCATCCGTACGCAACTGCTGCTGCCTGGCGTCGTCGCCACGGAGTGGAACGACGGCGCCGGCCGCGACATCGCCTGGGCAATGACCCCGCAGAACGTCGCCTCGGCCAGCCTTGCCGGCCTGCGCCTGGGGGAGACCGTGTGCACCCCCGGTCTGGAGAACCAGGCCGCAGCCCTTGACGCCTTGCTGGCCGCGGAGTCCGCTCTGGTCACCGGCGGCAACCAGCCCACCCCCGCGGCTCGCTACCGCGGACCGCAGGCGTAAGACGGGCACCTCCCTGCGGGCTAACGGCAGACCGCAGTTGAAGTCATTCATGTAGGCCCGGCCGACTGCCATTCAGTGGCCCTTCGTGCCCAAGACCACGTCCGCCACCCGCCTTCACCCACGGGTGTGGCTCGCACGGGCGGGCGTAAGAAAGTGGGAGAAACCCATGACCAACAACACTCCGGCGATCACACGTGACGGCGTCATCGGATACGACGCGAGCGAGATCGTCACCATCGACCAGGCCACCGGAGCCGAGTTCGCGCGATACCCCGTAGCGGGCACGGAAGAGGCGGTCGCGGCTGTCGCTGCCGCACGTTCGGTCACCGGGGCCTGGTGGGACCTCGGTTTCGAGGGCCGTGCGGAGCGGCTGCGTGCGTGGCGGCGGCAGATAGCTTTGAGCGGCGAGGAGGGCGCCGCACTCATTCACGCCGAGAACGGCAAGCCCCTCGACGACGCCCGCGTGGAAGTGCTCGGGACTCTCGAGCACCTGCAGTACGCCGCTGACAACGCCGCGCGCGTCCTGGGACGCCGGGAGATTCCGGCCGGCCCCACCGTGCCCAACCAGCGCGCATGGGTCGAATACCAGCCCTACGGCGTGGTCGGCGTCATCGGCCCGTGGAACTTCCCCCTGCTCACTCCCGCAGCCATCCTCGCCGACGCGCTCGCGGCCGGGAACGCCGTCGTCCTCAAGCCCAGCCAGATCACGCCCGGCGTGGCTGAATGGCTCATTCGGACCTGGCAGCGGGCCGTTCCGGACCTTCCCGCCGTCCTGCAGAACCTGAACGGATACGGGGCCGCGGGCCAGGCGCTCATCGAGGCCGGCCTGGACAAACTCGCGTTCACGGGCAGCGTCGCGACGGGCAGGACGGTGGCCGCCCAGTGCGCGCAGACCTTGACCCCCGTTCTGCTGGAACTCGGTGGCAAGGACGGTGTCATCGTCGCCGAGGACGCCGACCTGGACGAAGCCGCCGCCCACATCGTGTGGGGCGCCATGCAGAACACCGGGCACGGCTGCATCAGTCTCGAAGTGGCCTACGTCGTCGAGTCCGTTCACGACGAGTTCGTCGAGAAGATCAGCGACCTGGCCAGGCAGGTACGCGTCGGCAGCGACGATGACTCCGAGATCGGGCCGGTTCCCCTGCCCAGCCAGACCACGATCATCCGGGAACACATCAAGGAGGCTCTGGAGCGCGGCGCGACAGCCACTGTCGGTGGCCTCGACGCGGTGGGCGACCGCTATGTCGCGCCCACCATCCTGGTCGGAGTGGCCCCCGACGCCCTCGCGGCGACGGAGGAGACGTTCGGCCCGACGCTGGCGGTCATCAAGGTCGCCGACGCCGAGGAGGCCGTCGCTCACATCAACGCCGGCAGGTACGGACTCGGCAGCGCTGTCTTCAGCCGCGACCGCGGCGAAGCCATCGCCCGTCGCCTCCGTGTGGGAATGACCAGCATCAACGATGCCCTGGTGTTCTCCATGAACCCCGCGGTGCCCTTCGGCGGCCGCGGCGACAGCGGTTACGGGCGCAAGCAGGGGGAGGAAGGACTGCGGGAGTTCGCCTACGCGCACTCCTTCACCGCCAAGACCGGCCCCGCCCGGTTCTCGGCCTCGACCTTCGGCAGGGCCCCCGG
>KL569190.1:40410-43977 GCA_000715635.1 Streptomyces violaceus | reverse complement strand
GCCGGCGTCCGTAACAGGATCCTGGCCGAGAGCGGCGAGCGGACCGACTGAGCGACCGAAGTGCCGGCGGACGCTCCGGGCCGAGCTCGGTCCGCCATCCGTCCCTCACGAGGCAGGCCGTCGACCGGCCCGGCGCCCGGGTTCGAGACGTTGGACCACCTCGGACCCGGGTCCCGGACGTCACGCTGATGTTGGGGCGCATGGGAGAGCTGCTGCTTCTCTCATTGCCTGCTGCTCCGGCGTGCCGAACTCGATCCTGATGCCTGGCCGTCGGTGGATCCGTAGGACGCGGGCTGCGGATGAGTCGGGGCAAGTGTAAAGGTGGTTGATGCAAAGGAGCTTGCTTGATAGCAACCAAGGGTGAATGCTTGGGCGGGTGCTTCGAACCCTGGTTCCGATCACTGAGGGCCTCTCGGCCAGCGGCGCTGCCTGTGCCTCACTTCGGCAGCCTCCTACGACCCCTTTGCGGTGGCCCTGTGGGCGGACCGGGCGACCTGCGGTGACGTCCGACCGCTGGACTGCTGCGCCGGAGCCTGTCGCCTCGCGCCGCTCCGCCTGTCGCGCCGGGCTGCATCGCGGGGAGCCGATGTTCCCCCGGGGCCTGAGGGGCCGGTGCGCCGCGCTCGACGCACTGCTGAAGGCCGAATCCGTCCTGTCCTCGGGCGCAGCCCCCTTTTTTCGCCCTTGCATCACAGGGAGCAGCCGCCTGCCCGGCGAACGGGCGCGGCGCACCTGTGTGGAGCGGCAGGGCCATCGATATGCCCTGACAACCACCCGCACCCCCATCGAGGGAGAGTGGACATGTCCACCGAGCATCCCATCCAAGCCGAGACTGCCCCCGTCGAGTCCCCCTCCGTGCCCACCCGGCGTACCTTCATCGCCACGACCACCGCCGCAGGAGGAGCCGCCGTGGTCGGCGGCCTGGTCGCGGGGCCGCCTGCGCTCGCCGCCGAGGAAGCGGCCACCGCCGCGGCGCCGCCCGGCAGCAGTGTCTCCCTGACGGTCAACGGCGTCAGGCGCACCGTCACGGTCGACAACCGCACCTCGCTGCTGGACCTGTTGCGCGAGCACCTCGACTTGACCGGGTCGAAGAAGGGCTGCAACGCGGGGGCCTGCGGCGCCTGTACGGTCCTGGTCGACGGACGCCGGGTCAATTCCTGTCTGACGCTGGCGGTGCGGCTGGAGGACGCCGAGGTCACCACGATCGAGGGTCTGGCAAAGGGCGACCGGCTCCACCCGCTGCAGCAGGCGTTCATCGACCAGGACGCCTTCCAGTGCGGTTTCTGCACGCCGGGCCAGATCGTGTCGGGCGTCGGGTGCATCCAGGAGGGTCACACCGGCTCCCCGGAGGAGATCCGGGAGTGGATGAGCGGCAACCTCTGCCGCTGTGGCTGCTACGCGAAGATCGAGCGCGCGGTCGAGCAGGCCGTCGGCCGGAAGTGAGGACCGATCCCCATGCATCCCTTCACCTACGCCAGGGCCGCGGACACGCGTGAGGCCCTCGACGCCGGTCGGCGCGGCGGGCGTTACATCGCCGGCGGCACCACGCTCGTCGACCTGATGCGGGAGACCGTCGAACGCCCCGAGACGCTGGTCGACATCAGCGCGCTGCCGCTGCGCGAGATCACCGTCACCAAGAGCGGTGGGCTGCGCATCGGTGCGCTGGTGAGCATGGCCGAGGCCGCCGCCCACCGGGGGGTGCGCGCTCTGTACCCGGTGATCTCGCAGGCGCTGGAGCTGAGCGCGTCGGCTCAGCTGCGGAACATGGCGACCATCGGCGGCAACATCATGCAGCGCACCCGTTGCACGTACTTCCGCGATGTGACAGCCGACTGCAACAAGCGCGAACCCGGCTCGGGCTGTGCCGCACGGGAGGGCTTCAACCGCAGCCACGCGATCCTCGGCACGTCCGACAGTTGCCTGGCCACGCACCCCTCCGATCTCGCGGTCGCCCTCGCCGCCCTGGAGGCCACCGTCCACCTGCTGGGTCCGGAGGGCGAACGCACCCTGGCCTTCGCGGACTTCCTGCTGAAGCCGGGCAGCACCCCGAACCGTGAACAGGCCCTGCGCAGGGGTGAGTTGGTCACCGCCGTGGAGATCCTCGCCCATCCGCGCCCCCTGAAGTCGGGCTATCTGAAGGTGCGCGACCGACAGTCCTACGAGTTCGCCCTCACCTCCGCGGCCGTTGCCCTGCACATCCGTGGCGGCGTCATCCGCGAGGCGAAGATTGCCGCCGGCGGTGTGGGCACCGTGCCCTGGAAGCTGCCCGCCATCGAGCAGGCCCTCATCGGCGAACGCCCCTCGGACCGGCTGTGGGCCGAGGCCGCCGGGCACGCGGCCGACGGGGCCCGCCCCCTCACGCACAACGGCTTCAAGGCCGAGCTGCTCAAACGCACCGTCGAACGCCAGCTGAGCACCGTAGGAGGCACCATATGAGCCAGCCACAGGCAGCAGTCGGTGCGGCGGCGCCCCGGGTCGACGCACGGCTGAGGGTGACCGGGAAGGCGAAGTACGCCGCTGACAACAGCCCCGACGGGGTCGTGCACGCGGTTCTCGTCGAGAGCAGTGTCGGCCGGGGCAGTGCCACCGGCGTCGATGCCCGCGCCGCCGAAGCCGAGACCGGCGTCCTGAAGGTGATCAGTCACCTCAACGCGCCCGAGCTGCCGCCCGTCCAAGGGGGATTCCCGCCGGGCCAGCGGCTGCGTCCCTTCCAGGACGACCGCATCCGGTTCTTCGGTCAGCCCGTCGCGGTCGTGGTGGCGACCACGCTGGAAATCGCCCAGCACGCCGCGAGCCTGGTGGAGGTCTCCTACGATGCCGAGTCCGTCTCGACCGACATCAGCGTCGCCGAACCCGCCGACGCCCCGGAGACCTATGCGCGCGGCGACGCCGACGCAGCCCTGGAATCCGCCCCTGTCCGGCTGGACCTGACGTACCGGATGGCCCGCAACCACCACAACCCGATGGAGCCGCACGCCACCGTCGCCCGCTGGGACGGTGACCGGCTGACCGTCTGGGAGAAGACCCAGAATGTCGTAGGCGCCGTGCGCACCCTGTCCGGCGAGTTCGGCATCCCGCCCGGTCACGTCCGCGTCATCTCGCCGTTCGTCGGCGGTGCCTTCGGCAGCGCCGCCCGTACCTACGTGCACTCCGTCACCGCGGCGCTGGCCGCCCGCGAAGTGAAACGGCCCGTGAAACTCGTGCTCACGCGCAGGCAGTTGTACTTCGGTGTGGGATTCCGGCCCGCATACGAATACGAACTGCGCCTCGGCGGCAACCGGCAGGGCCGCCTGACCGCGTCGGCGCACGACATCCGCACCGAGAGCTCCCGCTACGAACGGCACAGCGAACACGTCCTGGAGCCCGGACGGATGCTCTACAGCACGCCCAACGTCCGTCAGGCGTACCGTCATGTCCCGCTGGACGTGAGCACGCCGTGGTTCATGCGCGGCCCCGGCTACGCCAGCGGCGCCTTCCCCGTCGAGACGGCGATGGACGAACTCGCCCACGAACTGGGCCTGGACCCGATCGAGTTGCGGCTGCGCAACGAACCAGCCGCCGACGAGT
>KL569190.1:39373-40224 GCA_000715635.1 Streptomyces violaceus | reverse complement strand
TAACGAACCAGCCGCCGACGAGTCCACCAATCTGCCCTTCTCCACCCGCCGCCTGCGCGACTGCTACCGCGCGGGCGCCCGCGAGTTCGGCTGGCACCGGCGCAACCCCAAGCCCCGCTCGACGCGCGACGGCGACTGGCTCATCGGTATGGGCATGGCCGCCGGTGTCTACGACACCCAGCGCAGCGCGGCCCAGGCCTCGGTCCGGCTCGACGCCGACGGCACCGCCCTGGTGCAGTCCGCGACCAGCGACATGGGCCCCGGCACGGCCACGTCCATGACCCAGGTCGCCGCCGACGCCCTCGGCCTGACCATGCGCCAGGTGACCTTCCGGCTCGGCGACTCCCTCATGCCCCCCGCCCCCGTCCACGCCGGCTCGCAGACCATGGCCAGTGTCGGATCCGCCGTCCAGGACGGCTGCGACAAGCTGCGCAAGCAGGCGATCACGCTCGCGGTCGAGGACGAGGACTCACCGTTGCACGGAGCCGACGCCGCAGACATCGTCGTACGAGGCGGTCGGCTGTGTGTGAAGGACGAGCCCACACGCGGGGAGACGTACCAGCGCCTCCTGGCCCGCAACAACCGCACCCACCTCGAAACGGTGGGCTCGTACGCCGGGGCGCCGGAGTCGGAGAAGCTCTCCTTCTACGCCTACGCCGCGACCTTCGCCGAAGTCGCCGTCGACGCCCGCCTCGGCCTCGTACGGGTCAGGCGCATGGTCGGCGTGTACGACGCCGCCCGGATCATCAACCCGAGGCTCGCCGACAGCCAGGCCCTCGGGGCCATGGTCGGCGGTATCGGTCATGCCCTCCTGGAGCACACGGTCACCGACCACCGCGACGGCAGGATCG
>KL569190.1:37755-39130 GCA_000715635.1 Streptomyces violaceus | reverse complement strand
ACCTCGTGCCGACCCACGCCGACATGCCAGAAATGAAAGCCATTTACATCGAGGGGGAGGACTACGAAGCCGACCCGATCGGTGTCAAGGGACTCGGTGAGATCGTCATCGTCGGTGTGGCGCCCGCCATCGCCAACGCGGTCTTCAACGCGACCGGCCGCCGGGTCCGCGAGTTGCCGATCAGGCCCGAGGTCCTTCTTTGAGCCCAGGGCCGCCGCTGCTTCCTGCCCCAAGGCGCGGCCGCGGTCCCTGAGTCACCCACCTCACGGAAAGCCCGCCATCCTGACCATCGGGGACACACCGCACCGCTGATGCCGCGAGGCCCGCCCCTTCGCGCTCGCCACCATCGTCGACGTCAGCGGCAGTGCACCCCTGCCACCCGGCACCGCCCTCGCCGTCGGCACGGACGGCATCGCGGTCGGCAGCATCTCCGGCGGCTGTGTCGAAGCGGTGGCATACGAACTGTGCCGGCACGTCCTGGCACACCGCGGGCCACCGGCCCGCGCCGGTTTCGGCTTCTCCGACGACGACGCAATCGCCGTCGGCCGGGCCAGTACGACCGCCTCTTCGCCCGTCGCCGCCCGGGGGCACCGGCCGAGCTGCGGCGCGAGCAAAATCCAGAGGTCGAGGCGATCGAGGTTCCGCAGGCCCGCCCGCTCATGCCTCCCGGACCACGTCGGCCACCTCGTCGAGCAGGGTCCTGAGCTGTGCGGCTTTCTTGGGACCCAGCTTGTCGGTGATCCGCTGTTCGATCTCCACGATCATGGCATCGGCGTCACGCAGGGAGTCGAGGCCGGCGCCGGTGAGGTGCAGCTCCTGCACATGGCGGTGGCGCGGGTGCGGTCGGCGTTCCAGTTGGCCCCGCTCCTCGAGTCGTGCCACCTGGGAGGCCACTGCCTGCGGGGTGACGTTCAGCCGGCGGGCCAGTTCCGCGCCAGTCAGGCCGGGATCGCCATGGACGCTCATCAGCAGGGTGTACTGCGCGGCCGCGATACCCAGCGGTCGCAGCCGCTGATCCTTCCGGGCCTGTACCGCCCACTCCGCCCGGCGCAGCGCCCAGATCACTCGGTCCTGTGCGTTGGCAGCGATCGGCCGCTCGTCCTCGTGTGTCACGCCGCGAGAATACGGCACCTGGGCGCTTATAAAATGCCTGGTAGTCGTCAACCCAGCTGATGCCGTACATCGCACGTGTCGACCAGCCCCCACAGGCCCTGCCTGCGGTAGGCGAGCCGTATCCGCTTCACCGTCGTGCGGGTCACCCGGGGAAAGCCGAGCGCCATCAGTTCCCTGGCTTTGGCCGCGTCCCGCTGTGCCGGCGTCCACCGCGCGGGGTCGTACTCCGGCCACATCGTCTGGCCCGAGCGGCTGCCTGGCG
>KL569190.1:37021-37498 GCA_000715635.1 Streptomyces violaceus | reverse complement strand
CGGCAGGCCGGTCTCCACCTCCCGGATGTGCGGCAGCCATGCCAGGGCCCTCTGTCCGGGCACTGGTGTTTCGTACTGGTGCGCCGAGCCGCGCGGCCGGAGGCCCGAGGTCGAGTCTCCGGCCGGGCGGCAGAGCCTTACGGCGCGATTCTTACGGCTCCGTGGCATTCACCGGGTCGGCGTTAGTGACCTTCACCGGGTCGGTGTCGGGCGCGCTGTGGCGTTCGGCCCAGTTCTCCAGGGCCGTGCGGCAGGCGTGGTCGAGGTGGTACAGCCTGGACAGGTCCACCTCGATCGGCCGGTCTTGCGGAAGGGACTCCAGGCTGTCGAGTATCTTCGGCAGCCGCAGGAACGTCGCGTTGCCCGACAGGTACACCTGGATCGGCCCGGCGCCCTTGTCTATGACCTCTGTCTTCAGGTGCGATGCTTCCCAGGCGGTCTTGATCACCGCCAGGGCCAGACCGATGAGCACCCCCT
>KL569190.1:36443-36804 GCA_000715635.1 Streptomyces violaceus | reverse complement strand
GATGAGCACCCCCTCGAACATGTTCACCGCGACGATCGACACGGCGGTGACCACGAGGATCAGCGCCTCGCCCTTGTGGCTCCGCCACAGCGCCGCGACCTGGCGGAACGGGATCAGCTTCCAGCCCGCGTGCACCAGGATGCCGGCGAGCGCGGGCAGCGGGATCAGCGCCAGCGCGGAGGGCAGCGCGGCGGCGAACAGCAGCAGCCACACGCCGTGCAGTACCCGTGATGCCTTGGTCTTCGCGCCGGCGTTGACGTTGGCGGAGCTGCGCACGATCACTGCTGTCATCGGCAGCGCGCCGAGCAGACCGCAGACCGTGTTGCCTGCACCCTGGGCGATCATCTCCTTGTCGTACTGA
>KL569190.1:35575-36212 GCA_000715635.1 Streptomyces violaceus | reverse complement strand
GTGCGCGGACCGTCGTGCAGCCGGTCCACCGCCGCCGCGCTGAACAGTGATTCGGCCGAGGCGATCAGCGCGAACGCGATGATCGTGCCCCAGATGGCCGGGCCGGCGAGCTCCCCGAGGGCGTCGGCGCCCGGGGGTTGGATGACGTCGACCAGCCCCTCCACCTCGACCGTCGCGACGGGCAGGCTGAAGGCGAGCGAGACAACCGTGGCCAACATCACCGCCGCGAGGGCTCCGGGCACGGCCTGCGCCTGCTTCGGCAGCTTCTTCCACAGCACGATGACGGCGATGGTGCCCGCGCCGATCGCGAGCGAGGTCATGGCCTCGGTGCTGCCCAGTGCGTCGGTGAACGCCCCCGGCAGCCCCGCGATCTTGCCTATGCCGGTCTCCGGGGCCTTCAGGCCCGCCGCCGCGTAGATCTGCCCGGCGATGATCACCAGACCGATGCCGCAGAGCATGCCCTCGACGACGGAGACGGAAATGGCCCTGAACCAGCGGCCGATCCCGAGGAAGCCCATGGCGAGCTGGAGCAGACCGGCCATCAGCACGATCACACCGAGTGCGGCCACGCCGAACTCGCTGACGGCCTCGAAGACCAGCACGGTCATGCCGGCGGCGGGCCCGGACACCTGGAGGC
>KL569190.1:32958-35419 GCA_000715635.1 Streptomyces violaceus | reverse complement strand
CACCTGGAGGCTGCTGCCGCGCATGAAGCCGGTGACGAGGCCGCCCACGATGCCGGTGATCAGGCCGAGTTCGGCCGGGACGCCGGACGCGACGGCCACGCCGATGCAGAGCGGCACGGCGACGAGGAAGACGACGATGGAGGCGAGGAAGTCCTGCCTCAGGTAAGGGAACTTGGTCATGGAGCCCCTCACAGCTTCTCGAAGGAGTCGGTGTCCGCGCGGTGTTCCCGCACGGTTCCGGTGTGCACTTCGTAGAACCAGGCGTGCAGCCGGAGCCGGCCGTCCGTCAGGCGGCTCTCCACGCCCGGGTACGAGCGCAGCCGCTCCACCTGGGTCAGGACGTGGTTCTGCACGGCTTCGGTGACCGTCTTGTCGGTCGGGTCCGCGCACTTGGGCTCGTCGCAGGCGTGCGCGAGCCAGTCCCGCACGGCGGGTACGCCGGTGAGGTCGTCGCCCCGCACCACCGCGCCGACGGCGCCGCAGTGCGAGTGGCCGCAGACCACGATCTCCTTGACGCCCAGCACTTCCACGGCGTACTCGATCGTGGCCGCCTCCGACGTGGGGTGCTCGAAGGCGTGCGGGGGAACTACGTTGCCCGCGGTGCGCAGCTCGAAGAGCTCGCCGGGCCGGGCGCCCGTGATCAGGGCCGGTACGACCCTGGAGTCGGAGCAGGTGATGAACAGGACGTCGGGGGACTGGCCCTCGGCGAGGCGAGCGAACTCCTCAGGGCGCTGTCCGAACATGCGGGCGTTGTCGATGAGGGGTTGCATGAGCGTGGTGACTCCTCCTGGCGCGCAGTGGGGGCGCGTCGGACGGGCATGACAGAGGTGGGGGACGGAACGACTCTGTTCCTCAGCAGCGGAAGACCTGAAGCGCTGCCGGTGTGTGCGACGTCGAGGATCTCGACGCGCGATGGTGCGCGGCGCCGGCTCTGACCTGGTCCGGTGCTGTCGGCGGGATGTGCCGCAGCAGGGGCCGCTCCGGCGCCGAGGGCACGGGGTCGGCGTGGTGGAACCGGTCGCGGGTCCGCAGGGGACCGGTCGGGTCCCCGTGGTGTCCGGCGCGGCAGGTGGCGATCTCGTCGCGCAGTGCCTTCCCGGAGAACTTGATTCCGGGGCGCGAGGTCGTGTCGGAGGGTTCAGTTCCGGGCTGTGCCTTGGCCTCGGCTTTACGGGGCGTGTGCGCGGATGCGAAGGACGCCGTCGGTGCGAAGAACTGAAGGGCGAGCAGGGCGGCGGCGAGGATCGAAACCATGGTCCGTACCGTCGTACCTCGGTACATGCGCCCCCCTTCAAGTGATTCACACGTCTAGCGCTGACCAACACTTGGTCAATGACTGGTCAAGAAACACGTTAACCCTGCAAAGTCATTTGCAGGGTTAACTTAACGTTTCAAGCTGAAGAGAGCCTGAAAACCGTGGGTGGGTTGGCTTGAACCACCCCTTGGCCTCACGGGTGTTGGTGCGGTATTGGGGTTGTGGTTACCGGGAGTTCGCCAGCTTGCCCGCGTCGCGGGCCAGGGCGGTGAGCCGGGAGATTGCCCGGAAGTACTTCTTGCGGTAGCCGCCGTTCAGCATCTCCTCGCTGAAGAGCTGGTCGAAGGGCAGACCGGAGGCCATCACGGGCACCTCGCGGTCGTAGAGCCGGTCCGCCAGGACGACGAGCCTGAGGGCCGTCGACTGGTCGGGAACCGGCCGCACACCGGTGAGGCACACTGCCCTGATTCCGTCGGTCAGCGCGCCGTACCGGCTGGGGTGGACCCGGGCGAGGTGCTCCAGGAGGGGCGAGAATGCGTCGAGGGACGCGCCCTCGGTGGCGCGCGCCGTCGTGGCCACCTCTTCGTCGGAGTACGGCGGCGGCGCCTCGGGCAGACCGCGGTGGCGGTAGTCCTCGCCGTCGATGCGCAGGGCGCGGAAGTGGGCCGACAGGCCCTGGATCTCCCGCAGGAAGTCGGCGGAGGCGAACCGGCCCTCACCGAGCTTGCCGGGCAGCGTGTTGGAGGTGGCGGCGAGCGCCACGCCCGCGTCGACGAGCTTGCCGAGGAGGGTGGAGACCAGGACGGTGTCGCCCGGGTCGTCGAGCTCGAACTCGTCGATGCACAGCAGGCGGTGGCCGGACAGGGTCTGGACGGTCTTCTGGAACCCGAGGGCCCCGACCAGGTTGGTCAGCTCCACGAAGGTGCCGAACGCCTTGAGCTCGGGCTCGGCCGGGGTGGCGTGCCACAGGGAGGCCAGCAGGTGGGTCTTGCCGACGCCGTAGCCACCGTCGAGGTAGACGCCACGCGGGCCGGCCGGGGCCTTCTTCGGCGCCCTGCCGAAACCGAACAGCCGCCGCTTGCCGGAGTCGGCCGTCCCGCCCAGACCCGCCGCGAAGCTCTCCAGGACCTGGACGGCCTCGGTCTGGCTGGGCTGGTTCGGGTCCGGGATGTACGTGCTGAAGCGCACCGAGTCGAACCGTGGCGG
>KL569190.1:27877-32696 GCA_000715635.1 Streptomyces violaceus | reverse complement strand
GACGTGCGGCTCACGGGCGCACAGGGACAGCGGGGCCGCGTCGGCTATCGAGCCGGTACCGGAGGGGGCGGGAGAGGAGGACACGGTTCACCATGCTACGGCGCGTGGAACACTGCACGGCATGCGACGTCTGTTCCCTGTGACCGATGAAACAGCAGCTCCGGCCCCGGGTGGCGCGTCCGGCGAGGAGGGTGCCGGGCGGGAGTGGGGCCTGGCCGAGCTGGCGGCCGCGTACGCCTATCCCGAGCCGGGGGCCGGGGGGCCGCTGCCGTGGCTGCGCGCCAACATGGTGTCCACGCTGGACGGGGCCGCCCAGCACGACGGCCGTTCCCAGCCCATCTCCAGCGCGACCGACATGCGGATCTTCGGCACACTGCGGGCGCTGGCGGACGTGGTCGTCGTGGGCGCGGAAACGGTGCGCCAGGAGGGGTACCGGCCGGCACGCGCGCGGGCCGAGTTCGCTGCGACGCGGGAGGCGGCCGGGCAGGCCCCCGCCCCCGCGATCGCGGTCGTCACCGCCAGCCTCGACCTCGACTTCTCGCTCCCGCTGTTCACCTCGCCCCTGGTGCCCACCCTGGTCCTCACGGGAGCCGCGGCCGCCGCGGACCGCGTCGCCACCGCCGAGAAGGCGGGCGCCCGTGTGGTGACCGCAGGGGACGGCATCGGCGTGGACCCCGCCCGTGCCGTCCAGGCCCTCGCAGCCCTCGGCCACACCCGGCTGCTGACCGAGGGCGGCCCGCGGCTGCTGGGGCAGCTGGTGGCGGCCGGCGTGCTCGACGAGCTCTGTCTGACGGTCTCCCCGATGCTCACCGCGGGCGGCGCGCAGCGCATCGCCGGGGGGCCCGCCGTCACGGTCCCGCGGCGCTTCGCGCTGCTGTCGATGCTGGAGGAGGACGGCTTCCTGTTCACGCGGTACGGGCGGTCCTGACGTACTGAACCGCGCGGCACGGGGTAGCGGCACGTGGGTACAGGTGTCGGCGCTCAGGAAGCCGGACCGGTCGGTACGTTCGGAATATGCCGTTCTGTTTGGATTTTGGAGGGCACACTGGACCCGGCAGTTCCCGTGCGAACACGGGGCAGGATGGTTTCCGCAAGGATCAGAAGGGGCGCCTGGTGTTCACAAGCGTATTGATGATCGAGAAGGCCCTGACGTCCGCCGACGTGGAGTTCGTCACCACCTTGCACGGGGAGGAGCAGGTCTCCTTCCAGGTGCTGCTCCAGCCGCGCGGCGAGCAGGCGGACCGTCTGCTGCGGGCCATCGACGACGTCGCGCTCGGCGAACTCGACGATGCCGTCCGCGAGGGGGAGACGCCGGAGGGCGAGGAGGCGCTGAGCGTCGGGCAGCGGGCGCTGGAGGTGTCCCTCGCTGCGCTGCGGACGTCCGGGAGCGAGGCGCAGGGACGGTTGATCGAGAACCATCCGCTGGACGCGCTGAAGTCCTTGGTGGAGGAGGCCGGCGCGGACGAGGTCATCGTGCTGACCGACCCCCACTACGTGGAGGAGTTCTTTCACCGGGACTGGGCGTCGCGGGCCCGGCACAAGGTGGGGGTGCCGGTGCTGAAGCTGTTCTCGCACAGCAAGGCGTAGTCGTGGTGCCGGGCTGATGCAGTGGCGCTTCTGAAATAGGCTGTGGGCGCTCACCGTCCCAGAACGCCCTTGGAGATACGCATGGCACCCGGCCTTCCCACCGCCATGGACCGACCGCACTTCATCGGTATCGGTGGGGCCGGGATGTCGGGTATCGCGAAGATCCTCGCCCAGCGCGGGGCCGCCGTGGCGGGCAGTGACGCGAAGGAGTCGGCGACGGCCGAGGCGCTGCGGGAGCTGGGCGTGACGGTGCACATCGGGCACGCCACGGAGCACCTGGCCGACGACGCGAGCTGTGTGGTCGTGTCGTCGGCGATCCGGCAGGACAACCCCGAGCTGGCCCGGGCGGCCGCACTCGGCATCCCGGTCGTGCACCGCTCCGACGCGCTCGCCGCCCTGATGGAGGGCCTGCGGCCGATCGCGGTCGCCGGTACGCATGGCAAGACGACCACGACCTCGATGCTGGCGGTGTCGCTGCGGGAGCTGGGCCTGACGCCGTCGTACGCGATCGGCGGGGACCTGGACGCGCCCGGCTCCAACGCGCTGCACGGCGACGGCGAGATCTTCGTCGCCGAGGCGGACGAGTCGGACCGCAGCTTCCACAAGTACGCGCCCGAGGTCGCGATCGTCCTCAACGTCGAACTCGACCACCACGCCAACTACGCCTCGATGGACGAGATCTACGAGTCGTTCGAGACGTTCGTGGACCGGATCACCGAGGGCGGCACGCTGGTGATCGCGGCCGACCAGGAGGGCGCCCGGGAGCTGACCCGCCGGGTCGCGGAGCGCGGCGTGCGGGTGGTGACGTACGGCGAGTCGCAGGACGCCGGGGTGCGCATCCTGTCGGTCGTGCCGCAGGGCCTGAAGAGCGAGGTCACCGTGGTGCTGGAGGGGCAGGAGCTGACCTTCACGGTCTCCGTCCCCGGCCGGCACTACGCGCACAACGCGGTGGCCGCACTGGCGGCGGGCGTGGCGCTCGGCGTCCCCGCCGAGGAGCTGGCCCGGGCGCTGGGGGCGTACACGGGTGTGAAGCGGCGGCTCCAGCTGAAGGGCGAGGCCGCGGGCGTGCAGGTCATCGACTCGTACGCGCACCACCCCACCGAGATGACCGCCGACCTGGAGGCCATGCGCGCGGCGGCGGGCGACTCCCGGATCCTGGTCGTCTTCCAGCCGCACCTCTTCTCCCGCACCCAGGAGCTGGGCAAGGAGATGGGCCGGTCCCTGGCCCTCGCGGACGCCTCGGTCGTGCTGGACATCTACCCGGCCCGCGAGGACCCGATCCCCGGCGTGACCAGCGAGCTGATCATCGAGGCGGCCCGGGCGGCGGGCGCGGACGTGACGCCGGTGCACGACAAGGCGGACGTCCCCCCGGTGGTCGCGGGAATGGCGAAGCCCGGGGATCTCGTTCTCACCATGGGAGCGGGCGACGTCACCGACCTCGGCCCGCGCATCCTGGACCGTCTGTCGAACTGAGGGGCTGGAGGCTCATGCCGTACGACGTCGAGAAGCCGGACGAGCAGTGGCGCGCGGAGCTGAGCCCTGGCGAGTACGCGGTGCTGCGCCAGGCGGCCACGGAGCCCGCCTTCACCGGTGAGTACACCGACACCAAGACCCAGGGGGTCTACTCCTGCCGCGCCTGCGGTGCGGAGCTGTTCACCTCGGACACGAAGTTCGAGTCCCACTGCGGCTGGCCGTCCTTCTTCGACCCGAGGGACAGCGACGCGGTGGAACTGATCGAGGACCGGACCCACGGCATGGTGCGTACCGAGGTGCGCTGTGCGCGCTGCGGCTCGCACCTCGGGCACGTGTTCGCGGGTGAGGGGTATCCGACGCCCACGGACCAGCGGTACTGCATCAACAGCATCGCGCTCCGCCTGACCGCCGCCGAGGACTGAGACAGCCCTCAGCCGATCCGGCACTCCTTCTGTGTGAGCCGCTTCGTGTTCCCCGCGGTGCGGCCGCACACCACCCGGGTCTCGGAGGTGCCGTCCTCGGCGCGGCGGACCTCCTTGAGGACGATGCTGTGACCGGTGCGGTCGCCGTACAGCGGGGCACGGGTGAAGTCGATGGTGCCGGTGGCCATGCCCTCGATCTTGACGTTGCGCAGGTTCACCCAGGTCGAGGCGCGGCTCTGGGGCCGGTCGTCCCGGGTGGCCGCCCAGTACAGGGCGCGGGTCGCGTCGTGTGCCAGGGCGGTCTGGCCGCTGGCCAGGGCGGGGCTGTCGTAGCGCAGGTTCCCGCCCCGCAGTCCCGGCAGGTACGTGGCGGCGTCCAGGTAGAAGGTCGTCGTGGCTGCGGCCGTCTCCAGCTCGGCCAGGGCCGAGTGGTACAGCGTGACCTTCGGCGCGACGGACTGTCCGCCGGCGGTGAAGTCGGCCTTGGAGAGGTCGTCGCCGGTGAGGATGGCCAGGGGCGTTCCGGCGCAGCCCGGCTCGGTGCCCAGCTGGGTCATCAGGGGATCGATGTCCTCCACCCGGCCGGCGAAGTAGATCACCGACGGGACCTGGCCGCCCCGGCAGATCTCCTGGGCGTGCGACCGGAGTTCCGGCTTGCCGCCGCTGAGGATGTAGCGGCGCTGCTCGAGCGGGGTGAAGCCCTGCCGGCGCAGCATGTCCTGGCCGTAGCGTGCCTGTTCGTCGGTGTACAGGTCGTCGGTCCTCGCCGTGTCGCGGGCGAGGACGAGGGCGTACTGCCGACGTTTCGGTGTGCGCAACTGGGCCGCTACCAGGCCGAGTTGCTCGATCTGCCACTGGTCCGTGGCGGCCAGGCTGAACCAGTTGGCGAACTCGCGGGGCAGATAGGTGGCGGAGTTCGTGCCGGAGACGATCGGCAGGCCGGCCTCCATCAGTGTGCGGGTCGTCGCTCTGCTCGACTTCAGGTCGCGGCCGGTGCCCACGACCCCCACCACGGTCGGGTCCTGGGCGGCGTACGCGGCGATCTCCTCGGCCATCTCCTCCTGGTGGCCCAGGTCCACGCCGCCGTTGGCGAGCAGGACCCGCAGTTTCACACTGGAGTTCTTGTTGATGACGGCCTGTGCCAGGTACACGCCCGCGAGTTCCTCCGCGCCCTTCACGAGCGAGGAGCCGTCCGAGGAATCGGCGCTGAGCGGTCCGGCGTAGACGACGGTGACGTACTTACCGGTGTGGTGAGCGAGGACGTTCGCGTTCTGCCCGGCGATGCGGTCCTCCAGCTCGTCCACCGTCCAGGGTGTCGCGTCCCCGGCCGTCAGGGC
>KL569190.1:27261-27631 GCA_000715635.1 Streptomyces violaceus | reverse complement strand
TCGCTATGCCGATGCATTCCGTGCCGCCGCCGGGTGCTTGCTCGCGCCGGGTGTCCCGGTTGGCGGTCAGCACGGACGCCGAGCAGTACCGGTCGTGCAGGGCCTCGGCCCGCATGACGGTCCCGGCGGTCAGCAGGGCGATCACCAGGACAAGGGTGTGCAGGGCCCACACCAGCCGGGCGGGCGTGGGGCGGGTGGAGGCCCGCAGATGGCGGGTGCGTTCCTCGACGGGACCGAGCTGGTCGTGCGGCAGCGGGATCTTCATCACCCAGGGCAGGACGGACCGCTCCCGGCTGGGTGACTGTTCGGCGCGCAGGTTGTGCGCCCACTCCCGGTGCCAGGTGCGCAGCCGCTCGCCGAACCTGGGCGG
>KL569190.1:26404-27065 GCA_000715635.1 Streptomyces violaceus | reverse complement strand
CTCGCCGAACCTGGGCGGTACGGCGGCCGGGTCGGGCGCCGTCGGAACCACGCCGCGCTCCAGGCGTGGCACGTCGTGCGTGTGCACCGCGGCGACCACCACCAGCGGGTCGAGCTCGCTGCGGCGGCTGCGGACGTCGCTGATGGCCCGGATCAGTTCGACGCCGCCGTTGCGGGCGTCCGCGTGGGGCAGGAACAGCATCGGCGGGCGGGGCCGTTTGAAGCCGCGCAGGTCCCAGCTCCAGCGGCGGTGGTTGTCCCGCAGGTCCTCCCGCAGCGCCAGCACGCACAGCTGGAGGTGGAAGTCGCCGCCCGCCGTGAGCGCCTCGGCCACGTCGTAGGCCCGGGCCGCGATCGCCTTCCAGGACCGCACCGGCCGCAGCAGCGAGACCTCGGTGGGATCCTCGTGGTCCGCCGCCCTGAGGAAGGTCGTCGTCATGAACCAGCGGCTCTCCCGGCGCAGCCACAGGAAGATCGGCGCCCGCCCCGGCAGGACGTAGTTGAGGACGGTCAGCAGCAGCAGGAAGACGAGGCCGGCGCCCACCGCCACGTACCACTCGCTGCGGGCCATGAGTGCGGCGAGCACGGTCACGAGGCTCGCCGGGAGGATGTGCGCCATGTCGAACAGCGGCAGACCGGAGCGCCAGCGCGCGGTGTTCTTC
>KL569190.1:24456-26195 GCA_000715635.1 Streptomyces violaceus | reverse complement strand
GTGTATAAGAGACAGGGCCTCGGGGCTGCCCGGCTCGGGCGCCGGCCAGGTGTCGCCGAGGGCCGCGACCGCGTCGTCGATGGCATGCACCAGCCGCAGCCGCGGGAACGCGTAGCGCCGGTAGACCGCCTTCGGGCCGCCCCACTTCTTCGGCTCGCTCAGCGCCCGCACCATGGCCGCGGCCCGGCGCACCTCCGTGGCGCCCTCGTAGGAGTCCTGCGCCGCCGCGCAGCGCGTTCCGTGCGCCTCCTGGCCCGCGTGGAGCTGCCGGACCAGACCGGTCACCGCGTCGTCGTCCGCGCCCTCCTGCGCGTGCACGACGAACACCGGCATCGGCGGCTCGGCGCTCGTGCGGAAGTCCTGGATGAGGATTTCGAGCTGATCCTGGAGGTGGAGCCCGGCGCCACGCTCCGGCATACCGTCATGCCCCCCAGGGCAGTCCGGCGGCGTGCGATCAGCGTTCACCATGGGCAACCCCCCGTTCGCCTTCGGTGACCTACGAGGCTAGCGGGTGTGGGTGGGGTGGGAGTGGGTGACGAAGGAACTTCAGGAACGTTTCTGCCTGGTCCGTCGCCGTCCTCGTACTGAATGAATGATCCATCACCCTGTTGACTAATGGATGATCGAGCCAGAAGATGTGCGGAGTGACCTCCTCCGCGCATCCGCCCGCACGTCCCGCCGGTTTGCCCGTCGATCTCGACGAGGCCGCTCACCGCTGTCTCGTCGCGGGGTTCGACGGGACGGCCGGGGTTCCGGACGAGCTGAAGCGGCTCGTCGACCGAGGGCTCGGCGGCGTCATCCTGTTCACCCGCAACGTGCGGGACGCGGAGCAGGTGCGGCGGCTCACCGCGGAGCTGCGGGCCCTGCGGCCCGACCTGCTCGTGGGGATCGACAACGAGGGCGGGGGGATCGGGCACCTGGTGGGTGCCGGGGCTCCCGAGGTGCCCGGATCGTTCGCGCTCGGAGTGGCCGACGATCCCGCGCTGACCGGCCGCTGCGCCGACGCCCTGGCCGGGCATCTGGCCTCGCTCGGCATCACGGTCTCCTACGCGCCGGTCGCCGACCTCCAGCACCATCCGCGCAACCCGATCGTGCGCACCCGGTCCTTCGGCGCCGAACCGGCGCTGGCCGCCCGCCACCTGCGGGCCTGGATCGCCGCCACCGAGCGGCGGGGCGTCGCCTCCTGCGCCAAGCACTTCCCCGGGCACGGCGGCACCGAGACCGACAGTCACCACGGCATCGCCGTCGACCCGCGGTCGTACGACGAACTGCGGGCCGACTTCGAGCCGTTCCGCGCGGCCGTCGACGCGGGCGTGCCGATGATCATGAGCGCTCATGTCGTCTACCCGGCGCTGGATCCCGAGCGGCCCGCCACCCTGAGCCGCCGCATCCTGGGCGATCTGCTCCGCCACGAGCTGGACTTCGACGGGGTCCTGGTCAGCGACGCCCTGGAGATGAAGGCCATCGCCGACCGCTACGGCGAGGCCGCCGGGGCGCGGATCGCCCTCGCGGCGGGCGCCGACCAGGTCATCGTGGCCGTGCCGGACCTGGAGGTCACCCTGGCCTGCCGGGACACGGTGCTCGGCGCGCTGCGCACCGGTGTGCTGCCCGAGGAACGAGTGCG
This sequence comes from Streptomyces violaceus, assembly GCA_000715635.1. Classification (GTDB taxonomy): domain Bacteria; phylum Actinomycetota; class Actinomycetes; order Streptomycetales; family Streptomycetaceae; genus Streptomyces; species Streptomyces violaceus. The sequence goes on along the minus strand of KL569190.1, from coordinate 24,571 downwards.
GGAGGCCGCCGGACGGGTGCGGCGCCTCGCCGTGCGGTACGCCGCTCCGGCCGGGGCCGTCGACGGCTGGGACGCGGGGGCCGGTCTCGAGGCCGCCCGCCGGGCTGTCCGCGGC
>KL569190.1:22355-24269 GCA_000715635.1 Streptomyces violaceus | reverse complement strand
CCGGTGCCGTCGGTCGTGCGGGGCGCCCACGTCGTCGACCTGTTCCCGCCGCCGCATCCCGCGCTCAACTGGGGCGGCGAGGACCTGCTGACGGCGGTGCGCGCCGTCGACCCCACGGCCACGGGCACCGCGGTCACCGGAGACCCGGCGGACCCGGACGCCGTCGTGGAGGAGATTCTGCGCGCCTCCGGTGACACCCCGCTGGCCGTCGCCACCTGCGATGCCGGGCTCCACCCCTGGCAGGAACGGCTGCGCGCCGCCCTGATGTCCAAGCGGCCCGACGCCGTACGCATCGACACCGGGCTGCCGGAGGGCGGCGCGCTCTGTTCCTACGGGCGAGGGCGGGTGAATCTGCGGGCCGTCGCCGAGGCGCTGGCGGGCGCCTGAGAGTTCACGGCACCCGCACGACCTCCTTGATGCCGCGCGCCGCGAGGTACGCCGCGTCGTCCGCCCGCCCCGCCAGGACCACCGCCGGGTGGACGCCCTCCGTGCGCAGGGCCATCCACGCGTCGAAGTACGCGCCTCCCGGGCCGGAGACGGAACGCGTGGACGGCGTGCAGTCCAGGACCAGGGCCGTGCCGCGGGACCGGGCGGGGTGGTGCCCCGCGCGTACCTCGGCGACGGTCTCGGACAGGGCCGTGGCGATCGGCTTGGCGTCGCCCCGCGCGTCGAACAGGCCCAGCGTGTACTCCAGTTCCGGGTAGTCGGCCAGGGAGCGGTCCACGTCGTGGGAGCACCACCAGGTCACGCCCCACAGTCCCTCGCACCCGGCAGCGTTCCGCACGGTCGCCCGCGCGAAGTCCGGGGCGTCGGCCGCCGGGATGTGCGGTTCCGGGGCGCCCGTCTCCTGGACCCAGACCGGGCGGGCCGGGTCCTCGGCGTAGGCCTTGGCGAGTTCCGTGCCGTACTCGGCGAGGTGCAGCACCTGGGGGGAGCGGGGGCCGTAGCGGCGGGCGCAGTCGCCGGAGAACACCCAGGGGTGGACGGTGGTGACATCGCCCTTGCGGGCCGAGGCCTCGGGGGTGAAGGGGTGGTCGTCGCCGTACCAGGCCGCGTCGTAGGCGGAGTGGGTCGCGAGACGGCCCGGGGGCAGGTGCTCGCGGGTGGCGGACAGCAGGGTGTCGAGGTAGTGGTCCACCTCGTCCGCGGTCACGGGGTTGTGCTCGACCAGGTTGTTGAGCTCGTTGCCGAGCTGGAGGCCGATGAGGTTGGGGCGGCCGGCGAGGGCGCGGCCGAGGGTCCGCATGAGCTCGGCCTGGGCGGCGACGGCCTCCGGGTCGGTGAGGACATTGCGGTGGTGCCAGCTGCGCGTCCATTCCGGGTAGAAGTCGAAGCTGGACAGATGGCCCTGCACGCCGTCCACGAGGACGTCGAGACCGGCCTCGGCGGCCAGGTCGACCAGGTGCGCCAGCTGGTCCACGGCGGCGGGGCGGATGAGCGTGCGGTTGGGCTGGAGGAGCGGCCACAGGTGGAAGACCCGGACGTGGTCGAGGCCGAGCGCGGCGATCTGGTCCAGGTCCTCGCGGGCATGCGCCGGGTCGAAGTCGTGCCAGGCGTGGAACCAGCCGCGGCGGGGCGTGTAGTTGACGCCGAAGCGGAGCGTGGGGATGGGATCCTCCTCGGGTCGAGCACCCAGATCCCTTGCTCTGGGTGAATGCATCAATCACCATAGTCGGCGATGGGTAATGAATTGAACCAGGAGCGTCAAGGCGGCTCGTCCTTGGTGGTCGGCCTCGACGCGGGCGGCACACGGACCCGGGCGGTCCTGGCGACCGCCGCGGACGGACGTCCGCTGGGCGAGGGCGCCGCCGGGCCGGGCAACGCCCTGACCGTCCCGGTGCCGCAGCTCACGGAGCATCTCGCCGAGGCCGTCGGACAGGCCGTGCCCGAGTCCGTCCGTGACCGGGTCGTGGC
>KL569190.1:21891-22151 GCA_000715635.1 Streptomyces violaceus | reverse complement strand
AGAGATGTGTATAAGAGACAGGCTTCGCGGGCGCGACGGACGCCGTCGCCGACGAACCGGGGCGGCGCAACGCCCTGGCCGCCCTCACCGCCGCCCTGCGCCGGCTGGGCATCGACGCCGGCCCGCCCGTCATCAGCAGCGACATCGAAGCGGCCTTCGCCTCCGCCCCGGGCGCCCCGGCCGACGGCCTCGCCCTGGTGGCCGGCACCGGCGCGGTCGCCATGCGCATCACCGGCCGGCGCGGCACCGCCACCGTGGAC
>KL569190.1:21407-21664 GCA_000715635.1 Streptomyces violaceus | reverse complement strand
GGCGACGGCTGGCTCCTCGGTGACGACGGCAGCGGCTTCTGGATCGGCCGCGCGGCCGTCCGGGCCGCACTGCGGATGGCCGACGGGAGGGGCGCGCCGACCGTGTTGGCGGAGCTGGTGGGGCGAGAACTCGGGGTGCCGGGCGACGTGCTGCCCGGCGGAGCGTCCGGTGGCGCGGTGCGGAGGCTGTCCCCCGACGTGGTCCAGGGCGTCGCGGAGGGTGCCTCGCGTGAGGCGCGGCGCCTGTCTCTTATACA
>KL569190.1:16763-21177 GCA_000715635.1 Streptomyces violaceus | reverse complement strand
GCCAGCCGGCCGGACCGGCGCGGACCGGAGCGGCCGGGACCGGTTCCCCGGTCGACCGGCGCCCCCTCCCGCCCCACGACGACACGCCCTGGTCCCGCCTCCACCGCGAGGCCTACCGCAGGCACCTGCTCCCCGCCGTGATGGCCGAGCCGCCCATCCGTCTGGCGCGGCTCGCACCGCTGGTCGTCGAGGCGGCCGGGGACGCCGTCGCTCTGGCCATCCTGGACGAGGCGGCCGACCAACTCACTGAAGCCGTAAGGGCGTTGGACCCACGCCCAGGGGAACGGGTCGTGACCACCGGAGGTCTGCTCGGGCCCGGCGGGCCGCTCACCCCGCGCCTGGAAGCCCGCCTCCGGGCCCTCGGCCTGCCCCTCGACTGGGTCCCCGACGGCCGCCGGGGTGCCGTGGCCCTGGCCCGGCTCGCTCACCAGGGCCGTACGTGACCGCCACCCGGCAGGGCACACCCCTGTACCGCGACCCCACGGCCCCGGTCGACGACCGCGTCCGCGACCTGCTCTCGCGTATGACCCTGCGCGAGAAGGCGGGTCAGCTCAACCAGCGGATGTACGGCTGGGACGCCTACCGACGCACCCCCGACGGCGGCTTCGAGCTCACCGACGCCCTCCACGCCGAGACCGAGCGCTTCGCCGGACTCGGGGCCCTGTACGGGCTGCTGCGCGCCGACGCCTGGTCGGGCGTCGGCCACACCACCGGGTCCGGCGCCGAGGCCGGTGCCGAACTGGCCCACCTCGTCCAGCGGCATGTCGTCGAGCACAGCCGGCTCGGCATCCCGGCCCTGTTCGTCGAGGAGGTGCCGCACGGGCACATGGCCCTCGACGGCACGGTCCTGCCCGTCAACCTGGCCGTCGGCGCCGGCTGGGACCCCGCGCTGTACGAGCGGGCCGCCGCCCACGCCGCCGCCGAACTGCGCGCCCGCGGCGGCCACGTCGCCCTGGTCTCGGCCCTGGACATCGCCCGGGACCCGCGCTGGGGCCGGACCGAGGAGTGCTTCGGCGAGGACCCGTACCTCGCTGCCCGGCTCACCGAGGCGCTCGTCCGCGGCATGCAGGGAGAGCGGGAACCGGGCGGGCGCTTCGCCCCGGACAAGGCCCCCGTCGTCCTCAAGCATTTCGCCGGGCAGGGCGCCACCGTCGGCGGCCGCAACTCCGCCGAGTCCGAACTCGGTCTCCGGGAGCTGCACGAGATCCACCTCCCCGCCGCCCACGCCGGTGTCCGGGCCGGAGCCGCCGCCCTCATGGCCGCGTACAACGAGGTCGACGGAATGCCCTGCTGCGGCAACCGCGCCCTGCTCACCGGACTGCTGCGCCACCGCTGGGGTTTCGACGGACTGGTCATGGCGGACGGACTGGCCGTGGACCGGCTGGCCCGCGTCACCGGCGACAAGGTCTCCGCCGGTGCCCTCGCCCTGGACGCCGGGGTCGACCTGAGCCTGTGGGACGAGGGCTTCACGCATCTGGAGGAGGCGGTCGAGCGGGGGCTGGTGAGTGAGGAGGCCCTGGACCAGGCTGTCGCCCGGGTGCTACGGCTCAAGTTCCGCCTGGGGCTCTTCGAACAGCCCTACAGCGCGGGCCCGTTCCCGGACCCCGCCGTCGGGCGCGAGCTGAGTACCGCGCTCGCCCGTGCCGCCGTCACCCTGCTCCACAACGACCACGGCGTGCTGCCCGTATCGCCGGGATCCCGTATCGCCCTCCTGGGGCCGCACGCCGGCACCGTCGCCCACCAACTGGGCGACTACACCGCCCCGCAACGCCCCGGCACCGGCACCAGCGTCCTCGACGCACTCCGGCGAACCGGCACCGACGTACGCCACGCCAAGGGCTGCGCCCTCACCGGCGACGACCTCTCCGGCATCCCCGAGGCGATCGCCGAGGCCGCCGCGTCCGATCTGGCCGTGCTCGTGCTGGGCGGCAGCAGCGCCCGTACGCCCGGCACGGAGTTCGACGCCAACGGCGCCGCGCGCACCGTCGTGTCCGAGATGACCTGCGGCGAGGGCGTCGATCTGGCCGGACTGCGGCTGGGCGACGCGCAGTACGCGCTCCTGGACGCCGTGGTCGCGACGGGGACGCCGACCGTGGTCGTGCTGATCCAGGGCCGCCCGCACGTCGTGCCCGACACGGCGGCCGCGCTGCTCACCGCCTGGTACCCCGGTCCGTGGGGCGGTGAGGCGATCGCTGAGGTGCTGCTCGGCCTCGCCGAGCCGGTCGGCCGTCTGCCCGTCTCCCTGCCCCGCTCCGCGGCCCAGCTCCCCGTCTACTACAACCACAAGGAGACCGAGTACGGCGGCTACGCGGACGACAGCGCCGAGGCGCTCCACTCCTTCGGGCACGGACTGTCGTACACGAGCTTCGCGTACGGCCCGCCGCGGCTGTCAGGGCACACCGTCGAGGCCGACATCACCAACACGGGCCGGCGCCAGGGCCGTTCCGTCGCCCAGCTCTACCTGCGCCGGCTGCGGACCCCCGTCTGGCCGCGCACGCTGGAGCTGCACGGTTTCCGGGCTGTCGAGCTGGCGCCGGGCGAGACCTGCACGGTCGCGTTCCCGCTCGGCGCCGACCTCCGTACCGCCGTTCCGCCCGGCACGGTGGTCGAGTTCCGCGTCGCCGAATCCGCGCGGGCCGCCCTGACCGCCGTACCGACTCAGAGCTTCACAGCCCCCGAGGAAACCCCCTTGTAGAACCACCGCTGGGTGATGACGAACAGCACCAGCACCGGGATCACGGAGATCACCGAGCCGGCCATCACCATCCGCTGGTCGTAGCCGAACGACGAGCTCTGGAGCCGGGCGAGACCGAGCGTCAGGGTGAAGTGCTCCTCCGAGCGCAGCACGATCAGGGGCCACAGGAAGTCGTCCCAGGCGCTGATGAAGGTGTTGATGGTGACGACGAGGATCGCGCCGTAGGCGGAGGGCAGATACAGGTACCGGAAGCGTTTCCACTCGCCCGCCCCGTCCAGCATGGCCGCGTCCTCGATCTCGCGCGGTACGGCGAGGAACGCGGCGCGCATGATGAGGACGTTGATCGCGGCGACGAAGCCGGGCAGCCAGACACCGGCCAGATGGTCGACCAGGCCCATGTCCCGGATGCTGAGGAACAGCGACACCATGATCGACTCGAAGGGGAACATCATGGACGCCATCAGCACCACCCAGACCAGCTTGCGGCCCTTCCAGCCGGGCTTGGAGAGCATGTAGCCGGCCAGGGTGGAGAAGACGAGCTGGCTCGTGACGGACAGCGCGACGATGACCAGGCTGTTCCCGATGTACGTCCACACCGGGACCTGGTCGAAGATCTCGCGGTAGGCCCGCAGGGTCGGGTGGTGGGGGATCAGGGACGCACCGGCGCCGAAGACGTCCTCGCCCGCGCCCTTGAGGGACGACAGCAGCTGCCACAGCAGCGGGCCGATGGTGATGAAGAGGACGAACACCAGCAGCAGGTAGCGGACGACCAGTTCGCGCGGGCGGCCGTAGTCCCGCCAGCGGGGCATCAGACGTCGGCGCTTGTCGACGGCGGTCGTCATGCCTCGTCCTCCTTCGTCAGGCGCTGGGCGAGCAGCGTGAGGCCCAGGGTCAGGGCGAACAGGGCGACGCTGACGGCGGCGCCGTAGCCGGCGTTGCCGGTGAGCGGGTCCAGGCCGACGTCGCGGATGTAGAAGGGCAGCGTGCGGTCGGCGCCGCCGGGGCCGCCGGTGGAACCGCCCAGCATGTAGATCTCGGTGAAGACCCGCAGCGAGCCGATGCCGGTGAGGGTGCCGACCAGCATCATCGACTGGCGTACGCCGGGCACGGTGATGTGCCAGAAGCGGCGCACGGCGCCCGCTCCGTCCACGGCCGCCGCCTCGTGCAGTTCCTTGGGGACGTTCCCGAGGGCGGCCAGGTAGAAGATCATGTACCAGCCGAGGCCCTTCCACAGCGTCAGACCCATCGCCGACAGCAGGATCAGCCACGAGTCCGACAGGAACGGGATGGCCTCCCGGATGAGGTGCGCCTGCTGCAGCCAGGTGTTGACCAGCCCCTGGTCGCTCAGCAGCCACTGCCAGCTCAGGCCCACGACCACGCTGGAGGCGAGCACCGGCGTGTAGAAGGCGGAGCGGAAGAAGCCGATGCCCGGCAGGTTCTTCTCCACGAGGATCGCGAGCAGCAGCGGCAGCAGCACCATCAGCGGGACGACGAACAGCGCGTACAGCAGGCTGTTGCGGGTGGCCAGCCAGAAGTCCGGATCGCCCAGCATCCGGCGGTAGTTGTCCAGGCCGACGAGGTTGTAGGCGCCACCGAGCGGCTTGGCGTCGGTGAAGGAGACGACGACCGTGTTGAGGAACGGGAACACCCCGAACACGGTCGCGCCGATGATCGCCGGGGCCATCCACAGCCAGGGCCTGTCTCTTATACACATCTCTG
>KL569190.1:14381-16605 GCA_000715635.1 Streptomyces violaceus | reverse complement strand
GCCAGGGCAGCCACCAGCGGCGGTGGAGCGCCGCGCCCCCCGCGTCGGCGCTCGGGCCGGGCGTCACGAAGCGAAGGGCGCGGCGCAGGGGCCCCGGCGGGCGGGAGGAGGGGGAGGCGCCGCCGGGGCGTCGGGCGCCCGCGCCCGGGGGAGCGGGGACGGGCGCCTTGCGGACGGTCGGTTGCGTCATCCTCAGCTGCCCTGTTCGATCAGCTGGTTCGCCTTGGACTGCGCCTCCTTCAGAGCGTCCTCGGCGCTCTTCTTGCCCTGCATGGCCAGCTGTATCTGGGCCGAGATGGCGTTCAGCTCACCGGGCGTCAGGGCGATCTCGTCGGCCGTGGCGGTCTTGCGGTCACTGGCGACGATCTTGCGGGCCTCGGCGAAGGGGTCGTCGCCCTTGACCGACTGGAAGAACGGGTCGTTCAGGGAGGCCGTGGTGGAGGGGAAGATGACGACGTTCGGGTCCTTGGCCCAGGCGAGCTGGTTCTCGGCGTTCGTCAGGAACTGCGCGAAGGCCAGCGCCGTCGAGGCGTTCTTGCTGGTGGACGCGGTGCCGACGTACTGCGGGGCGCCGACGGTGTGGCCGAGCGCGTCGAGCATGAAGGGGGCGACGCCGGTCTTCTTGTAGACGCTCGGGTTGTTCTGCTGGATGAACCGCAGGAAGTTGGGGTTGGTCGGGCCGTAGACGAGCTTGCCCTGGCCGTAGACGTTGGCCGGGTCCTGCGTGGAGGACAGGGAGTCCTTGGGCATGCCGCCGGCCTTGTAGAGCTTGGCCATGGCCTCGACCCACTGCGCGGTCTTCGGGTCGTCGGCGAAGGTGAACTTCTTGCCGTCGGCCGAGAGGATCTCGATGCCCATCTGCTGCCAGTCGGCCGGGATGCGCAGCTGCGGGTTGGCGAGGAACGCGTAGTACTTGCCGCCGGAGGCCTTGGCCACCTTCTCCGCGTCGTCGAACAGGCCCAGCACGGTCGTCGGAGGTTTGGCCGGGTCCAGGCCCGCCTTCTTCATCAGGTCGGTGTTGAAGGTCTGCACGATGCCGCCGGAGTACCAGGGCAGCACGCTGTGCACCTTCCTGCCGTCCGCGTCGGCGTACATGCTGGACTTCCACAGCGCGGGGGCGAACGGCTTGCCCGCGCCCGGTGCCTTGTCGTCCAGGTTCAGCAGGTAGCCGTTCTTCGTCAGCGCCACCGCCGTGTTGACGTTGATGTTCACCACGTCCGGCAGCGTGCAGCCCTGCGCGTCGGCGACCAGGCGCTGGGTGAAGGTGGCGTCGCCCGGGTCGTCGATCCAGTTGACCTCGGTGCCGGGGTGGGCCTGCTCGAAGGCGTCGATGACGCCGTTGAAGTACTTCCCGAAGTCCTTCTTCAGGTTGGTGGTCTGGAAAGTGATCTTTCCCTTGACCTCGCCGGAGAGCTTGCCGGAACCGACGTTGCCCTTGTCGACCTTGCAGCCGCCGGCCGTGGCGTCACCGCCGTCGGAACCACCGCCGGACAGTCCGCAGCCGGCGGCCGTCAGGGTCAGGACGACCAGACAGGTCAGGGATCCGGTGAGTCTTCTTGCGCGCATTGCTGCCCTCCTGGGAACCAGTCGGTGCTGGCTCAAATCACCAAGTTGGACTTCGATTGATGAAAATGTGGACCAGAATTCATCGGAGGTCAATGGTTTTGCTCAGTGACGGTGTTCGTGGTCCTGGTGCGTGGGGTCGCCGGGGTGTTCGTAGCCTTCGGCGTACTCGACGTCCGCCCGGGCCTCGTCGAGCCAGTTGAAGAAGGCGCGGCGGGCTGCGGCGTGGCGTAGTTCGTGTGCGATGTCCTCGCGGACGTGGTCGTAGGGGAGGACGTCCGAGGGTTCTGTCGGGGCGAACGGGTCGACCCCGCGGCGTAGCGCTTCGGGGTTGAGGAAGCGGTCCCGGTTGCGGGTGTAGTAGTCCTGTACGGCCGTTTCCGGGATGTCTTGGTCGCGTTCCAGGTCGGCGAGCAGGGCTCGGGCGGCGGGGGAGTGGGCCAGGGCTGCCGCGATGATGCTGCCGAGGTCGGCGATGTCGGTTTCGGGGACGGTGAGCAGCTGCATCGGCAGGACGTCGTCCGGTGGGGCGAGGCTTCGTTGCGCGCAGGCTCGGCGGGCGAGTTCGTCTGTGATGACTACCTGGGTTGCCCAGCGTTGTCGTTGGCGGTCTGCACGTGCGGCGCCGTTGTGGCTTGTCGCGCAGTTCCCCGCGCCCCTT
>KL569190.1:12958-14201 GCA_000715635.1 Streptomyces violaceus | reverse complement strand
CTGGTCGCGCAGTTCCCCGCGCCCCTGGAGGGCGATGTAGAGCCGGCATTCAGGAAGGCGGCCACGCGTTCCTGTGGGATGGCCTCACCCTGAACGAGCGCTGCGTAGTCCTCCGTCAAGGCGTCACCTCCAGTACTACGGCCTCCGTGTAGGCGACGCAGCCGTGCCAGGCCGCCTTGGCCATCAGCCAGTACGAGCCCGGCGGTATCGCGGTGCCGTCCACCTCGATCACGGACTCGACCCGCTCCCCGCCGGGCACCGTGAAGCCGTGGCAGGCCGGGGTGACGCCGGGCCAGGTGCCCCAGGAGGAGACGGCCCAGATCGTGCCGTTGACGGGGCCGCGCGTGGGGTTCCGCAGGGTCACGGGGACCAGGGCCCGTTCTCCCCGGCGGACGGTCACTCGCTCGACTCCCAGATCCGCCAGCAGAGTCGGGCCGGTGTGCCCGTCCGGCACGTCCAGGGCCACCACGTCCTCGTACGTCTGGCCGCCGTACGACAGCCGTGCGGCGAGCCAGTGCCGGCCGGGGGCGGCGTCCGGGGGTGGTGTCACCGTGATGTCCGTGAGGGTGAAGCCGCCGGGGGCGAGCCTGTAGGGCAGTTCGGCCGGCTCCGCGGTCCAGCCCGGTGGGGTCTCGAAGGCCACCGTGCCCGACGCCGGGGCGTCGGTCAGTTCCGAGGAGACCCGGACGGTCGCGGTGACGGGGCCGTCGGCGGTGAGGGCGGTGGGGGAGAGGTACACCGCGACGGGCATGTTGCCGCGTGGGGCGGGGCCGGAGTTGTGCAGCCAGTAGCGGGTGGCGATCGGCTGGGCGGGCTCGTGGGCGTCGGTGCCCGGTCCGGGTGCGAGGTCCGGTGCGTCGGCCGGCGTGGCCAGGATCGTGGCGACCTCGAAGCCGGTCAGAGCGACGTCCAGACAGCCGTCCCCGTCCGGGGCGAGTGGCTCCCCGGGCGTCTCCAAGACGTCGGCGCGGGCGCCCGCCGACCAGGCAACCGGCCCGGCCACCCGTGCCCGCGCCGGGCGTCCGTCGATCTCGTGCACGCGGACTACGACGCCCTGCCCCGGACCCACCGAGGCCGCGCTGCCCCGGGCCAGCGGGGAGCCTGCCGGTTTGAACGCGTCGAGCAGCACCTCGCCGTCGGATTCCAGGCCCAGCAGAGCGACTTCCCTCGGAAGCGCACCGGAGGACCGCCGCAGCCGTGCCGTCAGCGGACGGTTGTACGCTGTCTCTTATACACATCTCTG
>KL569190.1:12467-12735 GCA_000715635.1 Streptomyces violaceus | reverse complement strand
GCGGACGGTTGTACGCGTGCCCGGCCTGGGGCAGGCGCAGTTCACGCCAGTCGCCCGGGCCCGCGACGACGGCGTACTCGAAGGTGTGCGACCAGCGCTGGAGCTGGAACCCCGAGCCGTCGGGGGCGGTCCGGCGCGGCGGGTCGATCCAGATGCCGGACGGCCAGCCGGTGCAGGAGCGCATCAGGGACATGTAGAGGTCGCCGGAGGAGGTGACCACGCAGCCGGGCGTGCCACGGTTGAGGACTGTCTCTTATACACATCTCTG
>KL569190.1:8855-12158 GCA_000715635.1 Streptomyces violaceus | reverse complement strand
ACGAGCAGCGGCAGGCGCTCCAGGTCGCGCAGGTCGGCCCCGGGGACCCACTCCTCGCGCAGACCGGCGCGCGGCGCGACCCAGACGGCGGCCACACCCCGCTCGGCGAGTTGGCGCCTGAGTTCCCGCCCGGCCGCCGGGTCCCAGCCGAGCGCCTCGGCCACCACGGTGTTGCGGTCGGGGCCGCCGACGGCGATCCGGATGTCGGGGAGGTTGGAGTCGACCTCCAGGTCGCCGTAGCGGGGGCCGCCCGCGATGGTCGACGTCGCCGTGACCCCGGCACGCACCAGGGCCGCCGCGAGCGGGGTGCCGAGGTCGCCCGCCGTGTCCCAGTCGGCGTACACGAGTTCGGCGACGCCGATCGAGCGGTGCCCGAGGAGCGCGCCGGAGTCGTCGTGCACCGCGACCCGTGCGGTGGAGCCGAGTCCGAACCAGGTGTTCGCCGGGTTGTCCAGCGTCCACGGGAACCGCTCGCTGTCCACCTCCACGAACCCGAACCCGCGCCCGATCACCGCGTCCGCCACCTCGTGCACCGGCAGCCCGCCCCGCACGTCCGACGGCCAGCGCACCCGGATGAGCCGGTCGGCGCCGTCGTACCCGTCGACGGTCGTGGTGACGTCGAGCCGGTCGACGCCCTGCCACAGCGTCAGGCGCTGGGTGCAGCGGAAGGGGCCGAGGTCGGCGGTGACGGTGAGGCGGGAACCGGCGGCGGAGTGCTCGGCGCGCACCTCGGCGGTCACGTCCCGGCCGCGGGCCGCGGTGGTGCCGGTCGGGGTGAGGTGCCAGGGGCCCTCACCGAAGCGCGGGTGCCTCGGGTACTCCTCCTGGACGACGATCTCGTTCCCGATGTCCCCGGCGCGCAGCAGCTCCCGGCCGCCCTCGGTCAGTGCGCGCAGACTGCTGACGCCACCGCCGCGTGCCGGGTCGACCGTCACCTCGTAGAACTCGTTGCGGATGGTGAGGCCCTCGGCGGGCGCCCATCCCGGGACGGACCCCTCGGCGAGCGGGACGGCCTTGAGGCCCATGCCGGGAACCTCCGGGACGACGACATGGAGGCGGCCGTCCTCGCGGACCGCGGGGAGTCCTCGGGGGACGAGCCCCGGGTCGTCGACCGTCAGCACGTCCCGCCGCGCCCAGGTCGCGGAGTTGAACACGACCAGGTCGAGGCCGTCGCCGGGGGCGACCTGGTCGGCCAGGGCCTGGGTGGCGTCGGCGTGCACGCTCCCGGCCAGGTCGTGCAGCTCCCGCCAGCCGGTCATCAGGTCGATGTACACCTGGTCCGACTCCGAGCCGGTGATGGCGTCGTGGTGGGCGCCGTAGACGAGCTGCCGCCAGGCCTTGTCCAGGGCCGCGTCCGGATAGGGGTGCCCGGTGACGAGCGAGGCGAGCGTCGCCCAGGCCTCGGCGTCGGCGAGGAGCGACTCGCCGTGGCGCTGGGCCTGCTTGGTGTCGATGTAGGAGACGTCCTTGCCCGTGTAGACCGGGTTCATGTCCCGGGTCTGGGGGGAGGCCTTGCGGCCCTCCGCCTCGAGTTCCGCGCGCACTGCGGAGAAGAAGTCCCGGGGGATCGCGCTGATGAACCGCGGCCACACGTACCGGGCGTTCCAGTGGCGGTGGATGTCCATGACCCAGCGGCACGGCGGCGCGTAGTCCCCGCCCACCGGCAGCAGCACGTTGCGGGTGAGGGCGACCTGCTTGAGCCGCTGGAACAGCTTGTACGCGGCGGCGTTCGCCTCCGGCAGGGTGGGCGCGTTGTCGATGGCCCAGCCGGCGCCGTAGTGGTTGACCATGTACGCGGTCAGCAGGCCGCGCCCCGACGGGGCGATCCAGTCGAACTCGGCCGGGAACTGCATCCGGCCCGGGTCCCTCGGCTCCTCGCCGAACACCGACAGCGTCGGCCCCCACTGGTGGAACGGCCCGCGCGCCCAGGAACTGGAACTGACCCCGGCGTCCGCCATCAGCCCCGGGAACTGCGGATCGTGCCCGAAGGCGTCCAGCTGCCAGGCGGTCTCCGGGGACGCCCCGATGATCCCGCGCTGGAAGCCGTCGCCGTACAGGGCGTTGCGCACGGTCGCCTCGGCGCCGGTGAGGTTGGTGTTGGGCTCGTTGTAGGTCCCGCCCATGATCTCGACGCGGCCGGTGCGGATCAGCTGCCGCAGGAAGGCGCGCTCCTCCGGGAAGGAGTCCCAGTAGGGCTTGAGGTAGTCGACCTCGGCGAGCACGAAGGTGTACGCCGGGTCGCGGCGGGCCAGGTCGCAGTGGGCCCGGACCAGGCTCATGCCGGACTGGCCGCGCGAGTCGAAGGTGCGGGCGGGCAGTCCGCTGGTCGCCGGGTCGTCGGCGACGTCCCAGGTCTCGGTGTAGGCGCCCTGGGTGTTCCACCAGACGGGGTCGTAGTGGAAGTGGCTGACCATGAACATGGTCCAGCCGGGTTCGGCCGCCGTGAACTCGCCGGTACGGGTGGTGACTTCGTTCCCGTCCGTGGCGGTGACGGTGATCTCGCGGCGGTCGCCGGGGACCAGGTCCTCGCCGGTGACGGGTATCTCGGCGCGTACGGTGCCGTCCTCGCCGACGGTGGTCTCCGTGGTGCCGGTGAGGCCCGGGCCCCCGACGGTGAGCCGGACGGTCCGGCCAGGGGCGTGGCTCAGCTCGACGGCCACCACTTGGCGCGGCTGCTCGGTGGTCCCGGTGAAGAGCTCGGTCGACTCGACAGAGGTGACGCGCATGGGGCTCCTACGAGTGCTCTGGGGGGAGCCCCATCCTGCACGGCAGGAGTGATTCAAACAACCATCTTCACGTCAACTTGGTGGTTCATCCATGCAGCCTCGGCCATGCTCGTACGGCGTCTCGCGCCCCCTCGGCCAGGCTCACCTGGCCCGCCGGGGCTTCACCGCATGCTGCCCGGCGATGTGGTCGGTCAGCGCCAGCGAGGCGCTCGCGCGCTGGTAGGAGAGCTGGGCGACCCGGACGTACAGGCAGTCGATGAGCACCAGCACGCTGTGCCGGGCCCCGATGCTGCCGGTGCGGAAGCTGGTCTCCGAGGACGAGGGGACGAGCCGGACATCGGCGGCCCGGGCGAGCGGCGAGCGTGTGTCGGCCGTGATCGCGATGGTGGTGGCCCCGCGCTCCTTGGCCAGTTCGAACGGCTCGATGGTCTCGCGCGTCGCCCCGGAGTGGGAGATGCCGATCGCCACGTCCGCGGGCGTGAGCAGGGCGGCGGAGGTCGTCGCGGCGTGCACCTCGGTCCAGCCGCGCACCGCGCAGCCGATCCGGAACAGCCGGGTCTCTGTCTCTTATACACAT
>KL569190.1:6280-8644 GCA_000715635.1 Streptomyces violaceus | reverse complement strand
CCCGCTGCCGCCGACGCCGTAGACGTCGATACGGCGGGCCCGGGCCGTGGCCTGCGCCGCGCGCTCGACCGCGTCGAGATCGATCCGGTCGATGGTCTGCTGCACCGCCCGCAGATCCGCGCTGCCGACGACCTGCACGACCCGCTCCAGGCTGTCGTCGGGCGAGATGTCCGGGCCGATCTCGGCGGTGCCCCACTCGGAGACCTCGCCCCGGCCGCGCTCCTGGGCCAGTTCGATCAGCAGGTGCTGGTAGGAGTCCAGCCCGATGGCCCGGCAGAAGCGGGTCACCGTCGCCTGGGAGGTGCCGGTGCGGCGGCCCAGTTCGGCGGCCGAGCAGTGGGTGACGGCGGCCGGATCCTCCAGGATCAGCTCGCCGACCTTCCGCAGGGAGCCCGCCAGCCGGGGCAGCTCGGTACGGATCAGTGTGGTGACGTCCGTGGGAGGCATGGGGAGAAGGTACCAGCCACCCTTCATGACGTGACTTGAATACCAGGACCCGATTGAACGCCGAGGAGCCGTGTGATTTATTGAAGGGCGATTTATTGATTCATCGATGGAGAAGTATAGGGTGGTTCAATCCATCAGTGGGGAGTGTGTCGCGTGTCCGTCGAGTCTGTGAGCGCCCAGGGGTTCGCGCGAGAGAGCCTCGCCGTCCTCCAGCAGGTCATCGAGTCAGCCCGCGACGATGTGGCCGCCGCCGCCGACCTGGTCGCCGAGTGCGTGCGCGCGGACGGTGTCGTCCACGCCTTCGGCACGGGCCACTCGCAGGCCCTCGTCCTCGAACTGGCCGGCCGCGCCGGCGGCCTGGTCCCCACCAACCGGCTGAGCATCGCCGACCTCGTCCTCTACGGCGGCGACGACCCGGCCGTCCTCGACGACCCGCTCCTCGAACGGCAGGCCGGCGTGGCCGCGCGGATCTACGACCTCGCCGCCCCGAGCCCCCAGGACTTGTTCGTCGTCATCTCCAACTCCGGCGTCAACAACGTCATCGTGGAGATGGCCCTGCATGCCAAGGAGCACGGCCACCGCGTCCTGGCCCTCACCTCCCTCTCCCACACCCGGGCCGTCCCCGCCGCCCATCCCAGCGGCCGGAAGCTGGCCGACATCGCCGACGTCGTCCTGGACAACGCGGCCCCGCCCGGCGACTCCCTGCTCGAACTTCCCGGCGGTGGCTCGGTCTGCGCCCTGTCCACGCTCACCGGCGTGATGCTGGTCCAGATGACCGTCGCCGAGGCAGCCGGACGTCTCCTCGCCGCCGGCGAACGCCCTCCGGTCTACGTCTCGGCCAATGTGCCCGGCGGCTTCGAGGGCAACCTGGAGCTGGAGAAGAAGTACGCGGGCCGGATCCGCCGCACCGCGAGCTGAACGGAACGAACCATAGGGACGGCCGGGGACGCCCGCCGGCGGCCCCGGCCGTCCCCATGGCGTCCACAGGGCGTCGGAGACAGGTTCCGTCCGTGCCATTGACCCCGCCCGCCGCGACTCCCACACTGGCCTGACTACGTAGTCATGCAAGCCCTTCTCTTCAGCGGAGTGCGATTGACTACGTAGTCCATGCCCCGTGCCATCTTTGGGAGCCCACATGACGACGACCGGAGCCGCCGGCGGGCGTCCCCGTCGTGGTCCCGGCATGACCGAGGTCGCGCGGGCCGCCGGGGTGTCGCAGAAGACCGTGTCGCGGGTCGTCAACGGCGAGCCGCATGTCAGCCCGGAGGTGCGCGACCGCGTCCTGAGGGCCATCCGCGAACTGGACTACCGTCCCAACACCGCGGCACGGGCCCTGCTCCTCGGCCGCTACCGGCGGATCGGCGTGGTCTCGCTGGGCAGTTCGCTCTACGGCCCGTCGACCCTGCTCATCGCCCTGGAGCGGGCCATGCAGCGCGCCGGGTACTCCATCGCCCTGGCCAGCACCCTGGAAGGGCAGAAAGTCTCGGTCGCCGTGGACGCGTTGCTGGAACAGGGCGTGGACGGGGTCGTGCTCTCCGAGCCCATCGACGACGGCACGCCGCTCAGGCTGAGCGCGGACGTGCCGGTGGTCAGCGTCGGCGAGGGGGTGGAGCTGACCCGCGGCACCGGGGCCGTGGTCGGCGGCGACGGCGTCGCCGCCGCCCGGATAGCCACCGAGCATCTGCTGTCTCTGGGCCACCGCACCGTCTGGCACCTGCCCGGCCCGCAGGACTGGTGGGCTGCCCGAGACCGTCTGCGCGGCTGGCGCGAGGCCCTCGCCGCCGCAGGCGCACCCGAACCGCCCCTGCCCTCGACCGGCGACTGGAGCCCGGCCTCCGGGTACGCCGCCGGACGGCAGCTCGCCCGGCTCTCCGATGTCACAGCCGTGTTCGCCGCCAACGACGACATGGCCATCGG
>KL569190.1:4392-6104 GCA_000715635.1 Streptomyces violaceus | reverse complement strand
CCGTGTTCGCCGCCAACGACGACATGGCCATCGGCGCCCTGCGCGCGTTCGCCGACGCGGGCCGCGCCGTCCCCGGTGACGTGAGTGTCGTCGGCTACGACGACATCCCCGCCGCCGCCTATCTCTCCCCGCCGCTGACCACCGTCCGGCAGAACTTCGCCGCCGTCGCCGACCGCGCCGTCGACGTACTGATCGCCCTCATCGAGGGCCGTCCCGCACCGGCCGAACCCGCCGACCAGGCGGTCGAGTTGACCGTCCGGGCCTCCACCGGCCCGGTACGCGATCCGGGCCCCGCGCATCCCCGCCCGTAGCCGCACCACGTGAGGAGTCACGTGTGTACACCCCACCGTCCCCTGCCCCTCCGACTCGCCGCGCCCTGCTGCGCGGTGCCCTCGGCCTCGGTTCGGCCGCCGCGCTCTCCGCCTGCGGAGCGGGCGATACGACCCCCCGCACCTCCGGCGACGTCACCCTCTCCCTGTGGACCCACGACCCGGGCTACGAGGCGTTCTTCGTGAAGGGCGTGCAGGAGGCCGACCGCGCCACCGACTTCCGCTACCACCTGAAGGTCACCCGCTCCGGGCCCTCGGACATCGTCACCAAGCTGCTCGCCCAGGCCGTCGCCGGACGCGGCACACCCGACCTGGTGGGCTTCGAGATCGGCAGCTTCCCGCGCATGCTGCGCGGCGACATCGCCGAGCGGCTGCTGCACGACTTCACGCCCGACATCGAGGCCGTGCCCGGTCTGAAGGACGACCTGCTGCCCGCCCGCATTGCCCCCTTCAGCAGGGACGGCCAGGTCTACGCCTTCGACTCGGACACCCCGATGGTCGTGTACTTCTACCGCGAGGACCTCTTCGACGAGTACGGGCTCCTTCAAGGCGACCAGACCTGGGAGGAGTTCGCCGAGGCCGGTGCCCGGGTGTACCGGGACCACGAGGCGTCGATGTGCGTCGTCTCCACGGTGGGCAGTGACCCGGGCCAGGTCGTGCAGTCCTTCCAGATGCTGCTCTACCAGCGCGGCGGCGTGTTCTTCGACGCCGACGGGAACCTGCGGCTGGACTCGCCGGAGGCCGAGGAGGTGCTGCGGTTCCTCTGCGAGGGGCTGCGCAGCGGGTTCGTCGTCGACGTCGCCGACTACTACGGGGCCGCCATGCAGACGGCGCTGAAACAGGGCCGGGTCATCGGTCTGCCCATGGCCATCTGGTACAAGAACTACGGCCTGCTGCCCAATGTGCCCGAGCAGAAGGGCAAGTGGCGGGTGCGGGCGCTTCCGCGGTTCGCGGCCGGGGGTGGGGTGACCGCCGCGCTCGGCGGTACCGGCTTCGGCGTCATCAAGGACAAGGCCAACACCCGGGCGGCCACGGAGTTCCTCTTCAGGACGTGGCTCACCCATGACGGGCAGGTGCGGCGGTTCACCGAGACCGGGTATCTGCCGACGCGGCGGTCCGTGTACGAGGATCCGCGCCTGGGCGCGTACGAGGACGAGTTCTGTGGCGGGCAGCGGCTGTTCGGGCTCTATCGCTCGTTGCTGCCGGATGTGCCGCCGTTTCATCAGAGCCCCGACCAGTCGATTCTCTACGACGTCTTGGCGGGGAATCTGCTGCGGGCGTATCGCGGTGACGTGGCCCCACGGCAGGCCTTGAAGCAGACCGCAGCGGATTTTCATGACCAGGCCGGGCGGTAGTTCGTCTGCGGCGCCGTTGTGGCTTGTC
>KL569190.1:3331-4165 GCA_000715635.1 Streptomyces violaceus | reverse complement strand
CGCCCCTTGTGGCCCGCTGCCGAACTCGGCGGATCAGGAGTGACCCACCATGACCACCACCGTTGCCGGGCCGCCCGGCACCGCCCGTACGCACAACGCCCCGGGCCGCAAAGAGAACCGCACCCGCGGAACCTGGGCGCCCTACCTCTTCATCTCGCCCTTCTATCTCCTCTACGTCCTGTTCATGCTGGTCCCGGTCGGTGTCTCGCTGTGGCTGAGCCTCACCGAGTGGGTGGGGCTCGGCACCCCGCACTGGGTGGGGCTGCGCAACTACCGGCTGCTCGCCACCGACATCAGCTTCCACCGGGCCCTCGGCAACACGGCCGTCTTCGTGCTGGTCTCGGTCTGTGTCATCGTCCCGCTCGCGCTGCTGATCGCCCAGGCGCTCAACACCCGGGGCCTGCGGGCACGGGACCTGTGGCGGACCGCCTACTTCGTGCCGATCGTCGTCTCCCCGATCCTCGTCGCCCTGGTCTTCGGCCTGATCTTCGACCGGCAGTTCGGGCTCGCGAACGCGGTGCTGCGGGCCCTGTTCGGCACCGGCGGTGTCGACTGGCTCGGGGACCCGAGCATGGCCAAGGTGAGCATCTCCCTGGTCATGCTGTGGCGCTGGACCGGTTACCTCACCGTCTTCTTCCTCGCCGGGCTCCAGAACGTGCCCCGGGAGCTGTACGAGGCAGCCGCGATCGACGGGGCCGGGCGGCTGCGCACCTTCACCACCGTCACCCTGCCGGCCCTGAAGCCGGTGACGGCGTTCGTCGTCGTCACGTCCTTCATCTGCGCGGCCCAGATCTTCGAGGAGCCGTATCTGCTGACCTGTCTCTTATACACATC
>KL569190.1:0-3130 GCA_000715635.1 Streptomyces violaceus | reverse complement strand
GCCCGGCCGAGTCCACCCTCTCGGTGACCATGTTCATCTACCGGGCCGCCTTCCAGCGCCAGCAGTTCGGCTACGCGGCGGCCGCAGCCGTCGTCCTCTTCGTCCTCGTCTTCGGCCTCAGCCAGCTCATCAACCGTCTCCTCGGCATCGGGAGGGCCACCTCATGACGCGCGCCCGCCTGCCCCTGTACGTCGTACTGGTCCTGCTGTTCCTGGGCTTCCTCGCCCCGCTGCTGTGGGCGCTGAGCGGCTCGTTCAAGCCGCGCGGCGAGATCTTCGGCTACCCACCGAAGCTGGTCCCCGACCCGTTCACCCTGGACAACTACCGCACCCTCCTCACGGAACAGCCCTTCGGCCGCTGGTTCCTGATGAGCACGGTGGTCGCCGTCGTCGCCACCACCGTGTCCGTCTTCGTCTGCGCGCTCGCCGGCTACGGCTTCGCCAAGTTCCGCTTCGCCGGGAAGCGGCTGCTGTTCAACGTCATGTTCAGCTCGCTGTCCATCCCGTTCGCGGTGATCCTCGTGCCGCTGTTCGTGATCCTCGTGAAGACCGGGCTCGGCAGTCCGTGGTTCGCGCTGATCGTGCCGTGGGTGGCGCCCGCGTTCGGGATCTTCATGATGCAGCAGTACATCGTGCAGTCCATCCCGGACTCGGTGCTGGAGGCCGCCCGGATCGACGGGGCGAGCGAGTTCGGCATCTTCCGGACCATCGTGCTGCCGCTGCTGCGGCCCTCGCTGGGCGCCCTGGCCGTCTGGCAGTTCCTGCAGAGCTACAACAGCTTCCTGTGGCCGCTGGTGCTGGTCTCCGACAGCTCCCAGTACACCCTGCCGCTGGGCCTGCAGACCCTGTTCGTGTCGGAGCAACGGCAGTACGACCTGGTGCTCGCCGGAGCCGTCCTCGCCGTCCTGCCCGCCGTCGCCCTCTTCGTGCTGCTGCGCAAACAGCTCCTCGAAGGCCTGTCCACGGGCGCGGTCAAAGGCTGACTCGCCAACTCACTTGAAGGAGAAGCATGTTCGAGCTGCCCCGACGCGTCCTGTTCGGCGCCGCCTACTACCACGAGTACCAGCCGTACGACCGCCTCAAGGACGACCTCGACCTGATGGCCGAGGCCCGCTTCTCGGTGATCCGGGTCGGCGAGTCCGTCTGGTCCACCTGGGAGCCCGAGAACGGCCGTTTCGACCTCGACTGGCTCCAGCCGGTCCTGGACGGCGCGCACGAGCGGGGCATCTCCGTGATCCTCGGGACGCCGACGTACGCGGTGCCGCCGTGGCTGGCCCGGCAGTACCCGGAGATCGCGGGGGAGTCCCGCACGGGCGAGCGCATCGGCTGGGGCGCCCGGCAGGAGGTCGACTTCACCCACCCCGCGTTCCGCTTCCACGCCGAGCGGATCATCCGCAAGGTCGTCGGCCGGTACGCCGGCCACCCGGCGGTCATCGGCTTCCAGGTCGACAACGAACCGGGCCTGCACCTCTTCCACAACCACGGCGTCTTCCAGCGCTTCACCGACGAACTGCGTGAACGGTACGGCGACGTGGAGACCCTCAACCGGGAATGGGGCCTGGTCTACTGGTCGCACCGGCTGTCCACCTGGGCCGACCTGTGGACCCCGGACGGCAACGCCCAGCCGCAGTACGACCTTGCCTGGCGGCGCTTCCAGGCCCGGCTCACCACCGAGTTCATCGCCTGGCAGGCCGAGATCGTGCGCGAGTACGCCCACCCGGGCCAGTTCGTCACGACCTGCATCTCCTACGACCGCCAGGGCGTCGAGGACGACCGCCTCACCGAGCGTCTCGACGTCACAGCGGGCAACCCGTACTACACGATGCAGGACGCCCTCGCCCTGCCCGACGTGAACGGCGACGGGCAGCACTGGACGACCAACGGCACCTGGGCGCTGTACCGCAGCGCCGACCGCATGTACTCCTCCCGCCAAGAGCCCTACTTGGTCACCGAGACCAACGCGCAGGCCATCAGCGGACCGTGGGACAACCGCCCCGCCTACGACGGCCAGTGGCGCCAGGCCGCCTGGGCGCTGATCTCCCGCGGCGCCTCGATGATCGAGTACTGGCACTGGCACACCCTGCACTTCGGCACCGAGACCTACTGGGGCGGCATCCTCCCGCACAACGGCAGGCCCGGCCGCGTCTACCGCGAACTGGCCGCACTGGGGGCGGAGTTGGAGAAGGCCGGTGACCTCGTGTCGGCCCTCACCCCGGAGGCCGACGTCGCCTTCCTGTACGACGGGCCCAGCAAGTGGGCGCTCAAGGGCCAGCCCCCGCTCGCCGACGCCGACGGAAACCCGGACGGGAGGTCGTACGAGAAGATCTTCGACGCCTTCTACCGCGGCGCCTTCGACGCGGGACTCCAGGCACGCGTGCTGCACCCCGGGCAGCTCCCGGACGCC
This sequence comes from Streptomyces violaceus, assembly GCA_000715635.1. Taxonomy (GTDB): domain Bacteria; phylum Actinomycetota; class Actinomycetes; order Streptomycetales; family Streptomycetaceae; genus Streptomyces; species Streptomyces violaceus. The sequence goes on along the minus strand of KL569190.1, from coordinate 727 downwards.
GATCTGCCGCCCCTGCTGGTCGTCCCCGCCTACTACGCCGCCGACGACACCGTCCTCGACCGGCTCCGCGCCTACGCCGAGGCCGGGGGCCACCTCGTCCTCGGCCCCCGCACCGGCTACGGCGACACCGAGGCCAGGGCCCGCACCGACCTCCAGCCTGGCCGGCTGGCCGAGGCGGCCGGGGTGACGTACGACGAGTTCAGCAATCTGCGCGACCCGCTGCCCGTCACCGGCACCGACTCCCTCCCCCTCCCGGCCGACGCGCACGCCCTGCACTGGGCGGACGGACTGCGGCCGCAGGGCGCCGAGACGCTGGCGGCGTACACGCATCCGCACTTCGGCCGCTGGCCCGCGGTCACCACGCACCGCCACGGCGCCGGCCGCATCACCTACGTCGGCACCGTGCCCGACCCGGTCTTCGCCCGGGCCCTGTTCGACCGGTACGCCCCGGACGGCGTCTGGCGTCCCGCCCACCCGAGCGTCACGGCCACCTCGGCGACCGCCCGGGACGGCCGCCGCGTGCGCTTCCTGCACAACTGGTCGTGGGACGAGGTGTCCGTGCCGGTGCCCGCGGCCGTGCGGGACGTGCTGTCGGAGACCGTCTACGGCGACACGGTGCCGCTCGGGCCCTGGGACGTGAAGGTGCTTCAGGACGAGGCGCCGTAGCAACCATCCTTTCCGGCCGGGGAGTTCCGGCCGCCGGTTCGCTGGGCATCGTGTCAGGGGC
>KL569189.1:37963-38385 GCA_000715635.1 Streptomyces violaceus | reverse complement strand
CGCCAGGGTGGCCTGTCCGGGCGGATCCCTGCCCGGGATGCTGCAGCCTGGGCACCGCGCCCAGTGCTGGCTCCGCGCCGCCCCGCCAGGGTGGCCTGTCCGGGCGGACCCGGCTCAGGGCGTCGCATGCGGGCCCCGGCCCGGGATGCTGCAGCCTGGGCACCGCGCCCTGTGCCGGCTCCGGGCCGCCCCGCCAGGGTGGCCTGCCCAGGGGGACCCCCGCCCGGGACGCCGCAGCCCGGGCGCCGCGGCCTGTGCGGGCACCGGGACGCCCCGCCTCAGTCTGGCTTCAGCCCGACGTCAGCCCTCCTCTTCCTCCTCGCCCTCGAAGAAGTCCCCGACCTCGTCGACGACTTCATCGGCGACCATGCCGCCGACGACCCCGGCGGCGAGCCCGGCCGCACCTGTCTCTTATACACATC
>KL569189.1:33552-37761 GCA_000715635.1 Streptomyces violaceus | reverse complement strand
GGAGCCGTACGACGCCCGGTGCTCGACGAGTTGCTTGATCCAGCCGTCGACGATCGCGGGCCAGTCCTGGTGCTCGACACCCTCGTGGGAGACGTTGAAGCGGGTGAGCGCATCGTGGCCGGACGACAGGGAGCCGCCGCGCTTGTCCGCCTCCAGTACGACCTCCATGCCGCCCGGGTTCGCCAGGAACGTCAGCTCGATCTCGTTGACCTGCTGCGCGTACGGGGGCGACGGGACGAGCTCGATCTCCTGGTAGAACGGCAGTCGCTGGCCGGTGCCGCCGATGCGCCCGTACTCGAGGTCGGCCGACTTGAAACCGAACCCGAGCCCGCCCAGGGCTTCGAGCACGGCCTCCTGCACCGGCAGTGGCGCGACGATCAGCTGGTCGAGATCGCCCTTGTCCTTCGCACCCGCCACCGACAACTCGGTGCGCACGCCGAGGACGACGCCCAGGCTCTGCCCGTGCAACTGGGTGGCCGGCGTCTCCCACGGCAGGGTCACGCTGAACGGCACGCTGCGCTGCTCGCCCTCGGCGAGGCGGAAGCCGCCGCCGACGGTGAAGCGGTCGAAGGCGACGACGTCCTCGCTCTCACCGCCCTCGTGCTCGGCCTCGACCCGGGCCACCAGCTCCAGGGTGATGTGCTCGATCTCGAAGTCCGCTTTTCCGCCCACGAGTTGAATCTGGCCGGTGAGCGTGCCGCCGGGCCGGACGGGAGCCGGGTCGAGGACCGTGTCGACGGTGGGGCCGCCCACGCCGAGCGCGCCGAGCAGTCGTTTGAACACCATGGGGGCGTCCACTCCTTCACATGCGTGTGCTGACTTTCTACAAGCATGTAGAAGCATAGGGGTGTGGCCGGTGGGTGTGAAAGCCGCCCCGAACACAGCGGTGCCGCAGCCCGCCTCCGTGGCGGACTGCGGCACTGCTTCGCAACCGTCTCCCGTCACCGCACGGGTCAGCCCGCGACCCGGCCCAGCTCGATCCGGTCGATGTTCGGCGCCCAGGCGCTCGCGTTGCCGAACGTCACCTTGTTGGCACCCTTCTTCAGATCGACGGGGACTCCGATCGTCCAGTAGTCGTCGAAGCTCCAGGTGTTCTTGAAGGTGGCCTTCACCGGCGCCGCGGCTCCGACCGTGATGTCCGCCGTACGGGACATGATGTCCGTGTTGTAGGCGTGGCCGTTGTCCCGGCGGTCGTTGTGCGCGTAATGGACGACCAGCACGTAGCGGCCGGCCCGGGGCGCGTTCGCCGTGAACTCGGCGGTGCTGGAGGAGCTGTTGCCGAGCCAGCCGATGTACGAGCCGGCGGACGCGTGCGGGGAGTCGACGAGCTTGGCGCCGCCCGCGAGCGTGGCCGAGGCACCCTCGTAGGAGAGGGCGCCGGCGGCCGAGCCGTCGCCGGAGACGTCGAGGGAGCGCACGGCGGCGTGGCCCGACGTCATCGCGATCCGGTTGTTGCCCGCGACCAGGTAGAGCCGGAGCGGGCGGCCGGGCGTGGCCGTGACCGTCTCTCCGTGCAGCGCGAGCTTCACCGCCGCCGAGGCCCGCGGCACCACCATGTAGTAACCGTCGCGCGGGGCGTAGACGTCGAACACCGCCTTGTCACCCGAGCGCAGCACCAGGGCGCCCGTGCCCACCCCGGCCGAGGACGAGTAGTCGTACGACGGCTTGCCGCTGATGTCCGCCAGGGTGGCCTCGTACGACGCGGCGGCCGCGCCCGTCCGGGTGGTCAGGTCGATCCGGTCGAGGGTGACCTCGGCGTCGCCCTTGGACAGGGTCAACTGATGTGTGCCCGCCTTCAGTTGGACGCCGACGTTCTTCTTGGCGCGGTACGTCCAGTTCTCGGTGGAGGGGTAGGTGACCGTCACCGGGTCGCCGCCGTCGACCGACAGCTTCTGCGTGGCGGGGCCGCCGGACTGGTTGCCGTAGAGGATCGCCAGGTCGTACGTGCCGTCCTTCGGCACCGTCACCGTGAAGGCGACCTTGCTGCCGGGCTGGTTGAGCGAACCGACGTCCTTGGTGCCGGAGGCCGCGTAGCCGTTGGCGTTCTGCACGGTGCCCTGCGTGTAGACCTTGCCGTCGGTGACGGCCGCGTCCTCGGCCTCGTACGACGCCGACCAGGGGACGGACGCGGCGGACGGGGTGCCCGAGCCGCCGGGGGTGAGGGCGATCCGGTACGCCGACATCTTGTGCAGGCCGCGCAGCGGGACGGTCACCGAACCGTCGTCCGCCACCGTCACCTTGGTGCGCGCGAGGACGCGCGGCGCCGCGTGCTGACCCTCGTAACCGGACCAGGAGGCCTCGGCGACCGTCGCGGTGACCGTACGGCCGAACACCGACCGCGGGACGTTCCGCACGACCACGTCCGAGTCCGCGGCGGAGCCGCCGAGCAGCACCTGCGCCTGGCGGCGGGAGGCGTCGAGTGAGGCGAGGCCCTGGAGCGTGTCGATGCTGTCGGGCTGCGGCGGCGTCACCTTCACGGTGTTCCCGGTCATGCCCGCGTACCAGCGGAACAGCCACCAGCCGCCGTTGGGGATGTTCGAACGCACCACATGGCCGCTGAGATTGCCGGCGGCGTCCCAGTAGGCCATGTTGGCGTACACCTTGTTGCGCTCGAACATGGAGACCCACTGCACGAGCTGCCCGGGCACGGACAGGTCGCGGCGGTTGGCGTACTCGTCGATGTTGATCTTCAGCGGAGCGATGCCCGCCTCGCGCTCCAGCGCGCGGTAGTTGTCGTAGTGCGCCTGGAAATCGCGCAGCGAACCGGAGCCGAGCTCGTGCCAGGTCATCACCTGGGGCAGCACGTTCTCCCGCTTGGCGAAGGCGAGGAAGTCCTTCAACAGGCGTGTGTGGTACGCGGCTTCGTTGGGACCGGCGATCCGTGCGTCCGGGTCGATCGCGCGGATCCGCTGGTACACCGTCTTCCAGTCCTTGAAGAACCGGTCACGGTTCTTCTCGTACTGGGCCTGGTCCTGGACGTCGAGCTTGTACCAGATCTGGTCGGGCTCGTTGAACGGGATGTAGACGAAGCGGTCGCTGTTCGGATCGGCCGAGACCTCCTTGACGATCTTGTCCACCTTGGGGAGGTAGTCGTCGATACCGAGGTCCTCGTACGGCCACTTGGCGTAGATGTCCTGCATCATCACGTTGATCTCGCCGCCGCCGTTGCGGAAGAACGACTTGGAGACGGTGAGCGCGTCGCCGTTGGGGTGCTGGGCGCCGCCCTCCGGCTTCTGCGAGACGCTGGTGATCTTCAGGGGTGCCATCGCGGCGTCGCTGGGCACCCCGTCGTCGCTGAGCCCGTACAGCGAGCCGTTGGCGCCCAGCATCACCGGGCCCTCGGAGGTCTTGAGGTCGACGGTGAGGCGCTGTGGGTCGGCCGCGGCGGCGGGACCGGCCGCGGGGAGGGTGCCTGCCATGGCGGCTGCTCCAAGTAGGGCTGTTATCAGTGCGGTTCTGGTACGGGATCTCGTACGGGCTCTCGTGCGGGTGGGGGTGATCACGCTGCTGGACCTCCAGTCACTTCACGGCTCCACTGGTGATTCCGGACACGATCTTTCGCTGGCCGACGAGGAACACGGCGACCATGGGCAGGCTCATCACCACGACGTACGCGAAGACGAGATGCCAGTTGTTGAGATAGAGCTGGGCGCTGGCGACCTGGTAGAGGTTGAGCGGCAAGGTCGCCCTGTCTCCGCCGCCGAGGACGAAGAACGCGTAGAAGACGTCGCTCCAGGCGTAGAGCATCACCATGATCGTCGCGGTGGCGATCACCGGCCGGAGCAGCGGCAGGACGATCCGCCAGAAGATCCGTGACGGCGTCGCCCCGTCCATCCGGGCCGCCTCCTCCAGCTCCATGGGGATGGCGCGGATGAAGCCGGTCATGAAGAAGATCGACGTCGACAGGTACATGCCGGTGTAGACGGCGATCATGCCCGGCCTCGTGTTCGCCAGCCCCATCTGCCGCAGCTCCATCACGATGGTGATGACGGCGGGCGGCAGCAGAAGTCCGCTGATGCACAGCGCGTAGGCCGCAGAGACCAGCCTCGACTTGCGGCGGGCGAACACCCAGGCGGCGCCCGCGCCCAGGATCAGCACCAGGACCACCGAAGGCACCACGACCAGCAGCGAGTTGAGGAAGCCCCGCAGCATCTCGCCCTCGCTGACGGCGTCCGCGTAGTTGCTCGCGGGCTGCCACTGCCGGGGCAG
>KL569189.1:29595-33304 GCA_000715635.1 Streptomyces violaceus | reverse complement strand
GGCTTGGCCGAGGTGACGGCGACCAGCCACAGCGGCACACCCACGGCCAGCGCCGCGAGCAGGACGACAAGGGAAGGGCGGCCGTACCGCCACACCGCGGTCACAGCATCTGCTCCCTTCGCCGGAGCCCCACGACCAGCGGGATCGCCACGGCGACGACCACCAGGAAGAGGACGAGGCTCATCGCGGACGCCTGGGCGTACAGGCCCTGTCCGAAGATCCGGAACATGTAGATGTTGAAGACCTCCGTGGAGGCCGCCGGACCGCCGCCGGTCGTGGCCTGCACGATGTCGAAGGTGTTCATCGAACCGATCAGCGCCGTGGTGACGTTGAAGGTGACGGCCGGCGCGAGCATGGGCCAGCGCACCGACCAGAAGGTCCGCCAGGGCCCCGCGCCGTCACACTTCGCGGCCTCCAGCATCTCGCCGGGGATGCCCTTGAGCCCCGCCAGATAGATCAGCATCGACAGGCCCATCCACTTCCAGCCGTGGATGAGCGTGACGATCACCAGCGTCCACGTCGTCGAGCCCAGCCACGGAATGTCCGTGCCCAGCAGGGAGTTGACGGCCCCGTCCTGGTCGAGCAGTGCCTGGAACACGTAACCGGTCGCGAGCGCCGAGATCAGCACCGGCAAGAAGAAGACGGCACGGAAGAACCGGTTGAAGCGGCTGTCGTCCTCCAGCAGCAGCGCCAGCACGAGCCCGAAGCCGTTCTGGAACAGCGCCGCCAGCAGCGCGTACACCAGGGTCGTACGGATCGCGCGCAGCAGCGACCCGTCGTCGGCGATGGTCTTGAAGTTGTCCAGGCCCGTGAAGGCGATGTCCGCGTGGTACGAGGACCAGTTGGTGAACGGGTAGTAGAAGTTGAGCAGGTTCGGCACCAGGAAGAAGCCCGCGAAGACGACGATCGCGGGCAGCGCGAACCACCAGGGGTGGTGCACGGCCGCGCGTGGCAGCCGCCCCACCTTCTTCGGCGCGCCCCTGACCGGCGCGGGCTTGGTACGTACGACCGTGTCCGCCATCGTCAGAAACCTGGTGCGCCCTGGGCCTTGGCCACCTGCGCGAACTGGTCCTGGATCGCCTGCGCGACCTGCTGCGGGCTCTTCTTGTCGAAGATCATGTCGGCCAGGTAGAGGTGCGTGTCCGGGGCGACGATCGCCTTGGCCTGGAAGACGCCGATGGCCTTCGGCAGGGCGGCCACCTGGGCCTTGGACGTCTCGGGCAGTCCGCCGGGGGTGGGCACGGAGGGCTGCACGGACGGGATCTTCATCGTCTTGATGTAGTCCGGGTAGTCCGGCCCGAGCCAGAAGGCGAGGAACTGCCGGGCCGCGTTCTGCCGTTTGTCGTCACCGGTCTTGAAGGCGACGACACCGTTGGTCTGGTCGGGGGAGTACAGGCCGTTGGCCGAGGAGTTGGCGACCGGGAACCAGCCGATCTTCTTGTCGATCTCGGCGGTGGAGTACTTGGCCTGCAACTGGCTCTGGAAGGAGGTGACGTTGAGGACCATGCCGGCCTCGCCCTTCCACAGCGAGTCGGCCTGCCCGGTGAACGTGCCCGTCCGGTAGTTCTTCTGGGCGAGCCCGGCGTCGAGCAGCTTCTCCTTGTACTTCTTGATGGCGCCGACGACGACCGGGTCGGTCCACTTCTTCTTGCCGGCGTTCAGATCGGCCCACCACTGCTGGTCGAGGTCGGTGAGCTGGAGCTGCATCTGCCACTGCAGCGGCCACTTGTCGCCGCCGGCCTCGTAGAAGGCGGCCGCGTCGGTCTTGTCGACGACCTTGTGGCCGAGGGCGAGCAACTCGTCGTAGGACTTGGGGAAGTCCTTCTCGCTCAGCCCGGCCTTCCTGAAGACGTCCTTGTTGTAGTAGACGCCGAGCATGGCGGGGCTGGTGACGATCGCCGCGTACCGCTTGCCGTCGATCATGCCGAGCGACTTCTCGGTTCCGCCGAGCTTGGCCTCCCACGGCTCCCCGTCGAGGGTCAGGAGATTCTGCTTCGGCTGGACGAACGGCAGGGTGGAGATGGAAGGCTGCCAGAACATCAGGTCGGGGCGGTCGCCGGACGCCAGCTTCGTCGGCACGTTCTGCTCGTAGAGGTCCGGGATCGCCTGGGTGTCGACCTTGGCGCCGGTGGCCTTCTCGAAGGCGTCGATGACCTGCTTGGGCGCGTTGACCGTGTTCTGCGCGGTCCACATGGTCAGCTTCACGCCGTCGAGGCGGGCGGTGGGGTTGACCTCCGCCTTCTTCCCGCCCGAACCGGAGTCGCCGGAGTCCCCGGCGGTCGGGTCACTGCACGCGGTGGCGGCCAGGCCGGCGGCGCATATCAGCGCCAGGGCGGGGAGAGCTCTTCTCTTCATCTCGTGCCTTTCCGGAGCAGGTGGTTCAGGTTCAGGTGGCGGGACTCACAACTGCTGGGCCAATGAACGGTGTTCAGTGACCGGCGGGCGGTGGCCCCGAGCTCTCCCGCACCACCAGCTCGGGTACGGACACGGGATGCGGGGCGACCTGCGCCGACTCCTCCAGCACCCCGTGCAGCAAGGCGAACGCGGACCGCCCGAGGCCGGTGAAGTCCAGGCGTACGGTCGTCAGGGACGGTGTGAGGAAGGCGGAGTGCGGGGCGTCGTCGAAACCGGCCACGCTGACGTCGCCCGGCACCGAGCGGCCGGACTCGTGCAGGGCGCGGAGCACGCCGAGCGCGAGGTCGTCGTTGCCGCACAGGATCGCGGTGACGGACGGGTCGCCCGCCAGCTTCAGCCCCGCCGCGTGACCGCCCGCCGGTCCCCAACTGCTCTGTACGGGACGGGTCTCCGGGGCGCCGGCCTCCTTCAGTGCCTGCCGCCAGCCGCTGGTGCGGGCGCTGGTGCGGCGGGTACTGGACGGGATCGCGACGTAGTGCACGGTCTCGTGGCCGAGGGAGAGCAGATGCCGGGTCGCCTGGTAGGCGGCTTCACGGTCGTCGGTCCAGACCCACGGGCGGTCGCCGCCGGGCGGGCTCGCCGGGGTCTCGACCACGCCGACGACCGGAAGCGCTGATGGCACGGCTCCCAGCGCCCGTACACCGGCCGGATCGTAGGCGATCACGATGAGCCCGCCGCCCGCGTCCGCAGCGCGCTGCACCTCAGCGGCGACGGCCGCGTCGTCGGCGGATTCCAGGACCCCGATCCCGACCGCGTACGACGCGGCGCGGGCGGCCTCCTCGATGCCCTGGAGGATCGAGGCGTAGCCGTAGTGGGTGGTGTTCGCGGTGAGCACGGTCACGGCCCGGCTGCGGCCGCTGGCCAGGGCGAGGGCGGTCGCGTTGCGGCGGAAGCCCAGTTCGTCGATGGCGGCGAGCACCCGCTCCCGGGTGGACGGCCGGACGCTCGGATGGCCGTTGATCACCCGCGAGACCGTCTGGTACGAGACCCCCGCCGCGGTCGCGACGTCCCTGATGCTCGCCGGGCGCCTTGTGTGACCGGTCACATTCATGCGAGGATTGTGACCGGTCACACTTGGGTCGTCAAGAGACCGTAACGAGTAATTCACGCGGGCCGCCGCTCCTTGAGAAGGAGGCGGGGTCAGGAGGGGGAGCACCTTGACCGACACGGCGGATGCGGCGCACATGGCCTCCAACCAGCGGCAGGACGAGTTCACTTGGGGACATGAGGCTCTTCAGGCCCGGTTCGCCGTCGCCTCCGACGGGACCCTGCGGCTGGTCGGGCTGGCCGGGCC
>KL569189.1:28986-29388 GCA_000715635.1 Streptomyces violaceus | reverse complement strand
GGCTGGTCGGGCTGGCCGGGCCCGACGACGAGACCCCCGCCGCCCGTGACTCGGCGCTCCCGCTCGTGGAGCTCACCGCCCTCGGCCACGGCAGCGGCTGGTCCGGTCCGCGTTTCACGGGTACGGCCTTCGGTGCACGGCTCGCGTACCGGGCCCACCGCACGGGCAGACGCGACGGCTGGGACTGGCTGACCGTCGAACTCCACGACCCGAGCACCGGCCTGACGGCGTTCGCCGAGCTGACGTCACCCACCGGCCTGCCCGTCCTGCGCTCCCGCGTCCGGCTCCGCAACGAGGGCCGGGAGCCCCTCGCCGTCCAGTCCGTCAGCAGCCTGCTGCTCGGCGGCCTGCCCTCCGCTGACGCCCTCGACGTCCACCGGGCCCGCAACGACTGGCTCGCCG
>KL569189.1:26174-28798 GCA_000715635.1 Streptomyces violaceus | reverse complement strand
GGCTCGCCGAGTGCCGTTGGTACGCCGAGCCGCTGCGCGCCGGCGTCGCCGACATCAACATGGACGTCCACGAGCACGACAGCCGGGCCGCCCTCGCCCTCACCGGGCGCGGCAGCTGGCCCACCGACGGCCATCTGGCCATGGGGGCGCTGACCGAGCGGGACGGCGGCCGGGCCTGGGTGTGGCAGGTGGAGTCCCCGGCCGGCTGGCGCTGGGACCTCGGCCAACGCGCACACGGGACGTACCTCGCGCTGAACGGCCCCACGGACGCGGAACACCAGTGGCGGGTCCGGCTCGAACAGGGCGAGGAGTTCACCACCGTGCCCGGGGCCCTCGCGCTCGGCTCCGACCTCGACGCGGCGATGGGCGCCCTGACCTCCTACCGCCGGGCGATCCGCCGCCCGCACCCGGACCACACCACCCTCCCCGTCGTCTTCAACGACTACATGAACACCCTCATGGGCGACCCGACCACGGCCAAACTGCTGCCGCTGATCGACGCCGCCGCCGACGCCGGCGCGGAGTACTTCTGCATCGACTCGGGCTGGTACGACGACGACACCCGGGGCTGGTGGGACAGCGTCGGCGCCTGGCAGCCCTCGCCGCGCCGCTTCCCCGACGGCGGCATCCAGGCGGTCCTGGACCGGATCCGGGAGTGCGGCATGGTGCCCGGGCTGTGGCTGGAGCCGGAGGTCGTCGGGGTACGCAGCCCGGTCGCGGCCGAGCTGCCCGCCGAGGCGTTCTTCCAGCGCGACGGCGTGCGCCTGACCGAACAGGGCCGCCACCAGCTCGACCTGCGGCATCCGGCCGCCCGCGCCCACCTGGACAAGACGGTCGACCGCATCGTCGGCGACTGGGGCGTGGGCTACCTCAAGCTGGACTACAACATCGTGGTCGACCCGGGCACCCAGGCCTCCGGCGACCTGGCGCCGGGAGCAGGGCTGCTCGGCCACGCCCACGCCTACCTGGACTGGCTGTCCGCCGTACTGGACCGGCACCCCGGCCTCGTCGTCGAGAACTGTGCCTCGGGCGGCATGCGCATGGACGGGGCCACCCTGGCCGTCGCCCAGCTCCAGTCCACCAGCGACCAGCGGACCCGCTGCGCTACGCGCCCATCGCCGCCGCCGCGCCGACCGCGGTCCCGCCCGAGCAGGGCGCCGTCTGGGCCTACCCGCAGCCCGGGTTCGACGACGACCTGATCTCCTGGACCCTGGGCGGGGCCCTGCTCGGCCGCATCCACCTCTCCGGCCACCTGAACCGCATGCCGGAACCTCAACTGGCCCTCGTACGGGACGCGGTCGCGGTCTACAAGTCGATCCGCGGCGACCTCGCCCGTGCCCTGCCCTTCTGGCCGCTCGGCCTGCCCGGCTGGACGGACGAGTGGCTGGCCCTGGGCCTGAGAGTCCCCGGCGACCGCACGGCCTACGTCTCGGTCTGGCGCCGCGGCGGACCGGCCGAACTCCGCGTCCCCCTCCGGCACCTGGCGGGCCGGACCGTCCGCGCGGACGTCCTGCACCCGTCCTCCCCGGAGGCGGGCCGGGCCACCTGGGACGGGGACGGACTGACGGTGTCAGTCCCGCGCACGCCCGGTGTTCTGCTGGTTCGGCTCACGCAGGACGGCTAGGTCTCGTCCTGTTGAGCACGTTCGGAGCCAGATGGTGGGGGCCGCAGCTCGGTGCGGCCGCCAGCCGCATGCTGTTGGGGTCCAGGAGTTCTCGAAGGGGGCAAGTGATCGCGACCGGGTAGGTTCTGGACATGGTTGATGACTGGCGGATCGATCGAATCGGGAGTGCTCTGCGAGGTGAAAACCCCGCTGTACTGCGGCGCTTGAACGCGGGGTTCGCAGTGATCGGCGATGTGCAGTTCCTGCCGGGGTACTCGGTGCTCCTGGTGGACGATCCCAAGGTGGAGAGACTGTCGGACTTGCCCAGAGGGAAGAGGCTGGCCTTCCTCTCCGACATGGACCAACTCGGGGAAGCAGTCGAGCGAGTATCCCGTCGCATGGATACGGCTTTCCGGCGGGTCAATCTTGAGATCTTGGGCAATACCGACGGGTTCTTGCACGCACACGTATGGCCGCGGTTCGAGTGGGAGCCGACCGAGTTGGTGTGCATGCCGGTTTGGCTCTATCCCCGCGACAGGTGGAGCGACGAGCAGTTCGCACTCGGTCCGCAGCACGACTCGCTTCGCAAGGCGATCAGGGACGAGCTGGACCATCTGCGATCGGTGAACTGACGGCGGGCAGATCACGAGGCGGTCGTCGTCTTTCTGGCGAATTGGATTGGTCGAAGCGGGTGCTCAACGGCTCGTGACCGGCGAGCGCGACCTGACGCTGCCGCCCGGTGAGGCAGCCGAGTTCGACACGTCCCTGCCCCACTGGCTGGGCAGCGCCGACGGTGGCGTGGTCGAGCTTCTCATCCTGTTCGGACTGCAAGGGGTGCGTGCGCACGTACGCACCGACCCGCATCGATAGTGCCCCCCCTCCGTTCCAGGCGGGGCGCCGCGCGTCACTCGCGTACGGGGGTCCGCTCGCGTACGGCGTTCCGTTCGCGGGCCTGATCGCGGGCGTCCCGGCGGAAGGCCCACGCCATCTCGGGCTCCATCACCCAGCGGAACAGCCGCCG
>KL569189.1:25503-25971 GCA_000715635.1 Streptomyces violaceus | reverse complement strand
GGGGTGCACAGCGCGGTCACGACGACCGCCGCGACGGCCGTGACGACGAGCTCGCCCAGGGGCCGGTGGACCCACGCCGGCTCGTACCAGCCCCAGAACTTGGACCCCTGGGCGACGAAACCGTGCAGCAGATAGCCGTACAGCGTGCCCGCGCCCAGCACCGTGAACCACGCCCGGCGCCCGGGCACCCAGGAGAGGAAGCAGGCCACCAGGACCAGCGAGCAGCCGAAGATCACCAGCGTCATGGCGGGCCCGGACCAGGAGGGCGCGGCAAGCTCCTCCGCGCTGTCGCGGTGGTAGAACCAGGCGCCGGTCATCCGCGGCACCGCCCAGTAGGCCACGGCGACCGCGGCGGCGAAGACCGGCACGGCGAGGATGCGCACCTTGCGCCGGCGCACCAGCCGGAAGTGCTCCGGCTTCAGGCACAGGCCGAGGACGAAGTACGGCAGGAACTGCAGGGTGCGCTGC
>KL569189.1:18876-25237 GCA_000715635.1 Streptomyces violaceus | reverse complement strand
GCGCCGCCAGGAACCAGGTCAGGTACAGCGGGTCCAGCAGACTGATCGGCCGGTCGGGCTCCTGGTCGGTCCACCGGGTGAACAGGGTGTACGCCGTCTCGAAGACGACATACGGAACGGCGAGTCCGGTGATCAGACGCCTGATGCGGCCCGGGCCGGCGTCGAAGGTGCGCGAGAAGTAGCCGGAGATGATGATGAACGCCGGCATGTGGAAGGCGTACACCACCATGTACAGCGCGCTCGCCGCCCGGCTGCCGTCCCGCAACGGCTCCCAGGAATGCCCCATGGCCACCAGCACGATCGCCAGGTACTTGGCGTTGTCGAAGAAGGCGTCCCGCTGCCCGGACCGCTGCGCGGGGGCGGCCGCCTCGGACGCGTTCTTCCGCCCCCGCCCGCCGTCGGCCGGCGCGACGGCGCGCATGCGCAGGGTGTCCTCGCTCATCACGCCCCCCGCGCACGGTGGGGGGAACCGGAACGGGTGCGGGCGTGTCTTGCCGGAGTGACGGCAGTGGGGTGCCGATGAGACATCCCCGCCGCCTCACCGCTGCGGGGCCGCGTAAACCGCTTTCCGGTGCGATGTCGTATGGATCACAGCCACGGCGACGGTACCGCCGCGCCGGACGCCGGGAAGCGCGCCGGCACCGTCGCGCGCGGCGCGTCAGCTCACCGAGCAGGCGGCGCCGTTCAGCGTGAACGCCGTCGGACTGGGGTTCGCGGTCGACCGGGTGGCCGTGAAGCCGAGGGTGACCGAGCCCGCCGCGGGGACCGTCGCGGTGTACGAGGCGGCCGCGACGCTGACCTCGGAGCCGCTCTGCGTCGCCGTACCGCCCCAGAGGTTGGTGATGCGCTGGCTGTCCGGGAAGGCCCAGCGCAGCGTCCAGCCGTTGATCGCCGAGGTGCCGGTGTTGCGGAGGACGATCTCGCCCTGGAAGCCGCCGGGCCAGCTGCTCGTCACCCGGTAGCCGACGCCGCAGGCCGACGGTGAGCCGCCGGGGGAGGTCGTGACCGTCACCGTGGCCGAGCGGGGCGAGCGGTTGCCCGCGGCGTCACGGGCGTAGACGGCGAAGGTGTGGGACGTGGACGGGGCGAGGCCGGTGACGGTGGCGGAGGTGCCCGTCGTGGTGGTGGCGGCGGTCTCGGTCGCGCCGCTGACCCGGACGACGTCATAGCCCGTGACCCCGGTCGCGTCGGTGGCGGCGGCCCAGGCCAGCTTCACGGATGACGAGGTCACCTCCGAGGCGGTCGGTGTGCCGGGAGCGGTCGGGGGAGTCGTGTCGCCGCCGCCCGAGGAGTAGACGGCGGCTTCCTTCGAGGTGGCGGCGATGCCGTTGGCGCCGTTGAAGACGCGCTGGCCCCAGGAGCTGAGCCGGGTGCGGTCGAACTCGATCGCCAGGTCGAGGATCGGGTCGGTGTTGCCGCTCCAGGACCAGGCCAGGTAGCCGAGCCGTAGCTGTTGGGCGACGGCCATCATGGTGTCCTCGTCCGGGTCGCCGTACTGGTCGGCCGGGCCTCCGAACTCACCGATGAGGATGGGAAGTTTGGCGTTGACGAAGGCGTTCAGATAGTCGGTGATCTCCTGGGCGGTGTCGTAGACGCTGTACATGTGGATCGAGAAGATCAGGTTGCCGGTGGGGTCGGCGTTGTAGACGGACTTGGCGTTGTCGCGCATGACGCCTTGCCAGTCCTGGCCCCAATTGGGCGCGTCCACCATGATCGTGTGCGCGAATCCGGCGTCGCGCAGCTTCTTGACGGCGGCGATGGTGGGATCGGTCCACCCTGCGGGATTGGTGTTGCCCCAGGGCTCGTTGCCGATGTTGATGATGACGTAGTTTTCCTGGCCGGTGAGCACCTCTTTCAGGCCGATCCAGTAGTCGGCCGCGTGGTCGAGGGTCCCGGCCGCGGCTTCCTCTCCGTAGCCGGTGGTGTCGTGTACCTCCAGCACGCAGATGAGCCGGTTGGCCTTGCACTGGGCGATGACGCCGGCCACGTCCTGCGCGCTGTTCTTGGTCCAGCGGTGGCCGTCGGAGAGGACGACGCGGACGGTGTTGGCGCCCAGCGCCTTGATGTCGGCCAGCGACTGCGTCTCGCCCGGGTACCAGGTGTGGGCGTGGTTGACGCCCCGCATCACGAAGTCGTTCCCGTTGGCCTCCAGCAGTCGGCCGTTCTCGATGCGGAATCCGGTGGGGGCGGCCTGTGCCGGTGTGCTGAAGGAGAGTAAGGAGAGCAGGAGTCCCAGGAGGGCGGCGGCCACGCCGACCACACGGGGGACGGATGCGGTACGGGATCTCATAGCGGCTCCAGTAGGGGGGAGTGGAGGGGGAGTCGGGCCTTGGTCCGCGCCGGCTGTCACGCGGCCGGGGTCTTCGCCGTGCACGTGACGGTCGCCGCCGGGGTGCCGGCCGTTGCCGGGGTGGTGGCGACGAAACCGAACGTGGCGCTCGCGCCGGGGGCCAGCGTGCCGTTCCACGCCGCGTTCGTGACGGTGACCGTGCCGTCGGCGGCCGTCGTGTGGGTGCCGTTCCAGACCTGGGTGAGACGCGCGCCGCCCGCCGGTACGACGGTCGCGGTCCAGCCCGAGGCGGCGGAGGCCGACGTGTTCGTCACCGTCACCTCGCCCTGATAGCCGCCCTGCCAGGAGGAGACGGCACGGAACCGCGCGACGCAGGCCCCGGGTTCCTCGCCGGGGTCACCGGGGTCGCCCGGGTCCTGCGGGACACCCGCGTCGAGGACGGCCGCCAGGGCCGGGTACCAGCGGGCGGCGATCTTGTCGTCGCCGGAGGCGTTGGGGTGCACACCGTCATAGGTGTCGCCGGCCGTGCTGAAGCCCGTCCACTGGTCGACCACGGTGACCGGGGAGCGGTCGGTGCTGGTCGCCCGGGCCCAGGCCGGAATCCGCGCGTTGAAGTCGACGACGCGTTGCGCACAGGCCGCGCAGCTGCTCGGGTTCATCGGGATGAGCTGCGCTACGAGGATCCGCATGTCCGGATCGGAGGCCCGCATCTGCGTCACGAGCTTGGTGTAGGCGGCGAGGATGCGATCGGGGGCGATGCTGCTCCACACGTCGTTCGTGCCGAAGTGCATGACAACGATGTCCGGGCGGGTGGCGGCCAGCCTCCCCGGCAGCAGGTTCTGGTCGGCGACGTTCGTCACCAACTCGCCGCCGTGACCCTCGTTGTCGCCGTCGTGCGCCTGTCCGCACCCCTGCGTGGGGAGGGTACCGACGAAGTCGATGTCCGTGTATCCGCTGTTCACGAGCCGGTTCCACAACACCGCTCGCCAGCAGCCCGGCGATCCGGTGATCGAGTCGCCGAGCGGCATGACGCGCACGGGGTCCGCGGCCGGGGCGGCCGTCGCGGGGGGTGCGACGGTCAGGCCGAGGGGGAGGAGCAGGGCGGCCAGGAGGCCGAGAACCGTGACGATCCGTAAGTGCGGGGACGAGCGGCGGGTTCTGCGCATGGTGGTCCCTTCCCTGGATGTGGGAGCGCTCCCATGACATCAAGCCATTGTTGTCATTGACGCGTCAAGAGGTCGGGCGTGCCGGCCCACCGCTCGGGGCGGGCCCGGCACGCCGAGAACGCGAGCTGCCCAAGCGGATGCGCCCGATGTGTCGTCGAGGTTCGGCGGGTCTGTTGGTGGTCGCCTCGTCGTCCGGCTCGATCGGTATGCCGGTAGCGCTCGGACCGGCCGCGCCGGGCGGGGGCGTGGTGGGCTCGGGGTGAAACTCGCGCGGAAGGCGTGACGTCGGGCGTGAAGTCCCGGCTGTGTCAGAAGTGTTGACCACGCAGTGAAAGCGTTTTAACTTCCCTTCACCGGACACGCCGAGGTGAGGGGGAGCCGTGGCAACTGACTTACGGGAACGTGCAGGTGTGAAGGGGGTGAGTCCCTCCCGCCGTGGTGCCGACGGGGTGCAGCGCAAGCGTAAAGGTTTTCAGAGCCGGGCACTGTTCCTGCTCATGCTGCCCGGTGTCGCCTACTTCCTGCTGTTCCACTACGGCGCCCTCGCCGGCAACGTCATCGCGTTCAAGGAGTACGTGCCGTTCGACGGCCTCCTGGGCAGCCCCTGGGTGGGTCTGGGCAACTTCCAGCGCATGTTCGAGGACGCGGCGTTCTGGGACTCGGTCCTCAACACCCTCTGGATCGCCGTCCTCCAGCTGGTCTTCTACTTCCCGGTGCCGCTCGGTCTTGCCCTGCTGCTGCACACCCTCACCTGGAGCTCGGTGCGCCGGTTCGTGCAGTCGGTGGCGTATCTGCCGCACTTCATCTCGTGGGTGATCGTCGTCGCGCTGTTCCAGCAGCTGCTCGGGGACACCGGCCTGCTCAACAGCGGCCTGAGCGGGGCCGGTCTGCACACCGTTGACATCATCGGCAACCCGGACGCCTTCCGGCCGCTCGTCGTCGCCCAGGTCATCTGGAAGGACGCCGGCTGGGGCACGATCATCTTCCTCGCCGCGCTCGCCCAGGTCGACGAGCAGCAGTACGAGGCGGCAGCCATCGACGGCGCCGGACCCTGGCGGCGCTTCTGGCACGTCACCCTGCCCGCCATCCGCCCGGTCGTCGTGCTGCTGCTCATCATGCGGCTCGGCGACATCCTCTCCGTCGGCTTCGAGCAGATGCTGCTGCAACGCGACGCGGTCGGACCACAGACCGCCGAGGTCATCGACACCTTCGTCTACTACCAGGGCATCGTCGGCGGCGACTACGGCTTCGCGGCAGCCGCGGGCCTGTTCAAGGGGCTCGTCGGCGCCCTGCTCGTCTACGCGGCCAACAAGGTCGCCCATCGCCTCGGCGAACAGGGGGTCTACAGGTGAGCGCGTCCGCCCGGCCCGGCTGGATGGAGAAACCCCGGCCGCTCACCCAGACCGCGAAGGCGCTCGCCCTGGCCGCGGTCGTGCTGCTGGTGTGCGTGCCGTTCCTGGTGATCGTGTCGACGTCCCTGGCATCCACCCAGGAGGTCGTCGACAACGGCGGCTGGGTGCTGTGGCCCACCGAGCCCACGCTCGACGCCTACCGCGACATCTTCGACGGCGGCATCGTCACCCACGCCCTCGGCGTCAGCGCGGGCGTGACGATCGCGGGCACCCTGCTCAGCCTCGCCTGCACGGTGACCCTGGCCTACGCGCTGTCCCGCCCGGGGGTCTTCGGCGGCAAACCCGTGCTGCTGCTGGTGCTGTTCACGTTCCTCTTCCCTCCCGGCATGATCCCGAGCTTCCTGCTCGTCAAGGAACTCGGCCTGCTCGACTCGTACGCCTCGCTCGTCCTGCCCGTCCTGGTCAACGTGTTCAACCTGGTCGTGCTGCGCGGCTTCTTCCAGTCGATCCCCGAGGAGCTGTACGAGGCGGCCCGGCTGGACGGGGCGGGGGACTGGCGGGTGCTGGTGTCGGTGGTGCTGCCGCTGTCCAAGGCAGCTCTGGCCGTCGTCGGCCTGTTCTACGCCGTCGCCTACTGGAACTCCTGGTTCTACGCCTCGCTGTACCTGGAGAGCGGCCATTGGCCACTCCAGCAGGTCCTGCGCACCTACGTGGTGGCCGGGGCCGGGCTCACCGACGCGACGACCGGCGAGGCGACCGTCACCGCTCCGCAGACCGTGCAGATGGCGGTGCTCGTGATCGCCACCGTGCCGATCCTGCTGGTCTACCCGTTCCTGCAGAAGTACTTCACCAAGGGCGTGCTCACCGGCGCCATCAAGAGCTGACCCAAGCCGACACGAGGTGATTCACCCATGCCCAGCATGTCCCGACGCACCCTGCTGCGTACCGTGGCCGCCGGTGGTGCCGCCGTCTCCGTCCCCGGTCTGCTGACCGCCTGCTCCTCGGGATCCGGCGACGGCGACGTCTCCAACGCCGGGAAGAAGCTCGCCCCCTGGCCGGCCCACCGCCCCGCCACCGGCCCGAAGCCCGACCTCGCCCCCACCGAGGAGGGTGTCCAGGCCGGATACACGTCCTACCCCTCCGACCTGGTCAAGTCCGTCTCCCGCACCCCGGGCGACGGCTCCACCGTCCGTGTCATGACCGTCTCGTTCGGCACGCCGCCCAAGCCCGCCTCGGCGAACCGGTTCTGGGCGGCCGTGGAGAAGGCCCTCGGCGTGAAGATCGAGTACACGATCATCTCCCAGGCCGACTACCAGAAGAAGATGGCGACGGTCATGGCGGGCGACGCCGGTGCCCTGCCCGACATCATCAACATGTTCTCCGGCTTCACCCTGCCCCGCGAGGCACAGTTCGTGCAGCGGCGCGCCCAGGACCTCACGCCCTACCTGTCCGGCGACGCGATCGCCGACTACCCGAACCTCGCCAACATCCCCACCCACGCCTGGCGCGACATGGGCCGCATCGGCGGCCGCGTCTACGGCATTCCCCTGGAG
>KL569189.1:18466-18638 GCA_000715635.1 Streptomyces violaceus | reverse complement strand
CGTCTACGGCATTCCCCTGGAGCGCCCGCTGCCCGGTTCGACCCTGTGGATCAACCAGGACATGTTCGCCGACGCGGGCATGAAGGAGGGCTGGACCGCCGAGGACTTCACCGCCGTGGCGCGGCGGGGCACGCGCGGGAAGACGTACATGCTGGGCGCCGCCGCCCAGTCA
>KL569189.1:17920-18229 GCA_000715635.1 Streptomyces violaceus | reverse complement strand
CAGTCAGGGTTCGGCAACGGCTACCACTCCGCCGCCCACAACGCGCCCCAGAGCTGGGCCGTCACCGAGAACGGCACCTTCCTCCCGGCGGCGGCCGACGAACGTTACAAGGCGTCGATCGCATTCCGCGCACAGCTGCGCAAGAACGGCTCCTACCACCCCGACGCCACGTCCATCTCGCAGATCGACCTGACGACCCTCTACTACAACGGCACCGTCGGCTCCATGCAGGACGGGTTCGGCGCCTATCTCCCCAAGTACCGGGAGTCCAAAGGCAAGATGAGCCCGGCGGCCGCCCTCCCGTACAGC
>KL569189.1:16955-17696 GCA_000715635.1 Streptomyces violaceus | reverse complement strand
CCTTCGGCTACACCGTCCTGAAAAAGGCCAAGAAGGAGCGCATCGAACTGCTGCTGCGCATCCTCGACTACCTCGCCGCGCCCTTCGGCAGCGAGGAGTGGGAACTCGTCCACTACGGCGTCGAAGGCGTCCACTTCACCCGCGCCAAGGACGGCTCGCCCGAGTACACCGAGCTCGGCGAGGTGGAGAACAACACCAACCTGCCGCTGAAGTACCTCGCCGAAGGACCCCAGGTGCTGTTCGTGCCCGGCATGCCCGACGCCGTGCGCGCCCTGCACACCTGGCAGCGAAAGGTCGTACCGCACGCCGTCCGCAACGCCGCGTTCGGGCTTCAGTCCACGACGCACAATGCCCAGGGCGCCACCCTCCAGACCCTCCTCGACGACACCGCCACCGGGATCATCGCCGGGCGGCTGCCGCTGTCCGAGTGGGACGCGACGGTGAAGAAGTGGCGGAGCCGGGGCGGCGACAGAATGGCCGAGGAATACGCGAAGGACTACGCGGCCAACACCTGAACAGCGGTGGGCGGAAGAGGAGACGCGGGGGATGGGGAACGACATGGTGTCCAAGGGGCGGGTCACGATCCGCGAGGTCGCCGAGCGGGCGGGCGTGTCGACGGCCACCGCCTCCCGCGCGCTCAGCGGCAACCACCCGGTGCCCGCCGCGACCCGGGCCCGGGTCCTGCGCGCGGCCCGCGACCTCGACTACGTGGCCAACGCGCACGCCCGCGCCCTGGTGGGC
>KL569189.1:15727-16761 GCA_000715635.1 Streptomyces violaceus | reverse complement strand
CTTCTACGCCCAGGTCGCCGAGGGCGTGGAGGCGGAGGCCGCCGACCGCGGCTGGCTCTGCGTGGTCGGCGCCACCGGCGGGGACGCCCAGCGCGAGATGGAGTTCGTGCAGCTCATGCGGGAGGAGGGCGCCCGGCTGGTGATCCTGGTCGGCGGAGTCGTCGAGGACGACGCCTACCGCGAGCGCGTCGCCCATTACGCCCATGCCCTGGACTCCTCCGGAGCCCGGCTCGTGCTCTGCGGCCGGCCCGCCCCCGACCCGGAGATCCCGGCGCTCGTCGTCGAGTTCGACAACGAGGCCGGGGCCCGCGCCGTCACCGCCCATCTGCTCTCGGCCGGGCACCGCGGGATCGTCTTCCTCGGCGGACTGCCCGGCAACACCGCCCTCGACGCCCGCGTCGCCGGCTACCGGGCCGCCCTCGCCGAGCACGGGCTGCCGCCCGAGGCCGCACACGTCGTCGACTGCGGACTCGGCCGCGCCGCCGGACACCGCGCCATGACCGAACTCCTCAAGCGGACAAGGGAGTTCACCGCCGTCTTCGCCGGGGACGACATGGTCGCCGCCGGTGCCCTGCGCGCGATCGCCGACAGCGGGCTGAGCGTCCCCGGTGACATCTCCGTCGTCGGCTACAACGACATCCCGCTCGCCGAGGACTTCAACCCGCCGCTCACCACCGTCCGCACCCCCGCGGAGGAACTCGGCCGCGCCGCCGTACGCATCGCGCTGCGCGACCCCGAGCACGCCGCCGGGGCCCACCATCTGCTCGGCACCCACATCGTCGTCCGCGACAGTGTCGGCGCGCCCCCGCCCGGGCGTGCCCTGTGACCAACGGAGGAACCGCACCCGCATGAGCGCGCCGCACGTGTCGCTCCCTGACCCGACGCACCTCCCCCACCTTCCCCAGCTGCCGCCCCCCGACCCGCTGACCTCGCCTGTCACCGGCTGGACCCGCGCCCACTGGGAGGCGATCGCCGACCGCCTCCTGGACGCCCTGCTGCCGTACGCCTCCCCGGGCCTGGCCCAGTACCGGCTC
>KL569189.1:14448-15527 GCA_000715635.1 Streptomyces violaceus | reverse complement strand
TCCCCGGGCCTGGCCCAGTACCGGCTCCCCGGGCCGCCCAGCCACTCCGGGCCCTGGTCGGACGGTCTCGAGGGCTTCGCCCGCTCCTTTCTGCTGGCGGCCTTCCGTATCGCCGGCTCGGGCGGACAGCAGCCAGGCCTCATCGAGCGGTACGCGACCGGGCTGGCGGCCGGCACCGACCCGCACAGCCCCGACCGCTGGCCGCCCATCACCGACCGGGGCCAGCCCATGGTCGAGGCCGCCTCACTCGCGATCGCCCTGCACGAGACGCGCCCCTGGATCTGGGACCGGCTCGACGACCGCGTACGGCAGCGGATCGCCGACTGGCTGGGCGGCTTCGTCGGAGCGGTCGTCAACGATTCCAACTGGCGGCTGTTCCAGGTCATCACCGAGGAGTTCCTCGCCTCCGTCGGCGCCCCGCACAGCCGCCGCGAGATAGACGCCGGGCTGGCACGCCTGGAGGACTGGTACCGGGGCGACGGCTGGTACACCGACGGCGACGGCCGCAAGTTCGACTACTACAACGCCTGGGCCCTGCACCTGTATCCGGTGCTCTGGGCCCGTATCGCCGGACCGCGCGCCGACCAGGGGCTGGTGGCGGCTCACCGAGCTCGCCTGCGGTCGTTCCTCCACGACCACCAGCACTTCTTCGGCGCCGACGGGGCCCCCGTCCATCAGGGCCGCTCGCTCACCTATCGCTTCGCGACGACCGCGCCCCTGTGGGCAGGTGTTCTCGCCGACGCCACTCCGCTGCCGCCCGGCCGCACCCGCCGCCTCGCCTCCGGCGCGCTGAGGCACTTCGCCGAGCGGGGCGTGCCCGACCAGCACGGGCTGCTCACGCTCGGCTGGTACGGGCCCTTCCTCCCCGTCACCCAGCGGTACTCGGGCCCGGCCTCCCCGTACTGGGCGAGCAAGGCCTTCCTCGGCCTGCTCCTGCCCGCCGACCACCCGGTGTGGACCGCGACCGAGGAACCCGGCCCGGTCGAATCGGCCGACCTACGCCTCGCGTTACCCGCCCCCGGCTGGCTGCTGCACTCCACCGCGACCGACGGGATCGTACGGCTCGTCAACCACGGCAG
>KL569189.1:13863-14199 GCA_000715635.1 Streptomyces violaceus | reverse complement strand
GGCCGAGGACAGTCCGCACTACGCCCGGTTCGCCTACTCCAGCGCCACGGCCCCCGAGACCCCTCCGGCACTCCACGCTGGCCCCGACAACCACATCGCCCTGCTCGCCCCCGACGGCACACCGACCCCGCGCGGCCGTATCCACCACCTCGGCGCCGAGGGCGCTCATGCCGCCTCCTGGCACCGGGCCCTGCTCCCGGGCAGCGGCGCAGGGCACCGCATCGAGACGGTCAGCGTGGTGCACGGCCCCTGGGAGGTCCGGGTGCACCGCGTCGACGCGCCCCCCGGCACGCCCGTGCGCGAGGGCGGCTGGGCCGTGGCCGACGACACCGCACC
>KL569189.1:13307-13678 GCA_000715635.1 Streptomyces violaceus | reverse complement strand
CCGTGGCCGACGACACCGCACCGCCGACGGCCCGGACCGGCCCCGGCTGGGCACGCGTCCGGCGCACGGACGGCCTGACCAGCGCGCTCGTCGGCCTGCACGGCTGGAGCGACGACGAGGGCACGGTCGTAGCGGCGGTGGGCGCCAACGCGTACGGGCACCACTCGGCGACACCGCTCCTGACGCTGCCGTCCCACCCCGGCGGCACCCATCTCCTGGTGACGCTGGTCGTGCTCAGCGCCGACCCCGCGGTGCACGCCGTGGTCGAGGGGACCCGGGTACGGGCCGGGGCCGACGGGGGAGTGGAGATCCGGTTCCCGGACGGCACCCGGGAGTCGGTCGCGCCGTGAGAGATGCCGAGAGGGCGTGGC
>KL569189.1:12830-13073 GCA_000715635.1 Streptomyces violaceus | reverse complement strand
GAGATGTGTATAAGAGACAGCTCGGGTCTTGAAGCGTCTCAGGCCTCCACGCGCCCCCGCGTCACCGCCTTCTTCAGCAGTGGCCAGGCCAGCAGGACCAGGATCACCGCGTACACGGTCACCGCGAACGGCGTGTTGACCAGACCGGACACGCTGCCGTCACTGATCTGCAGGGCGCGCCGCAGCTGCTGCTCGGCGTTGGGGCCGAGGATGACGCCGATGACGGCGGGCAGCACCGGCAGG
>KL569189.1:11212-12617 GCA_000715635.1 Streptomyces violaceus | reverse complement strand
GGCAGGCCGTAGCGGCGCATGCCGAAGCCGATCAGGCCGATGATCAGCAGGATCACCAAGTCGATCACCTCGCCGCCGACCGCGTACGCGCCGACCGCCGCGAAGAACATGATCCCGGCGTACAGGTACGGCCGCGGAATGCGCAGCAGCTTCGCCCACACCGGCGCCAGCGGGAGGTTGAGCGCGAGCAGCAGCACCATGCCGACGAACAGGGAGGCGATCAGGCCCCACACCAGGTCGGGTTCGCGCTCGAAGAGCAGCGGCCCGGGCTGGATGCCGTACTGCTGGAAGGCGGCCAGCATGACCGCCGCG
The DNA here is from genome assembly GCA_000715635.1 of Streptomyces violaceus. GTDB lineage: Bacteria > Actinomycetota > Actinomycetes > Streptomycetales > Streptomycetaceae > Streptomyces > Streptomyces violaceus. The sequence goes on along the minus strand of KL569189.1, from coordinate 12,305 downwards.
ACCGCCGTGGTCGGCAGGCCCAGGGTCAGCATCGACACCAGGGTGCCCGCCGCCGAGGCCGACGCCGCCGACTCCGGCCCCGCGACGCCCTCGATGGCGCCCTTGCCCCACTCGTCCTTGTGCTTGGACAGGCGCTTCTCCGTCACGTACGACAGGAAGGTGGGGATCTCCGCGCCGCCCGCCGGGATCGCGCCGAACGGGAAGCCGATGAACGGGCCGCGCAGCCACGACTTCCAGGTCCGGTTCACATCGCCGCGCCCCAGCCACGGGCGGCCCACCGGGATCGGCTCGGGCGGCCTGCGCCGCAGATGCGCCGCGACCCACAGGGCCTCGCCGATCGCGAAGAGACCGACCGCGACGATCACCACGTCGATGCCGTCGGCCAGTTGGAGCGAGCCGAAGGTCAGGCGCTGCTGGCCGGTCATCTGGTCCAGGCCCACCAGGCCCAGGGTGAGGCCGATGAGCAGGGAGGCGAGGCCACGGATGCGGGAGGAGCCCAGTACCGATGTCACCGCGATGAACGCCAGCACCATGATGGCGAAGTAGTCCGGCGCACCGATGTCCACGGCCAGCTTGGCGACCGTCGGCGCGAGCGCCACGAGAAGGAGCGTGCCGATCAGGCCGCCCGCGAAGTGCCCGACGGCGGCCGCCGCGAGGGCCTGGGCGCCGCGCCCGGACTTGGCCATGGGGTTGCCCTCCATGGCCGCCACCACCGCCGCGCTCTCACCGGGCGTGTTGAGCAGGATGGAGGTGGTCGAACCGCCGAACATCGCGCCGTAGTAGATGCCGGCGAACATGATGAACGCGCCGATCGGGTCGAGCCCGTACGTCACCGGCAGCAGCAGCGCTACCGCCATCGCCGGGCCGATACCCGGCAGTACGCCGATCGCCGTGCCGAGCAGCACACCGATGACGGCCCAGAGGAGATTGATCGGCGTGAGGGCCGTACCGAAGCCGTCCAGAAGGGAGTTGAAGGCATCCATGTCACAGCACTCCCATCAGCGGACCGCCGGGCAGGGGCACTCCGAGCAGATTGTTGAACACGGTGTAGGTGACGAGGGACAGCCCGGCCGCTGTCTCTTATACACATCTC
>KL569189.1:8936-11049 GCA_000715635.1 Streptomyces violaceus | reverse complement strand
GATGAGGACGGCCGCGCCGAGGAACACTCCGGCGAGCAGCAGCACCGTGCGCCAGTCGGCGGGCTCGGACAGGTCGACGTCCTCGCCGGTCTCGGCCTGCCCCCGGCCGCCGCGCAGGACGTCCACGGCGAGCAACGCGGCGATCACCAGCAGCCCGGCGCCGACCACGATCGGCACGGTCTTCGGGCCGACGGGACCGCGCTGGGCGATGTCGACGTCCATGGTGAGCGCGTCGGTCAGGACGAGCACGCCCAGTGCCAGCAGCAGCACACACACGCCGAGTTCGGAGTGCTCGCGCAGCCACGAGCGCCGTTCGCCGCCGGTCTCGGCGGGGGGAATGTCGGTCTGCGTCGTCACAGTCCCAGCTCCTTCAGCACCGAAACCACGCGCTTGTCCTCGGAGTCGAGGAACGCGCCGAACTTGTCGCCGGTGAGGAAGGCGTCGTCCCAGCCGTTCTGCCGCATGGACTTCCGCCACTCGTCGGAGCCGTGCAGCTCCTCGACGAGCCGCACGAGCTTGTCCCGCTCGCCGTCGGTGAGGCCGGGCGGGGCGACGATGCCGCGCCAGTTGGTGAAGTTCACGTCGTAGCCGGCCTCCTTCAGCGTGGGCCCGTCCAGCCCGTCGACCCGCTTCGGGCCGGTGACCGCGAGGAGGCGCAGCTCGCCCGCCTTGATCTGGTCCAGGTACTCGCCGACACCGGAGACACCGAAGGCGACCTTGTTGCCGAGGATCGAGGCGAGCAGCTCGCCGCCGCCGTCGAAGGGGATGTAGTTGACCTGCTTCGGCGGGATCCCGGCGGCCCGCGCCATCAGCATCGGCGCGAGGTGGTCGGGCCCGCCAGGGGAGGACCCTCCGCCCACCGGGAGCTTGCCGGGGTTCTCCTTCCAGGCGCCGATCAGGTCGTCGATCGTCTTGTACGGGGAGTCCTTGGCGACCACGACGACGTCCTGCTCCTCGGTGAGCCGGGCGATCGGTGTGGTGTCGCCGAGCGTCTTCGGCGCGTCGTTGGAACGGACGGCGCCCACGACCCCGAGGCCCATGGACATGGCGAGCTTGCCGTTGCCGTGCTCGCTCACCAGCCGGCTCAGGCCGACGGTGCCGCCCGCGCCGGGCAGGTTGAACACCTCGATGTTGTGGGTCAGTGCGGCGTCCTCGGCGTTCTTCGCGGCCGTACGGGCCGTGATGTCGTAGCCGCCGCCGGGCGTGTTGGGGACCATGAAACGCAGGCCCGGGATCTGTGTGCCGGTCTCGGTGCCGCTGCCGGTGGTCAGCAGCGGCGGTCCGACGAGCACGAGCACGGCGGCCCCGAGCAGGGCCAGGGGAGTGCGCAGGCGCACGAGTGCCACCACCTGTCGGTACGTCGATGCGGGTAGGTAAAGGCCCTGTGGGGGAGGGTGACGTGGGCCACATGCTGCCCCGGGCGCCGACGGCTGTCTCTCTTGCGGAACCAACGGATGTTTTGGTCTTTGCGGTCGCCGGAACAGCCGTGCGCACCCCCGGCCCCGTGGACCGCACCCGTGCACATCTCTTTCCCTCACCGCAGGTGGGCGCCATGATGGGCGGCCCCGGCACGGAAGGAGCGACCCGATGACCAGCGAGCCCCGCACGTCCGCCACCGGCACGATCGACGTCCTCGTGGTCGACGACGACTTCATGGTGGCCAAGGTCCACCGCGCCTTCGTCGAGCGCGTCGACTCCTTCCGCGTCGTCGGTGTCGCCGGTTCCGGCGCACAGGCCGTCACCGCCGCCAACGCGCTGCGCCCCGACCTCGTGCTGCTCGACCTGCACCTGCCGGACATCTTCGGCCTCGACGTCATCCCCCGGCTGCGTTCCGCGGGCCACGACTGCGACGTCATGGTCGTCAGCGCCGCCCGGGAGGCCGAGACGGTCCGCGGCGCCGTCCGGCACGGGGTCGTCGACTACCTCCTCAAACCGTTCGAGTCCGAGGAACTGCGCGCCCGGCTGGAGCGCTACGCCGACCGGCGCGGCCGGCTGCTCGGCACGGTCGTGCGCAGCCAGGCCGACGTCGACCGGGTGCTGGCCGGAGCCGCCGGAGGGGCCACGCCCGTCGCCGCCCTGCCCAAGGGCATGAGCGTGGAGACCGCCGAGCTGG
>KL569189.1:7320-8668 GCA_000715635.1 Streptomyces violaceus | reverse complement strand
GCTCCCGCTTCCGCGGCCCCACCGCGCTCCGGCCGGGGGGCGAGGTGCGCGCCTAGAACCTGAACAGGCCCCTTTGGCTCACCGCGCCTCGACGAGCCGCAGGTTCGCCCCCCATCGGCCCGACAACCACTCGAGCGGCGCGTTCCTACCGTGCGGCGCAGTCGACGTCCTTCGCCGGCAGGCGGCCCGTCGCGAGGTACGCGTTCACCGTGTCGTCGACGCACGGCTCGCCGTAGACGCCGTACACCGCGTGCTGATCGGCCCCGCTCAGCGTGACCAGGCGCGAGGAGGGCCACATGTCGCGCACCGTCCTGGCGCCCTCGTGGTCGGTGCGCGGGTCCCCGGTGGCGTTGACGAGGAGGGCGGGCAGGTCGTCGCGGATCGTGGTCGGGCGCTCGCGCGGCCGGTCCCAGAACGCGCACGGGTTGATGTTGTGCGTGACGGGCGCGAACAGCGGGTCCTGCGCCCGGCCGCGCTGGACATCGCGCCAGTAGACCTCCGGGTCACGAGGCGCGGTGCCGTCGCCGCACAGGATCGCCGTCTGCGCGCTGCCGTAGGGGGAGTCGGCGCCCGTGAGCGTGAACTCGAGCACCCCGGCGAGCCAGGGGGACGGTGTGACCCGCTGTCCCTGAGAAGCCCGCAGCATGTCCCGCACGCCCTGCGCGAAGTCACCGTAGGCGGCGTCGTTGTGCTGGGAGAGGCCGTTGAAGACGACCATGGGCATCACGTGCTCGTCCAGCCGGTGGTCGCCGAGCCGCAGTGGTGTACGGGCCGAGGCCTTCCGGACGCGGTCCACGGCGGCCAGCACCTCGCCCCGCGTCCCGCCCAGCCCGTAGGTCGCCTCGCGCGCGGCGGCCCAGGACGCCCACCCCTCCAGCGCGTGCCGGTTGGCCCGCTCGACGCCCCGCAGCAGCCTCGGCCCGTAGCGGTCCGGGTCGATCACACCGTCCAGGACGACCCGGTCCGTGCGGCCGGGGAACATGGTGGTGTACACCTCGCCGAGGTAGCTGCCGTACGAGTAGCCCAGGTAGGAGATCCGCCGCTCGCCCAGCGCGGCCCGGACGACGTCCATGTCGCGCGCGGTGTTGCGGGTCGTGGCGTGGGGCAGGACATCGCCCGCGTTGCCGCGGCAGCGCTCGGCGAGGTCCTTCGCGAACGCGGTCATGCGGTCGAAGCCGGGCCGGTCCGCACCCGCCCCGCGCCACGCCGAGCCGGTCGGCCAGCGGCAGTCCAGCGGTGTGCTGCGGCCGATGAATCGGGGGTCGACGCCCACCACGTCGTAGCGTGCGGCGACGTCCTTCATCGCCTTGCGCACCCACGGCGGGTCGCCGAGCGACGGTCCGCCGGG
>KL569189.1:4472-7131 GCA_000715635.1 Streptomyces violaceus | reverse complement strand
AGACCGCCGCCGTTGAGCAGCAGCGGTCCGACGCGGCGGTCGGTGTCGGTGGCACGGATCCGGGATATCGCGACGGTGATCGTGGGACCGCCGGGGTCCGAGTAGTCCAGCGGTACGGTCACGTCGGCGCAGCGGGCGCCCGCCTGCCGCAAATCCTTGCCGGTCGTGTCCTGAGGACCGACCACGCAGCTCTTCCAGACGAGGCGCTGCTGGTGGTACCGGGCGAGCGGGTCGGGGGCCGTCCCGGCCGGGCGGGCCGTCGCCGTGGCGGGCAGTGCGGTGAGGGCGAGAGCGGCGGTCGTCAGGGCCAGGGCGGCCCTTCTCACAGATCCCGGGGAGCGGGATAAGCGGAGCACGGGGCTGTCCTTTCTGTCGCGACTGTCCCTCGGCGGCCCGACGTGGGCATGTCGAGGGGGTGTGGTGCGACAGAACGGTAGGGGCGGGCCGCTTCCCGATCACTCCGGCTGGCAGCCGGTTCGTGGTGGGGTCAACCCCAGCGGACAGACGGGGGAATGCCGTTTCTGTGAGGCCGACGAAAATCGGAATCCGGGCCCCAAGCTGGGAGAACGCTCGCGCAGACCTTGTGCAGGTCGCCGCAGGGGGGTTGTCCAGACATGGTCCCGCGCCTAGGGTCACCTTCCGAGTGCAAGCGCTTTCCAAGCGCCATTCCACCGGTTGTCCGAGGAGCGCCGCATGTCCGTGTCCCCAGGGTCTCCCACCCGCCGCCGCGTGGCCGTCGTCGGCACCGGAGCCATCGTCAGCGGGAGCCATCTGCCCGCGCTGCGGGCCCACTCCGACCGGGTGGAACTGGTCGCCGCCGTCGACGTGGACCAGGAACGGCTCGACACCTTCCGCGAGCTGGCCGGCGACCAGGTCGCCGGATACACCTCGGTGGACGCGATGCTGGACGCCGTACGCCCCGACCTGGTCCTGATCGGGTCACCGCCCTCCCTGCACCGGGAGCAGACGGTGGCCGCGCTCAAGGCGGGCGCCTGGGTGCTGTGCGAGAAGCCGCTCACCCTGTCGCTCGCCGAGTACGACGAGATCGCCGCCGCCGAGGAGGCCTCCGGGGCGTACGCGGCGGTCGTCTTCCAGCACCGCTACGGCTCCGGCGCCGTGCACGCCCGCGAGCTGATCACCAGCGGCGAGCTGGGCGCCCCGCTGGTCGCGCACTGCCAGACCACCTGGCACCGGGACGCCGCGTACTACGCGGTGCCGTGGCGCGGCAAGTGGGCCAGCGAGGGCGGCGGCCCGACCATGGGCCACGGCATCCACCAGTACGACCTGCTGCTGCACCTGCTCGGCGAGTGGGAGGAGATCCAGGCGATGGCGGCCCGGCTCGTCCACGACACCGAGAGCGAGGACGTCTCCACCGCGCTGGTGCGCTTCCGCGGCGGCGCTCTCGCGACCGTCGTGAACAGCGTGCTGTCCCCGGACGAGGTGAGCCGCATCCGCGTCGACTGCGCGGACGCCACGATCGAGCTCACCCACCTGTACGGCCACAGCAACGACAGCTGGGCCTACACCCCGGCCCCACACGTCGCCTCCGACCGCGCCACCGCCTGGCGCACCCCCGCGAACGACGTGCCCAGCTCGCACACGGCCCAGCTCGGCGCGCTCCTCGACGCGTATGACACCGGCACCCGGCCACCGGGCAGCGGCCAGGACGCCCGTGCCACCCTCGAGTTCGCCGCCGCCCTGTACAAGGCGGCGTTCACCGGCCGCTCCGTGAGGGCGGGGGAGATCGGCCCCGGCGACCCCTTCTACGAGGCGATGCACGGCGAGTACCCCGACTGGGCCCCCAAGGAGCGCGCATGACCATCCGAGTCACCCACACGCACGGCGAGGACATCGCTGTCACGGCGGCCAATGGCACGGAGATCCCCGCTACGTCTACCGCCCCGACCCGGATCCGTTCGAGGCCCGCAAGCCGTACGCCCATCCCGTGCGCACCCTGTCCGGCCGCACGGTCACCGGCTACCGCCCGAACGACCACCGCTGGCACAAGGGCCTCCAGATGACCGCGAGCCATCTGTCCGGCCAGAACTTCTGGGGCGGCAACTGCTACGTCCACGGACAGGGCTATCTGCCCCTGCCCGAGCGCGTCGGCTCGATGCGGCACGACGGCTTCTCCCACTTCACCGTCGAGGACGACCGCCTCGCCTTCACCGAGGAGCTCACCTGGATCGAGAACGGCGGCGAGGAGTGGGCGCGTGAGGTACGCGGCCTGACCGTCCACTCGGTGGACGAGGAGACCGGCGCCTGGGCCCTGGACTGGTCGATCCGCCTCACCAACACGCGTTCCGAGCCGCTGGCCTTCGGCTCCCCGACCACCGCGGGCCGTGAGATGGCCGGCTACACCGGACTCCAGTGGCGCGGCCCGCGGGACTTCACCGGCGGCACGGCCTTCGCCCCGGACACCGACGCCGACGCGGGCAAGCTGATGGGCACCCAGGGTACGTGGCTCGCCTTCACCACCGAGCACGACGACGTCGACGGCCACTCCACCCTCGTCTTCGCGCACGCGCCCGAGAACCTCGACGAGAAGTCCGCGATCCACGAGTCGCACTGGTTCGTCCGCTCCGAGCCCATCCCGACCGTCGCCTTCTCCTGGGCGTTCTTCGAGGAGTTCGAACTCCCGCCGGGCGAGTCCTTCGCC
>KL569189.1:1002-4259 GCA_000715635.1 Streptomyces violaceus | reverse complement strand
CGCCGACGGCGCCTGGGACCGCGACCGGGTCGGCACGTACCTGGAGGGCCTGCCGTGGTGAGCGACCCGAAGCCCGCCCTGCCGCACCCGCTGCCCGGCGCGGTCGGCCTGTCCCATCTGAGCGCCTACGACTGGGAGGCCGCCGACGGCGTCTGCGGCGGCAGCCCGCATCTGCACCTGGTGTGCACCGAGGCGTACGTCGTCACCGGCGGCCGGGGCGCGGTCCAGACGCTGAGCCCCGACGGCTACCGGGACATCCCCCTCGCGGCCGGCTCCATCGCCTGGTTCACACCGGGCACCGTGCACCGCATGGTGCAGGGCGGCGACCTGCGCATCACCGTGCTGATGCAGAACAGCGGCCTGCCCGAGGCCGGGGACGCCGTGTTCACCTTCCCGCCCGAGGTGCTCGCCGACCCCGAGAAGTACGCCGCCGCCGCGAAGCTGCCGCCCGGCACGGGACCGGAGACGGCGGCGGCCGCCCGGCGCCGCAGGGACCTCGCCGTCGAGGGCTACCTCGCCCTGCGCGAGGCCCTCGAAGCCGGCGACAACGGCCCGTACCTGGAGTTCCAGCGGGCCGCCGCCCGCCTCGTGCGCGACAAGGTGCCCACCTGGCGCGAGCTGTGGCGGGCGGGTGCGCTGGCCACCGCCGAACGCACCGGCGCCCAGCTCGACGCGCTGGAGTCGGGGGAGCCCGTCCATCTCGGCGAGGCCACCGCCCACGAGGCCGCACCCACCCGGCTCGGCGGCTTCGGCATGTGCGGCCGCCGGGACGAGTACAACCTGCCCGGTACGACGCTGCCTTACCAGGGCGAGTAACCGAGCAAGAGGGCCGAGGGGGGGCAACAGGCCGAGGGGGGCCAACAGAAAGCCCGAGGAGAGGAGAGGTGACCTCGGCATGCCCGGACACAGGACAAAGGGGTTCTGCGCTTCGGCCGCCGCACTGGCACTGTGCGCCGTGCTGGCAGGCTGCTCAGGACCCGGGGAAACCGTCGGCGGCGGCAAGGTCGTGCTGCGCTACACGTGGTGGGGCAACCCCGACCGCGCGGAACGCACCGAGCAGGCCGTCGCGATGTTCGAGAAACAGCACCCGAACATCGACGTCACGACGTCGTTCTCCGGCTACGACGCCTACAAGCAGAAGCTCGCCACCCAGGCCGCCGGCGGTGACGCGCCGGACGTGATGCAGCTGGACTACCGCCAGATCGACCAGTACGCCTCCGGCGGTGTGCTGCTCGACCTGGCGCAGCAGAAGTCCGTACTGCGCACCTCCGAGATCGACCAGGGGCTGCTCGCCACCGGCCGCGTGGACGATGTCCAGTACGCGGTCCCGCAGGGCCGCGGCACCGAGACCGTCGCCTACGACGTCGAGACCTGGAAGAGGTCGGGCGTGCCCCTCCCCGGCGAGAGCTGGACCTGGAGCCAGTGGGCCGACACCATGCGCGCCCTGGCGAAGAAGACCGGCAAGCCCGGGGCGACCGACCCCGGCCAGAGCGAGGACGCCTTCGAGGTCTGGCTGCGCGGCCGGGGCAAGGCTCTCTACACCGAGGACGGCCGTCTCGGCTTCACCGCCGGCGACCTCACCCGCTGGTGGACCTTCACGGACAAGCTGCGCCGCGAGGGCGCCGTCTCGCCCGCCGAGCAGACCACCCAGCTCGACGGGTCCGTCGAGAACACCCCGCTGGGACGCGGCACCTCCGTCACCGACGCCAACTGGGACGCCCCGGCGAGCGGTTTCCTCGCCCTCGTCCCGACCGGCGTCGCCCTCGCCCCCATGCCGTCCGGCGAGGACGGCACACCCGGCCAGTACTTCAAGCCGTCCATGTTCCTCGGCGTCTCGGCCAACACCGGCCACCCCAAGGAGGCGGCCCAGCTCGTCGACTTCATGATCAACGACCGGCAGGCCGCGAAGATCCTCGGCGCGAGCCGCGGCATCCCCGTCAACGAGACCATCCGCGACGCGGTCGGCCCGGAGTTGAAGGACTTCGACAAGACCATCGCCGACTTCCAGACGTCCCTCGACGGAAAGCTCAAGGACCCGCCCCAGGCGCCGCCCTCGGGCGACAACGCACTGCAGTCCACCTTCCAGCGCGACTACGACCAGGTGTCCTACGCGCGCATGTCGCCCCGCGAGGCGGCCGAGAACTACGTCACCGAGGCGAAGGCGGAGCTGAGGTCATGACCACCACCGCGATCTCCCCGGAGGCGAAGCCCGCCCCCGCCACCACCCCGAAGCGCCGCCCCAAGCGCGAACGCGAGGGCGCCGCCTGGGTGTTCCTGTCCCCGTGGGTGCTCGGCGCGACCGTCCTGACGCTGCTGCCGATGGCCGTGTCGCTGTACCTGTCGTTCACCGACTACGACCTGTTCAACCCGCCGAAGTGGGTCGGTCTGCGCAACTACGTGCAGATGTTCACCGAGGACCCGCGCTACTGGCGCTCGGTCGTGACGACGGTGACGTACGTCGTCATCGCCGTGCCCCTGCAACTGGCCCTCGCCCTCGCCGTGGCGCTGGCCCTGAAGGGTATGAAGCGCGGCAAGGGCTTCTACCGCTCCGCCTTCTACGCGCCCTCGCTGCTCGGCGCGTCGATGTCCATCGCCCTGGTCTGGCGGGCGGTCTTCAACGACGGCGGCACGGTGGACAACCTGTTCGGCACGGGCGGCTGGGTCAACAAGCCCGGCTTCGCGCTGCTGGCCGTCGCGCTGCTGACGGTGTGGCAGTTCGGCGCGCCGATGGTCATCTTCCTCGCCGGGCTCCAGCAGATCCCCGCCGAGCTGTACGAGGCGGCGGCGGTGGACGGGGCGAGTAAGTGGCGCCAGTTCCTGTCGGTCACCGTGCCGATGCTGTCCCCGGTGCTGTTCTTCAACCTGGTCCTGCAGACCATCCAGGCCTTCCAGGTGTTCACGCCCGCCTTCGCGGTCAGCGCGGGCAAGGGCGGGCCGGCCGACTCGACCCTCGTCTACACCATGTACCTCTACGACCGCGGCTTCGTCGCCTCCCACATGGGCTACGCCTCCGCCATGGCCTGGGTGCTGCTCGTCGTGATCGGCATCGTCACGGCGGTGCTGTTCCGCACCTCGCGCTCCTGGGTCTTCTACGCCTCCGAGGGGGACCGGTGACCTCTACGACTGTTACGCACAGGCCCGTTCGCTGGGGCCGTATCGCCGTGCACCTCGGCTGCCTGGCCGCGCTGCTGGTCATGCTGTACCCGCTGGCGTGGCTGCTGGCCACCTCGCTCAAGCCCGCCGACGAGGTCATCGCG
>KL569189.1:0-778 GCA_000715635.1 Streptomyces violaceus | reverse complement strand
GCCTCAACCTGCTGCCCAGCCGCCTGGAGTGGTCGAACTACTCCACCGCCCTGGACGGCGTCAACGACGTCTCCATCTGGCGGCTGCTCGGCAACTCCCTGCTGATCGCGGGCGGCGCGGTCCTCGGCAACGTCATCAGCTGCTCGCTCGCCGCCTACGCCTTCGCCCGCCTCAGGTTCCGCTTCCGCGGACCGCTGTTCGCCTTCATGATCGCCACGATCATGCTGCCGCACCACGCGGTCCTGATCCCGCAGTACATCATCTTCAACCAGCTCGGCCTGGTGAACACCTACTGGCCGCTGATCCTGCCGAAGTTCCTCGCCACCGAGGCGTTCTTCGTCTTCCTCATCGTGCAGTTCATGCGCGGCCTGCCGCGCGAGCTGGAGGAGGCGGCCCGGATCGACGGCTGCGGCCCCTTCCGCAGCTTCTTCCAGGTCGTGCTGCCGCTCACCCGGCCGGCCCTGATCACCACGGCCATCTTCACCTTCATCTGGACCTGGAACGACTTCTTCACGCAGCTCATCTACCTCTTCGACCCGGACAAGTTCACGATCACCCTCGCGCTGCGCTCCTTCGTGGACGCCTCCAGCACCTCCGCGTTCGGCCCGATGTTCGCGTTGTCGGTGATCGCGCTGCTGCCGATCGTGCTGTTCTTCCTCGCCTTCCAGCGGTTCCTGGTGGAGGGCATGGCCAGCTCCGGAGTCAAGGGATGAGCGGGATGCGGACTCGTGAGGCCGGTGAGGTGTTCGGGCCGCGCATGGCCCTGTTCGCCGACGTG
>KL569188.1:29583-30842 GCA_000715635.1 Streptomyces violaceus | reverse complement strand
GGTGTGCGGCGTCGGCTTCGGCAGGCGCGCCGGGCGGGCGTGCGGCGTCGGTTGCTGCAGGCGTCCGGGGCATGCTCAGTGGCGGGCGCGTGTGCTCTGGTGACGTCGTGTCAGCCACAGGGCGCCCGCCGCGCCGGCGAGCAGAACCGTCCCGCCGAGGGTGCCGAGGGCTATGGCCGAGTCCTCGGGCCCGGTCTGCGGAAGCCCGGCGCCGGTGTCCGAGCCGGACCCGGAGCCGCCGCCCTGGGCGGAGCCGGTGCCGCCGCCGCTCGCCGCCTTGACGTCGAGGGTCAGGGACGGGCCCGGGTCGTTCGTCGGGGTGCACGTGGTCGTCGTACCGAGCGCCTTGATGGTGAGCACGCCGGCCGTGAAGGTGACCTCGCCGCTCTTCTTCGGCAGGTACGTCCCGCTCAGGTCGTTGATCTTGATCGGGGTGTTGGCCGGAAGGGCGGCGTCGTTGGCGGGTCCGGTCACCGTCAGGGTGCCGTTGCCGGCGCCGCCCAGGGCGATCGTGGCGCTCGGGGTCATCGCGCCCTTGCCCAGTTCGACCGGGCTGGAGGAGACGCCCTTCTGCCAGGACATGGTGATCTTGTAGCCGTCGCCGTCCTCGACGCCCTTGATGTCGATGGGCGAGACGGCGCTCTTGTCGCCGATCGGCGTCTTGCACTGGTAGTTGACATCGACGACCTCGGCCCGGGCCACGGGGGCGGCCATCAACACCGCCGAGCCGGCCAGGGCCGCGGCGGACGCGAGCGCGGCGGTTCGATTCCGGTACGACACGGTGCCACTCCCCTTCCTGTTTCCTGACGGCGCATCAGATCGGGCCGTCAAGGTACGCCCGGGGCCTTGAGGAAGGAAGACACAGTGCGCCCCGGATCTGTGGCGATCCGGAGCGCGGTGAGTGACGTATGAGGGGAGGTACGGCGGAGAATCCGTGAGTGCGGGGACCCGGTCAGGCAGGCGCGCCCAGTTCCGCCCACACCGTCTTGCCGGCGACTCCCGGCGAGCGCACGACACCCCAGTCCAGGCACAGCCGCTGGACGATGAACATGCCGTGGCCGCCCGGACGCCCCGCCCGGTGCGGATTACGGGGGGCCGGCTGCCCGGTGCCCCGGTCGGCGACCTCGAGGCGGATCACCTTGTTGTCGCAGGTGATCCACAACTGGTCCGGCCCCTCGGCGTGCAGGCAGGCGTTGGTGACCAGCTCGGAGACGACGAGCAGCACATCCTCGGCGGCGGCCCGCTGGTCGGCGGAGGCG
>KL569188.1:23029-29395 GCA_000715635.1 Streptomyces violaceus | reverse complement strand
TCAGAGATGTGTATAAGAGACAGAGCCAGCCCCACGCGTACAGCGCCTGACGGGTGAAGTCGCGGGCGAGCGGGACGACACCGCTCTCCCCGCCGAAGCTCAGCCGGCGCACCTGCCGGCCCCCCGGCGGCGCCGCGGCTCCTGACGGCGCGCCCACGCCCTCGCCGGACGCAGTGGCCGCCGGTACGCCACCCTCGGACGCCCCGGAAGCGCCGCTGGGCTCCGGCCCGCGGTCGCCCGGCGGGTAAGGCCGGGTGGTGCTCATCAGCGCTTCACCTCACCGATTCACCAGTTCACGATTCAAAAGATTCTGTACACAGTCAGTCACGCAGTGCGCGGCATATCGGTTTCGCGGCACCCCCGCCACCCCGGCAGCCAACAGGTTCAGGATGTCTCCTGCCCTGGCGGCCCGGCGGAACACCCCCGGATTCGGCACGAAAGGCGTGACGGACATAGGACGTCGGTCACAGAGGGAAGGCCGAGGCTCGGCGCGCCGACGCACCACCGCTCAGCTCGACCCGTCGGCCAGGGCCGCCTCGAGCGTGTCGTGGACGGTGAAGACCGCGTCCGCGCCCGTGATCTCGAATACGCGCGCCACCACCGGCTGCATCCCGGCGAGGGTCACGCCGCCACCGGCGGCCTCCGCCTTCAGCCGTGCGCCGAGGAGCACATTGAGCCCCGTGGAGTCGCAGAACTCCAGGCGCGCACAGTCGATGACCAGGCGCTTGAATCCCTTGGCGAGGCAGTCGTCGAGTGGCTCACGCAACAAATCGGCGGTGTGGTGATCCAACTCACCCGCCGGGGTCACGACGGCACTAGAGCCCTCTTCCCGCACCTCCACCAGAAGCCGGCCAGACTGTGCGCTGCCGACCGTCCCGCGGTCCATGCCGTCTCTCTCTCCTGACGTCGAGGCTGCTTGCTGACGCCCTCGAACACTACGCCTTCCTGACACGCTTCGACACCCGAACAACTACACACAAACGGACATATGCCCACAGAACGCACTTGCGGTGGGCTCGGGAAAGCGGGTAGGCCTAGTAAGGACACGTACCCGACACACGGCCGGCTATGGAGGCGCCGCACACCGCAGTGCACGTAATGGCTCCGGCAGCCTTATGCCGAGAACGATGGAGGACATCATGTCACCCCGGCTCGACGCATCGCGTACCCAGAAAGCGACGTCGACACCCCCTCCGGAACATCTGGATCCCATCGAGCAGGACGAGACGCTCGTCACACAGGACGATCTTCTCGCCGGACTTCCGGACATCCCCCCGTACGAGCAGGTCGGCGCCGTCGACGCACGGGCTCTGTCCAAGACCCTCTTCGAGCGCCTCGAAGCGCTGGAGGAAGGCACGCACGAGTACTCGTACGTCCGCAACACGCTTGTCGAACTGAACCTCGCGCTGGTCAAGTTCGCCGCTTCCCGGTTCCGCTCCCGCAGCGAGCCGATGGAGGACATCATCCAGGTCGGCACCATCGGCCTGATCAAGGCGATCGACCGGTTCGAACTCTCCCGGGGTGTCGAGTTCCCCACTTTCGCGATGCCGACCATCGTCGGCGAGATCAAGCGCTTCTTCCGCGACACCTCGTGGTCCGTGCGCGTTCCGCGGCGGCTCCAGGAGCTCCGGCTCGACCTGGCCAAGGCCGGTGACGAGCTGGCGCAGAAGCTGGACCGCGCCCCGACGGTGACGGAACTGGCCGAGCGCCTGGGCCTGTCCAAGGACGAGGTCGTCGAGGGCATGGCCGCCTCGAACGCCTACACCGCCTCCTCGCTGGACGCCCAGCCGGAGGAGGACGACTCCGAGGGCGCGCTCGCGGACCGCATCGGCTACGAGGACCACGGACTCGAGGGCATCGAGTACGTCGAGTCGCTGAAGCCGCTGATCGCCGAACTCCCGCCGCGCGACCGGAAGATCCTGTCCCTGCGCTTCGTCGCGGGTCTGACGCAGTCGGAGATCGGCGAGGAACTGGGCATCTCGCAGATGCACGTGTCGCGACTGCTGTCGCGGACGCTGGTACGGCTGCGCAAGGGCCTGACCGTCGAGGAGTGATCCTCGTGTGATCCCTGCCGGGTGACGTGTCCTTCGGGGGCGGACCGAACGGTCCGCCCCCGGACGCGTGCCATGGCCCGCCCCGGAGCACCACGCCCTCGCAGTGCTGTCTCTTTCTCAGGAGATGAGGATGAGGACGGCCGTGGGGAGGAGGGGGGCCAGAACGCTCAGCAGCCAGTACGTACGTGGAGCCAGCGTGGTCCGGCGCCGGAGGGGGCTGTTGGCCAGCCACCAGATCAGGCCGAACAGCGCGACGACGGGAACGACGATCACGAGCCAGAGGGCCATGCCGTCGTTCTCCGTCGGTTCCCGTACCGTCAGCCCGAGTTCGGCGAGCGGCCAGTTCACCGCGAGGTACCACAGCAACCAGATCGGCACCACTGCCGGGATTCCGAGCAGCAGGTTCACCAGGAGCGGTGCCGACCAGTGCTTTGCCATCCGTACCGCTCCTCCGTTGACGCAGGTCGTCAGAGCACCCTTTCGCCCCGCCGCCAGACTCCGGTGACCAGGGGGACGCCGGGGCGGTAGGCCAGGTGGACGTGGCTCGGGGCATCGAGGAGCGTCAGGTCGGCGTACGCGCCCGGGGTGACGCGGCCGATGTCGGTGCGCCGCAGGGCCGCCGCGCCGCCCGCTGTGGCAGACCATACGGCCTCGTCCGGGGTCATGCCCATGTCCCGTACGGCGAGCGCGACGCAGAACGGGACGGAGGACGTGAAGGACGAACCCGGGTTGCAGTCGGTGGACAGGGCCACGGTGACGCCCGCGTCGAGGAGGCGGCGGGCGTCCGGCCACTCGGCCCGCGTGGAGAACTCGGCGCCGGGCAGCAGGGTGGCGACCGTACGGCTGTTCGCCAGGGCGTCCACGTCCGCGTCGGTCAGGTGGGTGCAGTGGTCGGCGCTGGCCGCGTCGAGCTCGACGGCGAGCTGCACGCCCGGGCCGTACGAGAGCTGGTTGGCGTGGATACGGGGGTGCAGACCGCGTTCCTTGCCGGCGGTGAGGATCGCGCGGGCCTGGTCGCCGTCGAAGGCGCCCTGCTCGCAGAAGACGTCGATCCAGCGGGCGTACGGGGCGCAGGCGTCGAGCATCTCGCCGGTGACCAGGGCGACGTAGCCGGCCGGGTCCTCGGCGAACTCGGGGGCGACGATGTGGGCGCCGAGATAGGTGACCTCGTCGGTGTGGGCGGCGGCGACGCGCAGGGCCCGGGCCTCGTCCTCGGCGGTCAGGCCGTAGCCGGACTTGGTCTCGAAGGTCGTGGTGCCCTGGTGCAGCGCCTCGCGGAGGTAACGGGTGAGATTGGCCTCGAGTTCCGCGTCGCTCGCGGCGCGGGTGGCGGCGACGGTCGTGCGGATGCCGCCCGCGCTGTACGGCCGCCCCGACATGCGGGCGTTGAACTCCCGCGTCCGGTCGCCCGCGAAGACGAGGTGGGAGTGGGAGTCGACGAAGCCGGGGATGACCGCCCTGCCACCTGCGTCGACCCGATTGTCAGTGGCGGGTGCTTTGCTTTGATCACCGGTCCACACGACGCGGTCGCCTTCGATGACGACGGCCGCGTACTGGACCAGTCCGAGGGGGGAATTTCCCCCACTCTCGAATTTGCTCGAGCGGGGGGACCCCCATCCGAGGGAGGGGTCGTTGGTGACCAGGCTGGCGATGTTCGTGATGAGCGTGCTTGCGGTGCTCGCGGAGTGGGCGGGGCTGACGGTCGTCGCGTTGCTCATGGCGTCCTTGGTGGCCTGGTCGGCGGTGGGGTCGGGTTCGGGGACGGAGGCGGGCCGCGTGGGCGGGCGGCCCGCAGTCATCCGCGCAGGGCTTCGACGGCGTCCGCGAGGGCTTTCGGCACATCCGGTACGAGGGAGTGGACCCCGTCCCGTACGACGTGCCGGCCTCCCACGACCGTATGCGACACGTCCGCTGCCGACGCGGCGAATACGGCCGTCTCGGCCCCGAGCCGCGGAAGCGGCCCTGCCGTCCTGACCGAGTCGAGCGCGATGGTGGTGAAGTCGGCGAGCGCGCCGCTCTCCAGGACGCCCGTCTCCGCCCAGCCGAGGGCCGCGTGCCCGTCGGCCGAGGCCGCCCGCAGCAGGGCCGCGGCCGTCCAGTGACCTCGGGTGCGGGTGCGCAGGCGCTCGTTCAGCTCCAGGGCGCGCGCCTCCTCCAGCAGGTCGATCACCGCGTGGCTGTCGGAGCCCAGGGAGAGCGGGGAGCCCTCGTTCTGCAGGGCGGCCGCGGGCCCGATGCCGTCGGCCAGGTCTCGCTCGGTGGTGGGGCACATGCAGGTGCCGGTGCCGCTGCCGCCGATGAGGGAGACGTCCTCGGCGGGGAGGTGGGTGTTGTGAACGCCGGTCGTGCGCGGCCCGAGGACGCCGTGCAGGGCGAGCAGCTGCGTCGGAGTGCACCCGTGGATCTCCAGGCAGGCCTCGTTCTCGGCGGTCTGCTCCGACAGGTGCACGTGCAGCGGGGCCCGCCGCTCCTCGGCCCACCTCGCGACGGTCGCCAGCTGGTCGGCGGGCACGGCCCGTACGGAGTGGATCGCCGCTCCGATCCGCGCGTGATCCCGTTCCTTGAGAACTGAACAGCGTTCGGCCCAGGCGTCTGCCGTCCCGTCGGAGAAGCGGAGCTGCTGGGCGGAGGGCGGCTGCCCGAAGCCGGAGGAGAGATAGGCGGTGTCGAGGAGGGTGATGCGGATCCCGGCTTCGGCGGCGGCCGCGATCAGGGCCTCGCCCATCGCATTGGGGTCGGCGTAGGGGACGCCTCCGGGGGCGTGGTGGACGTAGTGGAACTCGCCGACCGCCGTGATGCCGGCCAGGGCCATCTCGGCGTACACGGCGCGGGCCAGGTCGTGGTAGGTGTCCGGGGTGAGCCGGGCGGCCGTGGCGTACATGACCTCGCGCCAGGTCCAGAAGGTTCCGGAGCCGACCTGGACGGTACCGCGCAGTGCCCGGTGGAAGGCATGGCTGTGGGCGTTGGCCAGCCCGGGGAGGGTGAGGCCGCGCAGTACCTCGGCACCGGGGGGCGGGGTGGTGACCTCGGTCCGGACGGTGGTGACGCGGCCGTCGTGGACGTCGAGGGCGACGCCGGGCTCGACGTGGGTGCCGAGCCAGGCGTGTTCCAGCCAGTACGTGCGGGGCTGCTGGGTGGGCGTCACGTGCAGGCCAGTCCTTCCAGTACGTCGGCGAGGGCGAGTACCCCGGCCACGCAGTCGTCCTCGGTCGCGGACTCGGCCGGGGAGTGGGAGACGCCGGTGGGGTTGCGCACGAACAGCATGGCGGTCGGGATGCTCCCGGACAGGATCCCGGCGTCGTGTCCGGCGCCGGTGCCGAGGACGGGGACGGTGAGGCCGGTGTCCTTGCCGAGGATGCGGGCGAGTTCGTCGCGCAGCGCGTGGTCGAACTCGACGACGGGGGTGAACGACTCGCGGACGACGGCCAGCTCGACGCCGTGGGCGGCGGCGTACTCCCCGGCCGCCTTCTCCACACCGGCGACCACGGCGTCCAGGCTGTCCTGGTCGGCGGCGCGGGAGTCGAGCCAGCCGCGCACGAGGGAGGGGATGGCGTTGACGCCGTTCGGCTCGACGGCGATCTTGCCGAAGGTGGCGACGGCGCCGGCGAGTTCGGCCTCACGGCGGGCGGCGAGGACGGTCTCGGCGTAGGACAGCATGGGGTCGCGCCGGTCGGCGAGCCGGGTGGTGCCGGCGTGGTTGGCCTCGCCGCGGAAGTCGAACCGCCACCGGCCGTGCGGCCATATCGCGCTGGCGATGCCGACCCGGTCGCCGGACAGGTCCAGGGCCCGGCCCTGCTCGACGTGGAGTTCGACGAAGGCGCCGATACGGGCGAGCCGTTCGGGGTCGGGCCCGATGGCGTCGGGGTCGTATCCGGCGGTCTCCATGGCGCGCGGCATTGTCACGCCCTCGCCGTCGGTGAGCCGGTGCGCCTGCTCGCGGGTGAGCTGTCCCGCGGTGAGCCGGGACCCGACGCAGGCGAGCCCGAACCGGGCGCCCTCCTCGTCACCGAAGTTCACGATGCCGAGGGGGCGGGTGAACCGGGCGTCACGGCCGCGCAGTTCGTCCAGCGCGGCGAAGGCGGACACCACGCCGAGGGGCCCGTCGAAGGCCCCGCCGTCCGGCACGGAGTCGAGATGCGACCCGGTGACGACGGCGTCCCCGGCGGCGGGGTCGCCGAGCCAGGCCCACTGGTTGCCGTTCCGGTCGGTCTCACAGGTGAGGCCGCGCGCCCGGGCCTGCTCCTGGAACCAGGCCCGGCAGTCACCGTCGACACCGCTCCAGGCGAAGCGCCGGTAGCCGCCGGAGGCGGGG
>KL569188.1:20475-22815 GCA_000715635.1 Streptomyces violaceus | reverse complement strand
GAGCTGCCGGTGCCGGTGGGCTCCGGCCGCGGGCCGGCGGGTTCCCGCGTCACGCGTCGTCACCCTCGCGCATCGGGACGCGGACGCCCTTGTCCTGAGCGACCGACTCCGCGATGTCGTAGCCGGCGTCGACATGCCGGATGACGCCCATGCCGGGGTCGTTCGTGAGGACCCGGCGGATCTTCTCACCGGCCAGTTTCGTGCCGTCGGCCACCGTTACCTGCCCCGCGTGAATCGACCGCCCCATGCCGACGCCGCCCCCGTGGTGCAGGGACACCCAGGACGCCCCGGACGCCACGTTCACCATCGCGTTGAGCAGGGGCCAGTCGGCGATCGCGTCGGACCCGTCGAGCATGGCCTCGGTCTCGCGGTAGGGCGACGCGACGGATCCGCAGTCGAGATGGTCGCGGCCGATGACGACCGGCGCGGCCAGCTCCCCGCTCGCGACCATGTCGTTGAAGCGCTCACCGGCCTTGTCCCGCTCGCCGTAGCCCAGCCAGCAGATACGGGCGGGCAGGCCCTGGAAGCGGACCCGCTCCCCGGCCATGCGGATCCAGCGGGCCAGGGACTCGTTCTCCGGGAAGAGGTCGAGGATCGCCTTGTCGGTCTTCGCGATGTCGGAGGCCTCGCCGGACAGCGCGGCCCAGCGGAAGGGGCCCTTGCCCTCGCAGAACAGCGGGCGGATGTAGGCGGGGACGAAGCCGGGGAAGGCGAAGGCGCGGTCGTATCCGGCGAGCCGGGCCTCGCCCCGGATGGAGTTGCCGTAGTCGAAGACCTCGGCGCCGGCGTCCATGAAGCCGACCATGGCCTCGACGTGCCGGGCCATGGACTCGCGGGCCCGGGTGGTGAATCCGGCCGGGTCCTTGGCGGCGGCGTCGGCCATGTCCTCGAAGGCCAGGCCGAGGGGCAGATAGGCCAGCGGGTCGTGGGCGGAGGTCTGGTCGGTCACGATGTCGATCGGGGCGCCCATGGCGAGCAGCCGCGGCAGCAGCTCGGCGGCGTTGCCGAGGACCCCGATGGACAGCGGCCGGCGGGCGTCGCGGGCCTCCACGGCCAGGTGCAGCGCGTGGTCGAGGGAGTCGGCCTTCACGTCCAGGTACCGGTGCTCGATGCGCCGCTCGATGGCGCGCGGGTCGCAGTCGACGCAGATCGCCACACCGTCGTTCATCGTCACGGCGAGCGGCTGGGCGCCGCCCATGCCGCCGAGACCGGCGGTGAGGGTGATGGTTCCCGCGAGGGTGCCGTCGAACTTCTTCGCGGCGACGGCGGCGAAGGTCTCGTAGGTGCCCTGGAGGATGCCCTGGGTGCCGATGTAGATCCAGGAGCCGGCGGTCATCTGCCCGTACATGGTCAGGCCGAGGGCCTCCAGGCGGCGGAACTCCTCCCAGGTGGCCCAGTCGCCGACGAGGTTGGAGTTGGCGATGAGGACCCGCGGGGCCCACTCGTGGGTCTGCATGACGCCGACGGGGCGGCCGGACTGGACGAGCATCGTCTCGTCCTGCTTCAGCCCGCGCAGCGTCCGCACCATCGCGTCGAAGGAGCGCCAGTCGCGTGCCGCCTTGCCGGTGCCGCCGTAGACGACGAGCTTGTCGGGGTGCTCGGCGACCTCCGGGTCGAGGTTGTTCTGCAGCATCCGCAGGGCGGCTTCCTGCTGCCATCCCAGGGCGCTCGGTTCGGTGCCGCGCGGCGCTCGGACAGGGCGGGGTCCTGACATGGTCTGCCTCCTGGTGGGTGCGTGGTGCTCCCGGCGGTGTGTTGCTGCGGTTATTCACATCCTGGCTGCCTGAATAGAGCTAGTCAATACATCGGGAGGTCGGCGCGGCGGCGCCCTGGATGTTTGGCTGGATCCATGGATGACGACATTCAGGCAGGCGACGTGGGCGCCGGGCGGGCGGCCCGGCGGGACGAAGCGGTGCGGGCCGCCGTCGAGCAGGGACTGCTCGGGGCCGGCAGCCCCGTCGTCGGGCTGCTGGACGTCACCGGCATCCGGGAGTCGGCGGCGGAGCTGCGGGCGGCGTTCGACGCGGTCGTGGCACCGGGCACGCCCGTGCTGCACGCCTTCGCGGTGAAGGCGACCCCCCTGGTGCCGGTGCTGCGGCTGCTGCGCGAGGAGGGCATCGGCGCGGAGGTGGCGAGCCCGGGTGAGCTGGCGCTGGCGCGGGCGGCGGGGCTGCGCCCGGAGATGACGGTCCTGGACTCACCCGCCAAGACACCGGCCGAACTGCGCGAGGCGCTGGACCTGGGCATCGCCGTCAACGCCGACAACCCGCAGGAGCTGGAGCGCATCGACGCCCTGCTGATCCCCCACAGCCCGAAAGGCGTGGGAGGTACCCCCATGCC
>KL569188.1:18825-20281 GCA_000715635.1 Streptomyces violaceus | reverse complement strand
TCCCCCACAGCCCGAAAGGCGTGGGAGGTACCCCCATCGGCAGCAGTAGCTCCCCACTCGGGATCCGGGTGAATCCGCAGGTCGGCGCGGGTTCCATCGGAGCGACCTCGACGGCAACGGCGACGTCGAAGTTCGGGGTGGCACTGCGCGACGAGGGGGCGCGGGAGTGGGTCGTGCGCGCGTACCGGGACCGCCCGTGGCTGACCCGGCTGCACGCGCACACCGGGTCCCAGGGCATCCCGCTGTCGCTCCTGGTCCAGGGGGTCGCGGAGGTGTACGCGCTCGCCGAGGAGATCAACCGGCGGATCGGGCGGCGGCAGATCGACACGCTCGACATCGGCGGCGGGCTGCCGGTGAACTTCGCGTCGGACGCGACGACGCCCACGTACGCCCAGTACGCGCGGATGCTGGCCGAAGAGGTGCCCGGGTTGTTCGACGGGCGGTACGGGCTGGTCACGGAGTTCGGGCGGTCGCTGCTGGCCAAGCACGGCACGGTGGTGGCGCGGGTCGAGTACGCGAAGTCCTCCGGCGGGCGGGCGGTCGCGGTGACGCATGCCGGTGTGCAGGTCGCCACGCGGACGGTGTACGCGCCGGAGAGCTGGCCGCTGAGGATCGCTGCGTATGACGCGAAGGGGCGGGTGAAGGAGGGGCCCGTCGTGGTGCAGGACGTCGCGGGGCCGGCCTGTTTCGCGGGTGATCTGCTGGCGGAGGGGCGGTCCATGCCGGCACTGGAGCAGGGGGATCACGCGGCGGCGCTGGATACGGGGGCGTATTACTTCGCGCATCACTATGGGTACAACTCCCTTGTCCGGCCCGGGGTTTATGGGTTCGGGCCGGATGGGGAGGGGGGCGTGGCCTTCGCGGTCGTGCGGGAGGCGCAGACGGTGGAGGAGGTCGTGGCGGAGTCTGGTGGGGCGCATGTGGAGGCGCTGTTGAGTGGCCGGGCGCCATGGGGGCTTCCGTAGTTTCCGAAGTGCGGGTGCGTTGTGGCCGTTCGCGCAGTCCCCCGCGCCCCTGAAGCAGGGCATGCGCCCCCGCCCTGCTACACGAGCGCGGGTGATTTCCTTCTCGCCCCGCCCGGCGCCGCGTCCCCCGCCGCGATGCCCGTGCTGCGGTACGCCTTCACCTGCTTGCCCGCCGGGCTGCCAGCGCCCCCGCGCAGCCAGTCCACCCGCACCCACACCAACGCCTCGTCGGCCCGCTCCCGGCGGCCCAGCCACGCAGCCTTCAGCCACAGGCCCGCTCCGCAGCCGGCCAGGAGCATGCCGCCTGTGGCCGGGAGGGCGAAGGCGGTGCCCAGGGCGGCGAGGAAGGCGAGGAGGAGCCACCAGCGGTGGCGGCGGCGCCAGTTGCGTACCGTCACCGCGCGGTCCTGAAGTACGTCGTGCTTGCCGGCACGGGACGCGGAGGCGGCCAGGGTGACGTAGCGCTTGCGGCCGCCGTAGGCCACCACGGC
>KL569188.1:17577-18572 GCA_000715635.1 Streptomyces violaceus | reverse complement strand
GCCGCCCCGGCCAGGACGCCGATGCGGCGGCCGGTCAGTCCCGGTGCGAGGACGCCGACGCCCGCGGCGCACACGCCCAGCCACCACAGTGGGGCCGCCCCCGCCCGTACGATGACGGCGACCCGAGCCAGCCCTTGTCCTCCGCGCGTCACGTTCAGCCTCCGTCGGTCTCCGAAGCGTCTGAAGGGTGGTGCAGGAGACGCACGTTAGCGACGCAACGTGAGACGAGTCTGAGAAGGCGGCGCGTGTCCCGTCAGTCCACGAACAGACCCCGTGCCGCCGCCTTCGCGTCGAACTCCTCCAGGCGGGACTGGGCCTCGGGCAGGTCGTCGCACATCGCCTCCAGTAGCACCCGGCCGAGCAGCATCGGCGCGCAGGCCGTGTCGAAGGCCAGGCCGGTGCCGACCGCGGCGGGGATCAGCAGGTCGGACACCTTGGCGACCGGAGCGAAGGCGGAGTCGGCGACCGTGACGACGGTCAGCCCGGCCTCCTTGGCATGGGCAAGGGTGTCGACGACCTCGCGGGGATGCCGGGGCAGCGCGAAACAGAGCAGTGCGGTCGCACCGGCCCGGACGGCGGCGTCGATGCGGTCCTGGACCATCGTGCCGCCCTCGTTGAGCAGCCGTACGTCGGGATGGACCTTCGCGGCGAAGTAGGCGAAGCCGTGCGCCTGGGCGGCCGCCGCCCGCAGGCCGAGGACGGGGAGCGGACGGGAGGCCGCGAGGAGGCGCCCGGCCCGCTGTACGGGCCCGGTGTCGGCCAGGGCCTCCGCCAGGTGGCGCAGGTTCTCGATCTCGGCCTCGACGGCCTGCTGGTACTCGTTGACGGATCCCGCGTCCGCCGCGGGTTCGGCGGGGGCGACCTCGCGCAGATGGCGGCGCAGGGCCGGGTAGCCGTCGAAGCCCAGGGCCACGGCGAAGCGGGTCACGGACGGCTGGCTGACCCCGGCCAGTTCGGCGAGCTCCACGCTCGACAGGAACGGCACGTCGGCGGCC
>KL569188.1:17007-17425 GCA_000715635.1 Streptomyces violaceus | reverse complement strand
CGCCGCACCATGCTGTGCGCGATGCGCCGCTGGGTCGGCGTCAGCCGGTGGCCCTCGAAGAGCGCCTGGAGCCGCGCGGCAGGGCTGTCGGTCACGCTCATGACGTGCTCCCCCTCGCCTATTCAGTAGCTGAGGATTCTGCATGAGCATATGCAGACCGGCAAGCGGGAGCGGAGGACCCCCGGGCCGCCCCCCGTCCCGACACGGGGGCTAACCCCAGTGCGGCGGGCGTCGCGTCTTTCTACCGTGGGTCTCATGACCGGAATGGACGCGCGGGACACCGAGCTGAAGAAGGAACTCGACGCCACCCTGCACGCACGCAGGGAGCTGGGTGAGGAGTACGAGTCCGCGCTGGTCGACTCGTTCCTGGAGAAGGCTGTCTCTTATACACATCTCTGAGCGGGCTGGCAAGGCAGAC
>KL569188.1:15969-16785 GCA_000715635.1 Streptomyces violaceus | reverse complement strand
GATGTGTATAAGAGACAGGATGCAGACGGCCCGGGACTCCCGGTCGCCGCGGCCCACGGACTCCTGGGGCGAGCGCTTCGGCTTCGGCATCGTCTCCCTGGTCCTCGCGGTGCCGCTGTCCGCGATCGGCGGGGGCGTGGCCCAGCTGCCCGGCATGCTCGTCGCCTGGGCCGGCATCGTGGGCGTCAACCTCGTCCAGGCCGTCCGCACCAATCCGGACCTGTTCGGCCGCCGCAAGTCCTCCCAGGACAGCGGCTGGGAGGACTGAGCGGGCGCACCCCGTTCAGGCCTGCCGCGTGGGCAGCGCGACGATCTGGCGGAGATTGACCCGGCGCGGCCGGCTGGTCGCGTAGGCCACCAGGTCGGCCAGCTCCTCGGCGGACAGCGCGCCCACCTCGTCCAGCATGCCCTCCACCTGCCGGGCCAGTTCCGCGTCGCCGATGTGCGTGCGCAGCTCGCTCTCGACGAACCCGGGCTCGATGTTGGTGACCCGGACGTCCCGCGGCCCGAACTCGCCGCGCAGGGACTCCGACAGATAGGTGACGGCCGCCTTGGTGGCGCCGTACACCGCGTAGTTCGGGAAGCTGACGTGCGCGGCGATGGACGAGATGTTCACGATGTCGGCCGTGCGGCCGTCCGCCGCCGCGCCCACCAGGTCGCCGGTGAAGGCGCCGATGATGCGCAGCACGCCGGCGACGTTGGTGTCGAGCATCCGCTGCCACTCGTCGGCGCGCCGGGCGTCGACGGGGTGCGGCAGCATGACGCCGGCGGCGTTGACGACCAGGTCGACGGGCCCGTACTCCATGTGGATCCGGT
>KL569188.1:15595-15816 GCA_000715635.1 Streptomyces violaceus | reverse complement strand
CGAGCGCCGTCAGCCGTTCCGCACGCCGGGCCAGCAGGGCCACCCGTGCGCCCTGGGCCGCCAGCAGGACGGCGACGGCCTCGCCGATCCCGCTCGCGGCTCCGGTGACGACGGCGGTACGGCCGGCCAGGTTCTCGTACGACATGGGATTTCCCCTCGTTGGCTGCCGGGGCGTCTCCCCGGCCTCGTCCACCACCCTCGGCGCCGCCGGCCGCCGTACC
>KL569188.1:12464-15379 GCA_000715635.1 Streptomyces violaceus | reverse complement strand
CCCTCGGCGCCGCCGGCCGCCGTACCCAGGGGGGCGCTTTTCCTGGGTCTGCCAGTACCAGGTTCGCCGCGCGCGGGGCGCCTAGGCTCGGACCCATGGACGGAGAACTGGGAGACTTCCTGCGCTCGCGCCGCGCCCGTATCCAGCCGGAGGAGGTGGGACTGCCCTCCTACGGCCGCCGCCGTGTCCCGGGTCTGCGCCGTGAGGAGGTGGCGCAGCTGGCCGGGGTGAGCGTCGACTACTACGTCCGCCTGGAGCAGGGCAGGGGCCCTGGGGACCCCTCCCGGACGAAGTCCGGTGGAGTGTCGGACGCCGTGCTGGACGCGGTCGCGCGGGTGCTGCGGCTGGACGAGGCGGAACACGCGTATCTGCGGGCGGTCGCCCGGCCCCGCCGGGCCGGGAGTGCTCCGGCCGCGTCCCGGGTGCGCCACGGTGTCCAGCTGCTCCTGGACGGCATGGACCGCAATCCGGCGTACGTCCTGGACCACCGCATGGACGTGCTCGGCTGGAACGCCCTCGCCGACGCCCTGCTCGACTTCAGCGGCTCCGGTTGCGACGAGCGCAGCATCCCGCGCCGAATCTTCCTGGACCCCACCGCCCGCGAGCTCTATCCGGACTGGGCCGCGATCGCGGGCCAGACGGTCGCCCACCTGCGCCTGCAGGCGGGCCACCACCCCGGGGACGCCGCCACCGGGGAACTCGTCGCCGAGCTCTCCCGCCTCAGTGAGGACTTCCGCCGCCTGTGGGCCGACCACCTGGTCAAGCCCTGCGACCACGGAGTCAAACACCTCCGGCACCCGGTCACCGGCCTGCTGACGCTTCCGTACGAGACCCTCGCGATCCCCGGAGCGCCGGACCAGACGATCGTCGCCTACACACCCGATCCGGGCTCGGAGACGGCGGAGCGCTTGGCGCTGCTGGGGAGTTGGGCGACGAGCCGGGCCGGCTGAGGCCGGGAAGGAAATGCGCGGGGACCGCCGCACCCCCGTGTTCGGGGGGCGGGACGACGGCGGTCCCCGCGAGAGACGCGGGCCTGGTCAGGGCCGGGCTGGCGCGTCAGTAGGGTCCATGGAGGTCCGGGAGCCGCTCCGGAGGTCCTTGACGCCTACGGCGTCGGCCTGGGCGGGGAGCCGCTCCCGCCCTGCCGACACCCACCAATGTGCAGGACTCGTGTTAAGCGGGTGCTGCGCGAACGTGACACCCTCGTACCACTTCCGCGAAGTCCACGAAGATCGCGGACGCCCCAAGTTCACCCGGTTCACGGGTGGTTCACCGGGTGTTCGCCGCCGCTTTCCCGGTCCTGGCGAGGAAGGACAGCAGGTCCTGCCGGCTGACCACACCGGTCGGCTTGCCCTCGACCAGGACGATCGCCGCGTCCGCCTTGCCCAGCACGGCCATCAGGTCCTCGACCGGTTCGCCGGAGCCGACCTGGGGCAGCGGGCCGGACAGGTGCTTCTCCAGCGGGTCGTCGAGCGAGGCGCTCTTGCTGAACAGCGCGTCAAGCAGCTCGCGTTCCACGACCGAGCCGACGACCTCGGCGGCCATCACGTCGGGGTGCCCGGCACCCGGCTTGACGACCGGCATCTGCGAGACGCCGTACTCGCGCAGCACGTCGATGGCCTGGCCGACCGTCTCGTCCGGGTGCATGTGGACGAGGGAGGGCATGCGGTCGCCCTCCTTGTCGGCGAGGACGTCGGCGACGCGGGCGCTCGGGCCCGAGTCCTCGAGGAAGCCGTAGTCGGCCATCCACTCGTCGTTGAAGATCTTGCTGAGGTAGCCGCGCCCGCTGTCCGGCAGCAGCACCACCACGACGTCGTCCGGGCCGAGCCGCCCGGCGACCTCCAGCGCTGCCACGACGGCCATGCCGCAGGAGCCGCCGACCAGCAGGCCCTCCTCCTTGGCCAGGCGGCGGGTCATCTGGAAGGAGTCCTTGTCGGACACGGCGACGATCTCGTCCGCGACGGTCCGGTCGTAGGCGGTCGGCCAGAAGTCCTCGCCGACGCCCTCGACGAGGTACGGCCGCCCGGACCCGCCGGAGTAGACGGAGCCCTCGGGGTCGGCGCCGACGACCTGCACCTTGCCGTCGCTGATCTCCTTCAGGTAGCGCCCGGTCCCGGAGATGGTGCCGCCGGTGCCCACGCCCGTCACGAAGTGGGTGATCTTCCCCTCCGTCTGCTTCCACAGCTCGGGGCCGGTGGAGTGGTAGTGGGAGAGCGGGTTGTGGGGGTTGGAGTACTGGTCGGGCTTCCAGGCGCCCGGCGTCTCACGGACCAGCCGGTCGGAGACGTTGTAGTAGGAGTCCGGGTGCTCGGGGTCCACCGCGGTCGGGCACACCACGACCTCGGCGCCGTACGCGCGCAGCACGTTGATCTTGTCGGTGCTCACCTTGTCGGGGCACACGAAGATGCACTTGTACCCCTTCTGCTGGGCCACGATGGCGAGCCCCACGCCGGTGTTCCCGCTGGTCGGCTCGACGATCGTGCCGCCCGGCCGGAGCGCGCCGCTCTCCTCGGCGGCCTCGATCATGCGCAGGGCGATGCGGTCCTTCACGGAGCCGCCGGGGTTGAAGTACTCCACCTTGGCCAGGACGGTCGCCCTGATGCCCTTGGTCACGCTGTTGAGCCTCACCAGCGGGGTGTTGCCGACGAGGCTGATCATCGAGTCGTGGAACTGCACCGTTGTCTCCGGATGCCGCAGAAGAAGTGGTCTGTGTGGTGCCGCCAGCCTATGTGCTGCCCGTGGTCCGTGACGGTCGTTCACTCCGCGTTGAGATTGGGCGACGGCCTGTACGGGGCAAGCACTGGGTGTACGGGTTCGAGGAGGTGGCGGCGACGCATGACGAGCATGTCGAGGGCGAGGGTGGCCCGGCGGATCGCGGCCGGCGCGGCGTACGGCCTGTCTCTTATACACATCTC
>KL569188.1:7757-12248 GCA_000715635.1 Streptomyces violaceus | reverse complement strand
GGCCGCCGTGGGTCTTGTGCTGGCGGAGGTGCAGCTGGCGCGGCGCCGGGTGGGCAACGGCACGTCAGGTCACGTGCCGAACGCGGACGGGCTGTACGGCCGCGCGTACGCCGGCCCCGGTGATTCACCGCTGCGGCTGACGATGCTGGGCGACTCCACGGCCGCGGGCCAGGGCGTGCACCGGTCCGGGCAGACACCGGGGGCGCTGCTGGCGTCGGGACTCGCGGCGCTGGCGGAATGCCCGGTGGAGTTGCGCACGGTGGCGACGCCCGGGGCCCGTTCGGACGACCTGGACCGCCAGGTGGCCCTGGTGCTGGCCGACCCCGATCCGGTGCCCGACATCTGCGTGATCATGGTCGGCGCTAACGACGTCACCCACCGCATGCCCCCGACCGCCTCGGTCCGCTGCCTGGCGTCGGCGGTACGGCGGCTGCGCACGGCCGGTGCGGAGGTCGTGGTCGGCACCTGTCCCGACCTGGGCACGATCGAGCCGGTCCGGCAGCCGTTGCGCTGGCTGGCGCGACGGGCCTCCCGCCAGCTGGCGGCCGCCCAGACGATCGGAGTCGTCGAGCAGGGCGGCCGCACCGTGTCCCTGGGCGATCTGCTGGGCCCCGAGTTCGCCGAGAACCCGCGCGAGCTGTTCGGCCCCGACAGCTACCACCCCTCCGCCGAGGGCTATGCGACAGCGGCGATGGCGGTGCTGCCGTCGGTCTGCGCCTCCCTAGGCCTGTGGCCGGCCGAGGAGGAGCGCCCGGACGCCTCCCGTCGCGAGGGCTTCCTGCCGGTGGCCCGGGCGGCGGCGGAGGCCGCCTCGGAGGCGGGCACGGAGGTCGCGGCGGCGATGCCGACCGGGTCGCGGGGACCGTGGGCCCTGCTGAAGCGCCGGCGGCGCCGGCGGGTACCCGAGCAGGAGCCGGCGCCTGTCACACCCTCCAACTGAAGGCGAGAAAAGCAAGCGCTTAGTAAACTGCGGTCAGGGTCACACCGCGACACCCGTGACCCAGGCCATACGTACGGGTAACTTGCCAGACAGCCCAGCCAGACCACCCGGTACGTCAATGGAGCCGTGATGCCCGAAGCCGTGATCGTCTCAGCCGCCCGCTCCCCCATCGGCCGCGCCGTCAAGGGCTCCCTCAAGGACCTCCGCCCCGACGACCTGACCGCCACGATCGTCCAGGCCGCCCTGGCCAAGGTCCCCGAGCTGGACCCGAAGGACATCGACGACCTGATGCTCGGCTGCGGCCTGCCCGGCGGCGAGCAGGGCCACAATCTCGGCCGCATCGTGGCCGTACAGATGGGGATGGACCACCTGCCGGGCTGTACCGTCACCCGGTACTGCTCCTCTTCCCTGCAGACCTCCCGGATGGCCCTGCACGCCATCAAGGCGGGCGAGGGCGACGTCTTCATCTCGGCCGGTGTGGAGACGGTCTCCCGGTACGCGAAGGGCAGCTCCGACGGCCTGCCCGACACGCACAACCCCCTCTTCGCCGACGCCGAGGCCCGCACCGTCGAGACCGCCCAGTCCGAGGGCTCGACCTGGCACGACCCGCGCGAGGACGGCCTGCTGCCCGACCCGTACATCGCGATGGGCCAGACCGCCGAGAACCTGGCCCGCTCCAAGGGCGTCACCCGCCATGACATGGACGAGTTCGGCGTCCGCTCGCAGAACCTCGCCGAGGAAGCCATCAAGAACGGCTTCTGGGAGCGCGAGATCACCCCGGTGACGCTCCCCGACGGCACGGTCGTCGCCAAGGACGACGGCCCCCGCGCCGGCGTCACCCTGGAAGGCGTCCAGGGCCTCAAGCCGGTCTTCCGCCCGGACGGCCTGGTCACCGCCGCCAACTGCTGCCCGCTGAACGACGGCGCCGCCGCGCTCGTGATCATGTCCGACACCAAGGCCCGCGAGCTCGGCCTCACCCCGCTCGCCCGCATCGTGTCGACCGGCGTCTCCGGCCTCTCCCCCGAGATCATGGGCCTCGGCCCGGTCGAGGCGAGCAAGCAGGCGCTGCGCCGCGCGGGCCTGTCGATCGACGACATCGACCTGGTCGAGATCAACGAGGCGTTCGCCGCCCAGGTGATCCCCTCCTACCGCGACCTGGGCATCCCGCTGGAGAAGCTGAACGTCAACGGCGGTGCGATCGCCGTTGGCCACCCCTTCGGCATGACCGGCGCCCGCATCACCACCACGCTCATCAACTCCCTCCAGTTCCACGACAAGCAGTTCGGCCTGGAGACGATGTGCGTCGGCGGCGGCCAGGGCATGGCCATGGTCATCGAGCGCCTCAGCTGAGCACCGCACCGTAGCCGCCATAGCACTGGCTGTGAGGCATCGGCCCAGAACCCCGGAATCCCCAGGGTTCTGGGCCGTTTTGTGATCCAATCTCCCCCAGGATGTGACCTATCTCCCTCCACCTGGGGAGAAGCGCAGGTCACAGCAGCCACACCCCCTCCCCCGAGGCCGAAGACCTGTCCGTTTGGTGACGCTACGCACTGACAGCTGGTTAGTCCGCCCTTCAAGCTGATGTAGGAAGTCGGGGGTCGACTTTGAACCGGGAGTACGTCAGTGAGCGCCATGCCGATCGCGTTGCTGGTCACCACGGCCGCCACGGGCGCCGTGGGCGTTGCCGTCCTGCGCACCGTGCTGCAGCTGCGACGACAGGTCGCGGCCCTGCACACCGCGCTGGCCGAGAACCGCGCCGCCACCACCCGTGCGCTGCTGCCGGCCGCCCGCACCACCGCCGACGCGGAGGAGATACGCGCGGCCGTGGCCGCGGCGCTCGCCGAGGAACGGGAGCGGGAGCTCGCCGAGGCGCGGGCGTTCTGGGCCGCCCAGGAGACCCGTGACGCCTCCGACGCACCGTCCCTGCTGGGCCTGCCCGACCACGATCTGTTCCTGCCCCGGCAGGCCGATTTCGCGGGTCTGGAGCCGGTGTCCGAGGCCGGCGCCGACATCGAGGAGCCGGCCGGCGAGTCCCCGGAGCTGGCCGCGGCCCGCCGCCGTCACCCCTCCCACCCGGACTTCGTGCCGGCGCAGTCGCCCGTGGTGAACGACCACGAGCGCACGGTCGCCACCCTGGAGGAGCTGGCCTCCTCCCGCGTGGAGCTGACGGACGTCCGTCCGGGCCCGCTGGGCACCCTCGACGTCTACGTCTTCGCCGACGGCACGACCCTGTGCATGACCCCGGGCCACCGCGAGACCGCCGAGCACCTCGCCACGGCCCTGCGCGCGGGCGAGACCCCCGTCCTCCTCGGCGGCTCCGGCATCGCGGGCGCCTACACCCTGACGTTCGAGTGCGGCGAGGAGAACGTCTACATCCTGGCGGACCGGGTCATCTCGTCCCTGTAGTTCAGGGGCGCGGGGCTGTATCGATTTGCGGCTCCGCCGCGCGGGCGCGAGCAACCACAACGAACCCGCACCCGCGAACGGCGCTAAACCCCCGCCCGCTTCTGCGCCTCCTCGACCAGCCGCACCGCTTCATCGACGTCGGCATCACCAGGAATCACCACGGCCAGATCATGCCCGGCAACGGTGATCTGATCTGCGGCAGCAAACATCCCCGCATCCGGCATCTCCCGAGGCTCCACGCCCGGCTCCTCAAGAGCCTGCGCCCTCCGGGCCAACTCCCGGGCCAGCCCGAGAGCCTCAGCGGCAGCGCCCCGCTGCAGCCGGCTCTGGGGCGCAGCCCTCAAACGATCGGCGAAGTGATCCACCGCACGGGTCAGAGGCGTCGTATCAACCACGCCGCGAGCGTACGCGTCGCACCGGGACTGTTGCCAACGGGCGAACACTCAGGCACGGTGACCTGAAGGACCGGCTTACATCCCAGCGTCCGGAGGCGCCGATGTCCCAAGTCTTCTCCGAAGAGACCCATCGCAACATGCTCGCCCGCATCCCCCACTGCACCGGTCGTGAGATCACCGACTGGCTTCGCACCGTCGAAGATGGCCCGGCGCTCTTCCGCTTCGAGGAAAAGGTCAGCTGGCTCCGGCACGAACACAACCTGGCCTACGGCCACGCCAAGGCGATCATCCACGAGTACGACCTGAGGAGGGCCGCGCGCAAACTGCTCTAGGCGCGCACCGTCTCGACGACGACACCGTCCGGACAACGTGAGACAACGACAAGGGCCCCGGCCGAAGCCGGGGCCCTATCGCGTACGACGGTCAGGACTGGCCGTACTAGTCGCTGCTGTTGAGGATCGAGATGAGCCTCAGGAACTCCAGGTAGATCCACACCAGCGTCAGCGTGAGACCGAAGGCCGCGAACCACGCCTCCTCGCGCGGAGCGCCGTAGGCGATGCCGTCCTCGACCTGCTTGAAGTCCAGGGCGAGGAAGCATGCGCCGAGGATGATGCCGATGACGCCGAAGACGACACCGAGGGCACCACTGCGGAAGCCGAGGCCGTCACCGCCGCCGAACACCGCGAACAGCAGGTTCACGGTCATCAGCAGGATGAAGCCGAGCGCGGCCGCCATCACGAAGCCGTAGAA
>KL569188.1:6766-7584 GCA_000715635.1 Streptomyces violaceus | reverse complement strand
GAAGCCGTAGAAGCGGCGGTTGACGCGGATCCAGCCGGCCTTGTAGGCGATCAGCACACCGGCGAAGACCGCCATGGTGCCGATCACCGCCTGCATGGCCGCGCCGTCGGCGATGCGGTTGTCGACGATGTTGGACACGACGCCGAGGAAGACACCCTCGAACGCGGCGTACGTCAGGATCAGCGCGGGCGAGGCCTTGCGCTTGAAGGACTGCACGAACGCCAGGACCATGCCGATCAGCGCGGCGCCGATACCGATGCCGTAGCTACGGCTGATGTTGGCGTCGTCGATGGGCAGCAGGGCCCAGGAGAGCGCGGCGGTGAGGATGAGCACACCGAGCGTGCTCGCCGTGCGCAGGACGACGTCGTCGATGGTCATCCGGCCGGTGGTGGCCGGCGCCTGCGGCGGCGCGCCGTGCTGCAGGTCCTGCTGGGCGTAAGGGTTCTGCGCGTACGGGTTCTGCGCGTACTGGTCGCCTGTCGGCTGCGCGTACGGGTTGCCCTGCGTGGCGACAGCGGGACCCCCGGCCTGCGGCGCGGTGTTGAAGCCCGCGTAGCCGTTGTCGCGGCTGAACCCCCGTCGCGAGAAGACCGGGTTTCTGCTCCTCATTTCACTCCTCCATGGCCACACTGCGTGAGCCTTGGCTCAAGAGTAATAGGTAGGCAAAGGAATGACCCTACTGCTTGGGGAGGATCTTTCCCTCGTCGTGCTGCGCAACACGCTACGCGGCTTCGTGATTCCCCTCACCGGAGGGGGTCAGTCATCACGTCACCCGAAGGGGAAGCCCGTGTACCCCTCCGCCAGGTCGGTCTCGGCGG
>KL569188.1:2798-6521 GCA_000715635.1 Streptomyces violaceus | reverse complement strand
GCTGGAGCCGGTCCTCGAAGCCGGTCGCGCCGGGGGCGCGGTGCAGGAGGGTCGTCATGTCGTAGGAGAACCGCTCGGCCTGCCAGATCCGGCGCAGACAGGTCTGCGAGTAGGCGTCCAGCAGTTCCGCCGAACCGGTCTCCTTCCGGTGCGTCAGGGCCCGAGCGAACGTCACGACGTCGCCGACGGCGAGATTCAGCCCCTTGGCGCCGGTCGGCGGCACGATGTGCGCTGCGTCACCGGCGAGGAAGAGGCGGCCGTGGCGCATGGGCTCGTGGACGTAGGAGCGCATCGGGGTGACGGACTTCTGGGTGATCGGGCCGCGCTCGAGGCGCCAGTCGTCGGCGGTCTCGAAGCGGTGCTCCAGCTCGTCCCAGATCTCCTCGTCGCTCCACGCCTCGGCGTCGGTGCCGTCGGGTACCTGGAGGTAGAGGCGGGACACGAAGGATTCAATGGGGAGCGAAGCGACTTCCTTGGAAGGGTGGTGGCGGGTGGCGGGCGGGCGCATGGAGAGCAGGGCGAAGCCGCGGTCGTGGCGGGCGTAGACGAGCTCGTCGTGCGAAGGCGGTACGTCGGCGAGGATGCCGAGCCAGCCGAAGGGGTACGTCCGTTCGAAGACCTGGGTCAGTTCGGCCGGGATCGCCTTGCGGGCCACGCCCCAGAAGCCATCGCAGCCGACGACGTACTCACACTCCAGGACGTCCTCGCGGCCCTCGTGCCGGAAGCGGACGCGCGGGGCGTCGGTGCCGGCGTCCTCCACGGCCAGCGCCTCCGCCTCGAACAGCAGCGGGCCGCCCTCCTGGAGCTGGAGGGCGATGAGGTCCTTGCAGACCTCGGTCTGGGCGTAGACCGTCACGGACCGGCCACCGGTGAGGGCGGGGAAGTCGACGCGGTGGCGTCGGCGGTCGAAGCGCAGTTCGATGCCGTCGTGGCGCAGACCCTCGCGGTCCATGCGCTCCCCGGCGCCGGCCGCGCGCAGCACGTCCGCCGTGCCCTGCTCCAGGATCCCGGCCCGCTGCCGCCGCTCGACGTAGGCACGGTCGCGGCTCTCCACGACCACCGAGTCGATACCGGCGTTGTGGAGCAGCCGGGCGAGGAGGAGGCCGGCGGGGCCGGCTCCGATGATGCCGACGGTGGTGCGCATCGGGCACCTTCTCTCTCAGGTTCGCGGAGGCTTGTTCGCGTGGTGAAAATTATTTCACTACTGTCGGATGTGAGTTTCCGACGGCATGCGCCCGCTGTCAACGGGCATGCCGTGAAGTCTTCAATGAACCATGCAGGAGTCGGAAGGTGCCCGGAGCCGGACTCGAACCGGCACGCCCGCGAAGGGGCAGCGAGGTTTAAGCTCGCCGTGTCTGCATTCCACCATCCGGGCAGGCCATGGGCTCCGCGTCGAGGTTCCGAGACTATCGGGACGGATCCCCCGAACAGCGGAAGCTCGGACCGATGTTGTCTTATTTTATTGACGTCTGAGGGTGCATCAGCACACGGAACGCGCCATCCGCACTTGCCAATAGCCTTACGTGCGGCCGTGGGCGCCGCATACGGAATGACGGAATTTCACCGCCTGAACGAGGGCACTCCACCTGTTCTCGACATCCGGACCTCTCGGGTTCCCGACACCGGGGCCACTCAGGGACGTTCGTCATCCCCAGGTATGACACTCCCCCTCGCAGTCAGACCGAAGTCGGCCCTCGGAACGGGAACTGCGGGTGACTACACGGCGGCGGGGGACCCGGACGATGGATCACATCCGCCTGACCGCACCACCGTCCGACAGGAGTGCCATCCCGTGACCACCGCTTCCCTCACCGACCGGGCCACCACCGTGGCCGCGCGCGCCACGGATCTGTCGAAGATCTATGGGCAGGGTGAGACCCAGGTGGTCGCCCTGGACCGGGTCTCCGCCGACTTCCGGCAGGCCGAGTTCACCGCGATCATGGGCCCCTCCGGCTCCGGCAAGTCGACCCTGATGCACTGTGTGGCCGGTCTCGACTCCTTCTCCTCCGGGTCGGTGCGCATCGGCGACACCGAGCTCGGCTCCCTGAAGGACAAGCAGTTGACCAAGCTGCGCCGGGACAAGATCGGCTTCATCTTCCAGGCGTTCAATCTGCTGCCGACTCTGACGGCCCTGGAGAACATCACCCTCCCGATGGACATCGCGGGCCGCAAGCCGGACAAGCAGTGGCTGGACTCCGTCATCCGGATGGTCGGCCTGGCGGACCGGCTCGGCCACCGGCCCTCGCAACTGTCGGGCGGTCAGCAGCAGCGCGTCGCCGTGGCGCGGGCACTGGCCTCCAAGCCCGAGATCATCTTCGGTGACGAGCCCACCGGAAACCTCGACTCGCGCTCCGGCGCCGAGGTGCTGGGCTTCCTGCGCAACTCCGTGCGGGAGCTGGGCCAGACGGTGGTGATGGTGACTCACGACCCGGTGGCCGCGGCCTACGCGGACCGGGTCGTCTTCCTCGCGGACGGCCGGATCGTGGACGAGATGCACGGGCCCACGGCCGACTCGGTGCTCGACCGGATGAAGGCGTTCGACGCCAAGGGCCGCACCAGCTGATCCCCCGTCAGGACCGACAGGACTGAGAAGAAGAACCCATGTTCCGTACCGCCTTGCGCAACGTGCTCGCGCACAAGGCCCGGCTCCTGATGACCGTCCTCGCCGTGATGCTCGGCGTGGCCTTCGTGTCGGGGACCCTGGTCTTCACCAACACCATCTCCGACGCCTTCCAGAAGAGCTCCGCCAAGGGCTTCGACCGGGTCGACGTCGCCGTGACATCGGACTACCAGGACTCCGAGGGCGACCGGGTCGGCAAGGTCCACGACCTGAACCGGGCCGTGCTCGACAAGAGCGAGCGGGTTCCCGGTGCCGCGTCCGCCATCGGGGTCGTGCAGGGCTTCACCGCCATCGCCGACAAGGACGGCAAGCTGATCGGCCAGGGCTTCCAGTCGCAGGGCGGCAACTACTGGGGGGCCGAAGATCCCCGCTACCCGCTGGCGAGCGGGCACGCGCCCAAGGGTGCGGGCGAGATCCTCATCGACTCCGAGACGGCGAAGCGAGCCGGGTACGAGGTCGGCGACACCGTGCGCATGTCGGTCGACGGGCCGGTCCTGACCCCGAAGATCGCCGGCATCTTCACCACCGACGACGGCAATGTCGCGGCCGGCGGCAGCCTGACCCTGTTCGACACGGCGACCGCGCAGAAGCAGTTCGGCAAGGCGGGCGTCTACGACCAGATCAATGTCACGGCGAAGCCGGGCGTCTCGCAGGCCGCGCTCAAGGCGGAGCTGGACAAGGCGCTGCCCGAGGGCACCGTCCGGACCACCACCGGCAAGCAGCTCGCCGACGACCAGGCGGACACCATCGCCCGGTCGATGAGCGGCATGCAGACGGCTCTGCTGGTCTTCGCCGGAATCGCCCTGTTCGTCGGCACGTTCATCATCGCCAACACCTTCACCATGCTGGTCGCCCAGCGCACCAAGGAGCTGGCGCTGATGCGGGCGGTCGGTGCCTCGCGCCGGCAGGTGACGCGGTCGGTGCTGATCGAGGCGTTCGTGGTCGGGGCGGTCGCCGCCGTGACCGGTCTGGTCGCGGGCATCGGCATCGGGGCCGGACTGCGCTCCCTGATGGGTTCGTTCGGCGCGACCGTGCCCGACGGCCCGCTGGTCATCAAGCCGGCCACGATCGCCGCCGCGTTCGCCGTCGGCATCCTGGTGACC
>KL569188.1:1137-2565 GCA_000715635.1 Streptomyces violaceus | reverse complement strand
GGCCGCCGGGCAGCGAAGATCCCGCCGGTCGCGGCCATGAGCAGCGTGCACGCCAAGGCCACGACCAAGTCGCTGGTGCTGCGCAACACGCTGGGCACCCTGTTCTCGGCCGCGGGCATCGCGGTGGTCCTGGTGGCCACGACCATGGACGGCTCGGACGGCCAGATGCCCATGGGCCTCGGCGCGGTGCTGCTGATCATCGGCGTGTTCATCCTGACCCCGCTGCTGTCCCGGCCGCTGATCGCCGCCGCGGCGCCGTTGCTGCGCGCCTTCGGCGTCTCCGGCAAGCTGGCCCGGCAGAACTCGGTGCGCAACCCGCGCCGTACGGCCGCCACCGCCTCCGCGCTGATGATCGGCCTGACCCTGATCACCGGTATGACGGTGACGGCGGGCAGCCTCCAGCAGGCCATCGACAAGATGGCGGCGTCCGCGATCAAGGCGGACTACGTGGTGTCCATGGCGAACGGCAACGCACTGTCCCCGGACGTCGAGAAGAAGCTGAAGCAGACCGACGGCGTCACCGCCACCAGCTCGATGACCAACGCCGTCGCCCGCGTCGACGGCAAGACCGACGAGTACCTGACCGGCGTCAACGGCGCCGCGATCGGCGAGCTGACCGGCCCGAAGGTCGACGACGGCTCCTTCAAGGTCGGCGGTTCCCAGGTCGTCGTGGACAGCACGACCGCCGAGTCGCACCACTGGAAGGCCGGTTCGAGCTTCAGCATCGCCTTCGAGGACGGCAAGAAGCAGCGGCTCACCGTCGCCGGGACCTACGAGAGCAACGAGTACCTCAGCGGCATCCTGCTCGACCAGTCGACGCTCGCGCCGCACACGTCCGACCCGTACGTCATGAAGGTCATGGCGAAGACCTCCGGCGGCGCGTCCGCCGCGGCGCAGGACAAGCTGGAGAAGGCCCTCGACAACAACCCGGCGATCAAGGTCCAGGACAGGAAGGACATCTCCAACGAGATCGCGCAGATGTTCACGCTGATGCTGAACATGCTCTACGGACTGCTCGCCATGGCCGTGATCGTGGCGGTCCTCGGGGTCATCAACACCCTGGCCATGTCGGTCTTCGAACGCTCCCAGGAGATCGGCATGCTCCGGGCGATCGGCCTGGACCGCAAGGGCATCAAGCGGATGGTCCGTATGGAGTCCCTGGTGATCTCGCTGTTCGGCGGGGTGCTGGGCATCGGCCTCGGCGTGTTCTTCGGCTGGGCTGCCGGTGAGCTGCTGGCCTCGAAGATGCCGACCTACGCGCTGGTCCTGCCCTGGGCGCGGATGGGTGTCTTCCTGCTGCTGGCCGCGACCGTGGGTGTCCTCGCGGCGCTGTGGCCGGCCCGGCGGGCGGCCCGGCTGAACATGCTGGAAGCGATCAAGGCGGAGTAGCGAGAGCGAGAACGGCGAAGGCCCCCTTTCCCACCGGTG
>KL569188.1:0-973 GCA_000715635.1 Streptomyces violaceus | reverse complement strand
AGCGAGAACGGCGAAGGCCCCCTTTCCCACCGGTGGGAAAGGGGGCCTTCGCCGTGTCAGTTCCAGGTGCGGGCGCGCAGGGGCATGCCCGACTCCCCGGATTCCAGGGCCCGCACGGCCAGGACCTGGTTGACGCCGATGCGGTTGCGCTCGAAGGCGACCGCGCAGGCAGCCATGTACAGGCGCCAGACACGGGCGCGGCCGGGGCCGGTGAGCTGGACGGCACGCTTCCAGTCGGCCTCCAGGCGCGTGACCCACCGGCGCAGTGTGAGGGCGTAGTGCTCGCGGATCGACTCGACGTCGCGCACCTCGAACCCGGCGCGCTCCAGCTGGGTGACGGTGACGCCGACGGGCTGGAGTTCGCCGCCGGGGAAGACGTAGGAGTTGATGAACGGGTCGACCTCGTACGTCGTCTCGTCCCGCTGCGGGCGGCGGGCGATCTGGTGGTTCAGGAGCCGTCCGCCGGGCTTGAGCAGGTCGTACAGATCGGCGGCGTACTCCAGGTACCGGTCGGCGCCGACGTGTTCGGCCATGCCGATCGAGGAGATCGCGTCGTACGGCCCGTCGCGGACGTCGCGGTAGTCCTGGACCCGGATCTCGATCCTGTCGGTGAGGCCCTCCTCGGCGACGCGCTTGCGGGCGTAGGCGGCCTGCTCCTGCGAGAGCGTGACGCCGACGACGCTCACGCCGTGCTCGCGCGCGGCGTGGATGGCCATGGAACCCCAGCCGCAGCCGACGTCGAGCAGTCGCTGACCTGGTCTCAGGCCGAGCTTGCGGCAGACGAGTTCGAGCTTGTCGTGCTGGGCCTGTTCGAGGGTGCTGTCCGGGCTGTCCGGGCTTTTCCAGTAGGCGCAGGAGTACACCATGGACGGGCCGAGGACGATCTCGTAGAAGTCGTTGCCGACGTCGTAGTGGTGGCTGATGGCGCGTCTGTCGCTGCGTTTGGTGTGCAGGTGGGGGCGGGGGCTGCGGG
>KL569187.1:12956-13814 GCA_000715635.1 Streptomyces violaceus | reverse complement strand
CTGTTGCTCTCCTACCACGTGGGTTGCTTCAACCTTCTGGTGGTGCCGCCGTGGACGACTCCCGACTCGGCTGCCTGGCTGATGGCCGCGGCGAGTGATCCACGCGGCATGCTGACCGCGAGTGGGCTGGTGGAGGAGGCGGCGCGTCTGCGGGCGCTGGGCGACGCCGACCGGGCGGTGGAAGCGGTCTGGGACTCCGAAGGTGGGCATAGGGCCCGCGACTTGGCCACACGTCGACGCGTCCCGATGGGGAGGTGAGGACCGTGGAGACGTTCGTGACCGTGGCCGTGGTCCTGGGAATGATCGTTGTCGGGGTCGTCCTCATCCGTCTGCTGAACTCACAGCACGGTGACCGCATGGCCGCCATCCAATACGGGCGCACCGGGATGCCTGTCGCGGGACCGGCTCCGTCGGCTCGGCGCAAGGTACGCGGCCGACGGGAGAGAGAGCGGCACCGGCCGCCATCGCGATGATCGCGGCCCGGCGGACAAGGGGGGCTCTCCCGGCGGCGCCCCCGTGAGCAAGCCGGGTGAGCCCACCGATTCGGCAGGCTCTCCCGGCCCGTCGCCGAACGGGCCGGCCCGACCGAACCGTCACCACAGCCCACAGCCCACAGCCCGGCCGTAATACGCACACGACAGGCCGGGGTCCTCCCGCGTCCTGTGCCCCGGGCCGAGGCAGCCTGGGCTCGGGGGCGGCACAGAGCCACCATTCCCTCCAGGACACGATCCCCGTCGGGCGCGGGCCTTCCGTCCGATTCGTGGCGTATCCCCGGACGACCGATCCACCTCGGCGCTCGGCAACTCATCCTTGAGGGGCGGCCGTTCACCGCCCATCTCGCACACCCCGCATCGGCGG
>KL569187.1:6368-12738 GCA_000715635.1 Streptomyces violaceus | reverse complement strand
CCGCCGCGAGGACCGGACCCGGTCCGGCCACGAGGCTCTCCGGCGGGTACTCGAAATCGAGGAGCAATGCCCCTTCCACGGCTGAACGTCCACCGGCACGACCACACCACCCGCACGCTGATCACCCTCGCAGGAGAGATCGACCTGGCCACCGCCCCGCTCGTGCGTGTCGCGCTGGCCGAATGCGTGCACGACGGCATCCACACCACCGACGTCGATCTCACGGAGGTCACCTTCTGCGACGCCAGCGGACTCAACGCCTTCCTCGCGGCATCGGGGCTCGCCACCGAAGCCGGAACGATCCTCCGACTGCACCATCCGCCACCGATCATGGCCCGCATCATCGAGATCACCGGCTCCGGTTTCCTGCTCCACGAGCTCCACAGCGTTCGCCCACCATCACGTCGGTTTCCCGCTGCCGCGGGCGGTGCGCGGTGACGGCCCCGCTCCGCCGGGAGCCGCCCCAGGGTGAGGGAAGCACACCGACTCCCGCCCACGCCGTACGTCTGCGCCGGCTGAACCGCTGGCAGGCCGAGACCCTGCGGGAGGACCTGGCCGATCTGTACGTGGAGTCCTCGCGCGCACTGGCGGGCCAGGAGTACCGAGGCCGGGAGGCGTTCCTGCGGCGACTCACCGGCGACATCCGGCGGGCCGGCTTCGCCCTGCTGATCGGGGAGGACACGGCCTTCGCCGGGTGTGCCTACGGATTCCCCGTACCACGCGAGGGAACCTGGTGGAGGGGGTTCGACGGGGCCCTTCCGCAGAGCGTCGAACAGCTCACCGCCTCCGGACACGTCTTCGCGATCACCGAGATCGTGGTGCATCCCCATACGGACGACCAGGGTCTCGCCCGCAGGCTCCAGGAACGGCTGCTCGCCGACCACCACGCCTCGCTCGGGGCGACGCTGGTCGACGAGGCCGACGCTGTGGCCTGCGACGCCTTCCTGTCGTGGGGATGGCAGGACATCGGCAGGATCCGCCGGCCGACGGATCCCGCGGTCCTCCGGCCGTCGTCCCCCGTGCTGCTGCGGGCCCTGGTCCTCCCCCTCGGGCCACGCACGACTGCTCGCACGGACGGCCTCGCACACGAGAACCGCACCCAACGGCCCGACTGACGGCCGACGCGTGACCTGGGCGGGGAAGACCTGGACCGACACCGGTCGGCCCCACGAGGAGCGCGGCTCCATGAACCGACCGCCGGGAGAGACAGGAGTCGCCGGCCGCCGGCAAACCGTGCCCCCGGCCAGCGGTTCGGGAACTCCAGAGCGGTTCGAGAACTCCGACGCGTACAGCTCCGGCCGCACGTGTGCGGCTGTTGCTGGAGCCTCACGCGGACCCGGAGCTGATTCTGGAGCAACTGAGCCGGGAAACACTCGCGCACGTGCGGGACTCGGCCGGTTTGGACCGTCTCCCGTCGAAGGTCAGACTCCGGGAAGCCCGTCACCGCGCCGACCGCGTCGCCTGAAGTCCACGTTGTCGGGTTCTTCTTCCGCTCGGTCTTACGCGGGGACTCGGGCGTTGCGGAGTGGTGCTCCAGCCTCATGGAGGCTGGCGAGGGCCAGCCGGTAGGAGGTGATCAGCCCGGTCTCCACGTATTCCACGCCCAGGTCCTCGCAGTAGCGCCGGACGATGGCCCGGGCCTTGCGCGGGCCGCACGTAGGGATGCGCTTCCGCCCTGCGGGAGGCGCATCGCGCCGCAGAGCAAGGAGGACGTCTTTCCTTCGTCAGCCAACGGCCGCGCAGGCCCGCTTTCTCCATGCGAGTTCCCTGCCAGACAGGTCTCACACCGCG
Organism: Streptomyces violaceus; assembly: GCA_000715635.1. Lineage (GTDB taxonomy): Bacteria > Actinomycetota > Actinomycetes > Streptomycetales > Streptomycetaceae > Streptomyces > Streptomyces violaceus. The sequence continues at coordinate 10,947 of KL569187.1, read as the reverse complement.
ACAGCCCGCGACTGCCAGGCGTACCGGGTTGGGCAGGCATGGAGCATGCCGCCGACGTTCTGCGAGGCGGCAAACTGCCGTGGGTTGATGACCGCCCTGAAGGCAATGTCCAACTGGTCGAGCTCTTCCGTACCGCCGGCATGCATATCGATGTGGCCCTGTCGACTGATGAGGCCCGGAAAGATCACGAAGCGGGGCAAGCATGCGAGAACCGAGCGCATCAGGAGTTCTCTTCCCTGCCAAGGATCGACCGTAGCTTCTGGTGTGCTTCTCCTGGGCCGTGACCCTCCTGTCCTTCCAGCAGGGCTGCCGCGATGGCGTCGAGCTTGCGCTGGACGGCGCGTTCGGCCCGCAGCTCGGAGTTCTTCAGCAGCGCCACCATGAGCAGGGTCACCGCCGACATCGCCTCGCCCACGAAGAGAAGCCATGTGATCGGCAGACCGATCACATGCAACGTGACAGCCACGGCGACCAGGATCAGGCAGATCCCGAAGAACGTTGCCGAACTGGTGAACCGTGAGGCATTCTCGGCCAGCCTCTCGAACGGCTTGCTCCGCGAGCCTCCGCGGTCGGACGGATGCTTGAGAATCATGCCCATTCTCTACAGCGGACCTCGCATGCCCGAGGGCTGCCACGCCCGGCCGAGAGGCGGACCATCCCGCGGGTCGGGCGAGATTCTGGCACGCGGCGACTGATCACAGCGGACAGCGAAACGGCCCAGGTCTCTGACCTGGGCCTTCTTTATGGAGCGGGGTTCTCGGCGGTCCCCGGCGGCCGCGAGGATCCCGAAGACCGGCGTGAGGATGGAGGTGAGCCCATGTGCGCGAGCGCGCCGCTCTGCGTGGCCCTACCGAACGCCCTTTTCGCTGGAGACCACCAGACCGCTCATGTCCGTCCGTAGACATGTGACGTTTGAGCACGCAGATGCGCTGGGTATTGCGGGCAGCCTGTGTGACGGCTGTGCCCGAGTCACGGGGATGAACTGGGGGATGAAGATGGCTCCGCGTGCAGTACGTCATCGGCGATCGGTGAAGCGTCGTGTTCTTGCCGGGGCTTCCGTCGCCGCGGCGGCCGGAATCGCGGTCACCGCGACGATGGCCATGAACGCCGAGGCGGCGTGGACGTCGACGTGGAACGTGTCGGCCTCGGGCTGGACCCCTGACGATTCCCCCACGGTGTCGGTCGACCGGCAGGGCGACGCCCTGCTGGCCTGGAACGCCTGCGACTTGTCGACGCCGGGCTGCTACTACCGGATCCAGGCCAGAGTAAAGACCGCCAGCGGTACGGTGACAGCGATCCGCACCCTGTCGCCCGACGGTGCCGCGCCGTCCTGGCCGGAGGCCGCCTCCGACGACACCGGCGACTCGGCGGTGGTCTGGCAGCAGGACAGCCAGGTCGTGGGCCGCCGGCTCTCGGCCTCCGGCAGCCTCGTCGGACCGCTGCAGAAGCTGTCCACGTCGGCGCCCGCGACCACCCCGGTGGTCGCCGTGACCCCGGGCGGCACCGCGATGGCGGCGTGGACGGAGATCCGCGACGGAAGCTGGTACGCGGTCGCACGCCGCCTCAAGCTCGACGGGACGGTCGGCGCGGCCATCACCCTCGGCTCCGGCTCGGCCGAGAAACCGGCCATCGGCGTCGACCGCAACGGCCAGTTCGTCGTCGCCTGGGCGCGGGCCTCGGACGTCGTGGTCAGGCGGATCACGTCGACATCCGTCTCCTCGACGAAGGTGCTCACGTCGCCCATCGCGTCGTACGGCGGTTTCGGCATGGTGCGGGCCGGCGTGGACCGGGACGGCGACGCTGTCATCACCTACCACTCCGGCGGCGGCTCCGTCTCGCAGGTCTGGGCCTCTCGCTGGAGCCGCACCGGCACCCTGGCGGCTCCCCTGCGCATCTCGGCCTCCACGGACAACGTGGGCTTCCATCACGCCCTGGCGACGGACCTCGACGGCGACTCGATGATCGTGTGGACCCGCTACAACAACGGCAAGCTCGAGCTGCTCGGCCGCCGCCTCTCCGCGGCCGGTGCCCGGGGCGCCGTCACCAGCCTGGGTCCCGGCGACCGCCCCGACCTGGCTCTCGACGACGACGGCGACGGCATGGTGGTCTTCCACACGGTCGTCCCCAAGTCGACGCCCCCGTACAGCTACACCAAGGCCAGCGCCCGCCTGATCAGCCGTTCCGGCACCTTCGGCACCGTGAAGACACTCACGTCGGACGGCCGGGTACCCCAGGTCGACACCCGCCCCACCTCCCGGTTCACGGTGATCTGGCAGCAGGAGAGCTTCCCGTACACGATCAAGTCGGTCACCGGTCCCTGACCGGCTTCAACTGCCCCGCTGCTCCCGTCGGCGGTTCCCACTTTTCCCTCTGTGAAGGAGATACATGCGCAAGCGCGCTGCCTTTGCTCTGCTCAGTGCCGTCGCCGCGCTGGCCGGCTTCGCCGCCCCCGGTGCCTACGGCGACGAGACCCAGGCCGACGTCCAGATCAGCAACGTTTCCTTCGACGGTGGCAAGGACATCGTGGTCGGTCTCTACGCCAAGACGATCACGGTTTCAGGGACCTTCACCCACCCGTCGGGCATCCAGGACGCGGACTTCGTCCTGTGGCGCGGACCGGATGGTGCGAACCCCTACGAGACCTACGACGACCGCATCGTGTCGAACCAGTACTACTCCCATGCGGACTGCGTCGCCTCGAGCGCCACCACCTCCACCTGCTCGCAGACGATCTCCCTCGAACCGGACTGGAAGTACGGCGGCACCGCGCTCACCAACGCCCATGCCGGCACCTGGAAGGTCAGTGTGCAGGGGGTGGCCAATGACGACAGCTGGACCCAATCGGCGAGCTACACCACGACCCGTCTGCAGCGCCAGTCCCAACTCACCGTGAACGCAGGCCCGGAACCGGCTGCCAGGGGCAAGACCCTCACCGTCACCGGCAAGCTCACCCGGGCCGACTGGGACAATCTCGACTACCGCGGTTACACCAACCAGCCGGTCAGGCTCCAGTTCCGCAAGGCCGGCACTACGACCTACGCGACCATCAAGACCGTGTACACCTCCAGCACCGGCAACCTGACGACCACGGCCACCGCCTCCGAAGACGGCTACTGGCGCTGGAACTTCGCAGGGACCTCCACCACCCCGGCCGCCAAGGCGACCGGCGACTTCGTGGACGTGCAATAACCCGAGGTCGCTCTCGAAAGCTCACGCTCGCACGGCAATCACATATTCGCCTCGGGCCCCCAGTGGGGAGGCTGGATTCTAGGGACGTCTGACCCTCAGCAGTAGAGGTCAGGCTCCTTGTCTGGCGCAGACGGCGGCTACCAGGGAACCGGGCTCCTCATCCCACAGCGCAAAACGGCGAGGCCAGAGGCACCTCAGCCAGCAGCAGGAGGCGGCGAACACCGTCCATCGCCGAGCCCGGGCCCGGGTGGTACATGCTCTCTCTCCCGGCTGGAGGGCTGGAAGATTCTCCGTGACTGCCGACTCAAGGGCAACGGCGTGCACCAGGCCATGCTCGGCATCGCCCGCCTGCACAACCTCGCATTGGCAGGTTGAGCGGTCTTAGCGGCGGCGCCGTGCTCAGCTCAGCGTCAAGTGCACCAGGTCGATCTCCTCGTCACGAGCCCGGGCGAAGCACCGGCTCTTCCCCGTGACGGTGAAGCCGCACTTCTCCAGCACACGGATGGAGCCGGCATTGTCAGCGGCGGCGTCGGCATGGAGCGGCCGGACGGGCTCCAGCTCAATCAGTTCGGCAAGGGCCGTGGTGGCAATGCCCTGTCAAGCTCGCGCAGGTATATGCCCATAGGCGCTGTCTCGGCCCCCACAAGATCGGTACCCAGATGGCTCGCTCAGCCTCGGGCCTGTCCGCAGGAACGAAGTCGAGCGGACGATCAACACTTTCAAGAACTCTCGCGCCGTGGCCACGAGGTTCGACAAGCGCGCCTACGTCTTCCTGGGCACCGTGACCGTGGCAGCGATCCGCCTCTGGCTTCGGGGGTAGATCCATTATCCCGGTGCGGGGACGTGCCTGTCACCGTTCTCCGGAATGATCTTTACGCCTGATTTGCGCCTTTAGGCTTGCCGGTAACGGGCACAACGCACTGATCTGACCTGGGAGTTGAGAGTGACGCACGACGTTGCCGCGCTGGCCGTGGAACTCACGGGCATGGCCGCGGCGGATCACCGGTCCGCAGTCCGCGCGAACAGCGACGACCCCGCCGAGCAGCTGGCCTGGCGGCGGCTGACCGCACAGCACGGTGACCGGCTCGGCGAGATCATGGACGAATATGGCTGGCCGACGGAGGAACTGGTCGGCGAGGAGGCCGCGCGCGCAGCGTGGCTGATCGCCCAGCACGCTGACCGGCAGCTCGAAATTCAGCGACGCGCCCTGAAGCTGATGCAGCAGGCGGTGTCGGCAGGCTCGGCCAGCCCACGCGAGCTGGCCTTCTTGCGCGACCGCACGCTGGTCAATGAGGGCCGCAAGCAGATCTACGGCACTCAGATCGCCGGCGTGAAGGACGGGGCACCGGTTCCCTGGCCCTGTGAAGAGCCCGAGCGCATGGACGAACTC
>KL569187.1:4190-6193 GCA_000715635.1 Streptomyces violaceus | reverse complement strand
ACCGGTTCCCTGGCCCTGTGAAGAGCCCGAGCGCATGGACGAACTCCGTGCAGAAGTCGGCATCGAGCCCTTCGACGAGTACGTTGCCAAGTTCGCGATGGCCTGACGCCCCGTTCCCATCCGCATCCGGCGGATCCCTGCCCAGGGTTCACCTGCCGTAGGTAATGATCCGCCGGACAGGCCCTGGTCCCAGCTCACAGGTACGGGACAACCTGTAGTCGCAGGACCTGGCGGCGCTGGTCCTTTGCCGCGCCCACTCGATGGTGTGTTCCGACTGGGACGGGGAAGCGCTGTCGACTACGGAAGGCGGGCAGGATGCCCTGCAATATCGCGCGACTGATCCCGAGGCCGGAGACGGGGCTTCGCTGCCTGGTTGGGGGACCGTCAGTCCACGGCGTGGACGCACCAGCCGTCGCGATCTTGATTCGGGGACGATCCCTGCATGACTGATGGGATACGGAATGTGTATCTGCAGGCGGCCGAGAAGGCCGTGGGCCTGCTGGCCAGCGAGCAGGTAGCCCGTTCTTGGAAAGCCGAGTCCGTGCTCCTCGGGATGTCAGTGGGCGGGCTGGCCGGTCACCTTGCTCGGAGCATCTTGCAGGTTGAGTGGTTCCTCGACGGTCAGGTGCTCGGCGCAGAACCAGTGTCGCCGGTGCGGTACTACGCGCGACTCGTTGGCACATCGACGCCGGAATCGGACCTGAATGTTGGGGTGCGTACCCGCAGCGAGGAAACAGCCGCCGCTGGTCCAGTTGCCGTAGCCGAGCAGACACAGGTGGCGTGGGCGCGGCTGACGCGACGGCTGAGCACAGAGCCGGTCGATCGACGGGTGGAGGTACTTCACCGGCCGGGAGAAGAGATGCTGCTCGACGGCTACCTGCAGACTCGTTGTGTCGAGTTGGCGGTCCACATCGAAGACCTCGCACTCAGCGTGGGCAGTGATTGCCGGGCGCCCGACGCTGCAGTCACCATCGCGGTTGACGTCCTCGTCGCGGCCGCCCGCGACCGGCACGGCGACCAAGCCGTGTTGCATGCGCTGGCCAGGCGCGAGCGCGACGTTCACCAGGCCCTGCGGGTGCTGTAGATCGCCTTCCGGCGCCGGCCCGTCCCAAGAGGTCATCTCATTTGGCTGGCTGGGCTGTTGGCCGTGGTGGGGATTGTTGAGCGGCTGGTGCCGGACGAGTTGTGGGAGCTGTTCCAGCGGGTGGTGCCGGAGTCGCCGTCGCGGCATCAGGGTGAGGGCCGGCGTCGCCATGGCGACCGGGAGGTACTGGCCGCGATCGTGTTCGTGACCACGTCCGGCTGCACGTAGCAGCAACTACCCGCGGCATCATTCGCACCGTCCGGTGCGACAGCCCACCGGACCGGCCTGCCTCTGTCCGTCGGCATCTCCGGCGCCGACGTCCACGACAGCCAGGCCCTGATCCCGCTCGTGCGGGGCATACCACCCATCCGGTCCCGCCGAGGCCCTCGCCGGCGCAAGCCCGGCAAACTCCACGCCGACAAGGGATACGACTACCGCCATCTGCGGCAATGGCTGTCCCAGCGCGGCATCAGGCACCGCATCGCCCGCAAGGGCGTCGAGACCTCACAGCGACTCGGGCGACACCGTTGGACCATCGAACGGACCATGGCCAGGTGATCAGATCCGAACAGATCCAGAATGCAGCCCATCTCTGGCAGGAACACCGCGATGCCGAATTTCCCGCCAACCTGCGAGGCGTCGAGTTCGAAGGCATCGACATGGTGCTGCTCGATGCGGACACCGCAGGATGCGCCTACACGTGGATCAACAACGGCGGCACCCTCGATCCACAGCGCAGGCGCATCCTCCAGACCTGTGCCGAAGACTTGGACCGGTCGATTCCGCAGATCAGCGACCCATCAGGCCATCGGTACTACCAGCGCTTGCGCCAACTTGCCCTACTCATTTCGGATGCCCTCGACGCCAAATGAGATGGTCTCTTAGTGAGCGTTTGATACGTCTATCAGACGCTTCATGC
>KL569187.1:3731-3963 GCA_000715635.1 Streptomyces violaceus | reverse complement strand
GTGAGCGTTTGATACGTCTATCAGACGCTTCATGCCGACTTTCAGCGGTCAGACACGAGTACTGAGCCCAGCGATACGCCGGAAAAACGGCTTCTGCGGCAATCAACAGACCAGTTATGCGCCGGGTTCCAGACAAAAGCTCCTGTCTCATTTAGAAAACTACCGGTTCACACGAGATCGAGAACGCACGCCCTGGTGCACCCGACACCCCCGCACACGCCCTGCTCAGGCT
>KL569187.1:3058-3464 GCA_000715635.1 Streptomyces violaceus | reverse complement strand
GGCCGCCACCGCATACCCAGGCATCATGCAGCCCTCACGGCCCTACCCCAGCGACCTGTCCGACGCCCGCTGGGAACTCATCCGCCCCACCCTCGAAGCCTGGCGCCAGGCCCGCAACGGCATCCGCAAACCCACCCACGACCTGCGCGCACTGATGAACGCCATCCTCTACGTCGACCGCACCGGCATCCCCTGGCGCTACCTGCCCCACGACTTCCCGCCCCACCAAACCGTCTACGGCTACTTCGCCCACTGGGAGGCCGACGGTATTTTCGACCAGCTCACCGGCCTGTTACGCGGCAAAGTCCGCCAGGCCGAAGGCCGCTGGAGCGAACCCAGCGCCTGCCTGATCGACAGCCAGAGCATCAAAACCTCCGCCACCGTCCACCTGGCCAGCCAAGGCATC
>KL569187.1:2366-3019 GCA_000715635.1 Streptomyces violaceus | reverse complement strand
TACGGCTACTTCGCCCACTGGGAAGCCGACGGCATCTTCGACCAGCTCACCGGCCTCTTACGCGGCAAAATCCGCCAGGCCGAAGGCCGCACCAACGAGCCCAGCGCCTGCCTGATCGACAGCCAGAGCATCAAAACCTCCGCCACCGTCCACCTGGCCAGCCAAGGCATCGACCCGGCCAAGAAAATCATCGGACGCAAGCGGCACATCGTCACCGACACGCTCGGCCTCCTGCTGGCCGTCGCCGTTACCGCCGCCAGCGTCCACGACTCCGCCGCCGGCACCCAACTCCTCACCAAAGTCCGCGAGCGCCACCCCACCATCACCAAAGCCTGGGCCGACAACGGCTACAAGACCAAAGCCGTCGAACAGGCCGCCCACCTCGGCATCGACCTCGAAATCGTCCAACGCGACCCCACCACCTGCGGCTTCCACGTCCAGCCCCGCCGCTGGGTCATCGAACGCACCCTCGGCTGGCTCATGCACCACCGCCGCCTGGCCCGCGACTACGAAACCCACCCCCACCGATCAGCCGCCATGATCCAGCTGGCCGCCATCAACCTCATGACCCGCCGCCTCACCCACGACGCCACCACCAACTGGCGGGACAGCTAAGCCAAATGAAACAGACAACCGAGAACCAAACGCTCACT
>KL569187.1:1661-2159 GCA_000715635.1 Streptomyces violaceus | reverse complement strand
AATGAAACAGACAACCGAGAACCAAACGCTCACTTAGGGCCGAACGGTGAGCGCATCCGAGCGGACGACACCTTCGACACCAAGAAGGACGCCGAGATCTGGCTGTCCCAGGCTGAGGCGGACCTCAGCCGTGGAGACTGGCGCGCCCCTGACGCCGGAGCCGTCAACTTCCGGGTGTACGCCTAGAAGTGGGTCGAGGAACGGGAACTGTCCGTCCGCACCGATGACCTGCTGGGTGCCGCGTGAAGCGGCCCACCTTTTGCATGGGGCCCTCCGTGCCAGGGCCGACTGCGCGGAGCCGTTGCGTGTGCACATGGATAGCTGGCCCCTTCTTGGCGTCACCCGCCCTCGCCCGAGGGGTGGAGCTTGCTGGTGAAGCCGCCCCGGGAGCGTCCGAGGCCCTCGTCGGGGCGGTGCTGCCGGAGCGTGCGCCCTTTCCCGGCGCTCTCGGGGCCGTCTCGCGTGCCCCGGCCGCCCGAGCGCACCCGCCGATGCGGC
>KL569187.1:0-1447 GCA_000715635.1 Streptomyces violaceus | reverse complement strand
GATGCGGCGGGGTTCGGATTGACGCTCGAGCTTGCATCAGGAAACCGATCGGTTTACTCTTCTGGAAACCGATCGGTTTCACGTTCTTCGGGGAGAGTCATGACTGTTTTGAAGGGCGCGAGCGTCTTCGTCACCGGCGGCAGCCGCGGCATAGGCAAGGCCCTCGTGGAAGAGCTGTATGTGCGCGGTGCCGGCAAGGTCTACGCCACGGCCCGCGATCCGCGCAGCGTGACGCACCCGGACGCGGTCCCGGTGGCGCTGGAGGTCACCGACCCGGCTTCCGTGGCGGCCGCTGCCGCGCAGGCGCAGGACGTCACCGTACTGATCAACAACGCCGGTGCCTCGGTCGGCGCGTCCTTCCTCGACTCCCCGATCGACGACATACGCCGGGAGTTCGAGGTGAACTTCTACGGCCCGCTTCTGGTCGCCCGGGCCTTCGTGCCGGTCATCGAGCGCAATGGTGGCGGCCACGTCCTGAACGTGCACTCCGTGCTTTCCTGGCTGGCCCTCGGCGGCTCCTACAGCGCCTCCAAGGCCGCCCTGTGGTCGCAGACCAACTCCCTGCGCCTGGAGCTTCAGCCGCGCGGCATCGCCGTCACCGGACTGCACGTCGGCTACGTCGATACGGACCTCGCGGCCGGCGTCGCGGCGCCCAAGTCCGACCCCCGTGACGTCGCCTCCCTCGCCCTCGACGGCGTCGAGACCGGCGCGTACGAGGTGCTCGCCGACGACATCTCCCGGCAGGTCAAGGCGGGCCTGGCCGGCGACCTGGCAGGGCTGTACCCCCAGCTCGCCAAGTAGACCGGGTCCCCGGCGGGGCCCCCACCACACCAACCACAACTCACCGTAGAGGGTATTGGCAATGAGTGCGAATTCAGAGGGGAAGAAGTTTTACGCCCTGAATATGTTTGACGTGGTCGACCTGGAGAAATACCTCGCGTATTTCAGCCGCTTGCCGGAAGTGGCTCCGCAGTACGGTGGTCGAATGGTGGCGTTTGGTCGCTTCCGGGACAACGTAGCTGGTGACCTCGCGCCACGGCAGGTTCTGTTCCTCGTTGAATGGGAGTCCGAAGAGGCGTTCAACAGGTTCCGGGACGATCCGGAATTGGCCGACCTGCATCCCCTGCGGGAGAGCGGGACGGCGTCCTATATCTGGCAGACGTTCGATGGTTCCGATATGAGTGACCCCACCGACGTTTCGCTCGACGATGTACTGGCGGTGCTCAAGCCTTAGCCTCTGTCTTTCGTGGGGGCCCGCCGACGGAGTCGGTGTGCCCTTTCGCTTTCCGGGGCTTCGAGCTGATGGTGGGCAGACCGGCGGCCCGGTGGAGAATCCTGCGTCGGCCGGTGGTGGCGCGGCTGTTCGGAAAGCCCGGGCAGCGCCTGTGTGTCAGCCGGACAGCTGGTTCATCCTGCGGATCTGCTTGTCGAAGACCGCGGCGGGAGC
>KL569186.1:67091-69868 GCA_000715635.1 Streptomyces violaceus | reverse complement strand
CGGTCGGCCACCGGTGGAATGGCTGCGGCGGCGCGCGAGAGCAGGTTCATGGCGGTGCTCAGCACGGGCGAATGGATCAGCGCCAGCCGCATCATCCTGCCGCTGTCCCGGATCACTTCCCGCCCGATCGGGTGCCGCTCTGCCTGATACCCGTCGAGCATCCCCTCCGGCGCCCACCCGCGCGCCACCGCCGCCAGCCGCCAGGCGAGATTCGCGGCGTCCTGCAAGCCGGTGTTCATGCCCTGACCGCCCGCCGGTGAGTGCACATGCGCGGCGTCGCCCGCGAGCAGCACCCGCCCGAGCCGGTACCGCGGCACCTGGCGCTCATCGGTCTGGAAGCGGGACAGCCAGCGCGGGTCGTGCATGCCGAAGTCGGTCCCGAGGGCCTTGCGGGTGATCGTCCGCACGTCCTCCAGTTCGAGAGGGGCCTCGACCGGGAGCTGCCTGTCACGGTCCCAGGCGACCACCCGGTGCCAGCCGTCGCCCAGCGGGGAGACGAAGGCGATCCCCTCCCGGACCGCGTTCGCCACCGGCATGGCCTGCGGCACGGCCAGCCGGACATCGGCGAGCATCACCGAGCGCAGGGCGGCCCGGCCGGGGAACGGAAACCCCAACGCCCGGCGCACGACGCTGTTCATGCCGTCCGCGCCGACCACATAACCGGCACGCCGTGTCCGCGGTGTGCCGTCGGCCTGGCGCACGGTCACGCTCACGCCGTCGGCGTCCTGCTCGACCCCGGTGACGTCCGCGCCGGCCACCACATCGGCGCCGAGCGCCTCGGCACGTTTCGCCAGCACCGCCTCGGTCGCGTACTGAGGGGTCAGCAGCATGTACGGGAATCTGCTCGGCAGCCGCCTCAGATCGAGCTGGGCATCCCCGATCATCTGGAGCTTGCCGATCCGGACACCGCCGGCGACGAGTTCGTCGGCGATGCCCCGGGCGTCCAGCAGTTCGAGCGTCCGGGCATGGACGGCGAAGGCCCGGGTCAGCTGCGACCTTTCGGTGCGACGCTCGAGCACGGTGACGGAAACGCCCGCCGCGGCGAGGTCTCCGGCGAGCATCAGACCGGTGGGACCGGCACCCACGATCAGGACTTCGGTGGCTTCGGGCATGGGACGCAAGGCCCTCCAATCGTGAGCGGCTGCCGTACGGCCTCACCGCCATGCAATCCCCGCCCGAACGAGAAACGGTCAAACCTCACTCCGTGCCGCGGGACAAAACCGTTCGCCACGGATTTCCCGGGGATGAGATCCTGGATCCCGTATGTCTACGCACTCCGCCCCCGCCCTCGGCGCCCTCGCCCCCCGCCTGACCGAGCTGTCCCTGCGCGACGCGCACCGGCTCGGCCGCAGGCTCGAAGGTGCGCGCAAGATCCGTAAGCCGGAGGCCCAGGCCGCCGTGCTCGCCGAGATCGAGGCGGAGGTCGCCAAGGCCGAAGAGCGCATGGCGGGGCGGCGCGCCCGCGTGCCCGAGGTGACGTACCCCGAGCAGCTGCCGGTCAGCCAGAAGAAGGACGTGATCGCCGACGCCATCCGCGACCACCAGGTCGTGATCGTCGCCGGTGAGACCGGTTCCGGGAAGACCACGCAGATCCCGAAGATCTGCATGGAGCTCGGGCGAGGCGTCCGCGGCATGATCGGGCACACCCAGCCCCGTCGTATCGCCGCCCGCACCGTGGCCGAGCGCGTGGCGGAGGAGCTGGACACCCCGCTCGGCGAGGCCGTCGGCTGGAAGGTCCGCTTCACCGACCAGGTCGACCCTGAGGCCACCTTCGTCAAGCTGATGACGGACGGCATCCTGCTCGCCGAGATCCAGACCGACCGCGAGCTGCGCGCCTACGACACGATCATCATCGACGAGGCCCACGAGCGGTCCCTCAACATCGACTTCCTGCTGGGCTACCTCGCCCAGCTGCTGCCGAAGCGGCCCGACCTCAAGGTCGTCATCACCTCGGCCACCATCGACCCCGAGCGCTTCTCCCGGCACTTCGGCGACGCCCCGATCATCGAGGTCAGCGGGCGTACATACCCCGTGGAGGTGCGCTACCGGCCGCTCCTCGAAGAGGACTCCGACGACGCCGACCGCGACCAGATCACCGCGATCACCGACGCCGTGGAGGAGCTCCAGAAGGAGGGCAAGGGCGACATCCTCGTCTTCCTCTCCGGCGAGCGGGAGATCCGGGACACGGCCGACGCGCTCACGAAGAAGCAGTACAGATTCACCGAGATCCTGCCCCTCTACGCCCGGCTGTCGCACGCCGAGCAGCACCGCGTCTTCCAGCCGCACACCGGACGCAGGATCGTTCTGGCGACCAACGTCGCCGAGACCTCCCTCACCGTCCCGGGCATCAAGTACGTCATCGACCCCGGGTTCGCCCGTATCTCCCGCTACAGCCACCGCACCAAGGTCCAGCGCCTCCCCATCGAGCCGGTCTCGCAGGCCAGCGCCAACCAGCGCAAGGGCCGCTGCGGCCGCACCTCCGACGGCATCTGCATCCGCCTCTACAGCGAGGACGACTTCAACGCCCGCCCGGAGTTCACGGACGCGGAGATCCTCCGCACGAACCTCGCCTCCGTCATCCTGCAGATGACCGCGGCCGGCCTCGGCGAGATCGAGAAGTTCCCCTTCATCGACCCGCCGGACCACCGCAACATTCGCGACGGCGTGCAGCTCCTCCAGGAACTCGGCGCCTTCGACCCGGCCCAGAAGGACCTCCGCAAGCGGCTCACACAGACCGGTCGCAAGCTGGCCCAGCTGCCGGTCGACCCGCGGCTGGC
>KL569186.1:63436-66747 GCA_000715635.1 Streptomyces violaceus | reverse complement strand
AGAGATGTGTATAAGAGACAGGAACGGCTGTGTCCGCGAGGTCATGGTCATAGCCGCCGCGCTGTCCATCCAGGATCCGCGCGAGCGCCCCGCCGACAAACAGGCGCAGGCCGACCAGCAGCACGCCCGTTTCAAGGACGAGACCAGCGACTTCCTGGCCTATCTCAACCTCTGGCGCCACGTCCGCGAGCAGCAGAAGGAGCGGGGCTCGTCCTCCTTCCGCCGGATGTGCAAGCAGGAGTACCTCAACTTCCTTCGCATCCGCGAATGGCAGGACATCTACTCCCAGTTGCGCACGGTCGCGAAGCAGATGGGCATCCACCTCAACGAGGACGACGCCCCGGCCGACCGCATCCACGTCTCCCTGCTCGCCGGCCTGCTCTCCCACATCGGCATGAAGGACGTGAAGGAGGCCGGGGGCGAGGGCGGGAGGAGCACGGGAAAGAACGAGTATCTGGGTGCCCGCAACGCCAAGTTCGCGGTCTTCCCCGGCTCGGCCCTCTTCAAGAAGCCCCCGCGCTTCGTGATGTCCGCCGAACTCGTCGAGACATCCCGCCTCTGGGCCCGCGTCAACGCGAAGATCGAGCCCGAGTGGGTCGAGCCCCTCGCCGCCCACCTCATCAAGCGCACGTACAGCGAACCGCACTGGGAGAAGGACCAGGCCGCGGTGATGGCGTACGAGAAGGTCACGCTGTACGGCGTACCGATCGTGGCGCAGCGGAAGGTCAACTACGGCCGGATCGACCCGGAGGCCAGCCGCGAGCTGTTCATCCGGAACGCGCTCGTCGAGGGTGACTGGCGCACGCACCACAAGTTCTTCTCGGACAACCGCAGACTCCTCACCGAGGTCGAGGAGCTGGAGCACCGGGCCCGGCGCCGGGACATCCTGGTCGACGATGAGACGCTGTTCGACTTCTACGACCAGCGGCTCCCCGAACACGTCGTCTCCGGCGCCCACTTCGACTCCTGGTGGAAGCACAAGCGCCACGAGCAGCCCGACTTCCTCGACTTCGAGCGCGAGATGCTCATCAACGAGAAGGCGAGCGAGGTCTCCAAGGCGGACTACCCGGATTCCTGGCGCCAGGGGAACCTCAAGTTCCGTGTGACCTACCAGTTCGAGCCGGGAGCGGACGCCGACGGCGTGACCGTCCACATCCCGCTCCACGTGCTCAACCAGGTCACGGACGAGGGCTTCGACTGGCAGATCCCCGGCCTGCGGGAAGAGGTCGTGATGGAGCTCATCCGGTCCCTGCCCAAGCCGATCCGCCGCCACTACGTCCCCGCGCCGAACTACGCGAAGGCGTTCCTGGACAGCGCGGTCCCCCTCCAGGAGCCGCTCACGACGACCATGGCCCGCGAACTGAAACGCATGGTCGGTGTCCCCTTCGAGGCGGACGACTTCGACTGGTCCAAGGTCCCCGAGCACCTCAAGGTCACGTTCCGGATCGTCGACGAGCGGCGCCGCAAGCTCGCGGAGGACAAGGACCTTCAGGCGCTGAAGCTCAGGCTGCGGCCGAAGGCCCGCAAGGCCCTCTCCCAGGCCGCGGCGGCCACGGCGGAACGCCAGGGCGGCGAGTCCCTGGAGCGCAAGGGCCTCACCGACTGGACGATCGGCACGCTCACCCGCGTCTTCGAGACCCGGCGGGCCGGCCAGCCGGTGAAGGCGTATCCGGCGCTGGTCGACGACGGCGACACGGTCTCCGTACGCCTCTTCGACACGGAGGCCGAACAGGCGCAGGCCATGTGGAAGGGCACGCGCCGCCTGATCCTCCGCAACATCCCGGTGAACCCGGCGAAGTTCGCCTCCGAGAAGCTGACGAACGCGCAGAAGCTGGCGCTGTCCGCGAATCCGCACGGCTCCATCCAGGGCCTGTTCGACGACTGCGCGATGGCGGCCGCCGACAAGCTGATCGCGGACTTCGGCGGGCCGGCGTGGGACGAGGAGTCGTACCGGAAGCTGTACGACAAGGTGCGCGCCGAGATCGTCGACACGACGGTCCGTACGGTCGGCCAGGTGCAGCAGGTCCTGGCCGCCTGGCAGGCCTGTGAGCGCCGCCTGAAGGGCGTACGCAGCCCCGCGCTGCTGCCGAACCTCCAGGACGTACGCAAGCAGCTGGACGCCCTCGTGAAGCCGGGCTTCGTGACGGAGGCGGGGCTGCGGCGCCAGGCGGACCTGATGCGCTATCTGGTGGCGGCGGACCGGCGTCTGCAGCAGATGCCGGCGAACGTCCAGCGGGACACGACGCGGATGCAGAAGGTCCACGAGATGCAGGACGAGTACGCCTGGCTGCTGGAGCAGATGCCGCAGGGCCGGCCGGTCCCGTCGTCGGTCCTGGACATCCGCTGGATGATCGAGGAGCTCCGGGTCAGCTACTTCGCCCATGCGCTGGGCACGGCGTACCCCGTCTCCGACAAGCGGATCGTCAAGGCGATCGACGCGGAAGTCCCGTAATCGCCCGTGCGCGTTGGGTGAGTTCGCGCAGGGCCCCACCCCTCCTGTACAGTCTCTTCTCGCAGCGCAACGCACGAATGGCGCCGCGAAACCNTGGTCCTGTGGAGCAGTTTGGAGTGCTCGCCACCCTGTCAAGGTGGAGGCCGCGGGTTCAAATCCCGTCAGGACCGCTGAGGTTTCACGTGAAACCTCGTGGCTGGGTAGCTCAGTTGGTACGAGCGTCCGCCTGAAAAGCGGAAGGTCGCCGGTTCGACCCCGGCCCCAGCCACCGCCGCCCGTTCAGGGCATGAGCCCCTCTCCAGCATCAGTGGAGAGGGGCTCAGTCATGTCGTGGTTCACGTCGATGCCACGTCCTGCCGAGGGCCGACCCATGTGGTCAGGGCAGTCAGCAGCGCGTCGTGGTCGTGGCCGTCCGCGGCCCATGCGATGTATCCGTCCGGTCGGACCAGCAGCAGCGCCGGGGCCTTCGAGCCGGCGGCCGGGGCGACGGTGATCGTCCGTCCCTCCCAGCCCGTCACCTCGGGGAACCGGCTGACGAGCACGAAACGGCAGGCGCGCAGGGCCTCGTACAGCCGCGTCGCGGTGCCGGTGCCCTGGGCGAGTTCCAGGTCGGGAGCACGCCGGCCGGTGCGGGGGTGGGTGCCGGTGGGTGCCGGGTAGGAGATGGCGAGCCCCGTCGCCTTGGCCGCCAGACGGTCGGCCACCGGTGGAANCCGCGGGTTCAAATCCCGTCAGGACCGCAGTGAAGTGAGCAGGGCTCGCATCCCGCAAGGGACGCGGGCCCTTTCTCATGCCCGGCAACCACACCCCCTCGCCACCCTGTCAAGGTGGAGGCCGCGCCCGCGGCGCAGCCGCAATC
>KL569186.1:59271-63143 GCA_000715635.1 Streptomyces violaceus | reverse complement strand
CCCGCGGCGCAGCCGCAATCAGACGCAGCAAATCCCGTCAGGACCGCAGTGCAAGAGCCCGGATCTTCGGATCCGGGCTCTTGCACTGCGGTCCTGACCTCCGCAGGAGCCTCCAGGGCTCCCCCGCGCCGTCTTGACGGGCTGACGTTCCCTCGGTACCCAGAAACCAGGACCGTCCCCCGTGCGGCCCTCTGGAGGTGGCGTATGACGGCATCGGCTAGACACGAGACGCGGGCCCTGCTCCGCGCGCACCTGGCGGCCGCGTCGTCGTACCGGCATCTCACGCGCCACTGTCCGATCTGCCACCGCCTGCTGCGGCTGGCGATGGAGTCCACTCCGGGCCGGCCTCAACACCCGTCTGAGCAGGGGGTGCTGGAGCCGGAGGCTTCACTACCGCACCGGCGTCAGAGCTAACAAGCCGCTTGGTATGTGACGGGTGTCACTGCATGAGTTTTGGAAAGTAAGGTACTTACACCCCGCCTACAACAGGTCAATTTAATATGTGCAATTGCACCCCACCCGGGGCGCTGCACACAGGAGATCCGACACCCCTCCTCAGACTCCGACAAGGCCGCTCACACCAGGCCGGACAGACCGACGGTCGGCGCACAAAAAAGATCGCGCTGGACCCGGCGGAGTCCAACGCGATCTACGACGCACCCTGTTACATGCCTGCGAAGCTCTGACTGGCTTGGGCGTGGAGCCTGTTGGGGCAGGACCCGCGTCGCTTGGAGCTAGGGTTCCGGACGCCGCGGCCAGTGGGGGACCAGCCGGTTTGTCCGGTATTCAATTGTTCAGGCCTCGCTACGCTGCTGCGGAATGCCCGCGCGCAGAGCGCGGACCTCAGCCTCGCGGTAGCGCCGATGCCCGCCGAGCGTGCGGATCGACGTGAGCTTGCCGGCCTTCGCCCACCGCGTGACCGTCTTCGGGTCCACGCGGAACATGGTGGCGACCTCAGCCGGGGTCAGCAGCGGCTCGGCATCAGGGGTGCGAGCGGTCATGAGCGGCCTCCTCGGGAGAACCGAACCTTCTCGGTTCTTTCCTCTAAATTCTGCACCTTGACCCGCGTTGCCCGAAATGGCGGACGCGAGTCGAGTCGGTTATAGGACGAACGGCTTGTCCTCGGCACTACAACTACACCATCTGTCCAGCCGCGTCGGCCAAACCGATGGAATTGCCCTCCAGGTGTTCATCAGCGACGGAAGCCGATGGACCATGCCATAGCGGACAGTCACGCCGCTGTGACGATCAGTCACAGCGGCGATCAGGAGTCACGAGACCCCCCAAAGCGTGCAATGCTGAGATTCCTCCCATAGTGCAGCACTACGGGACGGAAGGAGCCCCCCGGACTCCTTGTCCTATTTTGGCATGAGGAGGGGCAAGGGGCGCAAGAGCCACGTACGTGTAGTCCGTCACGCTTGGCCTACTTGAGAGGTACGCCCGGATCGGGTCCTACGTCCCTTGCTGACGAAGCCTCAGGAAACGCACAGTCCGCTTCAGGAACTCGGTGCGAGGACAAAACCTCAAATCGGGCGGTTCGTCAAACGTCAGTTCGTGACCGACCGCGAGCCGTCCGTAGGGATCTCAAGGTCAGAGGTCAGTTGGCCGACCGAAGATCCCGCACGGAACGCCACCGCTCCACCAGCCGCCCGTAAGCCGCCCCGGCGGCCGTCCCGTCGCCCCGGCGCAGCGCGGCGATCCCCTCGGCCACGTCCGCCGCCGAGTGGTCGTCCTCCAGCGCCCCGGCCGGCACGGCGTGCACCAGACCGCCGTAGTCCAGCTCCACGAGCGAGCGCGGGTGGAACTCCTCCAGCCAGCGCCCGACGTCCACCAGGCCTTCGATCAGCGGCCCCTCGTCCATGGCCTCCTTCAGGGCCCGCAGGCCCCGGGCCACGCGCCGCCGGGCCTGGACCATCGGCGTGCGGTAGCGCAGCACGGGCGGGCTGTCGACCGAGGCGCCCTTGTCGTACTCGCGCTCCTCGTCGGAGACCAGCACGAACCAGTTGATCGGCACCTGCCAGGTCGCCGTACGGATCCACGGCCGGGCGTCCGGGTTGTCCGCCAGCCAGCGCTCGTAGTCCTGGGTGGCCTGGCTCCGCAGGAAGGGCGGCAGGACCACGTCCAGGACGGGCTGCGGGAGCTCCTCGGAGAGGTCGTCCAGGGCCTGCCAGCCGCGCAGCCGGGTGCGCCAGGGGCAGACGCAGACGACGCCCTCGACATCGAGCACGAAGGCGTCCTCGCTCTCGTGCACCGGCACCGGGACCGGCGGGGTGGGCGCCAAGTCGGCCAGGGCGCGACGGAGTTCGTCCTGGTAGGAGGGACGGTCCGTACGGCGCGCGTAGCGAGCCCAGTGGCTGCGCTCCGGCTCGGGGAAGGCGGCCAGCGGTTCGTACACGCGCAGGTAGGTCGCGTAGGGGACGATCACCGAGGACACCTTGGGCACGCCTGCTCCCTCCCCCGCGCTCCGTCGCGAAAACCTGCGGAACCCGCTCACAAACGCACGGGAAGACTATGCAAATCGTCGCACGGCCGTACTCCGCACGGAGGGCATCCTGTGCGCGGTGCCGCCGACGGGCGCGCCAGGCCCTAATCTCATGCTCAACAGCTTCCGCCACCCACACGGGAGCCCAGCCCCACTCGCCGCAACTTACTCAGGAGTCACCACAGTGACCGACGTAGCCGGCGCGCCTGCTGATGTACTGCACACCCTGTTCCACTCGGACCAGGGAGGTCATGAGCAAGTCGTGCTCTGCCAGGACCGCGCGAGCGGCCTCAAGGCCGTCATCGCCCTCCACTCCACCGCCCTGGGCCCCGCGCTCGGCGGTACGCGCTTCTACCCGTACGCGAACGAGGCGGAGGCCGTCGCCGACGCGCTGAACCTCGCGCGCGGGATGTCGTACAAGAACGCCATGGCCGGCCTCGACCACGGCGGCGGCAAGGCCGTGATCATCGGCGACCCGGAGCGGATCAAGAGCGAGGAGCTGCTCCTCGCCTACGGCCGCTTCGTGGCCTCCCTCGGCGGCCGCTACGTCACCGCCTGCGACGTCGGTACGTACGTCGCCGACATGGACGTCGTGGCCCGCGAGTGCCGCTGGACGACCGGCCGCTCCCCCGAGAACGGCGGCGCCGGGGACTCCTCCGTCCTCACCGCCTACGGCGTCTACCAGGGCATGCGCGCCTCCGCCCAGCACCTGTGGGGCGACCCCACGCTGCGCGCGAAGCGGGTCGGCATCGCCGGTGTCGGCAAGGTCGGCCACCATCTGGTGGAGCACCTGGTGAAGGAGGGCGCCGAGGTCTTCGTCACGGACGTGCGCGAGGACGCCGTGCGGCGGATCACCGAGCGGCACCGGGACGTGATCGCCGTCAAGGACACCGACGAGCTGATCCGGGTCGACGGGCTGGGCATCTACGCCCCCTGCGCGCTGGGCGGCGCCCTGAACGACGACACCGTGCCGGTGCTCACCGCCGAGGTGGTCTGCGGCGCCGCCAACAACCAGCTCGCCCACCCGGGGGTGGAGAAGGACCTCGCCGACCGCGGGGTCCTCTACGCGCCGGACTACGTGGTGAACGCCGGCGGTGTCATCCAGGTGGCCGACGAGCTGCACGGCTTCGACTTCGAGCGGTGCCGGGTGAAGGCGGCGAAGATCTACGACACGACGCTGGCCATATTCGCACGTGCGAAGGAGGACGGCATTCCGCCGGCCGCCGCGGCCGACCGGATCGCCGAGCAGCGGATGCACGACGCGGCCATGGCCCGCCGGGCGCGCTGAGCCGGAGCGGAATACGGGACCGACCCGGAGGGGTCTCGTACGTTTGGCCGGTACCCGTCGGTGGGCAGTTAGAGAGAACTCTCACTTCTACCGGCGGGGCGG
>KL569186.1:55133-59085 GCA_000715635.1 Streptomyces violaceus | reverse complement strand
AGATGGGTATAAGAGACAGCCGATAAGTGGTTAAAATCGCGGTTGACCAGCGAGGACGGGGCGCCTCGAGGGTCCTGGGCGCGGGCACGTCATGCGGGCGACGTACCGTATGGGCGCGGGCTCAGGTACCGTGGAAGCCCTACGGACACGGTCTCTCCGCGGAGAGTCCGTGCCGGACCATGAACGCGTGTCAAGACTCTGGGGCCGTCGAGCCCCGTCGTTGAGGGGGTCGAGCCATGGGGCGCGGCCGGGCCAAGGCCAAGCAGACGAAGGTCGCCCGCCAGCTGAAGTACAACAGCGGTGGGACTGACCTCTCACGCCTGGCCGAGGAGCTGGGTGCATCGCCTTCAAATCCGCAGCCGCCTAACGGCGAGCCGGTGGTCGAGGACGATGATCAGGATGAGGACCTGTACGCACGGTACGCCGACCTCTATGAGGACGACGACGAGGACGAGGAAGACCATTCCTCACAACACCGTCGCGGCGCTTGACCCTGCACTGAGCACTCACCCGGTCGGTGACTCCGGTCACCGACCGGGTTCTGTGCTGCCCGCAGGGTTACGACCCCCGTGCCTCAGCTCGCGTAGTCACCGATCAGGGCGGCGCCAGTGGTGTGCTCGCCCCGGTCCGTGATCTCGCCTGCCACCCAGGCCTCCACGCCGCGGTCGGCCAGGGTCGCGAGGGCCACGTCCGTGGACTCCTGCGGCACGATCGCGATCATGCCCACGCCCATGTTCAGGGTCTTCTCCAGCTCCAGGCGCTCGACCTGACCCGTCCGGCCGACGAGGTCGAAGATCGGGGCCGGGGTCCAGGTGGAGCGGTCGACGATCGCGTGCAGGCCGTCCGGGATCACCCGGGCGAGGTTCGCCGCGAGTCCGCCGCCGGTGATGTGGCTGAAGGCGTGCACCTCGGTGGTGCGCATCAGGGCCAAGCAGTCCAGCGAGTAGATCTTCGTCGGCTCCAGCAGCTCCTCGCCGAGGGTGCGGCCGAGCTCCTCGATGTGGGTGTCCAGCGCGAGGCCCGCCTGGTTCAGCAGGACGTGGCGGACGAGGGAGTACCCGTTCGAGTGAAGACCGGAGGCCGCCATGGCGATCACCGCGTCACCCGTACGGATACGATCCGCGCCCAGCAGCCGGTCGGCCTCCACGACTCCCGTACCGGCGCCGGCGACGTCGAAGTCGTCCTCGCCCAGCAGGCCCGGGTGCTCGGCGGTCTCGCCGCCGACCAGGGCGCAGCCGGCCAGCACACAGCCCTCGGCGATGCCCTTGACGATGGCGGCAACGCGCTCGGGGTGGACCTTGCCGACACAGATGTAGTCGGTCATGAACAGCGGCTCGGCGCCGCAGACCACGATGTCGTCCATGACCATGGCGACCAGGTCGTGGCCGATCGTGTCGTAGATCCCGAGCTGCCGGGCGATGTCGACCTTGGTGCCGACACCGTCCGTGGCGGAGGCCAGCAGGGGACGCTCGTAGTTCTTCAGGGCGGAGGCGTCGAAGAGGCCGGCGAAGCCGCCGAGGCCGCCGAGGACCTCGGGGCGCTGGGCCTTCTTCACCCACTCCTTCATCAGCTCGACGGCGCGGTCGCCCGCTTCGATGTCGACGCCCGCGGCTGCGTAGCTGGCGCCGCCTTCGGCACTGTGGGTCTCAGACATGGCTGTGAGAGCTTTCGTGTCGTACGGCAGGTGATACGGGCTGACTACGGGCGGCGGATCGCGTCGGCGGCGGCCGTGGCGGCCGGGCCGGCGGCCAGCTCGGTCTCCAGGAGCTGCTTGCCGAGCAGCTCGGGGTCCGGGAGCTCCATCGGGTATTCGCCGTCGAAGCAGGCGCGGCACAGGTTCGGCTTGGCGATGGTGGTCGCCTCGATCATGCCGTCGATGGAGATGTACGCCAGGGAGTCGGCGCCCATCGAGGTGCCGATCTCGTCGACGGTCATGCCGTTGGCGATGAGCTCGGCGCGGGTGGCGAAGTCGATGCCGAAGAAGCAGGGCCACTTCACGGGCGGCGAGGAGATCCGGATGTGGACCTCGGCGGCGCCCGCCTCGCGGAGCATGCGGACCAGGGCCCGCTGCGTGTTGCCGCGCACGATCGAGTCGTCGACGACGACCAGGCGCTTGCCCTTGATGACTTCCTTCAGCGGGTTCAGCTTCAGGCGGATGCCCAGCTGGCGGATGGTCTGCGAGGGCTGGATGAACGTCCGGCCGACGTAGGCGTTCTTCACGAGGCCGGCGCCGAACGGGATGCCGCTCGCCTCCGCGTAGCCGATGGCGGCGGGGGTGCCGGACTCCGGGGTCGCTATGACGAGGTCGGCCTCGACCGGGGCTTCCTTGGCGAGCTTGCGGCCCATCTCCACGCGGGAGAGGTAGACGTTCCGGCCGGCGATGTCGGTGTCCGGGCGGGCCAGGTACACGTACTCGAATACGCAGCCCTTGGGCTTCGCTTCCGCGAACCGGGAGGAGCGCAGGCCGTTCTCGTCGATGGCGACGAACTCGCCCGGCTCGATCTCGCGGACGTAGCTGGCGCCGCAGATGTCGAGGGCCGCGGACTCGGAGGCCACGACCCAGCCGCGCTCCAGGCGGCCGAGGACCAGCGGGCGGATGCCCTGCGGGTCGCGGCCCGCGTACAGCGTGTGCTCGTCCATGAAGACGAGGGAGAAGGCGCCCTTGACCTGCGGGAGGACGCGATGGGCGGCATCCTCGATGGTCAGCGGCTTGCCGTCCTCGTCGACCTGGGCCGCGAGGAGCGCGGTGAGCAGGTCGGTGTCGTTCGTCGCCGCGACGCGCGGGGTACGGCCGCCCTCCTGCTTGGGCAGGTCGGCGACCATCTCGGCGAGCTGGGCGGTGTTGACCAGGTTGCCGTTGTGGCCGAGCGCGATGGAGCCGTGCCCGGTGGCACGGAACGTCGGCTGGGCGTTCTCCCACACGGAGGCACCGGTGGTCGAGTAGCGGGCGTGTCCGACCGCGATGTGTCCCTGGAGCGAGCCGAGGGAGGTTTCGTCGAAGACCTGGGAGACCAGGCCCATGTCCTTGAAGACAAGGATCTGAGAGCCGTTGCTGACCGCGATTCCCGCGGATTCCTGGCCTCGATGCTGGAGGGCGTAGAGCCCGAAGTACGTGAGCTTGGCGACCTCTTCGCCCGGAGCCCAGACACCGAAGACGCCACAAGCGTCCTGGGGGCCCTTCTCACCGGGGAGCAGGTCGTGGTTGAGTCGTCCGTCACCACGTGGCACGCCACCGAGTGTAGGCGAGGTCGACCACTGGTCCGAATTGGGGATTCCGGACTTTTTGGTGGATCACTGTTCGGCGACGGCTCGCACGCTCGTACCGTTTGCGCTGGTCAGCGTAAGAGTCTGGTGATCGACTCCGTACTTCAGCTCCCCGTCGAAAAGACGCAGCAGGGTCTTCTCGTCAGCCATGAGTGAGTCTTCGCACATCATTCGGGTCGTGGCCGGGGGGCCCAGGGTGATATGGCCGTCGCGCACGGTGGCCTTGGCGTTGACCTTGTTGCAGCCGAGGCTTCCGGAGACGGTGCCCTTCT
This sequence comes from Streptomyces violaceus, assembly GCA_000715635.1. Lineage (GTDB taxonomy): Bacteria > Actinomycetota > Actinomycetes > Streptomycetales > Streptomycetaceae > Streptomyces > Streptomyces violaceus. The sequence goes on along the minus strand of KL569186.1, from coordinate 55,549 downwards.
TCTCGTCGAAGGTGAGGTGGGCGCGGCCGTCGGCCTCCGGGGTCGTGACGGTCCACTTGGTGCCGGTCAGCTGGGCGTCCTTGGCCTTGGTGAGACGGACGGTGTCGCCCTTGTCGGTGGTGAGGGTGAGGCGGTCGCCGTCCACCTTCGCCTTGAACTCCTGGTCGGAGAGCGTGCGGGCCAGGGTCTCCTCGAAGGCCATGGGCTTGTTCTCGCAGGCCATCTCCGTGGCCATGGTCTTGCTGAGCCGGATGCGGTCGCCGTCGACGGTGGCGTCGGCGCCGAAGTTGTTGCAGCCGAAGCTGCCCTCGGCCCGGCCCTTGTCGATGGTCACGTGGGCGCCGGTGGGTGCCTTCTGGGTGGTGCCGTCAGCGGTGACGCTGTCCACGCTCCACCGCATGCCGGTCACCGCCGGC
>KL569186.1:54627-54894 GCA_000715635.1 Streptomyces violaceus | reverse complement strand
CTTCTGCCTGTCCATGCCACTTCGACGGGGCACCCGGGGGGATCGGTTCCCTTTACCTCATCAAGGGCAGGTACGCGTCCAGGTCGGCCCGCTCGCCGCTCGCGCTGACGTGGGCGTCCTGGAGCGCCTGCTTCCAGGTCAGCCGCCCGGTCGCCAGCCGGATCCAGGTCAGCGGGTCCGTCTCGACGACGTTGGGCGGGGTGCCCCGGGTGTGCCTCGGACCCTCCACGCACTGCACCACCGCATACGGCCTGTCTCTTATACACA
>KL569186.1:54074-54405 GCA_000715635.1 Streptomyces violaceus | reverse complement strand
CAGAGATGTGTATAAGAGACAGAAGCAGCCGGGTGCAGGCGGCCAGGGCCTGACGGTCGTAGGGGATGTCCAGGCCGTGGACGGCGGCGTTGAGGTCGTCGGTGTGGACGACGAGCTCGACGGTGCGCGTGACGACGTAGTCGGCCAGGGGCAGAGCGCCCGCGCTGGTGGGAAGCAGCCGGCCGGCGGGGTGCGCGTCGAGGTGCGCGATGAAGCGGTGCTCGGCGTCGGCGAGGTGGGTGTCGAGGTCCGGGTGCTCCTCGGCCAGGCGGCGGGCGGTGCCGGCGATGGCGGGGGCGTCGTCGGCTATGGCGAACGGCCAGTCGAGCAA
>KL569186.1:52748-53894 GCA_000715635.1 Streptomyces violaceus | reverse complement strand
GGCCAGTCGAGCAGCTGGCCGTCCTGCCGCGCGGGCTCGGGCTCCTCGAGCAGCCGGTCCACGGCGTCCAGGGCCATGGCGCAGTGCGCGGCCAGCTCGCGCACGCTCCAGTCGCCGAGGCGCGTGGGCAGGGCGAGTTGGTCGGGGCCGAGGGTGCCCACGGCCCGGCGTATGTTCCCGAACTGGGCGAGCACGGCGGCTCGGGTCTTGGCGGGGTCGTACGCGCGGGGGCGCTTCTTGGCCGGGGGCATGGGGGTCAGCCTAAGCGGGGGCTGTGACAGTCGGGGGTGCCTCGAAGGTCTGCCCGTTGCCGGGGACGCCGATGCCGGTCCAGGTGAAGGGCACGCCCCGGGCGCCGTCCGGGTCGGGGCCGTCCATCAGCTGGAAGTGGAGGTGCGGCTCGGAGGAGTTGCCGGAGTTGCCGCAGCGGGCGAGCACCTGCCCGGCGTGGACCCTGTCGCCCTCGCGGACGGTGAGGGAGCCGCGTTGCAGGTGGGCGTAGGCGGCGTAGGTGCCGTTGCCGAGGTCGAGGACGATGTGGTTGCCGAGGATGCGGTGGACTCCGGACATCTCTCGTAGCTGGCCTTCGATGAGCATCAGGTACAGCAGCCCGGGCAGTGAGTTGCGGCTGAGGTGGTCGCGCTGCCCGTCCGCGGCCCGTACGACCGTGGCGTCGGCGACCGCGCGGATCTCGGCGCCGAAAGCCGGGAAGTCCCCGGGGCGGCGGGCGAGCGGCCACAGCCACCCGAAGGCGGGGCGGGAGCCCGGCTCGGGCTCGGCGAGGATGTCGATCGCGTACGTCTGCCCGTGTGCGTGAATGCCGTGGCTCGGGGTGCGGTCGGCCGGGCTGTTCAGCGCGGACCAGCGGCCGGTCACGGGCGGGGCGACTTCCAGGGGTTCCCGGGCCCGGCGCGGGCTGTCCGGAGCGCCACCCCACCGGTTGGCGACGGTGACGACGACGTACGCGAATACCAGCAGCAGGCAGTTCCACAGGATGGGGTAGCCCCAGCCGAAGCAGATGTGGGCGATCACCAGGCCGATGAAGGCCAGCTGAAGGCCCTGGAAGGTCACCATGCCGAGCTTGCGTGCGGACATCCTGTCCCCCGGTTCTGTCGCTGTTGCGGACGTGCCGTCGCCACCGCCACC
>KL569186.1:52258-52486 GCA_000715635.1 Streptomyces violaceus | reverse complement strand
TCTCGTAACGGCCACGGCCGGTGGTGTGCAGCCAGCCGGTGGCGGTGAGCTGGCGCAGGTGGTGGTAGATCTGACCGGTCGTGCCGACCTCGTCCAGCTCGGCGAGTTCGGCCGCGGTGCGCCGGCCGCCGAGGACCTCGCGGAGCAGGCGGAGCCTGACCGGGTGGCCGAGCGCCGCGAACGACTCGGAGGCCGTCGTCCAGTCCTCCTCCAGCAGCCCTTCCGTCA
>KL569186.1:51175-52008 GCA_000715635.1 Streptomyces violaceus | reverse complement strand
GTGTAGAGGACGCCGCCGTCGTCCGCCCCCAGCTCGGCCAGTTGCTCCTTCAGGCCGTTCAGGGCCCAGAAGTCGCTCTCGTCGAGGCGGGGTCCGGCATGGTGGGCACCTTCCAGGGCCGCAAGTCGGCGCTCGAGGTCGGCGACGCGTGCTTCTAGTTCCACTCCTCCGAGATTACGGAACTACGTAATCTCATGCAACCCTCATGCGGTGAAGGCCGCGCAGTCAGACGGAGCTCCCTCGGGGACGCACTCGCGTAAAGGCCTGGCACCAGGCGGGTATACGCGGGTAGAACCGACCCGTTGCCGCATCGCCTGAGTCTGGAGACAGCGTGTCGAATCACCGTGGGTTAGAAGTGACTCCCAAGCCGCGCATGGGACACAGGGCCGGGATCCTGACCCGCGCGCTGATGGCGGTGATCACTCGGCGCCCCCTCGGCACACCGCCGGGCACGACGGCGATCCGGCACTCCTCCGAGGTGCGCTCCATGGTCATGGTCCTGACCCTGGCGGAGATCCCGCTGGCCTTCCTCGTCTCCGGGATCCTTCCGCCGGCCGGCCGGATTCCGCACGCGGTGCTGGAGCTCGCGCTGATCCTGACCGGCTTAGGCGTCCTGGCCGCGATGGCCCGCAATCCGCACACCGTCTCGGCCGACCGGGTCGCGCTGCGCACCGGGTTCATGGGCGGCCTGGAGCTGCCGCGCCCGATGGTGCGGTCGGCGAACCAGTCCATGCGGACGATCGAGGGACGAGGACTGCGCCGCGTCCCGAAAGAGGCCTCGGCCGTGGCGTGCTCGATCGGCAGCTCCGTCAACATGCGGGTCCTCCTGGAGG
>KL569186.1:48968-50967 GCA_000715635.1 Streptomyces violaceus | reverse complement strand
ACATGCGGATCCTCCTGGAGGAGCCCCTGCCGGTCGAGCTGGGCGACGGGCAGAGCCTCGACGTCGACACGGTCTACATCTCGGCGGACTCACCCGAGGCGATCACCCGGGCCCTGAAGAACAGCGCAGTGCACCAGTGACGACGCAAGCGAAGCGGTATGGAGGGGTCGAGCGACTGCTGGTCGGCCTGCTTCCCTAGCAGACACCTGTGCCCCGTCGAGTGGGACCTCGACGGGGCACGGGCACGACTGCCTCGGGGTCAGGCCAGCAGGGCCGGAATCGTCCGCTCGTACGTCTCGCGCAGCTCGGACAGGGAGAGCGCGAACTCGCCCTGGACGTCCACCACCGCGTTTACATCGGACTCGGTGCCGTCGACGACACCGATGCGGGTGGCCGGGAGGCCCCGCGCCCCGCACATGTCGGTGAAGCGGAGCTCCTCCGAACGCGGCACGGCCACGACCGCGCGGCCCGCCGACTCGGAGAAGAGGAAGGTGAAGGCGTCCAGACCGTCCGGGACGATCAGGCGGGCGCCCTTGCCGCCCAGCAGCGCCGACTCGACGACCGCCTGGATCAGACCGCCGTCGGACAGGTCGTGCGCGGAGTCGATCATGCCGTCGCGCGAGGCGGCGATCAGGATCTCCGCGAGCAGCCGCTCACGCTCCAGGTCGACCTTGGGCGGCAGGCCGCCGAGGTGGTCGTGGACGACCTGGGACCAGGCCGAACCGCCGAACTCCTCACGCGTGTCGCCGAGGAGGTAGAGCAGCTGCCCTTCCTCCTGGAAGGCGACCGGCGTGCGGCGGGCCACGTCGTCGATCACGCCGAGGACCGCGACCACCGGGGTCGGGTGGATGGCGGCCTCGCCCGTCTGGTTGTAGAGGGAGACGTTGCCGCCGGTCACCGGGGTGCCCAGCTGCTGACAGGCATCGGCCAGACCGCGCACGGCCTCCGCGAACTGCCACATCACCGCCGGGTCCTCGGGCGAGCCGAAGTTCAGGCAGTCGGAGACGGCGAGCGGCTTCGCGCCGGTCGTGGCGACGTTGCGGTACGCCTCCGCCAGCGCCAACTGGGCGCCGTGATACGGGTCGAGCTTGGCGTACCGGCCGTTGCCGTCCGTGGCGAGGGCCACGCCGAGGCCGGACTCCTCGTCGATCCGGATCATGCCGGAGTCCTCGGGCTGGGCGAGGACCGTGTTGCCCTGCACGAAGTGGTCGTACTGCGAGGTGATCCAGGACTTGGACGCCTGGTTCGGGGAGCCGACCAGCTTCAGGACCTGGTCCTTCAGCTCCTCGGAGGTCTTCGGGCGCGGCAGCTTGTTCGCGTCGTCCGCCTGGAGCGTGTCCTGCCAGGACGGGCGGGCGTACGGGCGCTCGTAGACCGGGCCCTCGTGCGCGACGGTGCGCGGGTCGACGTCGACGATCTTGCCGCCGTGCCAGTAGATCTCCAGGCGGTCGCCGTCGGTCACCTCACCGATGACGGTGGCGATGACGTCCCACTTCTCGCAGATCTCCAGGAAGCGGTCGACCTTCTCGGGCTCGACGACCGCGCACATGCGCTCCTGCGACTCGCTCATGAGGATTTCCTCGGGCGAGAGGGTGGAGTCACGCAGGGGGACGTCGTCGAGGGTGACGCGCATACCGCCGGAGCCGTTCGACGCCAGCTCGCTCGTCGCGCAGGACAGGCCCGCCGCACCGAGGTCCTGGATGCCGACGACCAGCTTCTCCCGGAAGGCCTCCAGGGTGCACTCGATGAGGAGCTTCTCCTGGAAGGGGTCGCCGACCTGGACGGCCGGGCGCTTGCTCGGCTTGGCGTCGTCGAAGGTCTCGGAGGCCAGGATCGAGGCGCCGCCGATGCCGTCACCGCCGGTCCGGGCCCCGTAGAGGATGACCTTGTTGCCCGCGCCGGACGCCTTCGCGAGGTGGATGTCCTCGTGCCGCATCACACCGATGGCACCGGCGTTGACCAGCGGGTTGCCCTGGTAGCAGGAGTCGAAGACGACCTC
>KL569186.1:46817-48816 GCA_000715635.1 Streptomyces violaceus | reverse complement strand
CCGGCGTTGACCAGCGGGTTGCCCTGGTAGCAGGAGTCGAAGACGACCTCGCCGCCGATGTTGGGCAGACCCAGGCAGTTGCCGTAGCCGCCGATGCCGGCGACGACACCGGGGAGGACGCGCTTGGTGTCGGGGTGGTCGGCCGCGCCGAAGCGCAGGGGGTCGACCACGGCGACCGGGCGGGCGCCCATCGCGATGATGTCGCGGACGATGCCGCCGACACCGGTCGCGGCACCCTGGTAGGGCTCCACGTACGACGGGTGGTTGTGCGACTCGACCTTGAAGGTGACCGCGTAGCCCTGGCCGACGTCCACGACACCGGCGTTCTCACCGATGCCGACGAGCAGCGCGTCCGACTGGGGCGCCTTCTCGCCGAACTGGCGCAGGTGCACCTTGCTGCTCTTGTACGAGCAGTGCTCCGACCACATCACCGAGTACATGGCGAGCTCGGCCCCGGTGGGCCGGCGGCCGAGGATCTCCACGACCCGCTCGTACTCGTCCTTCTTCAGGCCGAGTTCGGCCCAGGGCAGCTCGACGTCGGGGGTCTCGGCCGCGTGCTCGACCGTGTCCAGAGGCGTCCGGCTCATGCGTTGACCAGCTTCTTGAGGATCGAGGTGAAGAACGGCAGACCGTCGGTACGACCGGTACCGATCAGCTGCTCGACGGCGTGCTCGGGGTGCGGCATGAGGCCGACCACGTTCCCGGCCGCGTTGGTGACGCCGGCGATGTCCCGCTGGGAACCGTTGGGGTTGAAGTCGAGGTACCGGAAGGCGACGCGCCCCTCGGCCTCCAGCTGGTCGAGCGTGTACGCGTCGGCGACGTACTGCCCGTCGTTGTTCTTCAGCGGGATGTGGATCTCCTGGCCGGCCGTGTAGTCGGTGGTCCAGGAGGTCTCGGCGTTCTCCACGCGCAGCTTCTGGTCACGGCAGATGAAGTGCAGGTGGTCGTTGCGCAGCATCGTGCCCGGCAGCAGATGGGCCTCGGTGAGGATCTGGAAGCCGTTGCAGATACCGAGCACCGGCAGACCGGCCTTCGCCTGCTCCAGCAGGGGCTCCATCACCGGCGAGAAACGGGCGATGGCCCCGGCACGCAGATAGTCGCCGTAGGAGAAACCACCGCACAGCACCACGGCGTCGACCTGCTTGAGGTCCTTGTCCTTGTGCCACAGGGCGACCGGCTCCGCGCCCGCGACCCGGATCGCGCGCTGCGTGTCCCGGTCGTCCAGACTGCCGGGAAAAGTGACGACGCCAATACGAGCGGTCACTTCACGGCCTCCGCGACTTCCTCGACCCGGACGGTGAAGTCCTCGATCACGGTGTTCGCGAGGAAGGACTCCGCAAGATCGTGAATGCGGGCGAGGGCGGCCTCGTCGACCGGCCCGTCAACTTCCAGTTCGAAACGCTTTCCCTGGCGGACGTCCGAGATCCCCTCGAAACCCAGCCGCGGCAGTGCGCGCTGCACCGCCTGGCCCTGGGGGTCGAGGATCTCCGGCTTGAGCATGACGTCGACTACGACGCGTGCCACTGGCACTCCCGGTGTGTGGTGCTGAGCAGGTTCCTTCAGACTACCCGTACAAAATTTCTACGCGCGTCGACTTGTAGGAAACTACGTGACGGTCATCACGATCCCGCATCGTCGGGTCCACACACGAAAATTTCCGGGAAAGATTCCGGGTCGTCACCCGAAACCTATTGCGTTCGGACACGCGGAAGGATTTAGTCGGTCTTCACAATGCATTGCACGGCACTGTACAAATGAATTGGCAAGTGCCGCAGGAAGGGACCGATATTCGTGGCGCAGAAGGTCGTGGTCACTCTCTTTGACGACATCGACGGCTCGGAAGCGGCGGAAACGATCGCCTTCGGACTGGACGGCAAGTCGTACGAGATCGACCTGAACGAAGGCAATGCCGACGAACTGCGGAAGGCGCTCGCGCCTTACGTAGAGGCCGGCCGCAAGCGGTCCCGCTCGGGCAAGGCGTACCGGCAGACGGAGGTCG
>KL569186.1:43953-46645 GCA_000715635.1 Streptomyces violaceus | reverse complement strand
CGGCCGCAAGCGGTCCCGCTCGGGCAAGGCGTACCGGCAGACGGAGGTCGCCCCCGACCCGTCGGCCGTGCGGGCCTGGGCCCAGGCCAACAAGATGGAGGTCCCCGCGCGCGGGCGCATCCCCAAGAAGGTCTACGAGGCGTTCACGGCCGCGCAATGACGGCCCGGTGAGCCCCGCCCGACGGCCGGCCATCCACCCCTCGCGGCAACCGACTTGCGCAGCACCCGGGCTGATCAGTTAGAGTCTGGAGCACGCCGAGGGGCGAGGCCGAAAGGCCCAGCTCACGGAAACACGCGGGTGTAGTTCAGTAGTAGAACATCCCCCTTCCAGGGGGAAGGCGCAGTGTGCGATTCCTGTCACCCGCTCTGCATCACCGTACCGACCACTCCTGTGGATCAGGTAGGCTGGTGCCCGCACCGATCGGTGAGAGCCGGTCGGGGGCAATTGCGGACGTAGCTCAGCTGGTAGAGCGCAACCTTGCCAAGGTTGAGGTCGCGAGTTCGAACCTCGTCGTCCGCTCGGGAATGAGACCCCGGTCCTGATGGACCGGGGTCTTTTCGTGTCCCTCGAGTGTTCTCCTGACATTTGTCATGCCGAGTGATGACAGCACGCACTGCTCCCCAGCCCCTCGGGGCGGAACGCTGAAGGCATGGAAAACAACGGTCACGAACACGTGATTGAGGTCACTGACCTGCGGCGGGTGTACGGGGGCGGGTTCGAGGCGGTGGGCGGGATCAGTTTCTCCGCGCGACGCGGCGAAGTCTTCGCACTGCTGGGAACCAACGGCGCGGGCAAGACGTCGACCGTGGAGGTGCTCGAAGGGCTCGCGTCGCCGACCTCCGGGACGGTGCGGGTGCTCGGCCATGACCCGTACACCGAGCGGGCCGCCGTCCGCCCGCGCACCGGCGTCATGCTCCAGGAAGGCGGCTTCCCCTCGGAGCTGACCGTCGCGGAGACCACGCGGATGTGGGCCGGCTGCGTGAGCGGGGCCCGGCCCGGGCATGAGGCGCTGGCGCTCGTCGGGATGACCGGGAAGGCCGACGTACGGGTCAAGCAGCTGTCCGGCGGTGAGCGGCGGCGCCTGGACCTGGCGCTCGCGCTGCTCGGCGGGCCCGAGGTGCTGTTCTTGGACGAGCCTACGACCGGTCTGGACGCCGAAGGGCGGCGGGACACCTGGGACCTGGTGCGGGCGCTGCGAGACGGCGGTACGACGGTGCTCCTGACCACGCACTACCTGGAGGAGGCCGAGTCACTGGCCGACCGGCTGGCCATCCTGCACGAGGGGCGCATCGCGGTCACCGGCACACCGGCCGAGGTGACGGCGACCCAGCCGTCCCGGATCACCTTCGAGCTGCCGGAGAACTTCTTCGTGGGCGACCTGCCGCCGCTCGACCAGCTGGGCGTGTCCGGGCACGAGGTGGACGGACGGGTCGTACGGCTGCGCACGCGTGAGCTGCAGCGGGCGGCCACCGGACTGCTGGTGTGGGCCGAGCGGGCCGGAGTCGAGCTGCACAGGCTGGACGTACGGTCGGCCTCGTTGGAGGAGGCGTTCCTGGGGATCGCGCGAGAGGTGTCCGAGAAGCCGGCGCCGGTCCAGGAGCGTGTGGCATGAGCACTGCGGTCACCACCCCCGTGGGCCGTATGGCCGCCCTCGCACGGGCCGAGATGGTCCTGTTCGGCAGGAGCAAGGGCACGCTCGTCGCGGCGCTGTTCGTGCCGCTGACCCTGCCGTTCGCCATGCGGTCCGCCGTGGAGGAGCTGGACCTCAAGGACGCCGGCCTCAGCGTCGGGCTGGTCATGCTGCCCGCGGCGATCGGCTTCTCCCTGCTGTTCGCGGTGTACTCCTCGCTCGTCAGCGTCTTCACCGCCCGGCGTGAGGAACTCGTGCTCAAACGGCTGCGCACCGGCGAACTGCGGGACGCCGAGGTCCTGGCCGGGGCGGCACTCCCGGCCGTCGTCACCGGGTTCGTCCAGTGCGTGCTGCTGGCCGTGGGCTGCACGGTCCTGCTGGACCTCGGCGCGCCGTCGGCACCCCATCTGGCGGTCCTCGGACTGCTGTTGGGCCTGTCGGCCTCGGTGACCCTCGCGGCGCTCACCGCGAGCTTCACCCGGACCGTGGAGAGCGCGCAGGTCACCACGCTGCCGGTGTTGATGATCACGATGCTCGGCTCGGGCGTGATCGTGCCCCTGGAGCTGCTGCCCGACCGCCTCGCCTCGGCGTGCGAACTGCTGCCCCTCACGCCCGTGATCACCCTCGTGCGCGGCGGCTGGAGCGGCGATCTGTCCGGGACCGAAGCCCTGACGGCCATCGCCACGGCGGTCGCCTGGACGGTCGTGGCGGTGTTTGCTGTACGGCGGTGGTTCCGGTGGGAGCCGCGACGCTGACGTACGAGGCGGGGGGCGATCGGGAGATGCGCGGGGCGGGCAGGTGGTGGCGCGGGAAGAGCACCCCGGCGAAGGTGGAGACGTACACGCGGTGGTCGTTCCACGCCCTCGCGGTGGCCGAGGTCGCCGTGATCGGGCTCGCCCCCTTCGGCAGTGTCCCGCGATCGGTCGCCGTCCGGCTGTTTCTGCTGGTGTGCGGGCACGCCGCGGTCTGCGCGGTCACCGCCTCCAGGGCCCTGGACTGGAAGCGCGGCAGCCGGGAGCAGCCCGTGCGCTGGGTCGTCGCCCTCGCCGCGACGACCCCGG
>KL569186.1:43477-43707 GCA_000715635.1 Streptomyces violaceus | reverse complement strand
CGTGGGCATCGTGTCCTGCGGCACCGGTTTCCTGGCCCTCGGGCTGCGCAGCACCCGGCACATGTTCTGGGGCGTGCCGGCCGGGTCGTTCGGCGCGGGGGCGGTGGCGCTCTCGCTGGGTTTCTCCTGGCTCGCCTCGGTGGTCTCGGCCGGCGTGGTGCTGCTCGTCGCCGGATTCCTCGCCTTCACCTGCGTCTTCTCGGTGTGGCTGCTGGACGCCGTCTATGAAC
>KL569186.1:42929-43247 GCA_000715635.1 Streptomyces violaceus | reverse complement strand
CGCCGAGGCCCGTGACACCCGCGCCCGGCTCGCCGTCGCCGAGGAGCGGCTGCGGTTCGGGCGGGATCTGCACGACGTGATCGGACGGAACCTGGCCGTGATCGCGCTCAAGAGCGAGCTGGCCGTGCAGCTGAACCAGCGAGGGCGACCGGAGGCCGTGGAGCAGATGATCGAGGTGCAGCGGCTCGCGCGCGAGTCGCAGCGGGAGGTGCGGGAGGTCGTCCGCGGGTACCGCGAGGCCGACCTCGGCGCGGAACTCGCCGGTGCGCGGGGCGTGTTGACCGCGGCCGGTATCGACTGCACGGTCACCGGCTCCCC
>KL569186.1:41699-42710 GCA_000715635.1 Streptomyces violaceus | reverse complement strand
CACCGGCTCGGCCGCCGGGCTGCCGTCGCCGGTGCAGTCCACGCTCGGCTGGGTCGTACGGGAGGCGGCGACGAACGTGCTGCGGCACGGGGACGCGCGGCGCTGCGCCGTACTGATACGGGTGGAGGAAGGGCTGGTGGTGCTGTCCGTGGAGAACGACGGAGTGCCGCAGGACGCCGGGGCGCGTCCGAGCGGTGGATCCGGCCTGGCGGGGCTGGGCGAGCGGCTCGCGGAGGTCGGCGGGACGCTGCGGGCCGGGCCCACCGGGGACGGGCTGTTCCGGCTGGCCGTCGAGGTGCCGCTGCCGTCGGACGCCGAGGCGGCCCGTTCCCTGAGCGAGGTCACGCCATGACCGTACGGCTGCTGCTCGCCGACGACGAGCACCTCATCCGTGGCGCGCTCGCCGCACTGCTGTCGCTGGAGGACGACCTCATGGTCGTCGCCGAGGCGGCCACCGGACCGGAGGCGATGGCGATGGCCCGGGCGCACGAGCCCGACGTCGCGGTGCTGGATCTCCAGATGCCCGGCGCCGACGGTGTGAAGGTCGCCACATCCCTGCGCACCGAACTGCCCGGCTGCAAGGTGCTCATCGTCACCAGCCACGGGCGGCCCGGGCATCTGAAGCGGGCGCTGGAGGCCGGGGTGCGGGGGTTCGTGCCGAAGACCGTGAGTGCGCAGCGGCTCGCGGAACTCATTCGTACCGTGCATGCCGGTAACCGTTACGTAGATCCGGAGTTGGCGGCCGACGCGATCGCCGCCGGGGATTCGCCGCTGACCGCGCGGGAGGCGGAGGTGCTGGAACTCGCCGCCGACGGGGCGCCCGTGGCGGAGATCGCCGAGCGGGCCGCGCTGTCGCAGGGCACCGTACGGAACTACCTGTCGTCGGCGGTGTCGAAGCTGGGGGCGGAGAACCGGCATGCGGCGGTGCGGCTCGCACGGGAGCGAGGTTGGGTATAGTGGGTCTCGCGCCACGGCGCATGCGAACGTAGCTCAGTTGGTAGAGCGCAACCT
>KL569186.1:41182-41413 GCA_000715635.1 Streptomyces violaceus | reverse complement strand
GGTCGCGAGTTCGAACCTCGTCGTTCGCTCCGTATGAAGAAGCCCCCCGGTTCCGCCGGGGGGCTTCTTCATGTCCTGAATCGGACGCGGCCTAGGCCCAGGTCAAGCCCGTCAGGCGCTCGTACGCCTCCACGTACTTGGCTCGGGTGGCGTCGACGACCTGCTGCGGCAGCGCCGGCGGGGGCTGCTCGCTCTTGCGGTCCCAGCCGGACTCCGCCGAGGTCAGCCAGT
>KL569186.1:39738-40987 GCA_000715635.1 Streptomyces violaceus | reverse complement strand
ATGTGTATAAGAGACAGGCCCGGCTCCCACTGGTCGGCCGGCCAGAAACGGGAGGAGTCCGCGGTGAGGACCTCGTCCGCGAGGACCAGGTCGTCACCGTCGAAGCCGAACTCGAACTTCGTGTCCGCGAGGATGATGCCCCGCTCCCGGGCGATGTCCCGGCCCCGGGCGTAGACGGCGAGGGTCGCCTGGCGCAGTCGGGCCGCGGTGTCCGCGCCGACCTGGCGGGCGACCTCCTCGTAGGAGACGTTCTCGTCGTGCTCGCCGACGGCGGCCTTGGTGGCCGGGGTGAAGATCGGCCCGGGCAGTTCGCTGCCGTCGACCAGGCCTTCCGGGAGGGCGAGGCCGCAGACCGTACGGGACTCGTTGTACTCGACCAGGCCCGAGCCGGTGAGGTACCCGCGGGCCACGCACTCCACGGGGACCATCTGCAGGGATTTGCAGACCAGCGTGCGGCCCGCCCAGTCGGCGGGGGCGCCGGCGGGCAGTTCGGTGCTCAGGACGTGGTTCGGGATCAGGTCGGCGAGCTGGTCGAACCACCACAGGGACAGCTGGGTGAGGACCCGGCCCTTGTCGGGGATCTCGGTCGGCAGCACCCAGTCGTACGCGGACATGCGGTCGCTGGCGACCATCACGAGGTCGCCCGCCTCGTTCTGGTACAGCTCGCGCACCTTGCCGGTGTGCAGATGCACCAGGCCCGGAACCTGGATCGGCTCGGGCTTTTCTACGAATCCGGACACGGTTCCTCCCCGTGGTTCTGTCCAATGGGATTGATTCTCCCGTATGCGGGGAGTGATCACGGACAGTGGGTCAGTCGCGTTTGCAGATGCGGTCCAGGAGGTTGGCGGTGGCGCGCTGGATGCGGGGGTCGACGTGGCCCGGGCGGTCCAGGGCCGGGGTCCAGGCGAACGTTCCGGATGCGAAGACCCAGGCGCCGGAGGGGGCGCGGTAGAGGGACGTCTCCTGGTGGCGCCGGGCGCCTTCCTTGTCGGTGTACGGGGAGTGCGCGAGCAGCACGCGCTCCTCGTGCTCGGGCAGCGGGGTGCGCGGGAAGTAGCGGTCGGCCTCGCCCGCCACCAGGTCGGCGATCTCGTCGCCCTCGTGCGCGCCGGACGCCTCCCAGAGCCAGTGATCGGCGTTGCGCACGATCAGGGGCTGCGGCTCGGGGACGTGCCCCGCGTACTGGATGCCGATGAGCTGCTGCTCCGCCCGGTCGATCTCCCGCCACAGCACCTGTCTCTTATACACA
>KL569186.1:37236-39581 GCA_000715635.1 Streptomyces violaceus | reverse complement strand
ACAGCACCGGCTTCCCCGGGCCCCTGCGTTTGCGGCAGGTCAGCAGGCGGTCGGGGACGCCGGACGGGGAGGGGCCCAGCTCCACCTGCCAGTACATGGAATTGGCGGAGAGGAAGACGAGCGAGGTGCCGGCGTCGCGGGCGAGCTCCGCACTGGCGCGCATGGCGGCCGACCAGTACTCGTCGTGGCCCGGGAAGACCAGGCCGCGGTAGTGGGTGGGGTCGACGCGGCCCGCGTGCAGATCGCTGGCCGTGGCATAGGCGATGTCGTAGCCGTAGCGCTCGGCCCAGCGGATGAAGTCGTAGGCGTGGCCGACGTGGAGGGGGAGGCCCGCGCCCGCGTACGGACGGTCGAAGGAGACCGTCGTGGCGGCCTCCGACTCGCCCAGCAGCCGGCCCTTCTCGTCCCAGGCGTGGTAGAGGCTGGCGCCGGTGCGGCCGTCCTCCGGGTAGAGGTTGTACGCCTGCCAGGTGATGTCGGGCAGGACGAGGAGCAGGTCGGCGGGCTGGTCGTGGCGGACCGTGAACGGGACGTGGGAGCGGTAGCCGCCGGCGGTGGTGAGGACGGCGACGTACGCGCCGATGTTCCAGTACGACGGGACCTGGAGCCGCCAGGACAGCCACCAGTGGTGGCAGGAGACCGTACGGTCCGCGGTGAGCGGCGCGGGCTGCACGATGCCGGACAGACGCGGGCTGGTCGTGATCTTGGCGGCGCCGTCACCGCCGTAGTGGCCGATGCGGTAGATGTCGACGCCGAACTCCTGAGGCGGGTCGACGGTGATGTGGAAGTCGATGGCCTCGCCGGGCGCGACCGCGCCGGTGGAGGTTAAGCCCTTGATCTGGCGGTGGACGTCGTCGGCCGCGCGGGGGCCGTTGGAGCGGGCGGCTTTCCTCGGGGCGTGGGGCGCGTCCTGGTCCACGTACCAGGGGACGACCTGGCCGGTGTCGTCGAAGTACGTCACGGTGCCGCGCAGCCATGGAACGGGGCCCTGCCCGAAGGGATCCGTCACGGCGTGCGCCAGCGCTCCCGACTCCCAGCGGCGGATCTGCTCCGAAGCCATGGCTGCTTCCCCTCCCCTTCGCCCCCGTGGTGGTGCGTACTGGTGTGGTGCGTGTGGTCTGTGTGGTGAGTGCGTCCCCGTGTGGTGCCGTCGCGCTTATGTGCTTGTCGTATGTCGTCAGCCCTTGCCATGTACGCGAACGGTCCAAGCACATCACATAAAGCGCGCACTTCGTCACTGTTCGTTTCGAATTGGCCAGAAGTGGAAGAGGGTGCTCCGGCGGTCAGACGAGCCGGACCGGCTTCTCCGGGCGTATCCCCAGCTCGGCCAGCCAGGCGCGCAAGGGGGTGGGGTCGCCCTCCTCGATCAGGGTGAGGATTCTGGGCGCGAGATCGGCCGTGCGCTCGCCGTTGTGGAGGAGCGTGGGGCCGTCCAGCCAGTCCAGGCCGGGCATCGCGCCGGCGGTGTCCATCGCGGCACAGCAGATCATCGCCGTGAGGTGGTCGGCGAGCAGTTCACGGGCCGTGCGCGGGGGCTGGAGGGGGAAGAGGGGGAGGGCTCGGTCGTCCCAGAGGGCGAGGGGGTCCGGGGCGACCGGGGAGCCGGCGGCTGGTGAGGCCGCGCTCGAGGCGGCGGTGGCGGAGGCCGACGGGCTGGGCGCCGCGGATGTCTCCTCGCGGCCCAGTTCGGTGCTGAGGCGGGCGGCCAGGTGCGCGCTGCGGGGGGTGGTGCCGGAGAGGTCTTCTTCGTCGTCGTCGAGAGGAGGGGGTGGTTCCGGGGTTGTGGCGGGGAAGGACGCTCCGCCGGACGGTTCCGTACTTCTGTGGGTGAGAGACGCGTCGCCGGACGGGTCGGTGCTTCTGTGGGTGAGAGGCGCGTCGCGGGACGGGTCGGTGCATCTCTGGGTCAGGGATCCTTCGCCGGCCGGGGCCGTCAGGTGGTCCAGGACGCGGGACAGGGTCGGGCTGCCGGTGGCGGGGGCCGCGGGGCCGGTGGCGGAGCGGACGCCCATCGCGTCCAGCACGCGGTGGAGCCGGGCCGCGTCGATGCGCCACTTACGGTCCACGACCTCCTCCGGATAATCGCTCCAGTCCACCGGCGACCAGTCGGGCCCGGGGCCGGCGGGGCCGCCGTGGAAGAGGCGGGCGGCGAGGAGGGAGGCGGACTCGTCGACCGCACCCGGCTCCTCGAGCAGATCGCAGGCGGGCCGCTCCCCGAGACGGGAGGCGAAGCCCTCGGCCAGGCGATCGCGCCGGGACAGCTCCGTGAGCGCCGCCACCACGCCCGCGTCCAGCCGGGACGGCCAGCGGCCCATCCGCCAGGCGGGCAGCGCGACGCGGGTCAG
>KL569186.1:36851-36995 GCA_000715635.1 Streptomyces violaceus | reverse complement strand
CAGCCGGTCCCAGCCCGCGTACGCCAGGCCCACCTGCTCCTGGGCGACGATCCGCAGCCCGTAATCCACAGCCTGTGCACGCTCCGCGGCCGCGGCCGCCACGCCCCGCTCCAGCTCGGCGGCATGAAGGCGGCAACTGCGCAG
>KL569186.1:33936-36595 GCA_000715635.1 Streptomyces violaceus | reverse complement strand
GCGCCGACGTCACGGCCACCGCGGCGTCGAGGCCACGGACGAAGCGCCGGGCCGCGGCTATGTCCGGGTGGGCGGAGGGGCCCGTACCGGCGACGACCGGGGCGAGGACCGCGCGCAGTTCGCCGACCCGCATCCACCACAGGAAGGGAGAGCCGATGACGAGGACCGGCGCGACGGGGTGACGACGGTGCGCGTGCTTCCCCGCACCCGCTATGTCGTCGTGCTCCTCGGCCGGAGGCGGTCCGTGGGCCGGGTGGGTGCGGTCCTCCAGCCAGCTGTCGCAGTCCGGCGTGAGCGCTATCGCGGAGGGGACGGGGACCTCGAGGCGGTCGGCCAGGTCGCGCACCATCCGGTACAGGTCGGGAGCCGCCTCCTCCGCGATCGGGACGGTCGGGCTCATGGCCGGACGGGCCCGGGCGACGACCAGGGCGATCCCGGCGGCGGCGAGCAGCACGAGGACGGCGACCGGCGTCAGGAACCAGCGGGCGGCGTCCCAGCCGGGACCGACGAGACGGCCGGAGAGAGCCCCCGCGAGAAGGATCACGGCGACGGCCGCGGGCAGCAGGGCGACGGCCAGCGCGCGGCTGCGGATGCGCAGCACGACGAGTGCCCGTGCCCGCGCGACCTGCGCGCCTGCTTCCACACCCATTCCGGTCACGACCGACCTCACCCCCTCCCCGTTGACCTGACGCTTTCCTTGCACACTCCCCCACTGTGGCACCCGCCACTGACATCGCAATGCCGGTGGGCCAAGTGCCGGAACGCTTGCGCCGCACCCTAGTTGGGGCTCAGCCCCCCGTCAGCCGGATAGGGCATCGGTCACTCGATGGAATGGCTTTGGGGAGAGGTGGATGACGGAAAGCGAGGGTCAGGCCCCCACCTGCCGAAAACTTCAGGCCCCGGATCCTGAGACGGATTCGGGGCCTGTGGGGTTCATCGGCGGCGGGGTGGTTTCCCCCGGTTCTGAGTGGGCCGGTTACGCGCCTGCCGCCTTCGCGGCGATGTCCGTGCGGTGCTGGGAGCCGTCGAGGCGGATGCGGCCGACGGCCGTGTAGGCGCGGTCGCGGGCCTCGGTGAGGTCCTTGCCGGTGGCCGTGACGGACAGGACGCGGCCGCCCGCGCTGACGATCGCGTCCCCGTCGCTCCTGGTACCGGCGTGCAGGACGTACGCGTGCGGGGCGTCTTGGGCGGCGACCTCGTCGAGGCCGGTGATCGGGTCGCCGGTGCGCGGGGTGCCGGGGTAGTTGTGCGAGGCGACGACCACGGTCACGGCCGCGTCGTCGCTCCAGCGCAGCGGCTCCAGGTGGGCGAGGTTGCCGGTGGCGGCGGCCATCAGGAGGCCGGCCAGCGGCGTCTTCAGACGGGCCAGGACGACCTGGGTCTCCGGGTCGCCGAAGCGGGCGTTGAACTCGATCACGCGGACACCGCGGGAGGTGATCGCGAGACCGGCGTAGAGCAGGCCGGAGAACGGCGTGCCGCGGCGCTGCATCTCGTCCACGGTCGGCTGCAGGACCGTCTGGAGCACCTCGTCGACCAGCTTCGGGTCGGCCCACGGCAGCGGGGAGTACGCCCCCATGCCGCCCGTGTTCGGCCCCGCGTCGCCGTCCAGCGCGCGCTTGAAGTCCTGGGCGGGCTGGAGCGGCACGACCGTCTCGCCGTCGGTGACGGCGAACAGGGAGACCTCGGGGCCGTCGAGGAACTCCTCGATGACCACACGCTCGCAGGCGGCGGCGTGGGCGCGGGCCGCTTCGAGGTCGTCGGTGACGACGACGCCCTTGCCGGCGGCGAGCCCGTCGTCCTTGACGACGTACGGAGCGCCGAAGGCGTCGAGGGCCACGTCGACCTCGTCCGCCGTGGTGCAGACGTACGAGCGTGCCGTGGGCACCTCGGCCGCCGCCATGACGTCCTTCGCGAAGGCCTTGGAGCCCTCGAGCTGCGCGGCCCGGCCGGACGGTCCGAAGACCGGGATGCCCGCCTCGCGCACGGCGTCGGCGACACCGGCGACCAGCGGCGCCTCCGGTCCGACGACCACGAGCTCCGCGCCGAGCCGGGTGGCCAGCGCGGTGACGGCGGCGCCGTCCAGGGCGTCGACCTGGTGCAGCTCGGCGACCTCGGCGATGCCGGCGTTGCCGGGGGCGCAGTGCAGCGCGGTGACGTCGGGGTCGAGGGACAGGGAGTGGCACAGGGCGTGTTCGCGGGCGCCGGTGCCGATGACGAGGACCTTCACAGGGGTCAGCCTAACGGGAAGCGCCGGGTTTCCTTTGTGCGGGCTTCCGAAGGGGGTGGGGGTGTTGGGTTGGAGGTTCCTCCGAAGCAGGGGACTGACCGGCCGGCTAAGGCTCGTTCGAGAACTCGTCCACCACCGTTGCCCCCAGCTCCCGGACGATCAGGTCCTGCCCGGACAGGGCCGACTCGTCGAGGTCGGGGTCGTCGTCCTCGGGGATGTCGTCCTCGACGGACACGGACCGCGGTTTCGGGGCGGAGGGCTGGGGCGCGGGGGCGGATGCCGCGGGGGCGGAAGAGGGTGCGTTCGACTGCTGGGCGGGGGTGGACGGGGCGGTCGACCGGGACGGGGCGGAGCGCTGGGCGGTTTCCGTACCGCCGCTGCCGCCGCTGCCGCCGGCGTTGTAACCGCCATCACCGGAGCTGTAGCTGCCGC
>KL569186.1:33243-33695 GCA_000715635.1 Streptomyces violaceus | reverse complement strand
GGCGTTGCCTCCTCCGAAGCCGGAGGGGCCGCCCGGAGCCTGGGGCGCGGAGCCCCCGGAGGGGTCGACGATCGCCTCGATCTTCCACTGGACGTTGAACTGCTCGCCCAGCGCCTGCCGCAGCACGTCCTCGCTGCCGCTGCTCAGGAAGTTGTCCCGCGCACCCGCGTTGACGAAGCCGAGCTGGAGGGTCGTGCCGTCGAAGCCGGCCACCTGGGCGTTCTGGCTGAGCAGGATCCAGGTGAAGCGCCGGCGGTTCTTGACGGCCTCCAGGATGTTCGGCCAGAGCATGCGGGGGTCGAGACCGCCACCTGCGGGAGCGGGGGCGGGGGCGGCCGGAGCGGGAGCCGAGGGCGAGGGTTCCGGTGGGGTGCTGGGGGCCGGGGCGCTCGGCGCCGGGGTGCCGGCTGCCGGGGTGTTCCCAGCCGCGGGGCTTGGTGCGCCCGGGGCGG
>KL569186.1:31161-33021 GCA_000715635.1 Streptomyces violaceus | reverse complement strand
CCGCCGCTGCCCGCGGAGGCGGCGGTGGGCCAGGCGCCGGGTGCCGGGGCCGTGGGTGCGGGCGCCACGGGTGCGGGCGTCGTGGGCTCAGGGGGTGCCTGGGACGGCTCGGGAGGCTGGGGCGACTCGGTGTGCCCGCTGGTGGCGGGGCCGGAGGCGACCGGCTGCTGCTCGGCGGGGGCACCGGGGGAGCCCGAAGTACCGGGAGCGCCGGGGACGTGCCCGGCCGCAGCCGCCGTATCACCGCCACCGCTACCGGCACCGCCACCGGCACCGCCGCCGCTGCTCCCGCCACCCGGTGCTCCGGAAGCCCGTACGGCCGCACGGGCCGCGGCCGGACCGCCACCGGGCGGAACCGGAGCAGCCGCTGCCGCCGCCCCACCATGCCCCTCGGGCCCGGGCACGTACCCCGTGGCGGGCATGCCGACGGGCCCCGCGGAGAAGTTCACGCCGCGCTCGATGCGGTCCAGGCGGGCCATGACGGACCGCTCGTCGCCGTAGGCGGCGGGGAGCAGGACTCGGGCGCAGATCAGCTCGAGCTGGAGACGGGGCGAGTTGGCGCCGCGCATCTCGGTCAGTCCCTCGTTGACGAGGTCGGCGGCCCGGCTCAGCTCGGCGGCGCCGAAGGTGGAGGCCTGGGCCTGCATGCGCTCGATGACGTCGGCGGGGGCGTCGATGAGCCCCTTCTCCGCCGCGTCCGGAACGGCGGCGAGGATCACCAGGTCACGCAGCCGCTCCAGCAGGTCGGCGACGAAACGACGGGGGTCGTTCCCGCCCTCGATCACGCGGTCGACGACCTCGAAGGCCGCGGCTCCGTCGCCGGTGGCGAAGGACTCGACGACGGAGTCGAGGAGAGAGCCTTCGGTGTACCCGAGCAGGGCGGTCGCCATGGCATACGTCACACCGTCCGCCGCGGCACCGGCGAGCAGCTGGTCCATCACGGACATGGAGTCACGCACGGAACCGGCACCGGCCCGCACGACGAGCGGGAGCACACCGTCGTCGACCGGGATGGTCTCCTTCTGGCACACCTCGGCGAGGTAGTCCCGCAGGGTCCCGGGCGGGACGAGCCGGAAGGGATAGTGATGGGTCCGCGAGCGGATCGTCCCGATGACCTTCTCGGGCTCGGTGGTCGCGAAGATGAACTTGAGATGCTCCGGCGGCTCCTCGACGACCTTCAGCAGCGCGTTGAAGCCGGCCGACGTGACCATGTGGGCCTCGTCGATGATGTAGATCTTGTAGCGGCTGCTTGCGGGTCCGAAGAAGGCCTTTTCGCGCAGGTCACGGGCGTCGTCCACGCCACCGTGCGACGCGGCGTCGATCTCGATGACGTCGATGGAACCGGGGCCGTTGCGCGCGAGGTCCTGACACGACTGGCACTCACCGCACGGCGTGGGCGTCGGCCCCTGCTCGCAGTTCAGACACCGCGCCAGGATCCGCGCGCTGGTCGTCTTGCCACACCCGCGCGGCCCGCTGAACAGGTACGCGTGGTTGACCCGGTTGTTGCGCAGCGCCTGCTGCAACGGGTCGGTGACGTGCTGCTGCCCGATGACCTCGGCGAAGGTCTCCGGGCGATAGCGGCGGTACAGAGCGAGAGACGACACGCATACGAGGTTATAGGCGCCCACTGACAACGAGCCCCGCCCCGGGAACGCAAACGCCCCCCACGCACCCGCCAGAGCCAACCTACCCTTGCTGCCTTCCGGCCCTGGGGGAGTTCAGTCAGATAGCGCCGCGTGAGGGGCTGCGCCAAGGCTACCTGATGTCAGGGGCAGGGAACGAGTTCGCGAGCACTCCTCTCGGTCATGTAATGTTTCCGGCGGAGGATTCGCCTAGAGGCCTAGGGCGCACGCTTGGAAA
>KL569186.1:29152-30908 GCA_000715635.1 Streptomyces violaceus | reverse complement strand
CGTATCCTCCGCCAGTGCCTCACCGGGCACGATGCCGAAGGGCCCCGCTGCTTGCAGCGGGGCCCTTCGTCGTTGTCCGTCTCAGTTTCCGTCTCAGTTGTTCTTCGGGAGCTCCCACAGCGCGTCGCCGACTTGCTGCGCGACCTTGCGGAGCATGGTCCCCGTCACATGCATGTACCGAGCGCGCATCCGAGCCGCTCCCCCGGGCTCCCAACCCATGATCGAGTCGATCACGACGTCCGGGACGCCGAGGATCAGCAGGACGGTAGCTGCGGTGTGGCGAGCGTCATGGAGACGGCCGTCTCGTACGCCAGCGTCCCGCAGAAGCCGCTTCCAGACGTGGAAGTCGGTGTTCGGGCTCAGCGGCCCGCCGACCGGCGAGGCGAACACGTAGCCCTTGCCCTCCCAGTCGGCACCGGCCGCGATCCGTTCCCGTTCCTGCGTCTCCTGGTGCTGACGGAGAATCTTGATCAGCGGGTCGGGCAGGCCGATGGTTCGACGGCCCGCGCGAGACTTCGTGGACTTGTGCTCACGCCGAGTCTGCTGGCGCTTCGGGCAATAGCCCGCCTTACGGCCGCAGGGTTCGCTGTCGCAGCCGTGGGCGTACTTGGGCCGGAGCCTGTTCTTGCGGATGCGGGCGTATCCGGCGTCGAGGTCGACGTCTTCCCAGTGCAGGCCCAGCGCCTCACCCTGGCGGAGGCCCAGCACCAGGGCGACGACCCAGCGAGCACTGTTGGGGAGCTTGGCTGCCTCGACGAGGACGCTCTGCACCTCGTCGATCGTGTAGGGCTCGATGTCCTCCTCTTCGAGGCGGGGAGCCTTGGCGATCTCGGCCACATTGGTGGCGACGTGCCCACGCCGGACCGCCTCACCGAGGGCGACCCGGATCGTGCGGTGAGTGTGGTGGGCGGTGCCGGCGGAACTCCCGGACGTCTGCATCTTCCGGTAGAAGCGCTCCAGGTGTTCGGGCTCCAGCTTGTCGAGCTTGTGGGCGCCAAGGCCGGGGACGAGGTGAACACGAACGTCGACTTCGTACCCGTCGTACGTGTTCTCGGAGACGTACGGCTTGGCGATGTTCTCGACCCAGTGCTCAAGCCAGGCCTGGACCGTCCAGCTCTGGCCCGGCTTCTTGAGTTTCTTTGCGTCGCGCGCCCGCTCCATCTCGCGGACGGCTTTGGTCACCGCGGCCTTGGTCTTGCGCTCGCTGTGACGCCGGTCCGGCTTGCCGTCATCACGGATGCCGACCGTCACTCTTCCGTGCCACTTCCCGTCCTTGCCGAGGTAGATCGACAAGGCGCCGTTGGGCTGCCGGGTGCGCTTGTTCTCCGGCATGGTCTCCCCCTTCAGGCGGCTTCGGCGGGTCGGTGGCGCAGCATGGCCACGTAGGCGGGCACGGCGTTGGCAGGGATGCGGCGCAGCCGTCCGACCGTCACCGACTCGATCTCTCCGGCCAGGACGAGCCGGAAGCAGGTCGTACGGCCGATCCGGAGCCGCCGTGCGGCCTCTTCGACGGTCAGGAGCATCAGGGAAGGGTCGCGGGACTCCAGCACGGTGGCAGCGGTTCGGGCCTCAGCCATGGGTTGGTTCTCCTTCCGTTCCGGGGGCGGGTTCGAGGGATGCGGCAAGCCAGGCTTCGACGTCGGAGAGGCCGGTTCCGGCGAAGACCCAGTGCGCCAGGACGTACGTCGTGTCGGGCTCGGGGCCATTGGCTGCTGCGGTCTGGGCTCGGCGCCATTCGGCGCGGGCGTCGCGGAGG
>KL569186.1:27676-28951 GCA_000715635.1 Streptomyces violaceus | reverse complement strand
AGGGCGCCGAGGGTGGTGGAGTAGCGGCGGGACTTGGTGGAGAAGTGGCCGCGGAAGCCGAGCATGTGGGCCCAGGCGCGCAGGCGGAGGTGTTCGAGGTCCTTGCGGGCGCCAAGGAACCATGCGGTACGGATCATGCGGCGGGCGTGGTCGTTGATGTCGAACTGGGCGAGTTCGGCGGCGAACTTGAGGGGGCGGTCGAGAGCTCCCGTGGCGGTCTCGGCGCCCTTGGCGAAGGACACCCGGGCGTGCTCGCGGAACCGGCGCTGTGACAGTCCCGCGCGCTTGGCGACCTCCCGGCGCAGGTAGGTCGAGAAGCGCCGCCAGAGCGGACCGGCGTGGGCGTTCCACAACACGGCGGCTTCGTAGTCGTAGGTGTCCGGGTCGAGCGGGGTGCCGAGTGCGTCGTCGTCCTGGTCGTGGCGGGTGCCGCAGCGGCAGGGGCGCCCGCTGGAAGGGCGGTTGTGGACCGGACCGAAGCTCGGGGCGGTGAAGGTGGCGAACACGCGCGGGTGAGCGGCGACGCGTTCTGGGGTGCCTTTGCCGCCGCGCAGGCCCGAGGTGATCAGGTGGAAGGTGTCGCGGCGGTATACCTCCGCGCAGGCGGCGCAGCGGGTCGTACGGCGGTTGTTGCAGCGGACGAGGAGTTGTCCGGCCTGGAGGCTGGTGGAGTCGAGGCGGTGGAGGACGTTGAAGTCCCGCCGCAGACGGGCGGTGTCGGCGATCACGTAGGCGTCCCGGGTACCGCGACTACTACGTGAAGAAGCGAGCCGAGGGCTGCAAGCACGTCCAGGCCGTCATCGCCCTGGCCCGCCGACGCGTCGACGTCCTATGGGCACTCCTGCGTGACGGCAGACTCTTCACCCTCCATCCACCCGTCACTCAAGCCGCTTGAACAGACCGCCCACCCCGCCTACCTAGCGATAGCCTGCGGGCCAAACCAGGAAGGTGGGTCCAGTGGGCTTCGACGCAGAACGAGCAGCACGCATCGCTGCCATGCAGGTAAGCGCCCGGCCCGTCTGGGAGGCCACCGGCGACACGGACGCACTCCAACAGTTCCTCAAGGACAACGGGTGCCACGGAGTGGAAGCCGTGTTCGTGACCATGGGCCTGCTGAACTGCGATCTTGCCGAAGCCCAACGAGCCTTCTTCACCGCCCCATGCCGGGACGCCGAGCGCCGCTTCCACAACCACGCCATGGACCTGCTCGAAGAGGCCGCCGACACCGACGCCTGACAGCATCAGCGGCCCATCAGAGGCCCTTGACTCGGCCAT
>KL569186.1:25520-27520 GCA_000715635.1 Streptomyces violaceus | reverse complement strand
GACGCCTGACAGCATCAGCGGCCCATCAGAGGCCCTTGACTCGGCCATTAAGACTCCGCCGACCTCGAAACCCCGTTACTTGTCGGAATCGTAGCCGCGATCGGCGAACAGCCGCCTGGGCCTGCGGAGCGGGCAGCCGTGCAGACCCCGAATGTTGGGGATCGCGTCCAGAATCGGGATCGATTGGGTGACGTCGTGGAAGTACAAGATGCGGGCACGAAGCACCACATCGCTCGGCGCATGACGGCCGACACCAACTTCCGTGATTCCGCCGCCACCTGTCAGGGGGAGATCCATGCCCGGATCAACGACACGAAGCATTTCAGGTGACAAGATCCGGAGTACGGACAGTAGGGCAGAGGTAAGAGGCCGGGGTCCGCTCGTCAAGGTTGAGCGGCCAACGGTGAAGGTGGTGAAGGTAATTGCAGGCGGGGCCAAGTTGCAGCTGGACGTGAAGGAGCGCAGAGTGTTCATGTAACGGCTGTGCACTGTTGAGCGTCAGCTCCGGTGACCTATGGGTGGCCTCATGGGCCAAGCCCTCATAACCGAGCAGAACACCCCTGAGCGCACCTGGAATCGTGATGCCCAGAATATCCCGACGTCAGATTTCCGGCCTCCTCGGCACGTCATGTTTGGCGGCTGCACTCGCCCTTCCGACAGGCACCACCATGGCTGTCGCGGTACCCGAATCCCGCGGTCAGGCAGCGGCCCAGCCTGCGCAGCCCACCCCCCCACCGCCGCCAGAAACGGAAGAACCCCCACCGACCCCTGAGACGCCGGCTCCGGAGACGCCGGCTCCTGAGACGGATACTCCTGAGACAGGAACTCCTGAGACAGAAACGCCTGAAAGTCAGACACCTGAGACTCCGTCGTCAGAGCCTGAGACCCAGACTTCGAAGCCCCTGCAAAACCTTTCACCGGAAGAGCAAAAGAAGAAAGAAGAGGCCACGGATAGAATAGATGAATTGAATGCATCAAAGAAGGTGAAAGGCAAGCTGAAGCAGGTCGTGGAGAAGGTGGCCAGCGCGATCGATGACCCGAAGACCAGTCCAGACGACAAGAAGATCTACGAGAAAATGCTGGACGATATCAACAAAACGTTGGTCCTGATACAGGACACGAAGACGCCGCCAAGGGAGCGGCGAGCCCTGACTAACTCCCTTCAGGCCGTCGATGAAGTACTGAAGGGGGCTCGGAACCAGAAGGCATCGTCGGAAGACCGCGACATCTATAAGCAGTTGGCTGTGGACCTGATCCGCACCGGGTTGCAGTTGCGCGACGAGACGATCTCTGCGAATCAGCGTAGGTCCAACCTCATAGCGTTGGAAATCGTTAGTGCGGGGCTGCTGGCCGCCCAGAATCCTGAGGTAAAGCCAAAGGAACCAGAAGATCAAAAAAAGATCAATAAAGAAGTGAAGGAAAATGCTCAAGCCGTGGTTACGTCCCAGGATCCGCAGGCGTCGAAAGAAGAGCGGGATGAAGCCAAGCAAGAGGTCGATCAACTGGTCAACTCGGTCAAGGATCCCAAGTACTTGGAATTCGTGAAGCAGGTCAAGCAGTACGACGCCTCCACCTCGTGCATAAGCACGATAGAGGACCGAACGCGTGAAGCTGGCTGGCCAGACGGATCTCTCTGGGGCCTCTCGGATCCCGCATGCGACGAGCCGCGAGCGACCGGAGTCGAGGACACCTCCAGCAAGTGGAACAAGCTGTTCGTCTGCGTGGATGAGAATCCCTTCTCAACTTGCCAGGCTTACATCCCCAAAGACTGAAGCCCGGAGGGCGGCTTCCGCCACCTCACAGCCCGAAAACGGCCCCTAAGCCAGTTGCCGCCCTCTCAGTTTCTGTCTCATTCATGGCCGTTCGCTGGCGTGCAGGCGAGAGCAGAGGCCCGCTCTCGCCCATGGGCCAGACGCCCATGAACGCAGGTGAACGCCCCCACACCCAGCCCAAGACACCACCAAGACAGTTGGAAAGCGTGTTGGGGGCAACCCCTCACG
>KL569186.1:23120-25300 GCA_000715635.1 Streptomyces violaceus | reverse complement strand
CGCTTGGAAAGCGTGTTGGGGGCAACCCCTCACGAGTTCGAATCTCGTATCCTCCGCCAGTGCCTCACCGGGCACGATGTCGAAGGGCCCCACCGCTTGCGGTGGGGCCCTTCGGCGTTGTCGGGGCGGTCATCTCTCGTAGGCCCGCTTCCAGCGGGCTCGGTGGCGGGAGTCGCCCTGGCCTTGGCCGTTCACCTCGGTCAGGGAGAGCAATGAGGCTCCGTTGTTCCACAGGCCGAGGTGATCTCGGTGGACGGCGAGGATGTCGTGCCGCACCGCGAAGCCCTCGGAGGGGCGGCTGAAGCGCGTGGTCGTGACGAAGACGGCCACGTCGGCACCGAAGTGCACCTTGGCGCCCAGCAGATCTCGTAGTTCCCGGCTCGCGATCGTGCTGGTCGGCGCGTAGCGCTTGCACTGGATCACCATGCTCCGGCCGTCCGGGAGGCGGCCGACGACATCGGCGCCGTTGTCGTTGGCGCCGCCCACTCGCCGGACGTCGGTGCATCCGTCCCGTCGGCAGAGGGTTGCGACCAGCTCCTCGAACTCGGTGCCGGTCATCGCGTCCACCTCGGCGAGTGTCCGATGGCCGGCCTGTACTGCCTCCTGATGCCGCCAGAGACGGTCCCGGCCGCGCACGAGCCGGTCCGTACGCCACAGCCACCAGCCTGCCGCTCCGACGCAGCCGACGATCAGCGCGCCCGTGACGTAGGGCCACACGGCCGACCAGAACACCGCCAGCAGGGCCAGGACCAGACCGCCGCCGATCACCACCGCCTTCAGCCGCGCCGCCCGCCGCCTTCGAGCGGCCGCACCCCGTTTGCGCCCAGCCACGCCAGCCACGATCGAAGCCCCTCCCCGAGAGTCCGCGTACGGCAGTCTGGGCAGCTCGGGGCGGCACGAGTAGGGCGCGAGTCGGCCATTTCCGGATCTGACGCGCTGAGGAGTACTTCGGTATCGGGGCGGATCAAGGCGTCGTGCTGGGGATCACGCAGTTCTTCGGCTGGGGCTTGCCCGTCGGCCAGCCCAAGCCGACGAACTTCAGGGTGCCCTCGCCTTTTCGGCCCGGGTCGAGTTCGACGATGGCGGCCGGTTTGTCGTAGGCGTTGCCGCCTGTGGTGAGGCAGATCAGGCCGCTGGTGGCCTGGACGCGGTGACGGGACTGGAGGAGGGACCACTGGCGGCCTACGTCCTCGCGGGTGGGGGCGGTCGTCTCGGGGGCGCCTCGCTGGGCCTGGTGGAGGGCCTTGCCGATGGTGATGAGGCCGTCGTAGACGAGCATCGTGCGGGAGTCGTCCAGGTTCGGGGTGGCGCCGAGAACGATGCCTTCCCGCTGGGTGGCCTTGATCTGGTTTCTCAAGATGTCCAGGGCCGCCTGGGGTTCGGTGAGATATTGGGGGAGGTCCTGGGCGGACGGCTTGTTGCCGTGGGTTGCCATGCGGTTCTTCGTCCACGCCGTCAGTTCCGTGGTCCAGGCGTCGGGGTGTGCGGGGGCCGCGTACTGCACCGTCACCTTCGCCCTGCCGTCGTCGCCGCGGAGCTGCGCCCAGTCCTTCTCCGTCATGGCCTGGCGCAGCGAGGCCGCGTCGGAGCCGCTGACGATGGTGTAGTGGCGGTTCTCGCAGCCCACCTGGGCGAGTTTGAGGGCGAAGATGCGCAGGTGGAGCGTGCGGCCCGCGAAGTAGATCGTGTCGGCCTCGGAGTCGCAGATGTTGTTGGCCGTCTGGGTGAACTGGTTGCCGGTCGAGCCCGCCTCGTCGATGGACGGGGACTCGAAGGACATCGCGGCGGGGCCGGCCGGGCCCTTCTCCTTGATCCTGCTGAACGCCCTGGCCAGCGACTCGTTGTAGCCGTCGGGGCGTTTGTCGTAGACCAGGACCGTCCTGAGGTTCCGGCGGCCCCGCTCGCCGTTGAAGTTGGCCAGGGCCTGGGCCGCGTCGTTGTTGGTGGGGAGGATGCGGGCCAGGCCGGGGAACTTCAGAGCGGCCATGCCGTCCGGCCGGTCCTCGTTGGCGATCCGGTCGCCGCTGATCCGGGCCGCGAGGACCGGGATCTTGTTCTCCGTCAGGCGTTTCACCGCCGTCTCCGTGGCGGCGAGGCTCAGGTTGAAGCCGGTGACCGCGCGCAGCCGGTCCTCGGGGGAGGCTGCCATCCGCAGGAGGGGGTCCACGACCTCCGCCTGA
>KL569186.1:22436-22938 GCA_000715635.1 Streptomyces violaceus | reverse complement strand
CCACCGTGACATGCGGCTGGTTCGCGATCCTCTGGTTCTCGCGTGCGATGGCCCGGGCCACGTCGGCGATCTCCGGGGTGCCGAAGTCGTAGCCCTCGCCGTTGACGCCGACGCACTCGTCCTCGATCCGCTCGACGCCGTCGGCGCAGGTGTCCGGCCTGCGGAGGAGGGAGGTGGTGAGGGCCACGCCTGCCACGATCGCCCCTACGAGCAACACCGAGTAGAGGATCTTCCGCCATCTGGGCATGCCGTCATCTCCTTCGCCGGAGCTGTTCGGTGCAGGTGCAGCGCAGCAGGGGCTGTTCGTTCTCCGCCAGGCCGCTCCAGTCCGTCGCCGTCCTGCTGAGCCGGCCCGCGCCCTCGAAGTCCATGATCGAGAGCAGGTCCAGCAGCTTGGCCAGCGTGCGGGCCGTCTCCTTGCCGGTCGGTCTGGTCCGCTCCTCGCACAGCCACACCGCGTGCAGCAGTTGGTCGACGGTCCGGCGCCTGTCTCTTATACACA
>KL569186.1:21574-22257 GCA_000715635.1 Streptomyces violaceus | reverse complement strand
GCGGCGGGCCGTCCGCCGCCACCAGGCCCTGGGCGCGCTCCCGCCGGGCGTCCGCCCCGCCTGGATAGGGGGCTTGGGCGATCTCCAGAAGATCCGCGCACCATGCGCCGGGGCGGCCGGGGAGTGTGGCGGCGAGGTGGCTGACCACGTCGTCCGCGCCTCCGGACACCAGATGGTGGTTCATCCGGTGTGCGGTGAGCGAGCGGAAGGCCCCGTCGCCCTGGGCATCCGGTGCCTCCCCCGCCGCGCGTTGCGCGTAGTGGTCGCGCAGCAGATGGTGGTCGGCGTACCAGGCGGCGCCGCCGGGGCGTAGTCCGTAGAGCCGGTGCACCAGCAGCTGGCGGAGGCCGAAGTCGCCGATGAAGTGGCGTTCGCAGGCGGGCCATCCGGTGTCGGTGAGGAGCTGGGACACGTGGTGGGCGGTCAGGTGGTGGACGTGGCCCGACTGGTGGTGGCGGAGCAGGACGTCCGCGCACTCCGGGTCATGGGCCACCGACAGGTGGGAGAGCAGGTCGAGCCACTGGGCCTGGTGCTCGGTCGGCAGCCGTACGGGTAACTGGTCCAGGATCAGCTCGCGGAGCAGTACGTCCGCGACCGGGCGTTCGGGGGTGTCGTCGCCGTGGAGTCTCAGCGGGGCGTCCAGGATGTCGCGGTCGTTGGCGTCCGCCGGCATGCGGAAGGCC
>KL569186.1:21028-21347 GCA_000715635.1 Streptomyces violaceus | reverse complement strand
GCCGCTCAGCCGGGCCACGGCGGCGTCGATACGGCGGCGGTTCGTCCCGCCCTCCGGCTCGGCGCGCTGCTGTCTTCGTACGGTCTCGCGGCGGAGCTGGTCGCCGGTGAGCAGTGGCATCCGCAGCAGGACCACGCCGTCGGCCAGGGGTGCCCGGTCCGCGGCCTCGTCCGTACGCCGGGACCAGGCGGGCGGGGCGCCGTCGGCCGGCCGGTACTCCGCCGGGGGCGTCGCCTCCTCGGGCGGCAGACCGCCGTGCAGGAAGGCGCCGCCGTCCGGACGGCGTGCCGTGCCCACGATCACCACGCGGTCGCGCTGC
>KL569186.1:19069-20814 GCA_000715635.1 Streptomyces violaceus | reverse complement strand
GGTCCAGCAGCAGGGCCGGGCGGCCGACCCGGCGGAGCCAGCCGGAGGCCGAGGCGTAGGCGGCCTCGAGGTCCTCGCGCAGGGCCCGGAACAGGAAGCTCTCTGCCACCTCGCGTGCCTCGCCGCCGGCCCGGAAGTCGGCGGCGAGGATGCGCAGCCCGATCCTGGGCTGGCCGGCCGCGCCGGGATACCCGCCGTAGAGCCGCTCCAGTTCCGCCCTGCCCCGGGGGGCCAGTCGCTCGAAGAGGGCGTCCAGCAGGGCGTTGCTCACGGCCGCCGAGTACAGGTCGAGCGCCTGCCCGGACAGGGTCGTCAGCAGGTTCCGGATGGCGCCGCGCAGCACGCCCCGCCAGAAGTCGCCGGTGCCCAGGCCGCGCAGGCGCTGCTTCTGGGCCAGGCCCTCGTAGCGTTCGGCCTCCGTCGCGACCGCCTCGGGCGTGCCCTCCGTGACGCCGGTCGCGATCATGGCCAGTCCCGGGAAGAGCCGCGGGAAGGCGAACGGTCCGCCCGTGCCCTGCCAGGTGCACAGCCGGCGGGCGACCTCGACCAGGGCCTCGGTCGTGGCCGAGCGGGCGCCGGGCTCCGGGTCCGCGCGGTCCGCGTACACCGGTGAGGCGCAGTCCAGGTGGATCACCGGCACCTTGGCGGCGAAGCGGTCCCGTACGGCGCGCAGCAGGCGGCCCTTGCCCATGCCCGGGCCGCCGGTGAGCAGGACGACGGGGAGGTCGGGGCCGTACAGCAGGTCCCGGCCGGCCCCCGACGGCGTCCGTCCGAGCAGCCGTGCGAAGAAGCCCTCCTCGCCGAGGAGTTTCTCGAACCCCAGTTCTTCACACACGAAGCCCCCATGGAGTGCCTGCCCGCCCGGGGCGAGTGACCGGTGACCGATGTGCCAGAAAAGATCCAGTGGAACACGGAACCTCTGGCCGGACAACGGGGGCTGCACGGAAGGAAGTTGACGGTGACCGCGCGGACCGTGGCGGGGATCACCCCTCCGCCGGTCGCTCGTCGGTCCGGTCCGACGTGGGCCAGACGTAGGGAAGGTCGTCGGGGACCCCGGGAAACAGCTCCGCGTACGTGGTCGCGTCCTTGCGGACCAGGGCCGAGCGGTGGCTGCGGTGGAAGGTGTCGTCGCCCAGCCAGGGAGGCAGTTCGCCCTCGGCGGCCAGCAGGGGCTGGTCCCGTACCGGGGCGTGGGGGCGGGTCGCCGCGAGGTCGGCGACGAGGGTGGCCGCGCAGGTGTCCTGATGGCCCTGTTCACGCCAGACGCGGCAGATCTCCAGGCCGTAGCGGACCAGCGCCTCCTCGTAGCCGGCCCACATCCGCACAGCCGGATGCCGGCGCCACGCGTAGTCCGGCACGACCAGGCCGCGCAGCACCTGCAGCGCCTCGACCCGCTGTTTACCGAGCCGGCGGCGGTCCAGGACCAGGGCCGAATCCCGGAAGCCGGGGTAGGGAAGGAAGGTCTGCACTCCGTCGTCCCCGGCCCTTACCGCGTCGCGCGGTGGTGGGTCTGCATCCGGCCTACGGCCTCGCCGGTCCGGCCGATCGGCTCCGGGGACTGTTCCATGATCGGTCATCTCCCTCTCGGGGCGAGTCATCCCTGTCCCGGGACAAGCGCAACGATTGCCTGGTCACTCCGATGGCGAGCCTGCCGGTGCCCGGCCCGGGTACCCCCTCCCCCATGGGCCGGATCCTCGTGGGCACGTGTTCCTGGACCGACCGCGCGCTGGTCGGCAGCGGCTGGG
>KL569186.1:18570-18853 GCA_000715635.1 Streptomyces violaceus | reverse complement strand
TACCCGGTCGGGCGGCGGGACGCCGAGGGACGGTTACGGCACTACGCCGAGCGGTTCCCGGTCGTCGAGGTCGACGCCTCGTACTACGCGCTGCCAGGCGTGCGGAACAGCCGGCTGTGGGCCGAGCGCACACCGGACGGATTCGTGTTCGACGTGAAGGCGTTCTCGCTGCTGACCGGGCACCCCACCAGGGAGGCGGTCCTGCCGGGCGGACTGCGGGCCGATGACCGGGACCCGGAGGTGCTCGACGAGGTGTGGGCCCGGTTCGCGGCCGGGATCGAGT
>KL569186.1:16799-18386 GCA_000715635.1 Streptomyces violaceus | reverse complement strand
GCGGCGGGCCGGGCGGCTCGGGAGCGTGCTGTTCCAGTTCCCGCCCTGGTTCCGGCCCGGGGAACGGGCGGAGACGTATCTCCGGGAGTGCGCCGAGCGGACGCGGGGGTGGCCCGTCTCGGTCGAGTTCCGGCATCCCGCGTGGTGGGAGAGGGGCCGGGCCGAGGATACGAGCGCGCTGCTCGCCGGGTACGGCATGGCCGCGGTCGCCGTCGACATGACGCAGACGCTCCCCTCCTCGGTCCCGCCCGTGACGGCCGTGACCTCGCCGCGGCTGTCCGTCGTACGGTTCCACGGCCGCAGCACCGCCTGGGGGACCGGGAGCAAGGAGGACCGGTTCCGGTACGCGTACGGCGAGGAGGAACTCGCCCAGTGGCTGCCGCGCGTGCGCCGGCTGGCGGAGCGGGCCGAGCAGGTCCACGTCCTGTTCAACAACTGCTGCGGCGACGCCGCCGTACGCGCCGCCGAGTGCATGACGCGCCTCCTCGACGGCGAGGCCGGGGCGGACCCCGGAGCGGGCCGGGTGCCTAGGACACGATCCGCACCTGCTTCGCCACCGTCACCTGGTCGACGTCCGACACCCGCACGGTCGTCTTCATCGTCCAGGTCCCGGGGAGGGGCAGGTTGACGGAGTTGGTGCTCCAGTAGCCGCCCGCATCGGTCAGTTCGGCGTCGATCGGGCCGACCTTCCGGGCGGGCAGGGTGAAGGTGACGCGGACCTCGGGGATGACGATCAGGCCCTTGTCGGAGCCGTAGACCACGGCCTGGACGCCGTTCTCGCCGACGCGGGCCGGGTCCACGGTGACCTGTACCGTGCCGCGGCCGGTCACGGTGTCCGTGCCCGTGTCGTAGGGCACCGTGACCAGGGTCGTGGGCGGCAGCGCGCCCACCGGGGCCTGCTGCGCGGCCTCGGCCTGCGCGCGGCCCGGCAGCGTGGTGGTGAGCAGCGTCGTGATCAGCAGCACCACCGCGGCGACGGCGACTTCGATGAGGACGGAGCGGCGCAGACCGCGCCGCCGCACGTCTCCGTTCCCGTCCCCGTCCCCCGGCTCGGGGGCCGGCGCCTCCGGCTGCTCCGGCTCCTCGGCGTCCGGCGTCCCGGGCTCTGCGGTCGCTTCCGGCGGCGGCGGGGCGCCGACCGGCTGCGCGACCCGTTCGCGTACGGCCACGGTCCGGGCGGTCGCCGGTTCCGCGAGGCGTGCCGTCCAGCGGCGCGAGTACGCGGCCGCCAGCACCAGCGCGGTCACCGCGACCAGTTTCGCGAGCAGCAGCCGGCCGTACGACGTGCCGGTCAGGGCGGAGACGGAGCCGAGGCCGCGCCAGGACTGGTACACGCCGGTGACGACCAGGACGGTCACCGAGGCGAAGGCGATACGGGAGAAGCGGGGCACGACCTCCGTCAGGTCCTCGCCGGACGAGCGGCGCAGGGTCAGGAGCAGTGCCACGAGGCCGCCCAGCCAGACCCCGGTCGCCAGCAGATGCAGCACGGACGACGTCATCGCCAGCGGCACCTGGATCCCGGCGGAGGCGTGCTCGGCCGCCGCCCAGGTCAGGGCCAGTCCGACGGCCAGGGCCGTGCCCGCCGCC
>KL569186.1:15719-16619 GCA_000715635.1 Streptomyces violaceus | reverse complement strand
CTCCTGGACAGCCACACGAGGAACACGGCGGTCAGCAGCAGAACGGCCAGCCGGGCGAGCAGGGCCATGCCCGGGCGGCCGGCCAGGGTGCGGCCGAGGGCGGAGGCGTCGAAGGCCGCCGCCGGGCCCGCGCCCGCCTCGTACGGGGCGCGCAGCAGGAGCAGCACGACCGTCGAGCCCAGCAGCGTCCACCAGGCCGTCACCAGCGGCCTGCGCAGCGGGGACCTGTCCGCGGGCCGGCACAGCAGCGCGAACGCCGCCGCGCCGACGAGCAGCGCGGCGGCGAGGTAGGCGAGGTAGCGGGCGGCGTCGTAGAGGCCGCCGGTCAGCGGGTCCTCGTCCGGGCCGGTGTCGATCTGCGTGGTCGTGGCGGACCGTTTGCCGACGGAGAAGGAGAAAGCCCCGGAGACCGGGTGGCTGTCGGCGGACACCACCCGCCAGGCCACCGTGTAGGTGCCCTGGGCGAGCTTGCCGGGCAGGCCGACCCGGGCCGTGTCGGAGCGGCCGTCCGCGTGCGTGGCCTCGCCGGTGTGGACGCGGCGCTGGTCGGGGCCGAAGACCCGGAAGGAGTCGTCGAGCAGGCCCACGGATTCGGTGAAGGTCAGGGTGACGCTGCGGGGGGCCTGTCGTACGACGGATCCATCGTCGGGGTCGGTACTGCGGAGGGCTGCGTGGGCCGAGGCGGGGGCTGCGCTGAAGAGGAGCAGGACCAGCACGGTGCCGAGCAGCACCAGGGCTTGGATTCGCCGGGGGTGTCCGACATTGCGCTCCTCGTTCCGCCGTGGGTCCACGTGGTTCTCCGTGTTCGGGATTCCGGCCTCGGGATACGTACGGATGGGAGTTGTTCGGCGCTCAGTGGGGGGTGGTTCGTGTTGTGTGGCGGCCGCGGGTGTGCGGGGG
>KL569186.1:13299-15471 GCA_000715635.1 Streptomyces violaceus | reverse complement strand
GGGGGAGCCGCACATCGATACAGCCCCGCGCCCCTAAGGAGCCGACAGCCCTGCGATCCTGTCCGCCTCTGCCGGATAGCGCGCCGTCAGCTCCTGCGCATCTCCGTGTTCGTAGCCCTCGAACGTGAAGCCGGGCGCCATCGTGCAGCCGAAGAGGGTCCACTGCCCGCGGGTCCTCCCGCCCATCCACGTACCTGCCGGGACGGTGAACTGCACGTGCTGGCCGCCCAGGACGTCCGGGCCCAGCACCACCGTCCGCGTGCTCCCGTCCGGGGCGAGCAGGAGAAGCTCCAGGGGATCGCCGAGGTAGAAGTGCCAGACCTCGTCGGTCGGCAGGCGGTGGAGGGCGGAGAAGGCGTCCGCCGTCAGAAGCGCGACGATGGCCGTGCCCTCGGGTCTGCCGTCGGGGCGTTCGGGACCGGCCCAGGTCTGCCGGAACAGGCCGCCCTCGAGCGGGATCGGCTCCAGTCCGTAGTGGGCGATGAGCTCGTCGGGAGTCACCCGGGGAAGAGTACTTCCCGGTCGAGGAAGGCGAGCTGGGCCTTCTTCTCCGGCAGGTACACGTCCGGGAGGTCGATCTCCGGCAGGACGACCACCGGCCCCGCTGTGAAGCCCAGTTCGAGGAAGCGGGTGACGGCCTTCTCGTTGCGCACGTCCGGGTCGACCACGACCCGCCGTCGGTCCAGGCCCAGCAGGACGTACCCGGCGATGGACGCCACCAGCCCTGCGGTCCAGCCGGAGCGTGTGCCGCCCGGGCCGGCGGGTGCGAGCAGCAGGTGGACGCCGATGTCGCCGGGCCGGACGTCGTAGCACTCGCTGACGCGGTCGGACTCGGGCTCGTAGGTCTGGAGGAGCGCGACCGGCTCGCTGTCCCGGACGACGAGGAAGGCGTGGTGGGTGGCGAGGGTGTCCAGGTGGGCGTAGGTCTCGGCCACCTGCCGCTCGGTGAGGCCGGTCATGCCCCAGAAGACGGCCCGGTCCTCGTTCACCCAGCGGTGGATCACGGCGGCGTCGGCCTCGGGGACCAGTCGCAGGACGCGGACGGTGCCGAAGCCGTCGGTCGCCTGCTCGTGGACGGCCGTGCGGGAGGCGTACGGGTCAGACATCGGTTTCCTTCTTGAGCAGGGTCCAGTCGGTGACGACCGGGACGAGGTCTCCCACGAGCCACCGGGAGAGCTGGTCGCGGTGGTGGGGCGAGCCGGGGACGCCCGAGGCGCCGAGCGGCACCACCCAGCGGCTGTCGTCGCGCCGGGCCAGGTCCCCGACGTAACGGGCCGCCGGGCCGCGGGCGGCCCGGTCGGTGAGGCCGGGTACGCCCGAGGTGCACAGCACGCAGTCGTGGTCGCCGGACAGCGCCGGTTCGTCGTACGGCGTCCCGGGTCGCAACGGCCGCCAGGGGGCGAGCCGGTGGGTGTCGCCCCAGACACCGGCCGGGGGCCGCTCTGCCACGTCCTCGACCGCCGCGCGGACCGCCGCCGGGCGGTCGATTCCGTACAGGTCCTCGGCCCGCAGCAGGTGTTCGAGGGCGAAGCCGACGCGCGGGAGGAGGGCGAGCCAGGGCTGGAACACCTCCGGGTACGCCGGTGGTACGGCGAGCGCGGCGAAGGCCGGGTGCGCCGCCAGGTGCCGTACGACCGCTCCGCGCACCGCCGCGTACAGGGCCGCGTCGGCGCTGCCGGCGTCCATGCGGCGGTCCCAGGAGAGGAGGCGGTCCCTGAGGGCGGAGGCCTCGGGGGTGAGGCCGTCGAGGGCTCGGAGGTGGTCCAGCAGGGGGCCCGCGGAGGGGAGGTGGGTGTCCATGTGGATCGCGGGCATGTCGGCGGTGGACCAGCGCTCCTTGCGGGAGAGCAGCGCGGCGATACGGCCGGCGCGGTGCGGCGGGGCGAACTCGACGCCGAGGGGTTCGGCCGGGCCGCGCTGGTTGGCCATGACGGCGACGCCGTCGGTGAGCCCGGCGCGGGGCGTCTCGTGCCGGCCGTGCCACTCGTGGCCGGGCTCCCAGGCGGGCACCACGCGCAGGCGGTTGGACTCGGCGCGCAGCGGCACCCACCCGGCCACGCGGTGCAGCACACCGCCCTCGGTGTCGGCGGCCTGGACGACGTTGACCGGCTCGGCCCACCGGTCGAAGGCCCGGTCCACGTCGGCGACCCGGCGGGCCCGCAGCAGCGGCAG
>KL569186.1:12452-13098 GCA_000715635.1 Streptomyces violaceus | reverse complement strand
GCCGAAGCCGAGGTCGCCGGTGACGCGGGGCGGGTAGCGCAGGCTGATCGCCACGGGCGGGCCGAGGAGGTCGGCGTGATCGGCCGGACGCGCCATGCGCGTTGGGCCGCCCGATTGCGCCAGGCCTGCCAAGCCGTCCGATTGCGCCAGGCGGGCCGGACCGTCCGGATCCGCCAGGTCCGCCACCCTGTCCGAAACCGCCAGATCCACCACCCCGTCCGAAACCGCCGGATCCACCGGGTCGCCGTCGATCCCCTCAGGGCCGCCGATGACCACCGGGCCCCGGTCGGTCTCGATCACCTCGACCTCGACCGGCTCCTCGCCCGCCACCTCGACGACCTCCGTGTGCCGGGCCGCCCGGCGCCAAACCCCGTCCAGGCCGAGCGCCTCCACGCCGGCACCGGTGCGCCGCAGCCGCTCGCGGTAGAGGTCCTGGTAGTCGGCCATGGCGTTGGTGATCGCCCAGGCGACGGAGCCGGTGTGCCCGAAGTGGGCGATGCCGGGGATACCGGGGACGGCCAGGCCCACGACGTCGAACTCCGGGCAGGCCAGATGGATCTGCTGGTAGACGCCCGGATCCTCGATCCAGCGGTGCGGATCGCCGGCGATGACCGCCTGCCCGGTGACGGTCCGCTTCCCGCTCACC
>KL569186.1:5872-12246 GCA_000715635.1 Streptomyces violaceus | reverse complement strand
CCCAGCCGTTGCTGCCGGAGGTGCCGGGACCGTCGGTGGCGAACAGGCCGACGGCGTCCGCGCCCAGATGGGCCAGGGCCTGCTCGCGCCAGAGCTTGGCCGGGAACCCGGCGAAGAGGATGTGGGTGGCGAGCCAGACGCCGAGGGGGGTCCAGGGGTGCCAGGGCCCGGGGGCGAGGCCGGTGCGGGCGAACTCGGGGGCCGGCTCGGCCCCCTCCGCCAGACCCGCGTTGACCCCGTCGACGTACGCCCGCACCCACTGGGCCGTCTCGGGGTCCCGTCTCTCCAGGTCCGTGAAGCAGCGTCTGGCCGTGTCGTCGAGTCGGGCCCGTCTGGCGAACAGGTCCCAGGCCAGGGCGTCCTCGCCGAGGAAGGACGCCGAGGTGCCCTGGGCCCGGTGCCGCTCGACCTCCAGCTGCCAGGCCCGGTCGCGGGCGGTGACACGGCCCTGCGCGTGGGCGAGTTCGGCCGCGCTGCCGGCGCGCAGATGCGGAATGCCCCAGGCATCACGGTAGATCTCGGTGGCCACGCTGTGCCCCTTCCGCCCTTTAGGTTAGGCTTGCCTAAGTTGATCGTGGCGGAATAGTACGTGAAGGGTGAATGAGCGATGGGGCAGGGGCGGGGTTGGGAAGGCGCGGTCCTCAAGCTGCTGCGCGCGAAGGATTTCGTGTTCACCGTGACCGGCGCGCAGGACGTCACGCCGGACTACCGGCGGCTCTCCTTCACCGACGGCGGTCTGCTGGCGGCGGCCGGCGTCCATCCGACCATGTGGGTCCGGCTGTGGTTCGACAACGCGGGCAAGCCCCACCAGCGGGCCTACACCCTGGTCGACCCGGACCCGGAGGCCGGCACCTTCAGCCTGGAGTTCGCCCTGCACGAGGGGTGCGCCAGCGACTGGGCCCGGACGGCCGAGCCGGGCGACACCGTCGAGGCGACCGTCCAGGGCACCGGCTTCGAGCACCCGAGCCCCGCGCCCTCGCACGTCTTCGCCGTCGGCGACCCGGCCTCCCTGCCGGCCATCAACTCCCTGCTGGACGCGCTGGGTTCCGCCCCGGCCACCGTCTGGTTCGAGGGCGGCGGCGAGGACCTGCCGTTCCGCACCGACCCGGCCCGGCACGAACTGCGCAAGGTGCCGCGCCAGGACTCCGGCGCCCATCTGGTCGACCAGGTGAAGACGGACCTGCCCGGCCTGCTGCAGGACGCCTCCGACCCGTACGTCTGGATCGCCTGCGACACGGCGACGACCCGGGCCTTGGCGGCGTACGTGCGCAAGGAACTGGGCCTGCCCAAGCAGCGGGTGCACGCGCTGGGGTACTGGAGGCCGAGCTAGGGGGCTTTGGCTGCGGACGCGGCCGTGCCCGGACCGGGGGATGATCGGGGCATGGACGTCACTCTTCACCTCGCCCAGGACCCCGAGGCCGACGCGCTGCTCGGCCGCAGTCCGCTCGCCGCACTGGTCGGGATGCTGCTGGACCAGCAAGTCCCGATGGAGTGGGCGTTCAAGGGGCCGGCGACGATCGCCCAGCGGCTCGGCACGGACGACCTGGACGCGCACGAGATCGCCGCGCACGAACCCGAGGCCTTCGCCGCGCTGCTCTCGCAGAAGCCGGCCGTGCACCGGTACCCGGGCTCCATGGCCAAGCGGATCCAGCAGCTGTGCCAGTACCTCGTCGAGCACTACGACGGTGACGCCGAGGCCGTCTGGAAGGACGTCGGCACCGGCAAGGAGCTGCTGAAGCGGCTGGCCGGGCTGCCCGGCTTCGGCAAGCAGAAGGCCCAGATCTTCCTCGCCCTGCTCGGCAAGCAGCTCGGGGTGCGGCCGACGGGGTGGCGGGAGGCCGCGGGCGCTTACGGCGAGCCGCAGTCCTTCCGTTCCGTCGCCGACATCACCGGCCCCGAGTCGCTGGTCAAGGTACGGGCGCACAAGCAGGAGATGAAAGCGGCGGCCAAGGCGGCGAAGGCCGCCGGCGAGTAACAGCCCGCCGGCAAGCAGGCGTCAGCCTCCTGGCCCGCCCCGGGTGGCGGGCCGCTCCGGCCCGGTCCGAGCATGGACCATGCACCACGGTCACACCCCACCCGCGACGGGGGACGACCTCCCGTGACCCTCGCACCGCAGCCGGTCCCCCGCGGCGCCCGCCGGAACGCGTGGCCGCGGGTGCTCGTCCTGCTGCTCGCCCTGCTCGTGCCGGGCGCGCACGCCGAGGCGCACACGGGGCCGACGGCCACCGTCTCCGGAGAGAGCGCGGCCGTCGAGTGCGACGTCCTCGACACCGCCCTGCGCCCGTCGGCCCGGGCCGCCCGGCGCACCGCCGTCCCGCTGCGCCCCGCCCCGCTCCCGGCGCCCGGGCCCGCGTACACCGCACCGCGGCCGATGCCCGTACCGCCGGGCCCGCCGCACGCCCCTCGCCCGCCGCGTTCCGAGGTCCTGCGCTGCTGACCGGACCGGACACCGGTCCCTCAGCCCGCACGTGTCCAGCCGGAACGAACGCGACCAGGAACAGCGAGGAACACAGCCATGCTCCAAGACCCGTACGCGGTCCTGCGCGCCCTTCTGCGCGCTGAGGCCGCCCGCAGCACCCCCAAGCAGCCCCGGCCCAAGTCCACGCCGGACACACGCAGGTCCCAGCAGCCCCCCGAGGAACGGGAGCGCGGCTGACCGACCCGCGGCGGCGGAGGCGGTCAGCCGAGCGTCAACGCCTCCGTCGCCCCGAACGACGGGCCGTCCCGAACAGCGACCGCGTGATCTCCCGCCCGATCTGCGTCCCCACGGACCTGGCCAGGGACTTGAACACCCCGCTGCCCACCACCTGCTCCACGGCGGACGGCCGTTCCTCCGCACGTTCCTCCACCGGGGCGGTGGCGTCCCGCATCTCGTCCGGCCCCTTCGCCCCCCGGCCGCCCCGGCCGCCCCGGTCGTCCGTCAGCCGCTCGTACGCCGACTCCCGGTCCACGGCCCGGGCATACCGCTCGTACAGCGGCGACTCCTCCACCGCCCGGTCCAGGGCCTCCTGCCCGACCGGGCCCATCAGGGACTCGGGCGCGCGCATCCGGGTCGCGGCGACGGGTGTCGGTGCGCCCTTCTCGCTCAGCACCGTCACCACCGCCTCGCCCGTCCCCAGGCCGGTCAGCACCTCTTCGAGGTCGTAGGGGGACTTCGGGAAGGTCTTCACCGTGGCGTTCAGGGCCTTCTGGTCGTCGGGGGTGAAGGCGCGCAACGCGTGCTGGACGCGGTTGCCGAGCTGGGCGAGGACGTCGGCGGGTACGTCCTTCGGGGTCTGCGTCACAAAGAAGACGCCGACCCCTTTCGAGCGAATCAGGCGCACGGTCTGCGTGATCGACTCCAGGAACGCCTCGGAGGCGTCGTCGAAGAGCAGATGCGCCTCGTCGAGGAAGAAGACCAGCCGGGGCTTGTCGACGTCGCCGAGCTCGGGCAGGTCGTGGAAGAGGTCGGCGAGCAGCCACATCAGGAAGGTCGAGAACAGCTGCGGCCGGTCCTGTACGGCGTTCAGCTCCAGGACCGAGACGATGCCGCGTCCGTCCTCACCCGTCCGCAGCAACTCGGCCGTGTCGAACTCCGGCTCCCCGAAGAAGCCGGACGCGCCCTGCGCCTCGAAAACCGTCAGGGACCGCAGGATCACCCCGGCCGTGGCGGCCGACAGACCGCCGATCGTCTTCAGCTCCTGCCGGCCCTCGTCCGAGGTCAGGAAGGTCACGACCGCCCTGAGGTCCTTGAGGTCGATCAGCTCGAGGCCCTTGCTGTCGGCGTAGTGGAAGATCAGGGTGAGGGACTGCTCCTGGATCCGGTTCAGCCGCAGCACCTTGGACAGGAGCACCGGACCGAAGCCGGTGACCGTGGCCCGGACGGGGATGCCGCGGCCGATGCCGCCGAGGGCGTAGTACTCGGCCGGGAAACCCGTCGCCGTCCAGCGCTGGTGGACGTCCTCGGCCCGGCCCTCGACCCGGGCGTCCGAGCGGCCCGGCGCAGCGATCCCGGAGAGGTCGCCCTTGATGTCGGCGAGGAAGACGGGCACGCCCTGGGCGGACAGCTGCTCGGCGATCAGCTGGAGCGTCTTGGTCTTGCCGGTACCGGTGGCGCCCGCGACCAGGCCGTGGCGGTTGAGCATCGTCAGCGGCACCCGGATCTGCGCGTCCGGCAGGCACCGCCCGTCCCACAGCAGAGCGCCCAGCTGCAGGGCGGGTCCGGAGAAGGCGTAGCCGGAGGCGATCTTCAGGGCCTCCTGGGGGAGGGCGGCAGCGCGCTCCGACACTTCCGGAGCCGGGGCCGACGGCATGGTCTCGCGGTCCGGCATATTCACGCCCCTGTTCCCGGTTCGTACCGCCTTGTGGGGTTTTTTTCAGCGTCGCACTACGGCGCCATGGCTGCGCCCGGAACGTCTTGCCCGGTAGGCTTTCCGTGTGATCTTCAAGCGCATCGGAAACGGCCGGCCGTACCCCGACCACGGCCGGGAAAGCACCCGGCAGTGGGCGGACGTCGCGCCGCGCCCGGTCCGCCTCGATCAGCTCGTGACGACCAAGGGGCAGCTGGACCTGGAGACCCTCCTCGCCGAGGACTCGACGTTCTACGGCGACCTCTTCGCGCACGTCGTGAAGTGGCAGGGCGATCTGTACCTGGAGGACGGCCTGCACCGCGCGGTGCGGGCGGCGCTCCAGCAGCGCCAGGTGCTGCACGCGCGCGTGCTCGAGCTGGACTGAGTCCCGCCGGTAACGGGTTGGCCCTTTCGGGTTCGTCTGGATCGTCTGGGCGATGTCGAATGATCATCTAGTAGGCATCGTCGCCCAGGCGCACTACGCTGCGCTCATGAGCATGCTGACTCCCCCCGGCATGGGCGGCAAGTACCGCATCACGGGCAACAAGCACCCCCGGATGCGCGGACCCCGGCGGCGCGGCCGGCTCGTCGTCGTGGTCGTCGCCTCCGTCGCCGTGCTCGGCGTGGGCGGCTGGGGCACTCTGCAGCTCATCGATGTCTTCACCGGCGGCGGCAGAAAGGCTTCGGCAGCCGGCAACGGCACGGACTGCGCCCCCAGGACCAAGGCGAGCGCCTCGCCCGGCGCCAAGGCGCTGCCCGAGCCGCGCACGATCACGGTCAACGTCTTCAACGCCACCACCCGCGGCGGGCTGGCGAAGAAGACCGCCGACGAGCTGAAGAAGCGCGGCTTCAAGATCGGCGACGTGGGCAACGCGACCAAGCAGTACGACAAGAAGGTCAAGGGAACCGGCGTGCTGCTCGGCCCCGCCGCCGCCCTCGACACCTCGCTGCCCGTGCTCGGCACCCAGCTCCCGGACGCCGAACGGCGTACCGAGGCGGCGCGCAAGGGTGCCGCCGTCGACCTCGTCATCGGCGACGGCTTCAAGGCACTGGCGAAAAAGACGGACGCCGACCAGGCCCTGACCAAGCTGGCCAGGCCCGAGCCGGCGCCTACGTCGAAGAAGGGCTGCTGAGGGGTCCGGGGGTGTCTTAGGCCCTGGGGTGTCTCAGGCCCTGGGGTGTCTTACTCCGCCGCCCCGTACATCCGGTCGCCCGCGTCGCCGAGGCCCGGCACGATGTAGCCGTGCTCGTTCAGGCGCTCGTCGACCGAGGCGGTCACGACCGTCACCGGGGTGCCGGCCAGCTCGCGCTCCATGATCTCGACGCCCTCCGGGGCCGCCAGCAGCACCACGGCGGTCACATCGTCGGCGCCGCGCTTGATCAGCTCCTGGATCGCCGCGACCAGCGTGCCGCCGGTGGCGAGCATCGGGTCCAGCACGTACACCTGACGTCCCGACAGGTCCTCCGGCATCCGCGTCGCGTACGTGGAGGCCTCGAGCGTCTCCTCGTTGCGGATCATGCCGAGGAAGCCCACCTCGGCGGTCGGCAGCAGCCGGACCATGCCGTCCAGCATGCCGAGCCCGGCCCGCAGGATCGGCACCACCAGGGGGCGCGGGTGGGAGAGCTTGACGCCCGTGGTCGTGGCCACCGGCGTCCGGATGTCGACCAGCTCGGTGCGCACGTCGCGCGTGGCCTCGTAGGCGAGCAGGGTGACCAGCTCGTCGGCGAGACGGCGGAAGGTCGCGGAGTCGGTGCGCTGGTCGCGCAGCGTGGTGAGCTTGTGGGCGACCAGTGGGTGGTCGACGACGTGGAGACGCATGTCCACAACAGTAGCCGGGCCGGGTGAGCCGGGCCGCACGGCAAGCCCGCCGGCGGGCTGTCACCCGTTCACCGGCGTCAAACGCCCGTCCGGGGGAAGGCGGGAAGGACGAACTGGGGGTGATGAGCCAGATGCCCGACCGGGATTACCGAGAAGATCTGTCGCCGCGCGCATGGCCCGGGGCGGACCCGGCGGCCGACCGGACGGACGAGCCGGACGTGTCGTCC
>KL569186.1:5474-5678 GCA_000715635.1 Streptomyces violaceus | reverse complement strand
AGCCGGACGTGTCGTCCGCCGAGCGCCGCCGGCGCCGAGCCCGCTTCCTGCGCGACCTCGCCGAGGCCCGCGAACTGCGCGACCGCGTCCAGCCCCGCCGCGCCAAGACAGCCCGCCTGCGACACGCCATGCGCATGCGCACGTTCCGCTGGTAACACGGTCCCGCGTGCGGGTCCGCCGGTGGACCCGCACGCCTGCCATCGG
>KL569186.1:3823-5307 GCA_000715635.1 Streptomyces violaceus | reverse complement strand
GCCATCGGTAGGCCCCGCACGATTGCGCCCGCGGGCCCCGGACGGGTCCGCCGTGACGCCCGTACCGATCAGCCGGTGGGCCCCAGACGCATCCGCCCGCGTAACGCGCACGCGTTCCACCGGTGGGACCCGCGCGTGTCGGTCGGTGGGACCCGGACGGGTTCGCTGCCAGGCCCCCTGCGGCCGTCGGCAGAACCGGCACGCATTCCACCGGTGGGACCCGCACGGGTCCGCCCGTGGCACCCGCACACGTCCGTCGGTGGCACCCGGACGGGTTCGCCCGTGGGACCCAGACGCGTCCGCCGCACAGGGCCGCGCGCTTCCGCCCGGGGAACCGGGACGCCTTTCACCGGCAGGACCCACACACGTGCCGCCGGTGGGAACCACACGCGTCCGACCGTGGGACCCGCGCGGGTTCCGCCGGTGGGAAACGGGTGGGGAAACCGTTGGAGAAGATCACGAACCGCGCGGGCGTTGTCGCGCTGACCGTGCGTGAAGTGGGGGAAAGCCGCGTACGATCCGCAGGTGGCGGCAACGAGCGTGCGATCAAAACTGCCGGACACAGGGTGCCGAAGACGTCCCCTGAACGCCTTGTTTCTGCCACGATTCCGAGTGGGCGGGGCTCGGACGAGCACTCCCCGCCCTCAACCTCCGCCGGGGGGACCCCCAACCGGCACGCCTATGACCAGTGGGAGAGTCACGGTGTACTTCGCCGCACTGCTCGCGCGCACCGAAGACGGGTGGAAAGCGAGCGACACAGAGCTCGACGATGTGGAAACCCTGTCGGATCTGGCCGACCTGGCCCGTGAATCCTCCCCCGACGAGGACACGGTGCTCGTGCTCATCGAGCAGGAGGACGCCTGGTTCGGCGTCGTCCGCGTGGACGGCGAGGACGACCCTCGTATCTACGTCTCGGACGCCGCCGCCGCTGCCCGCAGCAGCTACGGCGAGATCCTGCTCACCGACGAGCTGCTCGGCAGGGATCCCGACGACGGGGACGACCTGGACGCCCTCGACCTCGACGGGACCGAGGACGGTGAATCCGACGAGGCCGACGAAGAGGCCGACGACGGGGCCACCGGCTCGGCCGACGCCGTCCCGCACGGCCCGGTCGGCGATCCCCAGATCCTCGACGA
This sequence comes from Streptomyces violaceus, assembly GCA_000715635.1. Taxonomy (GTDB): domain Bacteria; phylum Actinomycetota; class Actinomycetes; order Streptomycetales; family Streptomycetaceae; genus Streptomyces; species Streptomyces violaceus. The sequence goes on along the minus strand of KL569186.1, from coordinate 4,171 downwards.
CCTCGGCGTCAGCGAGAAGGAGCTGCTCCTGATGTCGACGGAGGCCGTCACCGAGATCGCCGAGTCCCTGGGCGCCTCGGAGACCCTGGAGACCGTCCGCTGACCGGTCCCGTCGGCCCAGGACCACCGGACCCGGTACGTGACCCCTGGCGGCCCGCGATGCGACTCGCCCTGGACGAGGCCGCCGAGGCCGTCCGGGGCGGGGACGTCCCCGTCGGCGCCGTCGTACTGGCCCCGGACGGCACGACCGTGCTCGCGGCCGGGCACAACGAACGCGAAGCCGGCGGCGACCCGACGGCCCACGCGGAGGTCCTCGCCATCCGCCGGGCCGCCGCCGAGTCCGGCCAA
>KL569186.1:3194-3607 GCA_000715635.1 Streptomyces violaceus | reverse complement strand
GCTGCACCCTCGTGGTGACTCTGGAGCCCTGCACGATGTGCGCGGGCGCCATCCAGCAGTCCCGCGTCGACCGTCTCGTCTACGGCGCCCGTGACGAGAAGGCCGGCGCGGCCGGCTCCCTCTGGGATCTGGTCCGCGACCGGCGGCTCAACCACCGGCCCGAGGTGATCGAGGGCGTGCTCGCCGGGGAGTGCTCCAGGCTGCTCACCGAGTTCTTCCGGAGCCGCTGAATACCGATTTCAAAGCACGCCGCACCTTGCTGTAAGGTCTCCCTCGGTAGCGTGTCCGAGCGGCCGAAGGAGCTCGCCTCGAAAGCGAGTGTGGCGCAAGTCACCGAGGGTTCAAATCCCTCCGCTACCGCTTGAGAAGGGCCCCGTCGTCAGACGGGGCCCTTCGTGCGATCCGCCCCTTCG
>KL569186.1:976-2988 GCA_000715635.1 Streptomyces violaceus | reverse complement strand
AGGGCCCCGTCGTCAGACGGGGCCCTTCGTGCGATCCGCCCCTTCGTGTGCTCGCTCCTTCGTGCGATCATGTGCGCTGCATGGGACACCAGTGACAGGGGAGGCCGCGATGGCGGTGAACGCGAAGAAGGTCGCCGTCTACGTCGTCGTGGTCTTCGCGCTGTACGTGATCGTCACGGACCCGGCCAAGGCCGCCGACTACGTCCAGATAGGCTTCCAGGGCATATCGGACGCCGCGAGGGCCCTCGGCGACTTCGCCACCTGGGTCGCCAACGGAGGAAAGTGATGATCCGCCACCTGGTCCTCTTCAAGCTCAACGAGGGCGTCGAGCGCGACGACCCGCGCGTCGTGAAGGGCGTCGAGGCCTTCCGCTCACTCGACGGCGCGATCCCCGAGATCCGTTTCTGGGAGCTCGGCTGGAACGTCAGCGACCGCCCCATCGCCCACGACTTCGCCATCAACTCGGCCTTCGACGACGCGGACGCGCTGCGCCGGTACGTGGAGCATCCCGACCACCAGGCGGGTGTCGCGCAGTGGCGTGAGTTCGCCACGTGGGTGATCGCGGACTACGAGTTCTGAGGCCCGCGACCCCCAACACTTCGAGCCCCCCGTCGTTCCGACGGGGGGTTCTTCCGTGGTGCGCGGCGATTCATGCGGCTTTTCATCCCTCAACACGTAGTTATGGGGTGCTTGCACACAGTGGACATGTCTTGTGATGCTATGACCGCTTTTGATGGAAGAGTCGACTGATGGGTTGACCGGATGACGAGGTGGAGTTGACCGTGCTGGCCAGTACTGCGCCTCAGGCACCCTCCTCGGAGGCAACTCCCCAGCGGAGCCGTGGCGCCGACACCCGCGCCCTCACACAGGTCCTCTTCTCCCAGCTCAAGGAACTCCAGCCGGGTACCCCGGAGCACGACCGGGTGCGCGGGGCGCTCATCGAGGCCAACCTCCCGCTCGTGCGCTACGCGGCCGCCCGTTTCCGCTCCCGCAACGAGCCGATGGAGGACGTCGTCCAGGTCGGCACCATCGGGCTCATCAACGCCATCGACCGCTTCGACCCGGACCGGGGCGTGCAGTTCCCGACGTTCGCGATGCCGACGGTCGTCGGCGAGATCAAGCGGTACTTCCGCGACAACGTCCGTACGGTCCACGTGCCGCGCCGGCTGCACGAGCTGTGGGTGCAGGTCAACAGCGCGACCGAGGACCTGACCACCTCCTTCGGGCGCACGCCGACGACCTCGGAGATCGCCGAAAGGCTGCGCATCACCGAGGACGAGGTGCTGTCCTGCATCGAGGCCGGGCGGTCGTATCACGCGACCTCACTGGAGGCCGCGCAGGAGGGCGACGGACTGCCGGGGCTGCTGGACCGGCTCGGCTACGAGGATCCCGCCCTGGACGGCGTGGAGCACCGGGATCTCGTACGGCATCTGCTCGTACAACTGCCCGAAAGAGAGCAGCGGATTCTGCTGCTGCGGTACTACAGCAATCTCACGCAGTCTCAGATCAGTGCGGAACTCGGCGTCTCGCAGATGCATGTCTCGCGGCTACTCGCGCGTAGCTTCCAACGGTTGCGGTCTGCGAACAGGATCGACGCGTAACCGCAAACAGGAGCGAGAGGTCACTGAGGCGAGGGAATCGCTCATCAGGGCCGTTCCCGGCAGTTGCGTGCCGAAAGGTCGTCAGACCCCTTGTTTGCAGGGCTTATTCGCGTCTCAGATGTCGACATGTCACTACAGCGTGTTGCCGACATGTGACATTCTGCGTGAAGCGCGTTTGCCGGGGCTTCGGCGCCGGTATTCAGGTGAAGGCTGCGTTCCTCAGACGGGAGCGTTCGCCGCGACCGTCCCGCGACCCAAAGGGGGTGGCATGTCCGCAGAACAGGGCAGCTCGAAGGTGCTCACGCTCGCGGAGAGCGAGACAGCTCCCCATGCTCTCGACTCACTCGGCCCCATCGATGATGCTCCGGCACTGGCGCTGTCTCTTATACACATCTCTGATGGCGCGAGGGA
>KL569186.1:0-768 GCA_000715635.1 Streptomyces violaceus | reverse complement strand
TCCCTGTTCCTGCGGCTGGCCGCGCTCGACGAGGACAGCCCCGAGCGTGCGTATGTCCGTGACACGCTGATCGAGCTCAATCTGCCGCTGGTGCGGTACGCCGCGGCGCGGTTCCGTTCGCGGAACGAGCCGATGGAGGACATCGTCCAGGTCGGCACGATCGGGCTGATCAAGGCGATCGACCGGTTCGACTGCGAACGCGGGGTGGAGTTCCCGACGTTCGCGATGCCGACGGTGGTCGGTGAGATCAAGCGGTTCTTCCGCGACACGTCGTGGTCGGTGCGGGTGCCGCGGCGCCTGCAGGAGCTGCGGCTCGCCCTGACCAAGGCCAGTGACGAGCTCTCGCAGAAGCTGGACCGCTCTCCGACGGTCCCCGAACTCGCGGCCGTGCTCGGGGTGTCCGAGGAGGACGTCGTCGACGGGCTGGCGGTGGGGAACGCGTACACGGCGTCCTCGCTGGACTCGCCGGCTCCGGAGGACGACGGCGGCGAGGGCTCGCTGGCGGACCGGCTGGGGTACGAGGACACCGCGCTGGAGGGCGTGGAGTACCGCGAGTCCCTGAAGCCGCTGCTGGCCAAGCTGCCGCCTCGTGAGCGGCGGATCATCATGCTGCGGTTCTTCGCGAACATGACCCAGTCGCAGATCGGCGAGGAGGTCGGCATCTCGCAGATGCATGTCTCCCGCCTGCTGACGCGGACGCTGGCGCAGCTGCGGGAAGGGCTGATCTCGGACTGAAGGCGCGGGGCGGCCCACGACTCTCGTCGTGTG
>KL569185.1:63705-64133 GCA_000715635.1 Streptomyces violaceus | reverse complement strand
GAGCAAGGCGGAGTCCGAGGCCGCGGCCACGCGCGCGGCGACTCAGCGGGCCAATGCCAAGGCGGCCGAGGCCACCGCGCAGGAAGCCCGGGCCGGCATCGCCGCCCACGAGGCCTCCCGGCTCGCCGGGCTGGCCGCCATCCACGCCAACCAGGCCCTTCAGGCGGCCAACCGCACCCGGGAGGAAGCCGACGGTGCCACCAGGGAAGCGGGGATGGCCCGCCTGCAGTCCACCATCGCCGTCCAGGCCGCCACCTCTGCCCGTACCACCGCCGCCGGCATCGCCGACCCGGCGAACACCGCCATCCAGCTCACCGCCCCGTTCACCGGCACGGACGTGAACGCCGACTTCGCCGCGGAGGTCGCCCAGGCCGCCCAGGCGATGGGTCAGGCGGAGGTCACCAAGGCCGAGGCCAGAGCGGCGGAGG
>KL569185.1:62603-63489 GCA_000715635.1 Streptomyces violaceus | reverse complement strand
GCCGCACGTGCCAACGCCGAGGTGGGCCCCGCGTTCAAGGCGGCGGCAGCGGCGGCGCGTTCCTCCGCTGACGCGGCACGCTCCTCAGTGGCCGCGATGAAGTCCGCGGCCCAGGCCGCCGAGGACGGAGCCAAGGCCCGAGCCGCGGCGGCACGGGCCAACGAGGCCGACGCCCAGGCCCAGGCCGACGCGAAACTCGCCCGTCAGGCCGCCAACCAGGCGTTCGCGGACGCTGCGGCGGCACGCAACGCCGCCACCCAGGCCGAGGCCGAGGCCGCACGCGCGCGTGGAGCCGCCACCGACGCGGAGAACCACGCCGCGGCCGCGAGCAGCGCCGCCACCCTGGCCGAGAAGGAAGCGAACGTCGCCCAGGGCGCGGCCGCCCAGGCGGAGAAGGACGCCGCAGCCGCCGACAAGCTCGCCACCTCCGCCGAGGAACACGCCAAGTCGGCGGAAACCGCCGCCAAGAACGCCGGGACCTACGCCAAGGAGGCCGACGAGGCGGCCAAACGAGCCGAGGAGTACCAGCGCGAGCTCGAGCGCAAGGAGCGCGAGGAGGCCGCCAAGTCCGGTAAGGAGGCCTCCGGCGGCGACCTGACGGAGGCGGAGCGCAAAGCCCTGGAAGCCGCGGGCATCAGCGTGGCGGAGTACGAAGCGGCCCGCGCCCTGGCGCAGAAGGACCTGCTCGACTACCTGAGGGAGAACGGCGCCGAACTCCTCGTCGAACTGGCCGCCGAGGAGATCAAGGAGTGCTGGGACGACCCGGATATACCGACCTGTCTGTGGGCGGTCGTAACCAACCTGCCCTGGGCGAAGGCCGCCAAGCTGGTCGGCAAGCTGCCACAGCTCGCCAAGATCATCTGGGGTATCAACGGCTTCCTCGACA
>KL569185.1:60379-62378 GCA_000715635.1 Streptomyces violaceus | reverse complement strand
GCTGCCACAGCTCGCCAAGATCATCTGGGGTATCAACGGCTTCCTCGACAAGACGGCCAAGGCGAGGAAGCTCGTCGACAAGGGCGAGAAGGTCCTCGAGCGGGTCAAGGCCGTCCTCTGCGACACCAAGCCCAAGTCTTTGCAGAAGCCCATGTCCAGGTCGGCCTCGAGGGCCTCCACGACCGCAGCCCTCACGGGAGGGGGAGGTTTTGACGGCTGGGCCGGCTGGGACGGCTGGGACGACTGCGAGTTCATCCCCACTGGCCAGAACCTCCCCGAGAACGGCATCGAGGTCGCCCTCGACACGCTCGCGCTGAGGAACCTGCGGGACCACCACTTCGAGGGCGGAAGGATGGTCACCGACCAGAAGGGGCTGTTCAACTCCAACCTCACGCTCGGGGACCTGAGGGCCATCTTTGTCGGGACGATGACGGACCAGGGCGGGTGGAAGCACGCGAACGGCGGCGCCAACTACCGTGAGAAGAGCGTCTGCCTCGACCCGAAGAAGAAGTTCGGCAAGTCCTCCAAGCAGAGCGGAGAGCGGGAAACCCACTGCCTCACCATCGTGGTGAGCGTGCACGGGGATCTGGTGACGATGTACCCGATTCCTCCGACACCCTGAAACGAGAGAAGAGAGCCAGCATGGGTCTGGGAATGCGCAGACTGAACCGCGCGCAGGATGTCGTCGAGGAGTTCGGTGACGATGTGGAGGATTCGTTCCTCGCGTTGTGCGCGCGAGCGCCGGAGAGCAGCCTGCGGCGGGGCATCTCGCCATACGACCTGACGATGTTCAACACCCCCCAGTTGGAGCGCCTTGTGGTGGAGCTCGAAGAGCTGCGAGAGGAGGAGAAGACCCCTGTGGTGAGGCGTGTCATCGAGGAGGCCCACCAGGCGATCCGCCGCTCGGGTTACCTGCTCTTCATCGGGGATTAGTCGCGCCCTCCGTCGTTGAGGGCGCCGAGCCGGGGGTGGGTCCCGGATCGGCATCAAGCAGGCAAGAAGGCTGGGAGACGAGTATGTGCACATCTTCACGCTGCCGAGCTGCCAGCCATGGCTGACGGATTCATCCGGTGGTACCGGGAGTCGGGGGCCACGTCGGTCTTCGCCGAACAGGTGGAGATGTTCGAGGCACACGGCATGAGGCTCGTGCACCCGGTCAGAGGTGCGGCCGTGGTGCTCGACATCGAAGGGGAACAGGTCCTCATGCGCCCTCAGGAGCTGGGCCGTCTTCTGGGCCTGCGCATTGCGTCCATCACGATGGAATGGTGGTTCTCCGCCGACATCAACGTCATCGACGCGTACGCGTACGAACCGCTCGGGTGCGAGACCCAGACACTCTGGCTGGACGGCCTCACACTGCAGCAGGCCGACGCGGTCGAGGCAGCCGTCGTCGCAGCGGCGACGGGGCTTCCGACGCCGACCCGCGCCGTGATCGTCGACCGGCGGGGTTACTGTGACCCTGACGACTGGGACTCGGCCGTGCTCTACGACGGGGAAAGGCTGCCGGCCATCGCGGACCGGGTGCTTGTGCGCGACCCGCTCAAGGAGAAGCTCCTGAGGTCGTTTCCGGAGTTGAGGAGCGAGGAGGCCGGGGCAGGCCTGACCCTGCTCTCTCCCGCTCGTCCGCCCTGACACCCGCTCGGTCCGTGCCCGCGACGGTCTCCGGGCGGAAGGTCCCGCCGAATCACCACGTTCGGCGGGGCCCTCGGCATGCGTATGGGGACGGAAAACGATCCACCGGCTTCCCATTGGCCCTTGCTGTGGCCTGGTCCCCTCACGTTTCCTCGGTGCTGCACAAAACCCCTCTTTCCCAGCAGCGAGGTCACCCGTGTCCATCTCCGAAAACCAGGCTCCCGAGACCGGCACCGCCCGTGTGAAGCGCGGCATGGCCGAGCAGCTCAAGGGCGGCGTCATCATGGACGTCGTCACGCCGGAGCAGGCGAAGATCGCCGAGGACGCGGGCGCCGTCGCCGTCATGGCCCTCGAGCGGGTCCCGGCC
>KL569185.1:57506-60177 GCA_000715635.1 Streptomyces violaceus | reverse complement strand
GGTCCCGGCCGACATCCGCAAGGACGGCGGCGTGGCCCGCATGTCCGACCCGGACATGATCGAGGGCATCATCGACGCCGTCTCGATCCCGGTCATGGCCAAGTCCCGCATCGGACACTTCGTCGAGGCCCAGGTCCTGCAGTCCCTCGGCGTCGACTACATCGACGAGTCCGAGGTCCTCACCCCGGCCGACGAGGTCAACCACAGCGACAAGTTCGCCTTCACCACCCCCTTCGTCTGCGGCGCCACCAACCTGGGCGAGGCCCTGCGCCGCATCGCCGAGGGCGCCGCGATGATCCGCTCCAAGGGCGAGGCCGGCACCGGCAACGTCGTCGAGGCCGTCCGCCACCTGCGCCAGATCAAGAACGAGATCGCCCGCCTGCGCGGCTACGACAACAACGAGCTGTACGCCGCCGCCAAGGACCTGCGCGCCCCGTACGAGCTGGTCAAGGAGGTCTCCGAGCTGGGCAAGCTCCCGGTCGTGCTGTTCTCCGCCGGCGGCGTCGCCACCCCGGCCGACGCGGCCCTGATGCGCCAGCTCGGTGCCGAGGGCGTCTTCGTCGGCTCCGGCATCTTCAAGTCCGGCGACCCGGCCAAGCGCGCCGCCGCCATCGTGAAGGCCACCACCTTCTACGACGACCCGAAGATCGTCGCTGACGCGTCCCGCAACCTCGGCGAGGCCATGGTCGGCATCAACTGCGACACCCTCCCCGAGACCGAGCGCTACGCCAACCGCGGCTGGTAAGGCACAGGAACCCATGAGTGACACCCCCGTCATAGGCGTCCTGGCCCTCCAGGGCGACGTACGGGAGCACCTCGTCGCCCTGGCCGCGGCCGATGCCGTGGCCAGGCCGGTGCGGCGCCCCGAAGAGCTCGCCGAGGTGGACGGCCTCGTCATCCCCGGCGGCGAGTCCACCACCATCTCGAAGCTGGCCGTCCTGTTCGGCCTGATGGACCCGCTCCGCGCGCGCGTGCGGGACGGCCTGCCCGTCTACGGCACCTGCGCCGGCATGATCATGCTCGCCGACAAGATCCTCGACCCGCGCTCGGGCCAGGAGACCATCGGCGGCATCGACATGATCGTGCGCCGCAACGCCTTCGGCCGGCAGAACGAGTCCTTCGAGGCGGCCGTCGCCGTCGAGGGCGTCGACGGCGCCCCGGTGGAGGGCGTCTTCATCCGCGCCCCCTGGGTCGAGTTCGTCGGTGCCGCGGCCGAGGTGCTCGCCGAGCACGACGGCCATATCGTCGCGGTCCGCCAGGGCGTGGCTCTGGCCACGTCGTTCCACCCGGAACTGACCGGCGACCACCGTGTGCACGGCCTGTTCGTGGACATGGTGCGCGCGAACCGTACAGCCGAGTCCTTGTAGGATTCCTGCGTTCGTTGCTGAGATGGGTTACGCGAAGGAGACAGGCAGATGTCCGGCCACTCTAAATGGGCCACGACCAAGCACAAGAAGGCCGTCATCGATGCCAAGCGTGGCAAGCTCTTCGCGAAGCTGATCAAGAACATCGAGGTCGCGGCGCGCATGGGCGGCGTCGACCTCGAAGGAAACCCGACGCTCTACGACGCCGTCCAGAAGGCGAAGAAGCAGTCGGTTCCGAACAAGAACATCGACTCCGCGATCAAGCGCGGTGGCGGTCTCGAGGCCGGCGGTGCCGACTACGAGACGATCATGTACGAGGGCTACGGCCCGAACGGCGTCGCGGTGCTCATCGAGTGCCTCACCGACAACCGCAACCGCGCCGCCTCCGACGTCCGCGTCGCGATGACCCGCAACGGCGGCAACATGGCGGACCCGGGCTCCGTGTCGTACATGTTCAGCCGCAAGGGCGTCGTCATCGTCCCCAAGGGCGAGCTGGCCGAGGACGACGTCCTGGGTGCGGTCCTGGACGCGGGCGCCGAAGAGGTCAACGACCTCGGCGAGTCCTTCGAGGTCATCAGCGAGGCCACCGACCTGGTCGCGGTCCGCACCGCCCTCCAGGAGGCCGGCATCGACTACGACTCCGCCGACTCCAGCTTCGTGCCGTCCGTCCAGGTCGAGCTGGACGAGGAAGGCGCCAAGAAGATCTTCAAGCTGATCGACGCGCTCGAGGACAGCGACGACGTGCAGAACGTCTTCGCCAACTTCGACGTCAGCGACGAGATCATGGAGAAGGTCGACGCGTAACGCCGCCGCGGGCTTCAAGGGCTGCACGGGCCGACGGGACATCCCGTCGGCCCGTCGCGTTGAACGGGTGTGGGTGCGGGGCGTTGTCGGTGGCACCCGATAGCCTGCACAAACAGGTGAGCGAAAGGGAGGGCGCGTGCGCGTGCTGGGGGTGGACCCGGGACTGACCCGGTGCGGTGTCGGCGTGGTCGAGGGCGTCGCCGGACGGCCGCTCACGATGATCGGCGTCGGCGTCGTCCGGACACCGGCGGACGCCGACCTCGGCCACCGCCTCGTCGCCATCGAACAGGGCATCGAGCAGTGGCTGGACGAGCACCGGCCGGAGTTCGTCGCCGTGGAGCGCGTCTTCAGCCAGCACAACATCCGTACGGTGATGGGCACCGCCCAGGCCAGCGCCGTCGCCATTCTGTGCGCCTCACGTCGCGGGATCCCCGTGGCGCTGCACACCCCGAGCGAGGTCAAGGCCGCCGTCACCGGCAGCGGCCGGGCCGACAAGGCCCAGG
>KL569185.1:56725-57210 GCA_000715635.1 Streptomyces violaceus | reverse complement strand
CCCTAGCCCTCGCCATCTGCCACATCTGGCGCGCCCCCGCGCAGAACCGACTCCAGCAGGCCGTCGCCCTGCACGCATCGAAAGGCCGTACGGCATGATCGCCTTCGTCAGCGGCACGGTCGCCGCGCTCGCCCCCGATGCCGCGGTCGTGGAGGTCGGCGGCGTCGGCATGGCCGTGCAGTGCACGCCGAACACACTGTCCACGCTCCGCATCGGCCGGCCCGCCAAGCTGCACACCTCCCTCGTCGTACGGGAGGACTCACTGACCCTGTACGGCTTCGCGGACGACGACGAACGGCAGACCTTCGAGCTGCTCCAGACGGCGAGCGGCGTGGGACCGAGACTCGCCCAGGCGATGCTGGCCGTGCACACCCCGGACGCCCTGCGCCGGGCGGTCGCCACCGCCGACGAGAAGACGCTCACCGCCGTTCCCGGCATCGGCAAGAAGGGCGCCCAGAAGCTGCTCCTGGAACTGAAGGGCCGGC
>KL569185.1:56246-56532 GCA_000715635.1 Streptomyces violaceus | reverse complement strand
GGGGGGAGCCGCTCGGCGCCCCGGCCGTCGGTACGCCCGTCAGCACCGGCTGGCGCGACCAGTTGCACGCGGCCCTGATCGGTCTCGGATACGCGACCCGGGAGGCCGACGAGGCCGTGACCGCCGTGGCTCCGCAGGCCGAGGCCGCCGAGGGTGCTCCGCAGGTCGGCCAGTTGCTGAAGGCCGCCCTCCAGACCCTGAACCGCGCCCGCTGAACCCCCACACACCGAGGCACATCATGAACTGGGACGACACGACCGACACCTGTCTCTTATACACATCTCTG
>KL569185.1:54312-56012 GCA_000715635.1 Streptomyces violaceus | reverse complement strand
GCGGAGCGGCTGGTGGACTCCGTCGCCGACGGTGAGGACCAGGCTGTCGAGGCCGCCCTGCGCCCCAAGGACCTGGACGAGTTCATCGGCCAGGAGAAGGTCCGCGAGCAGCTCGACCTCGTCCTGCGCGCCGCACGCGCGCGTGGCGCCACCGCCGACCACGTGCTGCTCTCGGGCGCCCCCGGCCTCGGCAAGACCACCCTGTCGATGATCATCGCGGCCGAGATGGGCGCCCCCATCCGCATCACGTCGGGCCCCGCCATCCAGCACGCCGGCGACCTCGCGGCGATCCTCTCCTCCCTCCAGGAGGGCGAGGTCCTCTTCCTCGACGAGATCCACCGCATGTCCCGGCCCGCCGAGGAGATGCTGTACATGGCCATGGAGGACTTCCGCGTCGACGTCATCGTCGGCAAGGGCCCGGGAGCCACCGCCATCCCGCTGGAGCTGCCCCCGTTCACCCTGGTCGGCGCCACCACGCGCGCGGGATTGCTGCCGCCCCCGCTGCGCGACCGTTTCGGCTTCACCGCCCACATGGAGTTCTACGAACCGGCCGAACTGGAGCGGGTCATCCACCGCTCGGCCCACCTCCTCGAGGTCGAGACCGAGCCGGAGGGCGCCGCCGAGATCGCCGGCCGCTCCCGTGGCACTCCCCGCATCGCCAACCGTCTGCTGCGCCGCGTCCGGGACTACGCCCAGGTCAAGGCCGACGGGCTGATCACCAAGGACATCGCGGCGGCCGCCCTCGCCGTCTACGAGGTGGACGAGCGGGGCCTCGACCGCCTCGACCGAGGCGTCCTGGAAGCCCTGCTCAAGCTGTTCGGCGGCGGCCCTGTCGGCCTGTCCACGCTCGCGGTCGCGGTGGGGGAGGAGCGTGAGACCGTGGAGGAGGTGGCCGAGCCCTTCCTGGTACGGGAAGGACTGCTGGCCCGCACCCCGCGCGGCAGGGTCGCCACCCCCGCCGCATGGGCGCATCTCGGCCTCACCCCGCCCGGCTCCCAGACCACCGGAAACGGACAACAGGACCTGTTCGGGGCGTGACGACGCCGTCACCGCTCCGGGTCGGCGAGGCCAGTGGCCGCAGCAGGAACCCCGGTGCCATGCTGAGCGTTGTTCCATGCGCGCGGACTCGCTTAGACTCCGCCGATGCCGCCTTTGTCGGCGGCGTACATACCCCCAACCATCTGGCCGCTCACAGCGCGGTCGTGTGAAGGAAGTACCGACCCGTGAGTCTCCTGACCCTCCTCCCGTTCATTGTGCTGATCGGGGCCATGTTCCTCATGACCCGGTCGGCCAAGAAGAAGCAGCAGCAGGCCGTGGACATGCGGAACCAAATGCAGCCCGGCAGCGGTGTCCGCACCATCGGGGGCGTGTACGCCACGGTCAAGGAGGTGCACGAGGACACCGTCCTCGTCGACGCCGGTCCGGGTGTCGAGCTCCTCTTCGCCAAGAACGCCATCGGTGCCGTCCTCACCGACGACGAGTACAACCGCATCGTTCACGGCGTCGAGCACGACCTGAAGTCCGACGCCGACATCGTCCCGGACGACGCCTCCTCCCCCACCGGGACCGACGACTCCGCCGCCGACTCCGGCGCTGACGACAAGGCCGTCGACCTCGGCAAGAAGGATGCGGCCGACGAGCCGGCCGGCGACGACGCCCCGGCCGATGACACTCCGGCCGCCGAGGCGAAGACGGACGCA
>KL569185.1:49585-54140 GCA_000715635.1 Streptomyces violaceus | reverse complement strand
CCCGGCCGCCGAGGCGAAGACGGACGCAGAGCCGAAGAAGACCGACGGCGGCTCCGAGGCGAAGTAGTCGTGTCCCGGGGTGCGCGGGCCCGGCCCGCGCACCCCGGGACACGCCCAGCTCGCACGGAGTCCCGACACCATGTCATGGCCGCCCGTCCGCCGATCCGGAGCGAGGTGGCCCGAGAGGGAGTACGAGAAGGTGGCCACACCTAAAAAGGGCCGGAGCGCGAGCACCCAGAGCAAGCCGGGTCGCTCGCTGGTCCTGATTCTGATCGCCCTCGTGGCGCTCACCGGTGGGATGTTCGCTTCGGGGCACACGAAACCGCGTCTCGGCATCGACCTGGCCGGCGGCACGAGCATCACGCTCCGCGCGGTCCCCGAAGCCGGCAACGAGGCGGCCATCAACAAGACCAACATGGACACCGCCGTCTCCATCATGGAACGACGTGTCAACGGTCTTGGCGTCTCGGAGTCCGAGGTCCAGACGCAGGGCCGGGAAAACATCATCGTCAACATCCCCAAGGGGACGAACTCCGAGCAGGCCCGCAAGCAGGTCGGCACCACCGCCAAGCTCTACTTCCGCCCGGTCCTCGCCACCGAGGTCTCCGGCGGCAAGGGCACGGCCAGCCCCTCCCCTAGCCCCACCGGCAGCCCCTCGGACGAGCCGTCCGGCAAGGCCACCGACAAGCCCGAGGCCACCGACAAGAACTCCGCCTCCCCGTCGGCCACGCCCACCACGCAGGGCCGCGCGGTCACCGACGCGCTGAAGGCCGACGCCACACCGTCGGCGAGCGCCTCGGACGACAAGGCCAAGGCCAGCCCCTCCCCGTCGGCGAGCGGCGGCTCCGCCGAGGCCGACGCGAGCGCGCTGCAGGCGAAGTACGCCAAGCTCGACTGCACCAACGAGAAGACCCGCTCCACCGTGGGCGACGGCGTCAAGGCCTCCGAGATGACCCTGGCCTGCGGCAAGAACTCGCAGGGCCAGTGGCAGAAGTACATCCTCGGCCCCGCCGAGGTCGACGGCACGGACGTCGACAAGGCCCAGGCCACCCTGGACACCCAGAGGGGCGCGGGCTGGACGGTCCAGATGGACTTCACCAACGGGGGCGCCAAGAAGTTCGGCGACATCACCGGCAAGCTGGCTCAGAACCAGCCGCCGCAGAACCAGTTCGCGATCGTCCTGGACGGCGACGTGGTCTCCGACCCGTCCGTCAAGGAGGCCCTGACCAGCGGCAACGCCGAGATCTCCGGCAACTTCACCCAGCAGTCCGCCCAGGAACTGTCCAACATGCTGTCCTACGGCGCGCTGCCGCTGACCTTCAAGGTCGACAGCATGACGACCGTGACCGCAGCGCTGGGTGGTGACCAGTTGCAGGCCGGACTGATCGCCGGCGCCATCGGTCTCGCGCTGGTCGTCATCTACCTGCTGGCGTACTACCGCGGCCTGTCGTTCATCGCGATCCTCTCGCTGCTGGTCTCCGCGGCCCTCACCTACACGCTCATGGCCCTGCTCGGCCCGGCCATCGGCTTCGCGCTGAACCTGCCGGCCGTGTGCGGCGCCATCGTCGCCATCGGCATCACCGCGGACTCGTTCATCGTGTACTTCGAACGCGTTCGTGACGAGATCCGCGAGGGCCGCTCCCTGCGCCCCGCCGTCGAGCGGGCCTGGCCGCGCGCCCGGCGCACCATCCTGGTCTCCGACTTCGTGTCGTTCCTCGCCGCTGCGGTGCTGTTCGCCGTCACCGTCGGCAAGGTCCAGGGCTTCGCGTTCACGCTCGGACTGACCACCCTGCTCGACGTGGTTGTCGTGTTCCTCTTCACCAAGCCGCTGCTGACGCTGATGGCCCGGCGCCCGTTCTTCGCGAACGGCCACAAGTGGTCCGGCCTCGACCCGAAGGGCCTGGGCGCCCAGCCGCCGCTGCGCCGTACCCGCCGCCCCGCCGCCCCTGCCGACCCGAAGGAGGCCTGAGATGTCGAAACTCGGCAACCTCGGCGCCCGACTCCACCGCGGCGAGGTCGGCTACGACTTCGTCAAGAACCGCAAGATCTGGTACGGCGTCTCCATCCTGATCACCATCCTGGCCATCGCCGGCCTGGCGGTGCGCGGCCTGAACATGGGCATCGAGTTTCAGGGCGGCGCCGTCTTCAACACCCCGAAGAACACCAGCGCCTCGGTGTCCCAGGCAGAGCGGTACGCGGAGGAGGCCTCCGGCCACGACGCGATCGTCCAGAAGCTCGGCGACGGCAGCATGCGCATCCAGGTCGCCGGCATCGACACCGGCGCGGCGAACGACATCAAGAACACGCTGGCCGACGACCTCAAGATCGACTCGGAGCAGATCAACGCCGAGCTGGTCGGCCCCAGCTGGGGCGAGCAGATCGCCAACAAGGCCTGGCAGGGCCTGGGCATCTTCCTGGTCCTGGTGGTGATCTACCTGGCGATCGCCTTCGAGTGGCGCATGGCCGTCGCCGCCTTCGTCGCGCTGATCCACGACATCACCATCACAGTCGGCATCTACGCCCTCGTCGGCTTCGAGGTCACACCCGGCACGGTGATCGGTCTACTCACCATCCTCGGCTACTCGCTCTACGACACGGTCGTGGTCTTCGACAGCCTCAAGGAGCAGACCAAGGACATCGCCAAGCAGACCCGCTGGACCTACAGCGACATCGCCAACCGATCGATCAACAGCACCCTGGTCCGCTCCATCAACACCACGGTGGTCGCGCTGCTGCCGGTCGCGGGCCTGCTGTTCATCGGTGGCGGTGTCCTCGGCGCCGGCATGCTCAACGACATCTCGCTGTCGCTGTTCGTCGGTCTCGCCGCCGGTGCGTACTCCTCGATCTTCATCGCCACGCCGCTCGTCGCCGACCTCAAGGAGCGCGAGCCGCAGATGAAGGCCCTGAAGAAGCGCGTCCTGGCCAAGCGGGCCGCCAAGGGCGAGACCCCTCAGGCGGAGACCGGGGACGAGTCCTACGCCGACGAGCCCGAGGACGCCGCACCCGCGGTCGTCGGCCCGCGCAACCAGCCCGCTTCCCGCAACCGCGGCCGGGGCCGCCCCTCGGGGAAGCGCCGATGACCGACATCAAGGAACTGCTGCTCAGCCGCATCAGGGATGTGGCCGACTACCCGGAGCCGGGCGTGATGTTCAAGGACATCACCCCGCTCCTGGCGGACCCGGCGGCGTTCACCGCGCTCACCGACGCCCTCGCCGAGATCGCCGAGGCCACCGGGGCCACCAAGATCGTCGGCCTCGAGGCCCGCGGCTTCATCCTCGGCGCCCCGGTCGCCGTCCGCGCCGGCCTCGGCTTCATCCCCGTACGCAAGGCGGGCAAGCTCCCCGGAGCCACCCTCGCCCAGGCCTACGACCTGGAGTACGGCTCGGCGGAGATCGAGGTGCACGCCGAGGACCTGACCGCCGACGACCGCGTCCTGGTCATCGACGACGTCCTCGCCACCGGCGGCACCGTTGAAGCCTCCCTGCAACTCGTCCGTCGTGCCGGAGCGAAGGTTGCAGGTGTCGCGATTCTCATGGAGCTTGGTTTTCTCGGCGGTCGGCAGCGGCTCGAGCCCGCCTTGTCAGGTGCGCCTCTGGAAGCGTTGATCACCGTCTGAGACCGACGGGGAGGGGCAGTAGCGGGTGCTTCGGGTTTCCGGAGCACCCGACCTCTTTTGCTGTGCGCAAGGTGGGCGGGCGAAATTGGCATGTCTTGGACAGGCTCCTCAAGTGTTCCTCAATTTCCTTGAGTTGTGTGGGAGGCGGTCGGCAAGATCGATTTCGACCACCCTGCGGGCTCGACCAGCCCATTTGCGGGAGTCAGTGGGAACCAAAAAACGGAGGAACGAAGTGTCAATCTCGCGCAAGATCGTCACGGGTGCTGTGACCCTTGTATCTGTGGCAGCGATATCCGCAGTCGCGGCTCCCGCGAACGCGGCTCCGACGACCGCCTCGCCCGAGGTCGCTCCGCGCTGTTCGAGCTCGTGGAAGAGCGCGGGCTCCGTCCCTGGACGCTGGACCAAGGTCAAGGACTCCACCTGCAGCGTTATCGGCCACGACGGTTTGAAGGTCGGCTACCAGTGGGCAGTGGAGCGTGGCAGCAGTATCTGCGTCAAGGTCAAGGGCTCCGACGCGCGCGGCCAGGTGAAGTGGTACGACGCCGGCTGCGGTAAGAAGGGCTCCGTCAAGGTGCCCTGGGGGAACGTCGCCGACCATAAGGAGATGAAGGTTAAGGGCGCGGCCCTGTTTAAGTGGCGCTAACCGCTCTGTAGATCTCCGCGTCGACTGTACGGCCCGGTCCGAACTCGACCGTACTAGAGGCCGTAGGGGCGACTACATAGAGTGATCGAGGCGGGCCCGGGGGAATTCGGTGCCCGCCTCTCGCGTTGTTCCCCGGGTAGACGGTCCTCACATTGGTCTGAAGGCGATCCTGGAGCTCAGGATCGCTACCATGGGGTCTCCGGAGCCTGACCGGGGGTCCCGGAACGCGCACGAGGAGCCCTCTTGCCAGACGAGGCCCAGCACCTGACCGCCGCCAAGCCCGAGTCCGCCTCGGC
>KL569185.1:47786-49308 GCA_000715635.1 Streptomyces violaceus | reverse complement strand
CAGCCCGCCCGCAGCGGCTCCTCCAACCGCGTCCGCGCCCGTCTGGCCCGGCTCGGCGTTCAGCGTGCGAACCCCTACAACCCGGTCCTGGAGCCGCTGCTGCGGATAGTGCGCGGCAACGACCCGAAGATCGAGACGGCGACGCTCCGCCAGATCGAGCGCGCCTACCAGGTCGCCGAGCGCTGGCACCGCGGCCAGAAGCGCAAGAGCGGCGACCCGTACATCACGCACCCCCTGGCTGTGACCACCATCCTCGCCGAGCTGGGCATGGACCCGGCCACGCTGATGGCCGGTCTGCTGCACGACACGGTCGAGGACACCGAGTACGGCCTGGACGACCTGCGCCGCGACTTCGGCGACGTCGTCACCCTGCTCGTCGACGGCGTCACCAAGCTGGACAAGGTCAAGTTCGGCGAGGCCGCCCAGGCCGAGACCGTGCGCAAGATGGTCGTCGCCATGGCCAAGGACCCCCGGGTCCTGGTCATCAAGCTCGCCGACCGCCTGCACAACATGCGCACCATGCGCTACCTCAAGCGCGAGAAGCAGGAGAAGAAGGCGCGCGAGACCCTCGAGATCTACGCGCCGCTCGCCCACCGCCTGGGCATGAACACCATCAAGTGGGAGCTGGAGGACCTCGCCTTCGCGATCCTCTACCCCAAGATGTACGACGAGATCGTCCGCCTGGTCGCCGAGCGCGCCCCCAAGCGCGACGAGTACCTCGCGATCGTCACCGACGAGGTCCAGCAGGACCTGCGGGCGGCCCGCATCAAGGCGACCGTGACCGGCCGCCCCAAGCACTACTACAGCGTCTACCAGAAGATGATCGTCCGCGGCCGTGACTTCGCGGAGATCTACGACCTGGTGGGCATCCGCGTCCTCGTGGACACCGTCCGCGACTGCTACGCGGCCCTCGGCACGGTGCACGCGCGATGGAACCCGGTCCCCGGCCGGTTCAAGGACTACATCGCGATGCCCAAGTTCAACATGTACCAGTCGCTGCACACGACGGTGATCGGCCCCGGCGGCAAGCCCGTCGAGCTGCAGATCCGCACCTTCGACATGCACCGCCGCGCCGAGTACGGCATCGCCGCGCACTGGAAGTACAAGCAGGAGGCAGTCGCAGGCGCCTCGAAGGTGCGCAGCGACGCCCCCAAGTCGTCCGGCAAGAGCAAGGACGACCACCTCAACGACATGGCCTGGCTGCGCCAGTTGCTGGACTGGCAGAAGGAGACCGAGGACCCGGGCGAGTTCCTGGAGTCCCTGCGCTTCGACCTCTCCCGCAACGAGGTCTTCGTCTTCACCCCCAAGGGCGATGTCATAGCGCTCCCGGCCAGCGCCACCCCGGTGGACTTCGCGTACGCGGTCCACACCGAGGTCGGGCACCGCACCATAGGCGCCCGTGTCAACGGCCGCCTGGTCCCGCTCGAATCCACCCTCGACAACGGCGACCTGGTCGAGGTCTTCACCTCCAAGGCGTCCGGCGCCGGCCCCTCCCGCGACTGGCTCGGCTTCGTCAAGTCGT
>KL569185.1:45122-47553 GCA_000715635.1 Streptomyces violaceus | reverse complement strand
CGGCTTCGTCAAGTCGCCGCGGGCCCGCAACAAGATCCGGGCCTGGTTCTCCAAGGAGCGCCGCGACGAGGCGATCGAGCAGGGCAAGGACGCCATCGTCCGCGCGATGCGCAAGCAGAACCTGCCCATCCAGCGCATCCTGACCGGCGACTCACTGGTGACCCTCGCGCACGAGATGCGCTATGCCGACATCTCCGCGCTGTACGCGGCGATCGGCGAGGGCCATGTCTCCGCGCAGAACATCGTGCAGAAGCTCGTCCAGGCTCTCGGCGGCGAGGAGGCGGCCACCGAGGAGATCGACGAGTCGGTCCCGCCGGCCCGTGGCCGCAGCCGCAAGCGCCGCTCCAGCGCCGACCCGGGCGTCGTCGTGAAGGGCGTCGAGGACGTGTGGGTCAAGCTGGCCCGCTGCTGTACGCCCGTACCCGGCGACCCCATCATCGGCTTCGTCACCCGTGGCAGTGGCGTATCGGTTCACCGCAACGACTGCGTGAACGTGGAGTCGCTGTCCCGCGAGCCCGAGCGCATCCTCGAGGTCGAGTGGGCGCCCACCCAGTCCTCGGTCTTCCTGGTCGCCATCCAGGTCGAGGCGCTGGACCGCTCCCGGCTGCTGTCGGACGTCACACGTGTGCTCTCCGACCAGCACGTCAACATCCTCTCCGCGGCCGTCCAGACCTCCCGCGACCGCGTCGCCACCTCCCGCTTCACCTTCGAGATGGGCGACCCGAAGCATCTCGGCCATGTGCTGAAGGCGGTCCGGGGCGTGGAGGGCGTCTACGACGTGTACCGGGTGACGTCGGCGCGCAGCAGGTCGTAAACACCACGCGAAAGAGGGCCCCGTACGTCCCGTACGGGGCCCTCTTTCTTGCGGTCGACGGATCAGCCTCCGAACTCCTGCAGACCCTTCAGCGCCTGATCCAGCAGCGCCTGGCGGCCCTCGAGCTCACGCTCGAGCTTGTCGGCCCTGGCGTTGTTGCCCTGCGCGCGGGCCTGCTCGATCTGGCCCCTCAGCTTGTCCACGGCGGCCTGGAGCTGGCCGGTCAGACCCTCGGCACGCGCGCGTGCCTCCGGGTTCGTCCGGCGCCACTCCGCCTCCTCGGACTCCTGGATGGCCCGCTCGACGGCGTGCATCCGGCCCTCGACCTTGGGCCGCGCGTCGCGCGGCACATGGCCGATGGCCTCCCAGCGCTCGTTGACCGAACGGAACGCGGCCCGGGCCGCCTTCAGGTCCGTGACCGGCAGGAGCTTCTCGGCCTCCTCGGCCAGCTCCTCCTTGAGCTTCAGGTTCTCCGCCTGCTCGGCGTCCCGCTCGGCGAAGACCGAGCTGCGGGCCGCGAAGAAGACGTCCTGGGCGCTGCGGAAGCGGTTCCACAGATCGTCCTCGTGCTCACGCTGCGCACGGCCCGCGGCCTTCCACTCGGCCATCAGCTCGCGGTAACGGGCGGCCGTCACACCCCAGTCCGTCGAGTTCGACAGCGCCTCGGCCTCGGAGACCAGCCGTTCCTTGGTCCGCCGCGCCTCCTCGCGCTGGGCGTCCAGCTGCGCGAAGTGCTGCTTGCGCCGCTTGGAGAACGCCGACCGCGCGTGTGAGAACCGGTGCCACAGGTCGTCGTCGGACTTGCGGTCCAGGCGCGGCAGGCCCTTCCAGGTGTCCACCAGGGCCCGCAGCCGCTCACCGGCCGCCCGCCACTGGTCGGACTGCGACAGCTCCTCCGCCTCGGCGACCAGCGCCTCTTTGGACTTGCGCGCCTCGTCGGACTGCCGCGCCCGCTGCGCCTTGCGCTCCTCGCGGCGCGCGTCCACCTGTTCCACGAGCTTGTCCAGCCGGACCCGCAGGGCGTCCAGGTCGCCCACCACGTGGTGCGCGTCGACCTGCTCCCGAATGTGGTCGATGGCGGCCTGGGCGTCCTTCGCCGACAGGTCGGTGGTCTTCACTCGCTTCTCGAGGAGGCCGATCTCGACAACCAGGCCCTCGTACTTGCGCTCGAAATAGGCCAGCGCCTCCTCGGGGGAGCCCGCCTGCCAGGAACCGACGACCTGCTCGCCGTCGGCCGTACGCACGTACACGGTCCCCGTCTCGTCGACGCGGCCCCACGGGTCGCTGCTCACAGCGCCTCCTCCACATGATGCCTGCGAGGGGCCTCAGCACCCCCGGGCATCGTCCACAGTTTCGTCACGGCCAACATAGGCGACCGGCGGGGGGCGTGTCCGCATCCCGCGCGACCGAAATTTCGCAGTTGGGGGTCAGGATTCGGTGATCGTGGCCTTGTTGATCACGACCGTCGCGTTGGGCGCCGTGTTGCCCGTCTGAGGGTCGGGAGCCTGCGCTCCGGCCTTGGCGATCTTCGTCAGGACCTTCATGCCCGCCTCGGACACCGTACCGAACGGCGTGTAGTCGGGCGGCAGCTGACTGTCCTGGTAGACGAGGAAGAAC
>KL569185.1:43429-44912 GCA_000715635.1 Streptomyces violaceus | reverse complement strand
GCCGCCGCTGTCGCGGCCCTGCTTCGTCTGGGCGTTGTACTGGTTCGCCATCGCGACCGTGCCCGCCGGGTACACCCCGCCCTTGAGGCTCTTGTCCTTGAGGTTCTCGTCCGGGATCGTGTAGCCGGGGCCGCCCATGCCGGTGCCCTGCGGGTCGCCGCACTGCAGGACGTAGATGCGCTGGTTGGTGAGCCGGTGGCACTTGCTGTGATCCAAGTACCCCTTGCCGAGAAGGTAGTTGAACGAGTTGACGGTGTGCGGAGCCGCCGACGCCTTCAGCGCGACGTCTATCTCACCGCAGGTCGTGTCGAGCTTCATCGTGTACTTCGCCGACTCGTCGATCGACATCGCAGGTTCCTTCTTCCAGGTCTGCGACTTGACCTTGCCCGCGGCGGGCTTCTCGCACGGGTCCGGGGCTTTGCTGGGCGAGGCGCTCGGCGTGACGTCCGCGTTCGCGTTCTCCGTCTTGCCGTTGTCCTCGAACGGCTTGGTCAGGAAGACCGTCACGGAGAGCACCACGATCACGCCGAGAGCCGAGGCGATCACGGAGTTGCGGATACGGGCCTTGCGTCGAGCGTCCGTGCGTCGCTGCTGCTGCCGCAAGAACTTCTCCCGGGCGAGCTGACGCCGCCGCTGTTCCTGGCTGACCACCGGGTTCTCTCCTCATTGGGTCTCGAACGTCGACCGGTACGCGTGCGTCCTGTGTGACAGCCGCCTGCGTGTGACCCGTACCGTATATGGGTTCGCTGAGGAATCGGCAGCGCCGGTAGGCTCTGTCACCAGCCGCAGCCTCCCGTATCGACACAACGAAGGACGATCGTGCTCATTGCCGGGTTCCCCGCCGGGGCCTGGGGGACGAACTGCTACCTCGTCGCCCCCGCCGCCGGTGAGGAGTGCGTGATCATCGACCCCGGCCATCAGGCCGCCGACGGCGTCGAGGAAACGATCAGAAAGCATCGGCTCAAGCCCGTCGCCGTCGTCCTCACCCACGGTCACATCGACCACGTGGCCTCGGTCGTCCCGGTGTGCGGCGCGCACGACGTGCCGGCCTGGATCCACCCCGACGACCGGTACATGATGAACGACCCCGAGAAGGGGATCGGCCGTTCCATCGGTATGCCGCTGCTGGGCGAGCTGACCGTGGGGGAGCCGGACGACGTCAAGGAGCTGGCCGACGGGGCGAAGCTGGAGCTGGCGGGCCTGGAGCTGTCCGTCGCGCACGCGCCCGGCCATACCAAGGGGTCGGTGACCTTCGGCATGCCCGAGGCGGCGGACATCCCGCCGATCCTGTTCTCGGGCGACCTGCTGTTCGCCGGCTCCATCGGACGCACCGACCTGCCCGGCGGCGACATGACCGAGATGCTCGACTCGCTGGGCCGCGTGTGCCTGCCGCTCGACGACTCGACCGTGGTGCTGTCCGGCCACGGCCCCCAGACGACCATCGGCCAGGAGCGCGCCACCAACCCGTATCTGCGGCAGGGGG
>KL569185.1:41786-43219 GCA_000715635.1 Streptomyces violaceus | reverse complement strand
CCCGCCGGCCAGGGACCTTCTCCGGCTCCCCGACGAGGAATGTGACGAGACCTTCCGTGAGCACCTTCAAGGCCCCCAAGGGCACGTACGACCTGATCCCGCCGGACTCCGCGAAGTACCTGGCGGTGCGTGAGGCGATCGCCGCGCCGCTGCGGGACTCCGGCTACGGCTACATCGAGACGCCGGGCTTCGAGAACGTCGAGCTCTTCGCGCGCGGTGTCGGCGAGTCGACGGACATCGTGACGAAGGAGATGTACGCCTTCGAGACCAAGGGCGGCGACAGGCTGGCCCTGCGCCCCGAAGGCACGGCGTCCGTCCTCCGCGCCGCGCTGGAGGCCAACCTGCACAAGGCGGGCAACCTCCCGGTCAAGCTCTGGTACTCCGGCTCGTACTACCGCTACGAGCGTCCCCAGAAGGGCCGCTACCGCCACTTCTCGCAGGTCGGTGCCGAGGCGATCGGCGCGGAGGACCCGGCGCTGGACGCCGAGCTGATCATCCTGGCCGACCAGGCGTACCGCTCGCTGGGCCTGAGTAACTTCCGGATCCTGCTCAACAGCCTGGGCGACAAGGAGTGCCGCCCGGTGTACCGGACGGCGCTGCAGGACTTCCTGCGCGGGCTGGACCTGGACGAGGACACCCTGCGCCGTGCGGAGATCAACCCGCTGCGCGTCCTGGACGACAAGCGTGAGTCGGTCCAGAAGCAGCTGGGGGACGCCCCGCTGCTGCGCGACTACCTCTGTGACGCGTGCAAGGCGTACCACGAGGAGGTCCGCGAGCTGATCACGGCGGCGGGCGTCGCCTTCGAGGACGACGTGAAGCTGGTCCGTGGCCTGGACTACTACACCCGCACCACCTTCGAGTTCGTCCACGACGGTCTGGGCTCCCAGTCCGCGGTGGGCGGCGGCGGCCGTTACGACGGTCTCTCCGAGATGATCGGCGGCCCGGCCCTGCCGTCCGTCGGCTGGGCACTCGGCGTCGACCGCACGGTCCTCGCCCTGGAGGCGGAGGGCGTCGAGCTGGAACTCCCCGCCACCACCAGCGTGTTCGCCGTCCCGCTCGGCGAGGAGGCCCGCCGGGTCCTGTTCGCCAAGGTCACGGAACTGCGCAAGAACGGCATCGCCGCGGACTTCTCCTACGGCGCCAAGGGCCTCAAGGGCGCCATGAAGAACGCCAACCGCAGCGGCGCCCGCTACACGGTCGTCGCCGGCGAACGCGACCTCGCCGAGGGCGTCGTCCAGCTCAAGGACATGGAGTCGGGCGAGCAGACGGCGGTGGGCGTGAACGAGATCGTGGCAGAGCTGGAAGCCCGGCTGGGCTGAGCCGCCGCTCGTACCTGGGCGGCTTCGTCCCCTCAGCCCGTCCGGCGATGGAGGACGAGGCCGTTCAGGCCGATCGGGGGTCCAGCGGGCGGAGCCCCCTGGCGGAGTCGAAGG
>KL569185.1:41230-41544 GCA_000715635.1 Streptomyces violaceus | reverse complement strand
GTCGAAGGGGCGGAGGCCCCTGGGGATGGGACGGGTAGGGGCGGCGGGGGCGAAGAACCCTCAGTCCAGCAGCCCGAACCGCATCGCGCTCGTCACCGCCGCCGTCCGGTCGTCCACCCCCAGCTTGCCGAAGATCCGCAGCAGATACGTCTTCACCGTCGACTCCCCGATGAACAACCGGCGCCCGATCTCCGCGTTCGTGCAGCCCTCGGCGACCAGGCGCAGCACGGCCGTCTCGCGTTCCGACAGCCGGGGCCGGTCCGGCTTGGTCCGCAGCTGGTCCACCAGCCTGGCCGCGACGGACGGCGCCAGTA
>KL569185.1:38215-40987 GCA_000715635.1 Streptomyces violaceus | reverse complement strand
TCCGCGAGTTCGGCACGCGGCAGGTCCTTCAGCAGATAACCCGCGGCTCCGGCCTCCACCGCCCGCAGGATGTCCCGGTCCGTCTCGTACGTCGTCAGCACGACCACCCGGCACGGCAGCCCGGCCCGCGTCATCCGCCCGATGGAGTCCACACCCCCGCCCCCCGGCATCCGCAGATCCATCAGCACGATGTCCGGCCGCAACTCCGCCGCCAGCGCCTCCGCCTGCGGACCACTGGACGCGTCGGCGACGACCTCCAGATCGGACTCGGCACTGAGCATCGCCCGCAGCCCCTCCCGTACGACGGGATGGTCGTCGGCCAGGACGATCCGGATCACGGCATCTCCCTCCTCACGACCGGCAGCCGGACGGTCACGGCCGTGCCGTCACCGGGGGCACTGCGTACCTCCGCGGTTCCGCCCACCTCGACGGCCCGAGCACGCAGCCCCGCGAGACCGTATCCGCCGCGGACCGCTGCCGGGTCGAAGCCGCAGCCGTCGTCCCGTACGGACACCATGAGCGAGTCGTCCTCGTACGCCAGCGACACGCCGACCGTCACCGAACCCCCCGCGTGCTTACGGGCATTGGCCAGCGCCTCCTGGCAGGCGCGCAGCGCCACCACCTCGGGCCCGGCGGGCAGCATCCGGACCGGCCCGGTCACCTCCAGCGTCGCGGCATGGCGCGCGGCGAGCCGGTGCAACGCGTCCGGCAGGGACGCACCGTCCAGGTCGGCGGGAGCGCCCCCGGCGACCAGGGCCCGGGCCTCGGCGAGGTTCTGCCGGGCCGTCTCGTCCATCAGCCGCAGATGACGCCGCGCCGCGGGCACGTCGTGATCCAGCTCCGCCTCGACCGCCTGGACCAGCATCACCAGACTCGTGAACCCCTGCGCGAGCGTGTCGTGGATCTCCCGGGTCAGCCGCTCCCGCTCGGCCAGCGCCCCATGGGCCTCGGACAGCCGGCCGATCTCGTGCCGGCTCGCGTCCAGCTCCGCGATCAACTCGGCCCGTTCCTGGCTCTGCTCGATGATCCGGATCGTCCAGCTGCCGAGCGCCACCGAGAACACCAGGGTGACCAGGCAGAAGAGCAGGTTGAAGACCACATCCCGGGCGTCGGGGCGCCACAGCAGCGCCCAGCCCACCACGGGCACGAGGTTGATCACGGCCACGGCGACCAGCGCCGACCGCAACCGCAGCGTCATGAAGCACTGCGGGATCAGCGCGAAGGTCAGCAGCCGCGTCTCACCGGCGAGGACGGCCGACGGCAGGAACAGCGCCAGTGCCGCCGTCAGATAGCCGATCGTCTGCCGCTGGTCGGGCGGGTCGCCCTGGATCAGACGGCGCCCGACCACCACATACAGCGGGAGCAGCGGAACCAGCAGCGAGGAAGCGACCGCACGGACCGGCCAGCCGGGATGCTCCGCGGCCAGCACGTAGGCCACGGTGACCACCCAGATGAGCGCGAAGTACGTGTCCCAGAGCCGGAACGAACGCTCCCAGGTGTAAGCGCTGCCGGCATCCGCCGCATCGCTCATCCCTCGCGCCGGTCCTTCCAGCGGAACGTCAGCAGGCACAGCACCAATCCTCCGACGCACCACGCGGCGAGCACCAGAGCCACGCGTCCGAGCTCCCAGCTCCCCGCCTGCTCCAGCACCTGCGCCGACTCCGGCAGGAACACCCCGCGCAGCCCCTGGCACATCCACTTCAGCGGGAACAGCGCACCGACCGTCAGCATCCAGTCCGGGATGGTGCCGATGGCGATGTACACCCCGGAGATGAACTGCAGCACCAGGAACGGCAGGACGACCACGGAGCTGGCACTGTTCGCGGACTTCGGTACCGAACTGATCGCGATGCCGAGCAGGGCACACGCCGTGATCCCCAGCACGAAGATCCACGCCAGGTCGAACCAGCGGCCCGCGTCCGAGGGCAGGGCCACGTCGTAGAAGGTGGTGCCGATCAGGAGCAGGATCACCGTC
Source organism: Streptomyces violaceus (assembly GCA_000715635.1). Lineage (GTDB taxonomy): Bacteria > Actinomycetota > Actinomycetes > Streptomycetales > Streptomycetaceae > Streptomyces > Streptomyces violaceus. The sequence continues at coordinate 39,012 of KL569185.1, read as the reverse complement.
TCCAGCAGGCCCGTGAAAAGAACCAGCCAGATCTTGCCGAGGAAGTAAGCCGTCGGCGGCATCGGCGTGCCGCGCAGCCGGCGGAGCACCTTCTCCTCCCGCTCGATCGCGATCGAGACACCGAGCGCCTGGAAGCTCGTCGACATGATGCCGGCGGCCATCATCGCCGGGACGTACAACTGCGAGGCGGTGATCCCCGCGCCCTCCACGTCGTCCCGGAAGATCGACGCGAACAGGAACAGGAACACGACCGGGAAGGCGAAGGTGAACACCACCTGGTCGCGCTGCCGGAAGAACTGCCTGATCTCCAGCGCGCCCCGCCGCAGCCCGAGCCCCCACGCACCGGGCAGCCGCTGCGCACCGACCTCACGGCGCTCCCGCACGACGGTCGTGGTCATGCCCCCTCCTCCTGTCCGGTGAGCCGGAGATAGACGTCCTCCAGCGTGGGGCGGCTCACCGTCAGCCCCGGGATCTCGCCGTCGAAGCGGTGCAGGAGCCCGGCGACCGTGCGGGTCGGCGTCTCGGTGCGCGCCCTGCGCGGACTGCCGTCCGGCTCGGTCCACTCGACGACGGCCTCGGTGCCGTACCGCTCCCGCAGCGCCCCGGGCTCGCCCTCGGCGACGATCCGGCCCTTGGCGACGATGGCCAGCCGGTGCGCGAGGGCCTGAGCCTCCTCCAGGTAGTGCGTGGTCAGCAGGATCGTCGTGCCGTCGTCGGCCAGGGCGCGGATCAGCGACCAGAACTGCCGCCCCTGGCCGCCGGGTCGAACCCGGTCGTCGGCTCGTCCAGGAGCAGCA
>KL569185.1:35588-38049 GCA_000715635.1 Streptomyces violaceus | reverse complement strand
GTCCAGGAGCAGCAGGTCCGGGCCGCCGATCACGCCGAGCGCCACGTCCAGGCGCCGGCGCTGACCGCCCGACAGGGCCTTGATCCGGCTGTCCGCCTTCGCCTCCAGACCGACCAGGCCGATGACCTCCTCGGGGTCGCGCGGCCGGGGGTAGTAGCGGGCGAAGTGCCGCACGGTCTCCCGGACCGTCAACTCGGCGGGCGCGGATTCGTCCTGCCAGACGATCCCGACGCGTGAGCGCCACGCGCGCGTGGCGGTCGCCGGGTCCGACCCGAGCACGGACACCTCGCCCGCGTCCCGGGCCCGGTTGCCCTGGAGGATCTCCACGGTGGTGCTCTTGCCCGCGCCGTTGGGTCCGAGCAGGCCGAACACCTCGCCGCGCCGGATGCCGAGATCGACGCCGTCGACGGCGGTCACGTCCCCGTAGCGCTTGCGCAGCCCTCGCACGTCCACGGCGAGGTCGTACCCGTGTGCTGTCATGCGACGATCATCGGCCGGAACCGAACCCTCCGGGCCGACCGTGCGGACATGCTTATGTCCACTGAACGGTGGACAGACCCCCGTGTGCGGCACAATGGCCATGCCCGAAGATGGTCAGGCCTCAAGCGACGGAATCGGCGTGATGAGCAAGACGACAGTCAAGGACGTCTCCATGGAGCCCGAGACGGAGCGCGCGGAGATCGCGCCGCGCACCGAGGGCGGCAGCCGGGCCCTCGCCCTGCTGCTGGTGATCACCGGCGCGGCCGGACTGCTCTCCGCCTGGGTCATCACGATCGACAAGTTCAAGCTCCTCGAGGCCAAGGTCGAGGGCAAGACGTTCACGCCCGGCTGCAGCCTCAACCCCGTCGTCTCCTGCGGCAGCGTCATGGAGAGCAAGCAGGCCGCCGTCTTCGGCTTCCCGAACCCGATGCTCGGCCTCGTCTGCTACGGCATCGTCATCGCCGTCGGCATCAGCCTCCTCGCCCGCGCCCGCTACCCGCGCTGGTACTGGCTCACCTTCAACGCCGGCTGCCTGTTCGGCGTCGTCTTCTGCGCCTGGCTGATGTTCCAGTCCCTGTACCGGATCAACGCACTGTGCCTGTGGTGCTCCCTGGCCTGGGTCGCGACGATCCTCATGTTCTGGTACGTGACGTCGTTCAACATCCGCAAGGGCTTCCTCCCGGCCCCGAACTGGCTCAAGAGCTTCTTCGGCGAGTTCACCTGGGTTCTGCCCGTGCTGCACATCGGGATCATCGGCATGCTGATCCTGACCCGCTGGTGGGACTTCTGGACCAGCTGACCCGGCCGCACCGGGGCCCCGCGGGATTGTCAGTGCCGTGATTTAGGGTTTCTGACGTGGAGCCCGACCTGTTCACCGCCGCAGCAGAAGAACGCCAGGAGAAGGAGCCGTCCAGCAGCCCCCTGGCGGTGCGGATGCGCCCGCGCACCCTCGACGAGGTCGTGGGCCAGCAGCATCTGCTGAAGCCGGGCTCGCCCCTGCGCAGACTTGTCGGCGAGGCCTCCGGTCCCGCCGGCGCCTCCTCCGTGATCCTCTGGGGCCCGCCCGGCACCGGCAAGACCACCCTGGCGTACGTCGTCTCCAAGGCCACCGACGCCCGCTTCGTCGAACTGTCGGCGATCACCGCAGGAGTCAAGGAGGTCCGCGCGGTCATCGACGGCGCCCGCCGCGCCTCCGGCGGATACGGCAAGGAGACCGTCCTCTTCCTGGACGAGATCCACCGCTTCAGCAAGGCCCAGCAGGACTCCCTGCTCCCGGCCGTCGAGAACCGCTGGGTGACGCTGATCGCGGCGACGACGGAGAACCCGTACTTCTCGGTGATCTCGCCGCTGCTGTCCCGCTCCCTGCTGCTCACCCTCGAACCGCTCACCGACGACGACATCAAGGGCCTCATCCAGCGCGCCCTCACCGACGAGCGCGGCCTCAAGGGCGCCGTCGCCCTCCCCGGGGAGACCGAGAGCCACCTCCTGCGCATCGCCGGCGGTGACGCCCGCCGCGCCCTCACCGCCCTGGAGGCGGCCGCCGGAGCCGCCCTGGACAAGGGCGAGACGGAGATCGGCCTGACCACCCTGGAGGAGACGGTCGACCGGGCCGCCGTGAAGTACGACCGCGACGGCGACCAGCACTACGACGTGGCCAGCGCCCTGATCAAGTCCATCCGCGGCTCCGACGTCGACGCCGCCCTGCACTATCTGGCCCGGATGATCGAGGCCGGCGAGGACCCCCGCTTCATCGCCCGCCGCCTGATGATCTCCGCCAGCGAGGACATCGGCCTGGCCGATCCGAACGCGCTGCCGATCGCGGTCGCCGCCGCCCAGGCCGTCGCCATGATCGGCTTCCCCGAGGCCGCCCTCACCCTCAGCCACGCCACGATCGCCCTCGCCCTGGCGCCCAAGTCCAACGCCGCGACCACCGCGATCGGCGCCGCCCTGGAAGACGTGCGCAAGGGGCTCGCCGGGTCCG
>KL569185.1:34233-35379 GCA_000715635.1 Streptomyces violaceus | reverse complement strand
GACAGCCACTACAAGGGTGCGACCAAGATCGGTCACGGCCAGGGCTACGTCTACCCGCACGACCTGACCGAGGGCATCGCCGCCCAGCAGTACGCCCCGGACGCGCTCAAGAACCGCGAGTACTACACACCGACCCGGCACGGCGCGGAGGCCCGCTACGCGGACGCGGTCGAATGGACCCGGAAGAACCTCGGTCGAAAGCGGTCCTGAGCACCCTGTAAACTCGGTCGGAGTGCCGCGTCCCGTGCAGTCAGAACGGGACAGTCGGCCGGAGCCGATCCTCGGACCGGCTCCAGGAGCGTCGCGCACCGTCGAACGGTGTCGCGGGCAGCCCACCACCACCCGGGGTTCCGGGACCGGCCGGTGGGCCACTCGCGTGCTGCACGTATGTGCCCAGACCAGGGAGCGGCTGCCCACCCCGTCCACACGGACGAGGCGGGTTTCCCCGGCTGCGGATGCGACCTCCCACAACCCTGACAAGCCGAAACCAGGAAAAGAGAAACAGTGGCGAACCAGTCCCGCCCCAAGGTCAAGAAGTCGCGTGCCCTCGGCATCGCGCTGACCCCGAAGGCCGTCAAGTACTTCGAGGCCCGCCCCTACCCGCCGGGTGAGCACGGCCGCGGCCGCAAGCAGAACTCGGACTACAAGGTCCGTCTGCTCGAGAAGCAGCGTCTGCGCGCGCAGTACGACGTGTCCGAGCGCCAGCTCGTCCGCGCCTACGACCGTGCCTCCAAGGTCCAGGGCAAGACCGGTGAGGCCCTGATCATCGAGCTCGAGCGCCGTCTCGACGCCCTGGTCCTGCGTTCGGGCATCGCCCGCACGATCTACCAGGCCCGTCAGATGGTCGTCCACGGCCACATCGCGGTCAACGGCAAGAAGGTCGACAAGCCCTCCTTCCGTGTCCGTCCGGACGACGTCGTGCAGGTGCGCGAGCGCTCCAAGGAGAAGACGCTCTTCACGATCGCCCGTGAGGGTGGCTTCGCCCCCGACGGCGAGACCCCGCGCTACCTCCAGGTGAACCTCAAGGCCCTGGCGTTCCGCCTGGACCGCGAGCCGAACCGCAAGGAGATCCCGGTGATCTGCGACGAGCAGCTCGTCGTCGAGTACTACGCCCGCTGATCCTCGGCAGGCACGCGGTACAACAGC
>KL569185.1:31247-34035 GCA_000715635.1 Streptomyces violaceus | reverse complement strand
ATGTGTATAAGAGACAGCTTCCGGGCGGGCGAGGCGGCGGGCTTTCGCGAATCCGCCGTCGCCGGGCGGCAATCCGGTACGGAGCCGCACCCCCGGCGCGATAGGCTCGTGGCACGACTTTCTCGTATTCAGGCAGATGTTCAGGCACGTTTCAGGGAGCGGGTGCACACAGTGTCCGGTGGAGAGGTGGCCGGAATCCTGGTGGCCGTCTTCTGGGCGATCCTGGTCTCCTTCCTCGCCGTCGCGCTGGCGAGGGTGGCCCAGACGCTCAGGGCGACCACCAAGCTCGTGGCGGATGTGACCGACCAGGCCGTCCCGCTGCTGGCCGACGCCTCCTCGGCGGTGCGCTCCGCGCAGACCCAGATCGACCGGGTCGACTCGATCGCCTCCGACGTCCAGGAGGTGACGTCGAACGCCTCCGCGCTGTCGACCACCGTCGCCTCCACCTTCGGCGGCCCCCTGGTCAAGGTCGCCGCCTTCGGCTACGGCGTGCGCCGGGCCCTCGGCGGCCGCAAGGAGGACGTGCCCGCCAAGGCGTCCAGGCGTACCGTGATCGTGGGCCGCACGGTCTCTCGACGGAACGCCCGAGGGAAGAGGGACTGAGAGCAAGCGATGTTCCGCCGTACCTTCTGGTTCACCACGGGCGTCGCCGCCGGCGTGTGGGCCACCACCAAGGTCAACCGCAAGCTGAAGCAGCTGACGCCCGAGAGCCTCGCCAGAACCGCGGGAAACAAGGCGATCGAGGCCGGCCACCGGCTCAAGGACCGCGCGGTCGACTTCGCTCTCGACGTCCGGGACAACATGGCCCAGCGGGAGGAAGAGCTGGGGGAGGTCCTTGGCATCAACAGCGACCCCGAACTCCCCGCGCCCCGGCGGTTCGCCGCCATCGAGAACCGCAGCACCCCGAAGTCCGTCGACAGCGACAGGACGACGTACTCGTACAACCGGAATGAGGACCACTGATGGAGTCGGCTGAGATTCGCCGCCGCTGGTTGAGCTTCTTCGAGGAGCGCGGTCACACCGTCGTCCCTTCGGCGTCGCTCATCGCGGACGACCCGACTCTGCTCCTCGTCCCGGCCGGCATGGTGCCCTTCAAGCCCTACTTCCTGGGTGAGGTCAAGCCGCCCTTCGACCGCGCCACGAGCGTGCAGAAGTGCGTGCGCACGCCCGACATCGAAGAGGTCGGCAAGACCACCCGGCACGGCACGTTCTTCCAGATGTGCGGCAACTTCTCCTTCGGCGACTACTTCAAGGAAGGCGCCATCAAGTACGCCTGGGAGCTGCTCACCAGCCCCCAGGACAAGGGTGGTTACGGCTTGGAGCCGGAGAAGCTCTGGATCACCGTCTACAAGGACGACGACGAGGCCGAGCGCATCTGGCACGACGTCGTCGGCGTGCCGAAGGAGCGCATCCAGCGCCTCGGTATGAAGGACAACTACTGGTCGATGGGTGTCCCCGGACCCTGTGGCCCCTGTTCCGAGATCAACTACGACCGCGGCCCCGAGTTCGGCGTCGAGGGCGGCCCCGCCGTCAACGACGAGCGCTACGTGGAGATCTGGAACCTCGTCTTCATGCAGTACGAGCGCGGCGAGGGCATCGGCAAGGACAACTTCGAGATCCTCGGCGACCTCCCCAGCCAGAACATCGACACGGGCCTCGGCCTCGAGCGGCTCGCCATGATTCTGCAGGGCGTGCAGAACATGTACGAGATCGACACCTCCATGGCCGTCATCAAGAAGGCCACCGAGCTGACGGGTGTGGCCTACGGCGACGCCCATGACTCGGACGTCTCCCTGCGCGTGGTCACCGACCACATGCGCACGTCCGTGATGCTCATCGGCGACGGCGTGACCCCCGGCAACGAAGGCCGCGGTTACGTCCTGCGCCGCATCATGCGCCGTGCCATCCGCAACATGCGCCTGCTGGGTGCCACCGGTCCGGTGGTCAAGGACCTGATCGACACCGTGATCGGCATGATGGGCCAGCAGTACCCCGAGCTCATCACCGACCGCGAGCGCATCGAGAAGGTCGCCCTCGCCGAGGAGAACGCCTTCCTCAAGACGCTGAAGGCCGGCACCAACATCCTCGACACGGCCGTCACCGACACCAAGGCCTCCGGCGGCACCGTCCTGCCCGGCGACAAGGCCTTCCTGCTCCACGACACCTGGGGCTTCCCGATCGACCTCACCCTGGAGATGGCCGCCGAGCAGGGCCTGTCCGTGGACGAGGACGGCTTCCGCCGCCTGATGAAGGAGCAGCGGGAGCGCGCCAAGGCCGATGCCCAGGCCAAGAAGACCGGCCACGCCGGCACCGGCGCCTACCGCGAGATCGCCGACCGGGCCGGGGCCACCGACTTCATCGGCTACACGGCCACCGAGGGCGAGTCGAGGATCGTCGGCATCCTCGTCGACGGCGCCTCTTCCCCGGCCGCCACCGAGGGCGACGAGGTCGAGATCGTCCTCGACCGCACCCCGTTCTACGCGGAGGGCGGCGGCCAGATCGGCGACACCGGCCGGATCAAGGTCGACACGGGTGCCGTCATCGAGATCCGCGACTGCCAGAAGCCGGTCCCGGGCGTGTACGTCCACAAGGGCGTCGTCCAGGTCGGCGAGGTCACCGTCGGCGCCACGGCCCATGCCTCGATCGACTCCCGTCGCCGTACGGCCATCGCCCGCGCCCACTCGGCCACGCACCTCACCCACCAGGCGCTGCGCGACGCCCTCGGTCCGACGGCCGCCCAGGCCGGTTCCGAGAACCAGCCCGGCCGCTTCCGCTTCGACTTCGGCTC
>KL569185.1:30281-31030 GCA_000715635.1 Streptomyces violaceus | reverse complement strand
GGCTCGCCGTCCGCCGTTCCCACGGCCGTGATGACCGACGTCGAGCAGCGGATCAACGAGGTCCTCTCCCGCGATCTCGACGTGCGCGCCGACGTCATGGGCATCGACGAGGCCAAGAAGGCCGGCGCCATCGCCGAGTTCGGCGAGAAGTACGGCGAGCGCGTGCGCGTCGTGACCATCGGCGACTTCTCCAAGGAGCTGTGCGGTGGCACGCATGTGCACAACACCGCCCAGCTGGGCCTGGTGAAGCTGCTCGGCGAGTCCTCCATCGGCTCCGGTGTCCGCCGTATCGAGGCCCTGGTCGGTGTCGACGCCTACAACTTCCTCGCCCGTGAGCACACGGTCGTCGCCCAGCTCCAGGAGCTGATCAAGGGCCGTCCGGAGGAGCTCCCGGAGAAGGTCTCCGCCATGCTCGGCAAGCTGAAGGACGCCGAGAAGGAGATCGAGAAGTTCCGCGCCGAGAAGGTCCTCCAGGCCGCCGCCGGTCTCGCCGAGTCCGCCAAGGACGTCCGTGGCATTGCTGTCGTGACCGGTCAGGTCCCGGACGGCACGACGGCCGACGACCTGCGCAAGCTCGTACTCGACGTGCGCGGACGCATCCAGGGCGGACGGGCCGCCGTCGTGGCCCTGTTCACGGTGGCGAACGGCAAGCCGCTGACGGTCATCGCCACCAACGAGGCCGCCCGCGAGCGCGGCCTCAAGGCCGGCGACCTGGTCCGTACGGCCGCCAAGACCCTCGGCGGCGGCGG
>KL569185.1:29436-30067 GCA_000715635.1 Streptomyces violaceus | reverse complement strand
AGGGCGGCGGCCAGAACCCGGCTGCCGTCGGTGACGCCGTCGACGCGGTCGAGCGCCTGGTCACCGAGACGGCCAAGTAAGAAACGGGTCAGGGAAGATGCGCAGAGGACGTCGACTCGCGATCGACGTCGGGGACGCCCGTATCGGGGTCGCCTCGTGCGACCCCGACGGGATCCTCGCCACCCCGGTGGAGACGGTCCCGGGGCGTGACATCCCCGCAGCTCAGCGGCGGCTGAAGCAACTCGTCGAGGAGTACGAGCCGCTCGAGGTCGTCGTCGGTCTCCCACGCTCCCTCAAGGGGGGCGAGGGCCCGGCCGCGGTCAAGGTCCGTGCCTTCGTCCAGGAACTGGCCCGCATGATCGCCCCGGTTCCGGTCAGACTCATTGACGAACGTATGACCACGGTGACGGCCAGTCAGGGACTGCGCGCTTCCGGCGTGAAGACCAAGAAGGGCCGTTCCGTGATCGACCAGGCAGCTGCGGTGGTCATCCTCCAGCAGGCGCTTGAATCCGAACGGGTGTCAGGTAAAGCACCCGGCGAAGGCGTCGAAGTGGTCATCTGATCGCGATACGGTAACGTTCCGCGCGATGCGCCGGTGTTCGAACAGCTGACGCACCAGAGAGAGGCGGAC
>KL569185.1:29011-29190 GCA_000715635.1 Streptomyces violaceus | reverse complement strand
GAGGCGGACGGAAGCCCGGCCGGAAGCCGAGCGACCGCCGCCTCGCGGCTCTAGGGGATCGATGACTGAGTATGGCCGGGGCCAAGGCTCCGAACCGTGGCATCCGGAGGACCCGTTGTACGGGGACGGCGGATGGGGAGGACAGCAGGCCCACCCGGGTCAGCAGTCCCCCTACGGCG
>KL569185.1:22716-28738 GCA_000715635.1 Streptomyces violaceus | reverse complement strand
CCGCAGCACTATCCAGAGCAGCCGCAGCAGCCGCAGTACGGCGACTGGGGCACCGGTGAGCAGGCCGGATACGGTCAGGCGCAGCAGCACTACCAGTACGACCAGCAGTACGCGGCACAGACTCACGGGCATCAGCAGTACCCGAGGCAGGGGGACCACGGTCACCCCCAGGACCAGGGGTATCACCAGCAGCAGTACGACAACGGCGGGTGGGCCACCGGCCCGCACCAGCAGGTCTCGTACCCCGGCGACCCCGCCGACCCGTATGGGCAGCAGACCGGTGCCTACGGCGGGGGGCAGTCCGACTACTACGGAACGCCCGACGCCTATCCGCCACCGGAGCCGCCAGGCCGGCGGCGGGCCGAGCCGGAGCCGGAGACCGACTGGGACCCCGGACCCGACCAGGGCGAGCACGCGTTCTTCGCGGGCGGCGACGACGATGACGACGGCGACGAGCCGGGAGACCGTCGCCGGCGCGACGAGCAGCGGGGACGCGGCGGCAAACCCAAGAAGCGCCGCAACGGAATGGCCTGCCTGGTGGTCGTCCTCATCCTCGGCGGAGGCGTGGCCGGCGCCGGTTACTTCGGCTACCAGTTCTACCAGGATCGTTTCGGCGACGCCCCGGACTTCGCCGGCGACGGCAGCGGGCAGCAGGTCACCGTCGAGATCCCCAGGGGAGCGCTCGGCTACAAGATCGGTCAGGTGCTGAAGGACGCCGGCGTCGTCAAGAGCGTCGACGCGTTCGTCACGGCTCAGGCCAACAATCCCGACGGCCAGAAGCTCCAGGACGGCGTGTACACGCTGCAGAAGCAAATGTCGGCCGCCAGTGCGGTCGAACTGATGCTCAGCCCGGAGAGCCGCGACAACCTGATCATCGCCGAGGGCAAGCGCAACGCCGACATCTACCGGCTCATCGACAAGCGGCTGGAGGTCAAGGAGGGCACCACCGCCGCGGTCGCCAAGAAGGACTACAAGAAGCTCGGCCTGCCCTCCTGGGCGCTGAACCAACCGAACGTCAAGGACCCGCTGGAAGGGTTCCTCTATCCCTCCAGCTACGGCATCGCCAAGGGGCAGAAGCCCGAAGGCGTGCTGAAACAGATGGTGACACGGGCCACCGAGACCTACGAGAAGCTCGGGGTGGAGAAGAAGGCCGCGAGCCTCGGACTCGAAGACCCGTGGCAGCTGATCACGGTCGCGAGCATGGTTCAGGCCGAGGGCACGAGCCACGCCGACTTCCGCAAGATGGCCGAGGTCGTCTACAACCGGATGAAGCCCGGGAACCCGCAGACCAACGGCCTGCTGGAGTTCGACTCCACGTACAACTACATCAAGAACCAGAGCAAGATCGACCTCAGCCTGAGCGAGCTGCGGAACTACGACAACCCGTACAACACGTACTTCCACAAGGGGCTGACGCCCGGGCCGATCGACAATCCCGGCGAGGACGCGATCAAGGGCGCCCTCAACCCGACGGACGACGGCTGGTACTACTTCATCTCGCTGGACGGCAGGACCAGTGAGTTCACCAAGACCAACGCCGAGCACCAGAAGCTGGTCGACAAGTTCAACGCCTCGCGGAACAACTGAGGAAGACCCTGATGGCCGCACCACGCCGGGCCGCCGTACTCGGCTCCCCGATCGCCCACTCGCTCTCCCCGGTCCTGCACCGCACGGCTTACCAGGAGTTGGGGCTGAGCGGCTGGACGTACGACAGGTTCGAGGTCGACGAGGCCGCCCTGCCCGGGTTCTTCGAGACGCTCGGTGCCGAGTGGGCGGGGCTGTCGCTGACCATGCCGCTGAAGCGGGCCGTGATCCCGCTGCTGGACGGAATCAGCGAGACCGCGGCCTCGGTCGACGCGGTCAACACGGTGGTCTGCACCCGGGACGGCCGCCGGACCGGCGACAACACCGACATCCCGGGTATGGTCGCGGCTTTGCGCGAGCACGGCATCGACAAGGTCGAGGCCGCCGCGGTTCTCGGTGCGGGTGCCACCGCCTCGTCCGCGCTGGCCGCTCTGGCGCGGATCTGCCCCGGCGAGATCGCGGTGTACGTCCGCAGCGAGGCCCGGGCCGCCGAGATGCGGCAGTGGGCCGAGCGGCTGGAGGTCTCGGTGCGCATCGCCGACTGGTCGGACGCCGAGCAGGCCCTGCGCGCGCCGCTGGTGATCAGCACCACGCCGGCCGGTGTCACCGACGCCCTCGCCCGGTCCGTGCCGGAGCGGCCGGCGGCCCTCTTCGACGTCCTCTACGACCCCTGGCCCACCACCCTCGCCGCCCGCTGGTCCGCGTACGGCGGCGCGGTCGTCAGCGGCCTCGACCTGCTGGTGCACCAGGCCGTGCTGCAGGTCGAGCAGATGACGGGACAGGCCCCGGCCCCCCTGGACGCCATGCGAAAAGCGGGCGAACGCGCTCTCGCGGCCCGATAAGATCCGCTCTCGGTTCCGCAGGGGGCGGAACAGGGGAGGGGATAACGAACCATGTCCACAGGCATGCCTCAGGCGTCCGTGAAATCCCAGATATTCGAGTCCCTGCTGGGATTCCTGCCCGACTGGGTGCAGATCACGGTGATCGCCCTGATCGTGCTCGCGGTCCTCGCGTCCTGGGCGGTCAAGATCAAGCGCAAGATCGCCCATCGGCGGGCCGTGCGGGGCGGGCAGCCCGTCCACGCGGCGGCCCAGTACGGGCAGGGGCGTGGAGCGGACTACCTGGGGGAGTACGCACCGCAGCAGGCGGTGCAGCAGGGCAGTGGGGCCGACCATCTCGGCGCCTACGCACCGCAGCAGGACCAGCCCACGCAGCAGCCGAGCGGCGCGGACTTCCTCGGCGCGTACGCGCCGCAGCGGCAGACCGGCGGCCCGGCCTCGTCCGCCTGATGGACCGGCGGCCGGGTCCGCGCCCCGGACGTGGGAGGATCGTAGGTGGCGGACCGGGGCCGCGCACCCGGTCTGGCCGTCGCCGTACGAGATGACGCGCGTACGCAGGGCAGTACGGGCGCGAGCACTGAGGAGCACCGTTGAGCAGGTTGCGCTGGCTGACCGCTGGGGAGTCCCACGGTCCCGCACTCGTCGCGACGCTGGAGGGTCTGCCCGCCGGCGTGCCGATCACCACGGACATGGTGGCGGACCATCTCGCGAGGCGCCGCCTGGGCTATGGGCGTGGCGCCCGGATGAAGTTCGAGCGCGACGAGATCACCTTCCTCGGCGGCGTCCGGCACGGCCTCACCCTCGGCTCCCCGGTCGCGATCATGGTGGGCAACACCGAGTGGCCGAAGTGGGAACAGGTCATGGCGGCCGACCCGGTCGACCCCGAGATCCTCGACGGGCTCGCCCGCAACGCCCCGCTGACCCGCCCGCGGCCCGGCCACGCCGACCTCGCCGGAATGCAGAAGTACGGCTTCGACGAGGCCCGGCCCATCCTGGAGCGCGCCTCGGCGCGTGAGACCGCGGCCCGTGTGGCCCTCGGCGCGGTGGCCCGGTCGTACCTGAAGGAGACGGCCGGCATCGAGATCGTCTCCCACGTGGTGGAGCTGGCGGCGGCGAAGGCGCCGTACGGCGTGTACCCGACGCCGGCGGACGTGGAGAAGCTGGACGCGGACCCGGTGCGCTGCCTGGACGCCGACGCGTCGAAGGCGATGGTCGCCGAGATCGACCAGGCCCACAAGGACGGCGACACCCTCGGCGGTGTGGTCGAGGTGCTGGCCTACGAGGTGCCGGTCGGCCTCGGTTCGCACGTGCACTGGGACCGGCGTCTCGACGCCCGGCTGGCCGCCGCGCTCATGGGCATCCAGGCGATCAAGGGCGTGGAGGTCGGTGACGGTTTCGACCTGGCGCGGGTGCCCGGCTCCAAGGCCCACGACGAGATCGTGACCACCGACGAGGGCATCCGGCGCACCTCCGGCCGCTCCGGCGGTACCGAGGGCGGGCTGACCACCGGTGAGCTGCTGCGGGTGCGGGCGGCGATGAAGCCCATCGCGACCGTCCCGCGGGCGCTCAAGACGGTGGACGTCGTCACCGGTGAGGCGACGGCCGCCCATCACCAGCGCTCCGACGTGTGCGCGGTGCCGGCGGCCGGCATCGTCGCCGAGGCGATGGTCGCGCTCGTCCTCGCGGACGCGGTGGCCGAGAAGTTCGGCGGCGACAGCGTGGCCGAGACCGGCCGCAACGTACGGTCGTACCTCGACAACCTGGCCATCCGGTGACCCCGCTGATCGTGCTGGTCGGCCCGATGGGCGTCGGCAAGTCCACCGTCGGGCAGCTGCTGGCCGAGCGGCTCGGGGCCGGATACCGGGACACCGACGACGACATCGTCGCCGCGCAGCACCGGACGATCGCCGAGATCTTCGTGGAAGAGGGCGAGGCGGCCTTCCGCGCGATCGAGAAGCAGGCCGTGCGCGAGGCGCTGGCCGGGTACGACGGCGTGCTGGCCCTGGGCGGCGGCGCCGTCCTCGACCAGGACACGCGCGAGCTGCTCGCCGGGCAGCGGGTGGTGTACCTGTCGATGGACGTCGAGGAGGCGGTCAAACGCACCGGCCTCAACGCGGCCCGGCCGCTGCTCGCCATCAACCCGCGCAAGCAGTGGCGCGAGCTGATGGAGGCCCGTCGGCATCTGTACGAGGAGGTCGCCACGGCCGTCGTCGCCACCGATGGCCGTACGCCCGAAGAGGTCACCCAAGCCGCCCTGGACGCACTGGAGTTGAAGGAAGCATGAGCGAGGCAGTGACGCGGATCCAGATCGGCGGCACGGCGGGCACCGAGCCCTACGAGGTCCTGGTGGGCCGGCAACTCCTGGGCGAACTGGCCGGGTTGATCGGCGGCAGGGCCAAGCGGGTCGCGATCGTCCACCCCGAGGCGCTGGCCGAGACGAGTGACGCGCTGCGCGCCGACCTGTCCGAGCAGGGCTACGAAGTCGTCGCCATCCAGGTGCCCAACGCGGAGGAGGCCAAGACCGCCGAGGTCGCCGCCTACTGCTGGAAGGCGCTGGGCCAGTCCGGGTTCACGCGCACGGACGTCATCGTCGGTGTCGGCGGCGGCGCGACCACGGACCTGGCCGGGTTCGTGGCCGCCACCTGGCTGCGCGGGGTGCGCTGGATCGCGATCCCGACCACCGTGCTGGCCATGGTCGACGCGGCCGTCGGCGGCAAGACCGGCATCAACACCGCCGAGGGCAAGAACCTGGTGGGCGCCTTCCACCCGCCCGCCGGTGTGCTCTGCGACCTGGCCGCACTGGACTCGCTGCCGGTCAACGACTACGTCTCCGGGCTCGCCGAGGTCATCAAGGCCGGCTTCATCGCCGACCCGGTGATCCTCGACCTCATCGAGTCCGACCCCGAGGCCGCCCGCACCCCGGCCGGCCCGCACACCGCCGAGCTCATCGAGCGCTCCATCCGGGTGAAGGCCGACGTGGTGTCGTCCGACCTGAAGGAGTCGGGCCTGCGCGAGATCCTCAACTACGGCCACACGCTCGGCCACGCCATCGAGAAGAACGAGCGCTACAAGTGGCGCCACGGCGCGGCCGTGTCCGTGGGGATGCACTTCGCCGCCGAACTCGGCCGCCTGGCAGGCCGGTTGGACGACGCCACGGCCGACCGCCACCGCACCGTCCTCGAAGCGGTCGGCCTGCCGCTGTACTACCGCCACGACCAGTGGCCCAAGCTGCTGGAGACCATGAAGGTCGACAAGAAGTCCCGCGGCGACCTGCTGCGCTTCATCGTCCTCGACGGTCTGGCCAAGCCCACCGTCCTGGAGGGACCCGACCCGGCCGTGCTGCTCGCCGCGTACGGCGAAGTGGGGCAGTAAGTCCTCCCGCGCTCCTTCCGCCCGAAACAGCCTTACGGCGCCGGGCACTTCGGGCCGCCCCCGGCCGTTCACACAACGATCGCCGGGGGCGGTACCGTTCGGTAGCAGCGGGTTCCGCCCCCGCAGTCAGCGCCCATCGCCTGTACGAGACGGAGTGGCACCGGATGCAGCACGCAGTGGGTTCTCCGCTGCCGCCGCCCCACCAGCCGGGGCAGGGACCGGCCGCC
>KL569185.1:22204-22422 GCA_000715635.1 Streptomyces violaceus | reverse complement strand
CGCCATCAGAGATGTGTATAAGAGACAGCACCAGGGCTCCGCCCCCGTGCCCCCGCCGCCCCCGGCACCGGGATACCCCGCGCCACCGCCCGGTCCGGCCGCACCCCCGCACCAGGCCTCCGCTCCTCCCACGCCGGACACCACCGGTCATGTGCCGCTGCCGCCGGGCGGTCCGGTCGCCATGCCCAGCGCGCCGCCCGCCGCGGCGGGCCCCGACC
>KL569185.1:21481-21959 GCA_000715635.1 Streptomyces violaceus | reverse complement strand
GCCGCGGCGGGCCCCGACCTGGCGGGCACGACGCTCGCGGTGCTGCTCATCGGCCCCGCGGGCGCCGGGAAGACCAGCGTCGCCAAGTACTGGGCGGACCATCGCCGGATCCCCACGGCCCACATCAGCCTCGACGACGTACGCGAATGGGTCCGCTCGGGCTTCGCCGACCCCCAGTCCGGGTGGAACGACAATTCGGAAGCGCAGTACCGCCTCGCCCGCCGCACCTGCGGCTTCGCCGCGCGGAACTTCCTGGCCAACGGCATCTCGTGCATCCTCGACGACGCCGTCTTCCCCGACCGGCCCGTCGTCGGCCTCGGCGGCTGGAAGCGACACGTCGGGCCGGGCCTGTTGCCGGTCGTCCTCCTGCCAGGCCTGGAGATCGTCCTGGAACGCAACGCCGAGCGCTCCGGCAACCGCCGTCTCAGCGACGACGAGGTCGCCCGCATCCACGGCCGCATGGCCGGCTGGTACGGCT
>KL569185.1:20824-21264 GCA_000715635.1 Streptomyces violaceus | reverse complement strand
GGCCGGCTGGTACGGCTCGGGCCTGCCGATCATCGACAACTCCCAGCTCGACATCCCGCAAACGGCCCAGGTCCTGAACGACGTCCTGACCCGCTCCATCGCCAGCCCGCCCCAGTGGTAGCCGCCCCGCTGCCCCACTCGGCCTCTCTCGAACGGCGCCGAACCCGCGAAGCTCATACGCTCGGGTCATGTCAGAGGTGTACGCGGCCCGCCGGACGCGTCTGAAGGAATACTGCAACGCGGGCGGCAGCGCGGCGGCGCTGGTCTCCCGCCCCGCCAACGTGCGCTATCTCGCGGGCCCCGCCCCGCGCGGCGCCGTTCTGCTGCTGGGCAAGACCGAGGACCTCCTGGTGTGTGCCGGCCCGATCGAAGGCCGCTCCGCGCAGGAGCGCCCCGACGAGGCCCTGCGCGTCCAGAGCCTGCCCGGAACCGGTGGCGGT
>KL569185.1:18638-20593 GCA_000715635.1 Streptomyces violaceus | reverse complement strand
GCCGCGGGCCAGGGCGCCGACTCCCTCGCGGTGGAGGAGCACCATCTCACCGTGGCCCGGCACCGTGCTCTCGGCTCGGTCGCCCCCCGGCTGCGCCTGGCCGGCCTCGGCTGCGCTGTCGAGCAGCTCAGGGTGGTCAAGGACGAGGAAGAGATCTCCTGCCTCCGCATCGGCGCCGAGATCGCCGACCAGGCGCTGGGCGAACTGCTGGAGTCCATCCTCGTCGGCAGGACCGAGCGCCATCTCGCCCTAGAGCTCGAAAGACGCCTCGTCGACCACGGGGCCGACGGACCGGCCTTCCCGACCTCCGTCGCCACCGGGCCCAACGCCGGCCGCCCCGCCCACCGGCCCACCGACCGCCGTGTCGAGGAGGGCGACTTCCTCTCCGTCTGCCTCGGTGCGACGTATCGCGGCTACCGCTGTGAGATCGGCCGTACGTTCGTCATCGGCACGGCTCCCGCGGACTGGCAGATCGAGCTGTACGACCTGGTCTTCGCCGCCCAGCGCGCCGGACGTGAGAGCCTGGTACCCGGCGCCGCCTGCCGGGACGTCGACCGGGCCGCTCGCCAGGTGCTGGACTCCGCGGGGTACACGGAGGGCCTCACGGCCCTGACCGGACACGGGGTCGGGCTCGAAATCGACGAGGACCCTCAGTTGAGTCCCGCGGCCATGGGTAAACTGGACGCTTGCGTGCCGGTCACCGTCGAACCGGGGGTCCACCTCCCGGGCCGGGGCGGTGTCCGGATCGATGACACGCTCGTCGTCCGCCCCGAGGCGGACGGCGGACCCGAGCTACTCACCATCACGACCAAGGAGCTGCTCGCCCTGTAGGTAGGCAGGTGCGTGCCCCAGGGTCGTACGTCAGTCCAGGAGATTCCGCAACCGTGGCTTCCACGAACGACCTCAAGAACGGCATGGTGCTCAAGCTCGAAGGCGGCCAGCTCTGGTCCGTCGTCGAGTTCCAGCACGTCAAGCCCGGCAAGGGCCCGGCCTTCGTGCGCACCAAGCTCAAGAACGTGCTCTCCGGCAAGGTCGTCGACAAGACCTTCAACGCCGGCGTCAAGGTCGAAACGGCCACCGTCGACAAGCGGGACATGCAGTTCTCCTACATGGACGGCGAGTACTTCGTCTTCATGGACATGGAGACCTACGACCAGCTGCACGTCGACCGCAAGTCGGTGGGCGACGCCGCCAACTTCCTGATCGAGGGCTTCACCGCCACCGTCGCGCAGCACGAGGGCGAGGTGCTCTTCGTCGAGCTGCCCGCCGCCGTCGAGCTCGTCATCCAGGAGACCGAGCCGGGCGTCCAGGGCGACCGCTCCACCGGTGGCACCAAGCCCGCCACGCTGGAGACCGGCCACCAGATCCAGGTGCCCCTCTTCATCACCACCGGTGAGAAGATCAAGGTCGACACCCGCACCAGCGACTACCTCGGCCGGGTGAACAGCTAACCGTGGCTGCCCGCAACACGGCCCGCAAGCGCGCCTTCCAGATCCTCTTCGAGGGCGACCAGCGCGGCGCCGAGGTCCTGACGGTCCTCGCCGACTGGGTCCGGCTCTCCCGGGCCGACACCCGGCAGCCGCCGGTGAGCGAGTACACGATGGAGCTGGTCGAGGGCTACGCGCAGCGCGCGAAGCGCATCGACGAGCTGATCGCCCAGTACTCGGTCGGCTGGACACTCGACCGGATGCCGGTCGTCGACCGCAACATCCTGCGGCTCGGCGCCTATGAGCTGATCTGGGTCGACGAGACCCCGGACGCCGTCGTCCTGGACGAGATGGTGCAGCTGGCCAAGGAGTTCTCCACGGACGAGTCGCCCTCGTTCGTGAACGGCCTGCTCGGCCGGCTGAAGGACCTCAAGCCCTCGCTCCGCCGCGACGAGGACTGAGAGAGACAGAGAACGCCGGAGGGCCCGCAGCGCGACTGCTGCGGGCCCTCCGGCGTCCCCGTACGGT
>KL569185.1:15587-18418 GCA_000715635.1 Streptomyces violaceus | reverse complement strand
GGGTGGCCGGAACCATATGGTTCCGGCCACCCCGGCGGCACGTTTCTGCGCTGCCCGCTAAGGGCTCAGGCCTCCTCGTGGGAGGCGACCGCGCGGCGCGCGTCCGCGTCCAGGACACCCCAGCTGATCAGCTGCTCGGTGAGGACCGAAGGCGACTGGTCGTAGATGACGGCGAGTGTGCGCAGGTCGTCCTGGCGGATCGAGAGCACCTTGCCGTTGTAGTCACCGCGCTGCGACTGGATCGTGGCCGCGTAGCGCTGCAGGGGGCCGGCCTTCTCGGCCGGCACCGTGGCCAGCCGCTCCAGGTCCAGAACCAGCTTCGGCGGCGGCTCGGCGGCGCCGCCCGGGGTGGTGCCCGGGAGCAGCTCCTGCACGGGGACGCCGTAGAAGTCCGCCAGCTCGGCGAGGCGCTGCACGGTCACGGCGCGGTCGCCGCGCTCGTACGAACCGACCACGACCGCCTTCCACCGTCCCTGGGACTTCTCCTCGACACCGTGGAGGGAAAGGCCCTGCTGGGTGCGGATCGCCCGGAGCTTGGCCCCGAGCTGTTTGGCGTATTCGCTGGACATATAGCTCCCCGGCACTGTGTCGACGCGGTCAGCTGTGTTGCCGGACCGCGCGGCTGGTAACTCACTGTGAGGTTACGCAGCGTTACTCTGCCGCGTCAAGCCGAATGGTCCGCACCGACTCTTCCGTGGTATCAGCACTCGGTTAGGCCGAACGGGTGATCCGAGGGGCTGTCGGAATGATCGCGGGGACCTGCTACCGTGTATGGCGCAATCCCGACGTCCTTTAAGGTCCGTCCCGTGAGGCGGAGAAGGAGGTCCGTTTCGTATGGACACGCACGACACGCAGTCCGATGCCCGGCCCGTTCTCGAAGGGCCCGACATCGCGCGGGTACTGACCCGCATCGCCCATGAGATCGTCGAGCGCGCCAAGGGCGCCGACGACGTGGTGCTCCTCGGCATTCCGACCCGGGGCGTCTTCCTCGCCCGGCGGCTCGCCGACAAGCTCGAGCAGATCACCGAGCGCAAGGTTCCGTGCGGCTCGCTCGACATCACCATGTACCGCGACGACCTGCGCATGCACCCGCCGCGTGCGCTGGCCCGTACCGAGATCCCCGGTGACGGCATCGACGGCAAGCTGGTCGTCCTCGTCGACGACGTGCTCTTCTCCGGCCGCACCATCCGGGCCGCCCTCGACGCGCTGAACGACATCGGGCGCCCGCGCGCGGTGCAGCTCGCCGTCCTCGTCGACCGCGGTCACCGCGAACTGCCCATCCGCGCCGACTACGTCGGCAAGAACCTCCCCACGTCGTTGCGGGAGACGGTCAAGGTCCAGCTCGCCGAGGAGGACGGTCGCGACACCGTGCTGCTCGGTGCCAAGCAGACCTCCCAGTAGCGCTTCAGGCGTACGCCGCTGTCGTACGCCGGCTCAGTGCGCCCCCGGGCGCGCCCGTCTGCCCGAATTCTCCTGAACTGCCTTACGGAGCCTGACAGATGCAGCGTCATCTCATCTCGGCCGCCGACCTCACCCGCGACGACGCCGTCCTGATCCTCGACACCGCCGAGGAGATGGCCCGGGTCGCCGACCGGCCGATCAAAAAGCTGCCGACCCTGCGCGGCCGCACGATCGTCAACCTCTTCTTCGAGGACTCCACCCGGACCCGGATCTCCTTCGAGGCCGCCGAGAAGAGGCTGTCCGCGGACGTCATCAACTTCTCCGCCAAGGGCTCCAGCGTCTCCAAGGGCGAGTCCCTGAAGGACACCGCCCAGACCCTGGAGGCCATGGGCGTCGACGCCGTGGTCATCCGGCACGGCGCCTCCGGAGCCCCGTACCGGCTGGCGAACTCCGGCTGGATCGACGCGGCCGTCGTCAACGCCGGCGACGGCACCCACCAGCACCCCACACAGGCTCTGCTGGACGCCTTCACCATGCGCCGCCGCCTGGTCGGCACGGACGCCGGACTCGGCCGGGACCTCGAAGGCAAGCGCATCACGATCGTCGGCGACGTCCTGCACAGCCGGGTCGCCCGCTCCAACGTCGACCTGCTGCACACCCTCGGCGCCGAGGTCACCCTCGTCGCCCCGCCGACCCTGGTGCCCGTCGGCATCGAGACCTGGCCCTGCGAGGTGTCGTACGACCTCGACAGCACCCTGCCCAAGTCCGACGCGGTGATGATGCTGCGCGTCCAGCGCGAGCGCATGAACGCCGCCTTCTTCCCGACCGAGCGCGAGTACTCCCGGCGCTACGGCCTCGACGGCGACCGCATGGCGCGGATGCCCGAGCACGCCATCGTGATGCACCCCGGCCCGATGGTCCGCGGCATGGAGATCACCGCCGAGGTCGCCGACTCCGACCGCTGCACCGTCGTCGAGCAGGTCGCAAACGGAGTGTCCATCCGGATGGCCGTCCTGTACCTGCTGCTCGGTGGCAACGAACCCGCCGTCACCCAGTCCCGTACCGAGGAGAAGTAAGACTCATGAGCAAGATCCTGATCCGTGGTGCGAAGGTGCTGGGCGGCGAGCCGCAGGACGTGCTGATCGACGGCGGGACGATCGCCGCCACCGCCCGGCAGGGCGAAATCGACTGGAGTGGCAGCACGCTGTCCGCCGAAGGGGCCGAGATCGTCGAGGCCGACGGCAAGGTGCTGCTGCCGGGCCTGGTCGACCTGCACACCCATCTGCGCGAGCCCGGCCGCGAGGACTCCGAGACCGTCCTCACCGGCACCCGCGCCGCCGCCTCCGGTGGCTACACCACCGTGTTCGCTATGGCCAACACCTTCCCGGTCGCCGACACCGCCGGTGTCGTCGAGCAGGTATGGCGGGTCG
>KL569185.1:14173-15397 GCA_000715635.1 Streptomyces violaceus | reverse complement strand
TCAGAGATGTGTATAAGAGACAGGGTATGGCGGCTCGGCAGGAGCACGGCTACTGCGACGTCCAGCCCATCGGTGCCGTCACCGTCGGCCTGGAGGGCAGGAAGCTCGCCGAGCTGGGTGCCATGCACGAGTCGGCCGCCGGGGTCACCGTCTTCTCCGACGACGGCAAGTGCGTCCACGACGCCGTGATCATGCGCCGCGCCCTGGAGTACGTGAAGGCCTTCGGCGGTGTCGTCGCGCAGCACGCGCAGGAGCCGCGGCTGACCGAGGGCGCCGAGATGAACGAGGGCATCGTCTCGGCCGAGCTGGGGCTCGGGGGCTGGCCCGCGGTGGCCGAAGAATCGATCATCGCCCGGGATGTCCTGCTCGCCGACCACGTCGGCTCCCGCGTCCACATCTGCCACCTGTCGACCGCCGGGTCCGTCGAGATCGTCCGCTGGGCGAAGTCCCGCGGCATCGCCGTCACCGCCGAGGTCACCCCGCACCACCTCCTCCTCACGGACGAGCTGGTGCGCACGTACAACCCTGTCTACAAGGTCAACCCGCCGCTGCGCACCGAGCGCGACGTGATGGCCCTGCGCGAGGCCCTCGCCGACGGCACGATCGACATCGTCGCCACCGACCACGCCCCGCACCCGCACGAGGACAAGGACTGCGAGTGGGCCGCGGCCGCCATGGGCATGGTCGGCCTGGAGACCGCGCTGTCGGTGGTGCAGGAGACCATGGTCGACACGGGTCTGCTGGACTGGGCCGGCGTCGCCGACCGGATGTCCGTCAAGCCCGCGCAGATCGGACAGGCCGTGGGCCACGGACGTCCCGTCTCGGCAGGTGAGCCCGCCAACCTCACCCTGGTCGACACGGCATACCGTGGGCCCGTGGAACCCGCGGGCTTCGCCTCGCGCAGCCGGAACACCCCCTATGAGGGGCGTGAGCTGCCGGGCCGTGTCACGCACACGTGGCTGCGGGGCAAGGCCACGCTCGTCGACGGGAAGCTCACGTGACACCTGTACTCCTGCTGGCCGCCGAGAAGGAATCGGCGCAAGTGACCGACTGGGCCGCCCGCATCGGCTGGGTCGTCGGCCTCGCCCTCTTCGTCGCGCTCGTCTACTGGCTGATGCGCGAGGGCTGGAAGTGGCGCGGCACCCTCCAGGGCGACCTGCCCGAGCTGCCCACTGTCCCGGACGACCCGGGCCCCGAGAAGCTGGCCATGAGCGGCCGCTACCA
>KL569185.1:12612-13944 GCA_000715635.1 Streptomyces violaceus | reverse complement strand
AGCTCACGCTGACGGACGCCGGGCTGGACGTCGTACGCCCCGGGGCGAGCGACTTCTTCGTCCCGGCCGCACAGCTCCGCGAGGCCCGGCTCGACAAGGGCATCGCCGGCAAGGTCCTCACCGAGGGCGGCCTGCTGATCGTCACCTGGGCGCACGGCGACCGGCTGATCGACTCCGGGTTCCGCTCCGACCACGCGGCCGAGCACAACGAGTGGGTCGAGGCCCTCAACTCCATGATCGAAACGAACACCAGGGAAGGCGTCGAACGATGACCACCTCCACAAGGGGAGCTGCCAGGACTCCCGCCGTACTCGTCCTGGAGGACGGCCGGATCTTCCGCGGCCGTGCCTACGGGGCCGTGGGGGAGACCTTCGGCGAAGCGGTGTTCTCCACCGGCATGACCGGCTACCAGGAGACCCTCACCGACCCCTCGTACCACCGCCAGGTCGTGGTGATGACCGCCCCGCACGTCGGCAACACCGGTGTGAACGACGAGGACCCCGAGTCGAAGAGGATCTGGGTCTCCGGGTACGTCGTGCGCGACCCCGCGCGCGTGCCGTCCAACTGGCGCTCCCGGCGCTCGCTGGACGAGGAGCTCGCGGCGCAGGGCGTGGTCGGCATCTCCGGCATCGACACCCGCGCCCTCACGCGGCACCTGCGCGAGCGCGGCGCCATGCGCGTCGGCATCTTCAGCGGGGAGGCGGTGCGGGAGGACGGCGCGCTGCTGGCCCGCGTCCAGGAAGCCCCCCAGATGAAGGGCGCGAACCTCTCCGCCGAGGTCGCCACCACCGAGCCGTACGTCGTGCCCGCCGTCGGTGAGAAGAAGTTCACCGTCGCCGCCGTCGACCTCGGCATCAAGGGCATGACCCCGCACCGCATGGCCGAGCGCGGCATAGAGGTGCACGTGCTCCCGGCCACCGCGACCGTCGAGGACGTCTACGCGGTCAACCCGGACGGCGTGTTCTTCTCCAACGGCCCGGGCGACCCGGCCACCGCCGACCACCCCGTCTCCGTCATGCGGGGCGTTCTGGAGCGCGGCACCCCGCTCTTCGGCATCTGCTTCGGCAACCAGATCCTGGGCCGCGCGCTCGGCTTCGGCACCTTCAAGCTGAAGTACGGCCACCGCGGCATCAACCAGCCCGTGCAGGACCGTACGACCGGCAAGGTCGAGGTCACCGCGCACAACCACGGCTTCGCCGTCGACGCACCGCTCGACCAGGTCTCCGAGACCCCGTTCGGCCGCGCCGAGGTGTCGCACGTCTGCCTGAACGACAACGTGGTGGAGGGGCTGCGGCTTCTCGACCGCCCCGCCTTCAGCGTCCAGTACCACCC
>KL569185.1:12236-12384 GCA_000715635.1 Streptomyces violaceus | reverse complement strand
GTACCACCCCGAGCGGCAGCCGGCCCGCACGACGCCGCCTACCTGTTCGACCGCTTCGTATCCCTGATGGAGGGCCAGCGTGCCTAAGCGCACCGATATCCAGTCCGTCCTGGTCATCGGCTCCGGCCCGATCGTCATCGGCCAGGCC
>KL569185.1:5543-11967 GCA_000715635.1 Streptomyces violaceus | reverse complement strand
CAGAGATGTGTATAAGAGACAGGCACCCAGGCGTGCCGCATCCTGCGCGCCGAGGGCCTCCGGGTCGTCCTGGTGAACTCCAACCCGGCGACGATCATGACCGACCCGGAGATCGCCGACGCCACCTACGTCGAGCCGATCACCCCCGAGTTCGTCGAGAAGATCATCGCCAAGGAGCGCCCCGACGCGCTGCTGCCCACCCTGGGCGGCCAGACGGCCCTCAACACGGCC
This sequence comes from Streptomyces violaceus, assembly GCA_000715635.1. Classification (GTDB taxonomy): domain Bacteria; phylum Actinomycetota; class Actinomycetes; order Streptomycetales; family Streptomycetaceae; genus Streptomyces; species Streptomyces violaceus. The sequence goes on along the minus strand of KL569185.1, from coordinate 11,736 downwards.
ATCTCGCTGCACGAGGCGGGGACCCTCGACAAGTACGGCGTCGAGCTCATCGGCGCCAACGTCGAGGCGATCAACAAGGGCGAGGACCGCGACCTCTTCAAGGAGGTCGTCGAGGCCGTCCGCGCGAAGATCGGGCACGGCGAGTCCGCCCGCTCGGTGATCTGCCACTCGATGGAGGACGTCCTCGCCGGCGTCGAGACGCTCGGCGGCTACCCGGTCGTCGTCCGCCCCTCCTTCACCATGGGCGGCGCCGGCTCCGGCTTCGCCCACGACGAGGAGGAACTGCGCCGCATCGCCGGGCAGGGCCTCACGCTCTCGCCGACCACCGAGGTGCTCCTGGAGGAGTCCATCCTCGGCTGGAAGGAGTACGAGCTGGAGCTGATGCGCGACAAGCACGACAACGTCGTGGTCGTCTGCTCCATCGAGAACTTCGACCCCATGGGCGTGCACACCGGCGACTCGATCACGGTCGCGCCCGCGATGACGCTGACCGACCGCGAGTACCAGACCCTGCGCGACATCGGCATCGCCGTCATCCGCGAGGTCGGCGTCGACACCGGCGGCTGCAACATCCAGTTCGCGGTGAACCCCGAGGACGGTCGCGTGATCGTCATCGAGATGAACCCGCGCGTGTCGCGTTCCTCGGCGCTCGCCTCCAAGGCGACCGGCTTCCCGATCGCCAAGATCGCCGCCAAGCTCGCCGTCGGCTACACGCTGGACGAGATCCCGAACGACATCACGCAGGAGACCCCGGCCTCCTTCGAGCCGACGCTCGACTACGTGGTCGTGAAGGCCCCGCGCTTCGCCTTCGAGAAGTTCCCGAGCGCGGACGCCACCCTCACCACCACCATGAAGTCGGTCGGCGAGGCCATGGCCATCGGCCGCAACTTCACCGAGGCCTTCCAGAAGGCCCTGCGCTCCCTGGAGAAGACGGGCAGCCAGTTCACCTTCGTCGGCGAGCCCGGCGGCAAGGAAGAGCTGCTCCGCGAGTCCGTCCGCCCCACCGACGGCCGCATCAACACCGTCATGCAGGCCATCCGCGCGGGCGCCACCCCCGAGGAGGTCTTCGAGTACACGAAGATCGACCCGTGGTTCGTCGACCAGCTCTTCCTCATCAAGGAGATCGCGGACGAGCTGGCCGAGGCGCCCGAGCTGACCGCCGGCCTGCTCGCCGAGGCCAAGCGGCACGGGTTCTCCGACACGCAGATCGGCGAGATCCGCGGCCTGCGCGAGGACGTCGTCCGCGAGGTCCGGCACGCGCTGGGCATCCGCCCGGTCTACAAGACGGTCGACACCTGCGCCGCCGAGTTCGCCGCGAAGACGCCGTACTTCTACTCCTCCTACGACGAGGAGACCGAGGTCGCGCCCCGCGAGAAGCCGGCCGTCATCATCCTGGGCTCCGGCCCGAACCGCATCGGCCAGGGCATCGAGTTCGACTACTCCTGCGTCCACGCCTCCTTCGCGCTGAGCGACGCGGGCTACGAGACCGTGATGGTCAACTGCAACCCGGAGACCGTCTCCACGGACTACGACACCTCCGACCGCCTGTACTTCGAGCCGCTGACGCTCGAGGACGTACTGGAGATCGTCCACGCCGAGCAGCAGGCCGGACCCGTCGCGGGCGTCGTCGTGCAGCTCGGCGGCCAGACCCCGCTGGGTCTGTCGCAGGCGCTCAAGGACAACGGCGTGCCGATCGTCGGCACCTCCCCGGAGGCCATCCACGCCGCCGAGGACCGGGGCGCCTTCGGACGGGTCCTCCAGGAGGCCGGGCTCCCGGCACCCAAGCACGGCACGGCCACCACTTTCGCCGAGGCCAAGGCCATCGCCGACGAGATCGGCTACCCCGTCCTGGTGCGTCCGTCGTACGTCCTCGGCGGGCGCGGCATGGAGATCGTCTACGACGAGACGCGCCTGGAGGCGTACATCTCCGAGTCGACGGAGATCAGCCCGTCCCGGCCGGTCCTGGTCGACCGGTTCCTCGACGACGCGATCGAGATCGACGTCGACGCGCTCTACGACGGCCAAGAGCTCTACCTCGGCGGCGTCATGGAGCACATCGAGGAGGCCGGCATCCACTCCGGCGACTCGGCGTGCGCCCTGCCCCCGATCACGCTCGGCGGCTTCGACATCAAGCGCCTGCGCGCCTCCACGGAGGGCATCGCGAAGGGCGTCGGGGTGCGCGGCCTGATCAACATCCAGTTCGCGATGGCGGGCGACATCCTCTATGTCCTGGAGGCCAACCCGCGCGCCTCCCGGACCGTCCCCTTCACCTCGAAGGCGACGGCGGTGCCGCTGGCCAAGGCCGCCGCCCGGATCTCGCTGGGCGCCACGATCGCCGAGCTGCGCGCCGAGGGCCTGCTCCCGGCCACCGGCGACGGCGGCGAGCTCCCGCTCGACGCGCCGATCTCCGTCAAGGAGGCCGTCATGCCGTGGTCGCGCTTCCGCGACATCCACGGCCGCGGCGTCGACACGGTCCTCGGCCCCGAGATGCGCTCCACGGGCGAGGTCATGGGCATCGACTCCGTCTTCGGCACGGCGTACGCCAAGTCGCAGGCGGGTGCCTACGGCCCGCTGCCCACCAAGGGCCGCGCCTTCATCTCGGTCGCCAACCGCGACAAGCGCTCGATGATCTTCCCGGCGCGCGAGCTGGTCGCCCACGGCTTCGAGCTGATGGCCACGTCCGGCACGGCCGAGGTGCTCAAGCGCAACGGCATCAACGCCACCGTCGTGCGCAAGCAGTCCGAGGGCACCGGCCCGAACGGCGAGAAGACCATCGTCCAGCTCATCCACGACGGTGAGGTCGACCTCATCGTCAACACCCCGTACGGCACCGGCGGCCGGCTCGACGGCTACGACATCCGTACGGCGGCCGTGGCACGGTCCGTGCCCTGCCTGACGACGGTCCAGGCGCTCGCGGCGGCGGTGCAGGGCATCGACGCCCTCAACCGCGGCGACGTGAGCGTCCGGTCGCTCCAGGAACACGCGGAACATCTGACCGCGGCCCGCGACTAGCAGCCCCGAGGGGGACACCGGAAACGGTGTCCCCCTCTTCGTGAGGACGCCACGTCTTCGTGAGGACATCATGTACAAGATCTTCTTCAGTCTCGTCTTCAAGCGGCTGGACCCGGAGCAGGCGCACCACCTCGCCTTCCGCTGGATCCGCCTCGCCGCCCGCGTCCCCGTGCTGCGCACCTTCCTCGCGGCCGCCCTCGCGCCCCGCCACAAGGAGCTGCGCACCGAGGCGTTCGGGCTGCGCATGCACGGCCCCTTCGGGCTCGCCGCCGGCTTCGACAAGAACGCCGTGGGCATCGACGGCATGGCCATGCTCGGCTTCGACCACGTCGAGATCGGCACGGTGACCGGCGAGCCGCAGCCCGGCAACCCCAAGCAGCGGCTGTTCCGGCTGGTCAAGGACCGGGCGCTGATCAACCGCATGGGCTTCAACAACGACGGCTCGCTCCGCGTCGCCGCCCGCCTGGCCTCCCGTACGCCGGTCTTCAGGACCGTCGTCGGCGTCAACATCGGCAAGACCAAGGTCGTACCCGAGGAGGAGGCCGTCGCGGACTACGTGAAGTCCGCCGAGCGGCTGGCCCCCTACGCCGACTACCTGGTCGTCAACGTCTCCTCCCCGAACACGCCGGGGCTGCGCAACCTCCAGGCGACCGAGGCGCTGCGCCCCCTGCTGAGCGCCGTGCGCGAGGCCGCCGACGGCGCGGTGTCCGCGCGGCGAGTCCCGCTCCTGGTCAAGATCGCGCCGGACCTCGCCGACGAGGACATCGACGCGGTCGCCGACCTCGCCGTGGAACTCGGCCTGGACGGGATCATCGCCACCAACACCACCATCGCGCGCGACGGACTCGGCCTGAAGTCCGACCCCGCCCTCGTCAAGGAGACCGGCGGCCTGTCCGGGGCGCCCCTGAAGGAGCGCTCCCTGGAGGTTCTGCGCCGCCTCTACGCGCGCGTGGGCGACCGGATCACCCTGGTGGGCGTGGGCGGCGTCGAGAACGCCGAGGACGCCTGGCAGCGCATCCTGGCCGGTGCCACGCTGGTCCAGGGCTACAGCGCCTTCATCTACGAGGGACCGTTTTACGCTCGCGCCCTCCACAAGGGGCTCGCCGCGCGTCTGCGCGCCAGCCCGTACGCCACGCTCGCCGACGCGGTGGGCGCCGACGTGAGGAAGACGGCATGAGTGGTCTCGAACCCTTCGGCGCGCGCCTGCGCCGGGCCATGGACGAGCGCGGCCCGCTCTGCGTCGGCATCGACCCGCACGCCTCCCTGCTCGCCGAGTGGGGCCTGAACGACGATGTGGCAGGGCTGGAGCGGTTCAGCCGTACGGTCGTCGAGGCGCTGGCCGACCGGGTCGCCGTGCTCAAGCCGCAGAGCGCGTTCTTCGAGCGGTTCGGCTCGCGCGGACTGGCCGTCCTGGAGACGTCGGTGGCCGAGGCGCGGGCGGCGGGTGCCCTGGTCGTGACGGACGCCAAGCGCGGCGACATCGGCTCGACCATGGCCGCGTACGCCGAGTCGTTCCTGCACAAGGACGCGCCGCTGTTCTCCGACGCGCTGACCGTCTCGCCCTACCTCGGCTACGGCTCGCTCAGCCCGGCCGTCGCACTGGCCCGGGAGAGCGGCGCCGGGCTGTTCGTGCTGGCACTGACCTCCAACCCGGAGGGCGGCGAGGTCCAGCACGCCGTACGGTCCGACGGCCGGAACGTCGGAGCGACGATGCTCGCGCACCTGTCCGCCGAGAACGCGGGGGAGGAGCCCCTGGGATCCTTCGGTGCGGTCGTCGGCGCCACCCTTGGTGACCTGTCGTCGTACGACCTGGACATCAACGGCCCGCTCCTCGCGCCCGGCATCGGCGCGCAGGGGGCCACGCCGGCCGATCTTCCGGGGGTCTTCGGGGCGGCGGTGCGCAACGTCGTGCCGAACGTCAGCCGGGGAGTGCTACGCCACGGTCCCGACGTCGTCGCGCTGCGTGACGCCGCGGAACGCTTCGCGGAGGAGATCCGTCACGCTGTGACCTCGTCCTGACCACTTCCTGACCTTCTTGTGAGTCCTCCGATGAGTGCCCGGGGGCGGGCTTGAGTCTGAATACATCCTCAAATCCGGGGCAGTATGTCCTAAATGTCTGTTCAGATGAAGGCTGACCAGGACTTTTCCGCTGTTCTCGCTGACTCTGGCGGACTTGCCCGCTAGTCTCCGACGAGAGTCAACGGGCAAGCGTGTTGCTCGTGGCTCCCCAGGTGTGGGGCGACTAGGTTCCTCACCGGTCCGTATCCGACAGTTCGACATCCGAGGTGACGTAGGCGTGGCTCTTCCGCCCCTTACCCCTGAACAGCGCGCAGCCGCGCTCGAAAAGGCCGCCGCGGCTCGCCGGGAGCGGGCCGAGGTCAAGAATCGACTCAAGCACTCCGGCGCCTCCCTCCACGAGGTCATCAAGCAGGGCCAGGAGAACGACGTCATCGGAAAGATGAAGGTCTCCGCTCTTCTTGAGTCCCTGCCGGGCGTGGGCAAGGTCCGCGCCAAGCAGATCATGGAGCGACTCGGCATCTCCGAGAGCCGTCGTGTGCGCGGCCTCGGTTCCAACCAGATCGCCTCCCTGGAGCGCGAGTTCGGCAGCACCGGTTCCTGAACCGGGCACTCCGGGGATGCGAGTCCCGGGCACTCCGGGATTGCTGGATAATCGCTGCATGGCTGCAACACCCCGGGGGACGACCCCCGTACCCCCGGACGTACGTCCGCGGCTGACCGTGCTCTCCGGCCCCTCAGGGGTCGGCAAGAGCACGGTTGTCGCCCATATGCGCAAGGAACATCCCGAGGTCTGGCTCTCGGTGTCGGCGACGACCCGCAAGCCCCGCCCCGGCGAGAAGCATGGAGTCCACTACTTCTTCGTCACCGACGACGAGATGGACAAGCTGATCGCCAACGGCGAACTGCTGGAGTGGGCCGAGTTCGCCGGTAACCGCTACGGCACGCCGCGTGCGGCCGTGCAGGAGCGCCTGGAGGCCGGCGAGCCGGTCCTCCTCGAGATCGACCTGCAGGGTGCCCGTCTGGTCCGGGAGTCGATGCCCGAGGCCCAGCTGGTGTTCCTGGCTCCTCCCTCCTGGGAGGAACTGGTGCGCAGACTCACCGGGCGGGGTACCGAACCGCCCGAGGTGATCGAGCGCCGGCTCGAGGCGGCGAAGATCGAACT
>KL569185.1:800-5318 GCA_000715635.1 Streptomyces violaceus | reverse complement strand
CCGCCGAGCCGGAGTTCGACACCACCCTGGTCAACACCTCCGTCGAGGACGTGGCTCGCGAGCTGCTAGCCTTGATGGACGTGGTGTGACCATCGCTGATCGATCCGATCCTCGCTGATCACCCCGACAGACTCTTTCCCACCCATCGGAAGGTAGAGCGTGTCCTCTTCCATCTCCGCGCCCGAGGGCATCATCAACCCGCCGATCGACGAGCTCCTCGAGGCCACCGACTCGAAGTACAGCCTCGTGATCTACGCGGCCAAGCGGGCCCGCCAGATCAACGCGTACTACTCGCAGCTCGGCGAGGGCCTCCTCGAGTACGTCGGTCCCCTCGTCGACACCCACGTCCACGAGAAGCCGCTCTCGATCGCCCTCCGCGAGATCAACGCGGGGCTGCTCACGTCCGAGGCCGTCGAGGGCCCGGCGCAGTAAGTAGCATTTCCAGCTTCACGCTGACTTTTCCACAGGCCCGGCAGGTCGACTGCCGGGCCTGTGGTGTGTCATGGAGTCGTACGTTGTGCCGGTTGCCGAGGTCCGGGGAGAAGCGGTGGACAAGCCGAAGGTCGTTCTGGGGGTCAGTGGCGGCATCGCCGCGTACAAGGCCTGTGAGCTGCTGCGGCGGCTGACGGAGTCGGGCCATGACGTGCGCGTGGTGCCCACGGCCTCCGCGCTGCACTTCGTAGGCGCCGCCACGTGGTCCGCGCTCTCCGGGCACCCGGTCTCCACCGAGGTGTGGGACGACGTCCACGAGGTCCCGCACGTCCGCATCGGGCAGCATGCCGACCTGGTCGTCGTCGCCCCGGCCACGGCCGACATGCTCGCCAAGGCGGCCCACGGCCTCGCCGACGACCTGCTCACCAACACCCTGCTCACCGCCCGCTGCCCGGTCGTCTTCGCCCCCGCCATGCACACGGAGATGTGGGAGCACCCGGCCACCCAGGAGAACGTGGCGACGCTGCGCCGCCGCGGTGCCCTGGTCATCGAGCCGGCCGTGGGCCGTCTCACCGGCGTCGACACCGGCAAGGGCCGGCTGCCCGACCCGGGCGAGATCTTCGAGGTGTGCCGCCGGGTGCTGGCCCGTGGCGTGACCGAGCCGGACCTCAAGGGCCGGCATGTCGTGGTCAGCGCGGGCGGCACCCGCGAGCCCCTGGACCCGGTCCGGTTCCTGGGCAACCGCTCCTCCGGCAAGCAGGGCTACGCCCTCGCCCGCACCGCGGCCGCCCGCGGCGCCCGCGTCACACTGATCGCGGCCAACAGCACCCTGCCGGACCCGGCCGGGGTGGACGTCGTCCCCGTCGGTACGGCCACGCACCTGCGCGAGGCGGTGCTGAAGGCCGCCGCCGACGCCGACGCCGTGGTCATGGCGGCAGCGGTGGCGGACTTCCGTCCGGTGACCTACGCGGCCGGGAAGATCAAGAAGAAGGACGACCAGGAGCCGGAGCCGATCGCCCTGGTGCGGAATCCGGACATCCTCGCGGAGATCTCCACCGACCGGGTTCGCCCCGGACAGGTGATCGTCGGCTTCGCCGCGGAGACGGACGACGTGCTCGCCAACGGCCGCGCCAAACTGAAGCGCAAGGGCTGCGATCTGCTGGTGGTGAACGAGGTCGGGGAGCGCAAGACCTTCGGTTCCGAGGAGAACGAAGCCGTGGTGCTCGGCACCGACGGCAGCGAGACCGCGGTGCCGCACGGACCCAAGGAAGCCCTGGCCGAGACCGTGTGGGACCTGGTGGCCGGGCGCCTCGGCTGATGTCTCAGTCGCCCTGCGCCTCTGCGAAACCCGGCCGATCGGGGCGTGGCGCCTCTGGCCAACGCCGCTCGCGATTGGGCAGAATGCCCGTGCCGCAGGTCACAGCACTCCCGAGTGGCGAGACAGGGGGGGCCGTGGCCGAAGCGTGACCCGTAAACTGTTCCACGGACGGCGCGAGGTGCAGCCCTCGCCGTCCGCCAATGATCAGACAGCAGCCGCTGCAACCCCAGGGAGCGTTGTGTCCCGTCGCCTGTTCACCTCGGAGTCCGTGACCGAGGGTCACCCTGACAAGATCGCTGACCAGATCAGCGACACCATTCTCGACGCGTTGCTCCGCGAGGACCCGACCTCTCGGGTCGCCGTCGAAACCCTGATCACGACCGGCCTGGTGCACGTGGCCGGCGAGGTCACGACCAAGACGTACGCGGACATCGCGACGCTGGTCCGGAACAAGATCCTCGAAATCGGCTACGACTCCTCGAAGAAGGGCTTCGACGGCGCCTCCTGCGGCGTCTCGGTGTCGATCGGCGCACAGTCCCCGGACATCGCCCAGGGTGTCGACACGGCGTACGAGTCCCGTGTCGAGGGCGACGAGGACGAGCTCGACAAGCAGGGCGCGGGCGACCAGGGCCTGATGTTCGGCTACGCGACGGACGAGACCCCGACGCTCATGCCGCTGCCGATCTTCCTGGCCCACCGCCTGTCCAACCGCCTGTCCGAGGTGCGCAAGAACGGCACCATCCCCTACCTGCGCCCGGACGGCAAGACGCAGGTCACCATCGAGTACGACGGCGACAAGGCGGTCCGTCTGGACACCGTCGTCGTCTCCTCGCAGCACGCCTCGGACATCGACCTGGACTCGCTGCTGGCTCCGGACATCAAGGAGTTCGTGGTCGAGCCGGAGCTGAAGGCGCTCCTGGACGAGGGCATCAAGCTCGACACGGAGAACTACCGTCTCCTGGTCAACCCCACCGGCCGCTTCGAGATCGGCGGCCCGATGGGCGACGCCGGCCTGACCGGCCGCAAGATCATCATCGACACCTACGGCGGCATGGCCCGCCACGGCGGCGGTGCCTTCTCCGGCAAGGACCCGTCCAAGGTCGACCGCTCCGCGGCGTACGCCATGCGCTGGGTCGCGAAGAACGTGGTCGCCGCGGGTCTCGCCACCCGCTGCGAGGTCCAGGTCGCGTACGCGATCGGCAAGGCCGAGCCGGTGGGCCTGTTCGTCGAGACCTTCGGCACCGCCAAGATCGACACGGAGAAGATCGAGAAGGCGATCGACGAGGTCTTCGACCTCCGCCCGGCCGCCATCATCCGCGACCTCGACCTGCTCCGCCCGATCTACGCCCAGACCGCGGCGTACGGCCACTTCGGCCGTGAGCTTCCCGAGTTCACGTGGGAGCGGGCGGACCGTGTGGACGCGCTGCGCAAGGCGGCGGGCCTGTAGGTCCGACGCTCTTACGGCACCGAATGAGGCCCGGCACCCTTCGGGGGGCCGGGCCTCGTCGTACCTCCGGGGCGTCGCCGGGGCCGCCGGTTGTCAGTGGTGTTTGGTAAGAATGCAAGCGTGAGCAGCGAGAACGGACAGGCGGACGGCGGTGCGGAGGGTGCGCCGCCCGAGCAGCTCGCGCTCATCCGGGAGAGCGTGCGGAAGGCCAAGACGCCCCGGGCCAAGCCGCGGACCTGGCGGGGAGCCGCGCTCGCCAAGGAGCTGCCTGTCGCGCGCGTCCTCGTCGACAAGGGCGTGCTCCATCTCGACCGGTACTTCGACTATGCCGTGCCCGAGGAGCTGGACGCCGAGGCCCAGCCGGGCGTGCGGGTGCGGGTGCGGTTCGGGGCCGGGCGGCACCGGGTGCGGGACGGGCGGCGCGAAGGCGGCGGGCTGATCGACGGGTTCCTCGTCGAGCGACTGGCCGAGTCCGAATACTCCGGGCCGCTGGCCGCCCTCGCCCAGGTCGTGTCGCCCGAGCGGGTGCTGAGCGAGGAACTGCTGGGGCTGGCCCGGGCGGTCGCCGACCGGTACGCGGGCAGCCTCGCCGACGTCCTGCAACTCGCCGTGCCACCGCGCAACGCGCGCGCCGAGCAGCGCGCCTCGCCCACCCCCCTGCCGCCGCCCCCGGCCCCCGAGGCGGGATCCTGGCAGCGGTACGAGCGGGGAGCGGCCTTCGTGGAGTCCCTGGCATCCGGCGGTGCGCCACGGGCCGTGTGGAACGCGCTGCCGGGGCCGCAGTGGAGCGAGGAGCTGGCCCGGGCCGTCGCGGCGACGCTGGCGTCCGGGCGCGGGGCGCTCGTCGTCCTGCCCGACGGACGGGCTGTCGCGCGGGCCGACGCCGCGCTGACCTCCCTGCTCGGGGAGGGGCGGCACGCGGTGCTCACCGCCGACGCGGGGCCAGAGAAGCGGTACGCGCAGTGGCTCGCGGTGCGGCGCGGATCCGTACGGGCCGTGATCGGGACCCGGGCCGCGATGTTCGCACCAGTCCAGGACCTCGGGCTCGTGGTCCTCTGGGACGACGGGGACGACAGTCACAGCGAACAGCACGCCCCGCAGCCGCATGCGCGGGAGGTGCTCCTGCTGCGGGCCGCCCAGGACAAGTGCGGCTTCCTGCTGGGCAGCTGGGGCTGCACAGTGGAGGCCGCCCAGCTCGTCGAGAGCGGGTGGGCCCGGCCGCTCGTCGCCGGGCGGGAGCAGGTCCGGGGAGCCGCCCCGCTGGTGCGCACCGTGGGCGACGGGGACCTCGCCCGGGACGAGGCCGCCCGGGCCGCCCGGC
>KL569185.1:0-550 GCA_000715635.1 Streptomyces violaceus | reverse complement strand
GGGCCGCCCGGCTGCCTAGCCTCGCCTGGCAGGCCGTCAGGGACGGCTTGCGGCACGGCCCGGTGCTGGTGCAGGTGCCCCGGCGGGGATACGTGCCGCGCATGGCGTGCGCCAACTGCCGGGCGCCCGCGCGGTGCCGGCACTGCTCCGGGCCGATGGAGACGCGGGACGGCGGTGCCCTGTGCTGCGCGTGGTGCGGCCGCGAGGAGAGCGGCTGGCACTGCCCGGAGTGCGGTGCCTTCCGGCTGCGCGCCTCGGTGGTGGGGGCGCGGCGGACCGCCGAGGAACTCGGGCGCGCCTTCCCCGCGGTTCCGGTGCGGACCTCGGGGCGCGAACACGTGCTCGACACGGTCCCGGGGGCGCCCGCGCTGGTGGTGAGCACGCCGGGGGCCGAGCCGGTCGCCGAGGGCGGGTATGCGGCGGCGCTGCTGCTGGACGGCTGGGCCATGCTCGGGCGGCCCGACCTGAGGGCCGGGGAGGACGCGTTGCGGCGTTGGATCGCCGCCGGGGCACTCGTCCGGCCCCAGTCGGCCGGCGGCACGGTAGTGGT
>KL569184.1:27882-30326 GCA_000715635.1 Streptomyces violaceus | reverse complement strand
AGGCACTGGGGGAGGCACGCATGCCCGCAGCTCGGTCGTCCCCGTTCGCGTCGTCAACAGAACGGATTGGCTGAAAAGTCCCTAGCCTGGAGTGATGGGTGAGGACAGACGGCTGGTGGCCGTCGTCGCGTTGGCTCAGGGGATGGCGGCTGCGCACGGGTCGCGTGAGGCGTGGCGTGCGGCGGCTGCCGGGGCGTGCCGGGCGCTGGGCGGGAGTTTTGCCGCGTTGTCGGTGTGGGAGCGGGAGCTCGGACGGCTGAAAGTCCTCGTGAATGTCGGTGCGCTGGCCGACGGGGAAGAGGAGTTCCCGGAGGACGAGTCCTATCCGGTGCACCAGTTCGCGGAGATCACCGAGTTCCTGCACGAGCAGTGGGCGTCGGGGGGCGGGGAGCCCGACGCGTGGGTGGAGACCGCCGAGGGGCCCGCCGCGGGGCGGCGTCCCGGGTACTGCCACCAGCGCGTCGCCGCCCTGCGCCGCCGGGGCCGCGGCTGCTGCGTGGTCGCGCCGATCGTGCTGCACGGGCGGGCCTGGGGCGAGCTGTACGTGGCCCGGCCCGCCGGTGAGGCCGTCTTCGAACGGGACGACGCCGACTTCGCCACCGTCCTGGCCTCCGTCGTGGCCGCCGGCATCGCCCAGACCGAGCGGCTGGAGGAGGCCCGGCGCCTCGCGTTCACCGACGCGCTGACCGGGCTCGCCAACCGTCGTGCCGTGGACGTACGCCTGGAGCAGGCGATCGAGCGGCACCGCAGGGACGGCGCGGTCGTCAGCCTCGTCGTCTGCGATCTGAACGGGCTCAAGCGGGTCAACGACACTCATGGGCACGCCGTCGGCGACCGGCTCCTGGAGCGTTTCGGCTCGGTGCTGTCGCTGTGCGGGGCCATGCTGCCGGGGGCCCTGGCGGCGCGGCTCGGCGGGGACGAGTTCTGTCTGCTCGCGGTCGGGCCGCCCGCCGACCAGGTCGTGAAAGCGGCCGGCGAACTCTGCCGCCGGGCGTCCGAGTTGGAGCTCGGGGACGGCGTGGCCTGCGGGGTCGCCTCCACAGAGGATCCGATCGGGCCCGTACGGTCCGCGCGGCGGCTGTTCCGGCTCGCGGACGCGGCCCAGTACCGGGCCAAGGCCGAGCGGGCCGCCCGGCCGGTGGTCGCCGGCCGGGCCGGGCCCGATGATCCCGTCATACGGCTGGCGGACGAGCCGTCCAAGGGGGCCGACGGAGAGCGCCGGCGGTTCCGCGGGCGGCACGCGCCGTAGGGGAGCGGCTGGGGGATGTGACGTATCGGTAAGGGGTGAACCCCGCCCCCAGTGGTGACATCATCGAATTCACTGCGTACGCTCCTGAATATGGATATGCACACTGTGGTGGTGGGGACATACGGCGTGACCGCGTCCGACGTGCTCGCCGTGGCGCGTGCCGGGGCCCGCGTCGAACTTTCCGAGGAGGCGGTGGCCGCCCTCGGCGCGGCCCGCGAGATCGTCGAGGCGCTGGCGGCCAAGCCGGACCCCGTGTACGGCGTGAGCACCGGCTTCGGGGCCCTGGCGACCCGGCACATCAGCCCCGAGCTGCGCGCACAGCTCCAGCGCAACATCGTCCGCTCGCACGCCGCCGGAATGGGGCCGAGGGTGGAGCGGGAGGTTGTCCGTGCCCTGATGTTCCTGCGGCTGAAGACCGTCTGCTCCGGGCGCACCGGCGTACGGCCCGAGGTCGCGCAGACGATGGCCGACCTCCTCAACGCCGGTATCACCCCGGTCGTGCACGAGTACGGCTCCCTCGGCTGCTCCGGCGACCTCGCACCGCTGTCCCACTGCGCGCTCGCGCTCATGGGGGAGGGCGACGCCGAGGGCCCCGACGGTGCCGTACGCCCGGCCGCCGAACTCCTCGCCGCGCACGGCATCCAGCCGGTCGAACTGCGCGAGAAGGAAGGTCTCGCCCTTCTCAACGGCACCGACGGCATGCTCGGCATGCTGGTGATGGCCCTGGCCGACCTGGACACGCTCTACCGGTCCGCCGACATCACGGCCGCCCTGTCGCTGGAGGCCCTGCTCGGCACCGACAAGGTCCTCGCCCCCGAGCTGCACGCCATCCGGCCGCACCCGGGTCAGGCCGCCAGTGCCGCCAACATGCTGGCCGTGCTGAAGGGTTCGGGCCTGACCGGCCATCACCAGGACGACGCGCCGCGCGTCCAGGACGCCTACTCGGTGCGCTGCGCCCCGCAGGTCGCCGGGGCCGGGCGGGACACCATGGCCCATGCCCGTCTGGTCGCCGACCGCGAGCTGGCGTCGGCGGTGGACAACCCGGTGGTGCTGCCCGACGGGAGGGTGGAGTCCAACGGCAACTTCCACGGGGCGCCGGTCGCCTACGTCCTGGACTTCCTCGCCATCGCCGCCGCCGACCTCGGCTCCATCGCCGAGCGGCGCACCGACCGGCTGCTCGACAAGAACCGCAGCC
>KL569184.1:27470-27625 GCA_000715635.1 Streptomyces violaceus | reverse complement strand
CCGCCGTTCCTCGCCGACGACCCCGGTGTGGACTCGGGCCTGATGATCGCTCAGTACACCCAGGCCGCGCTGGTGAGCGAGCTCAAGCGGCTCGCCGTACCGGCGTCCGCCGACTCGATCCCGTCCTCCGCGATGCAGGAGGACCATGTCTCGAT
>KL569184.1:20822-27259 GCA_000715635.1 Streptomyces violaceus | reverse complement strand
AGATGTGTATAAGAGACAGGGAGGACCATGTCTCGATGGGCTGGTCGGCGGCGCGCAAGCTGCGCACGGCCGTCGACAACCTCACCCGTGTCCTGGCCGTCGAGCTGTACGCCGCCACGCGCGCCGTCGAACTGCGCGAGGGGCTGACGCCGGCGCCCGCGACGCGGGCGGTCATCGACGCCGTACGGGAGGCGGGAGTTCAGGGCCCCGGACCGGACCGGTTCCTGGCGCCCGACCTGGCCGCCGCGGACGCGTTCGTGCGCGACGGGCGGCTGCTCGCCGCGGTGGAGACGGTCACCGGGCCGCTCCAGTAGGACGAATGCGGCCGGGGCCTTGCCGCGCGGCAGGGCCCCGGGGCGGTCGCCCCAGCGCCAAGCCAAGTGCGCTCAGAAGCCGAGCCGTTCCCGGCGGACCGAGTAGGCGACGAAGCCCGCGCCCAGTGTGAGGAACAGCGTCCCGCCGACCACGTAGGGCGTGCTGTCGAAGCTGCCGGTGTCGGCGAGGCGGGTGTCGGTGACGGAGTCGCCCGCGGTCGTGGCCGCGATCCGCGCCTGCTCTGTGACCTGCGGCGACGGGCTTGCCGCGACCGCGTCTCTCACCGGGGAGTCCGACGTCGCGTTGGCGGACGGGACGAACCACAGGGCGCCCAGCAGGGTCGCTGCGGCGGTGGTGGTCAGCAACGGACGGCGAGCGGATGACACGGAATATCGATCCCCTTGTGGCACTGGCGAATTGGCCGTGTGGGGTGATGTTAGTAAAAGGCGCGGGTCACGGGAAAGTCACGGGAGGTCCTGGACGTACGCTCCCGCCATGAGCACTCCTGAGACATCACGTTTTGTACGGGTTCGGGTGGAACTCGTTCTGGAGGTCGACGACGCGGACGCGGTCACCAAGTCCGCGCTGCGCCGGATCGCGGACGACGCCGAGTTGCCGGCGTCGGAGCGGGTACACGCCGAGGGCGCTGTGACGGAAGACACCGCGGAGGCCCTCGCGTACCTCGTGGACCCGTTCGACCTGGTCAGCCAGGTCCCGGGGGTCGAACTCCAGCAGGCCTCCTGGAGCAGCGAACGGATCGAGTACGACCCCGATTCGCCGGAGTGGGACTACGACGAGGATGATGATGACGGCGAGTACGACCTGAACGACGGTGGGGACGGTGACGGCGGGGCCGGCGGGGCCGGCGGAAGCCGGGCGGACGCGGCCGGCTGAGGCGGCTCGGGGAAAACATGACCCCGGGGGGCAACCGCCGCCCGGGGTTTCGTCGTCTCAAGCGACGCACCGACCGCACCAGCACCATCCGCACCGCGGACGTGGTGATCCCCACACCCGTGTCACATGGGGAACCGGACGAACCGGTCGTAGCGTTGAAAGGTCTCGACGAGGACTCACGAGTCCTCACGGGGGCACTTGGTCTTGGACGGGGACACTCGGGGTCTTGGGGAAATCGGCAACGATGGAGAAGCGTGTGATAACGGTCAGTAAGCGGCGCAAGGGCCTGGCGGTCGCGTCCGCACTGCTCGGTGGAGTGCTGGCGCTCTCGGCCTGTACCGGCGGCGACGACAACGCCTCCGGGAGTGACGGGGGCGACAGCTCCCAGTCGAAGGTCGACGAGGCCGCGGCCAAGAAGACCTCCGCGGCCCAGATCAAGATCACGCCCGAGGACGGCTCCGACAACGCCTCCATCAACAACTCCGCCGCCGTCACCGTGCGCAAGGGCACGCTCACGGACGTCACGATGACGACGTCCGACGGCACGGAGGTCAGCGGCGAGATATCCGCCGACAAGAAGAGCTGGAAGCCGAGCACTCAGCTGGAGCGCTCCACGAACTACAAGCTCGCCGCCGAGGCGAAGGACGCCGACGGCCGGGTCGCCCACGAGAACGCCTCGTTCACCACGGTCTCCCCGGCCAACAGCTTCATCGGCAACTTCACCCCGGACGACGGCACCACCGTCGGCGTCGGCATGCCGGTCTCGATCAACTTCGACAAGGCGATCACCAACAAGGCCGCCGTCCAGAAGGGCATCAAGGTCAGCACGACCGGCGGCCAGGAAGTCGCCTGCCACTGGTTCAACGCCAACCGCATGGACTGCCGCCCCGAGGAGTACTGGAAGGAAGGCTCCACCGTCACGCTGAAGCTCGCGCTCGACGGTGTCGAGGGCGCCGAGGGTGTCTACGGGGTCCAGCAGAAGACGGTCACCTTCAAGATCGGCCGCAACCAGGTCTCGTACGTCGACGCGAAGACCAAGCAGATGAAGATCACGCAGGACGGCAAGACCGTGCGGACCATCCCGATCTCCGCCGGCTCGCCCGAGAACAAGACCTACGAGGGCGTCATGGTGATGTCCGAGAAGTTCAAGGAAACGCGCATGAACGGCGCGACCGTGGGCTTCACGGACGACGACGGCAAGGGCGAGTACGACATCAAGGACGTGCCGCACGCCATCCGCCTCTCCAGCTCCGGCACCTTCATCCACGGCAACTACTGGGGCGCGAAGTCCATCTTCGGCGGCGTGAACACCAGCCACGGCTGCGTCGGCCTCCAGGACGCGAAGGGTGCCGACGACCCGAAGACGCCGGGCGCGTGGTTCTACAACAACTCGATCCTCGGTGACGTGGTCGTCGTCCAGAACACCGGCGACAAGACGGTCGCGCCGGACAACGGCCTCAACGGCTGGAACATGAGCTGGGCCGACTGGAAGGCCGGTTCCGAGGCCTGACGATCCGGTAGCCGCGCTCCGCAGTCGCACGCGAGCCGCCGCTCACCCCCGGAACAGGGGGCGGGCGGCGGCTTTCGCGCTCCTGCCGGTTGCTCTGCTCGAGACGGGCCGCGAGCATGGGCGCGATATCCGCCTGGACCACCCCGCGCACACCACGAGCTGCGCCGCCTACGCGAACCCCGCGGCCCTGTAACGGAGTTCCGGCGGCCGTGTAACAGTCAGCCGACGGACTTCCTACCTTCTTCTCAACTATTGAGCACCTGATCACCCCTGGGCATACTGCGTATTCCGGGGGGTGTACGTCCATGCGTACGAGACCACCCCCGGCCGGGTGAACGGGGAATTCACCTGGTTCTTCTGCAAGGGGGAATCTTGCGCAGACAAGTGAAAAAGGCGTGCGCGGCCACGGTCGCCACAGCGGCAGCCGTGGCCCTGGCGGCGGGTATGACCAGCCCGGCGTCGGCGAACGGCGAGCAGACGGCCGCAGCCTCCAAGCCCACCTCGCTCAGCGCCAAGCACCGCATCACACTGATCACCGGCGACCGGGTCGTCCTGGACGCCAAGGGCCGCGTCGTCGGCCTGGAGCGGGCCAAGGGACGCGAGGACATTCCCGTCCAGGTCCGCAAGCTCGACGGCCACACCCTCGTGATCCCGGCCGACGCGGCCCGCCTGGTCGCCACCGGCAAGCTCGACCAGCGGCTCTTCGACGTCACCGAGCTCAACAAGTCCACGACCCGCAAGGCCCAGAAGAAGGGCCTGAAGGTCATCGTCGGCTACCAGGGCAGCGCCGCGGCGGCCAAGGCCGACGTTCGCGACGCGGGCACGCTGAGCCACTCGCTGAAGTCCGTGAACGCGGACGCGGTGCAGACGCCCAAGGAGGACACGCCCGACCTGTGGGACGCGGTCACCAACGGCGACCGGACCGCCTCCGGCATCGCGCACGTCTGGCTCGACGGCGTCCGCAAGGCCAGCCTCGACAAGTCCGTCGCGCAGATCGGCACCCCCAAGGCGTGGTCGGCCGGCTACGACGGCAAGGGCGTGAAGATCGCCGTCCTGGACACCGGTGTCGACGCCACCCACGTCGACCTCAAGGGCCAGGTGATCGGCGCCAAGAACTTCACCACCTCGCCCGACACCACCGACAAGGTCGGCCACGGCACGCACGTCGCCTCGATCGCGGCGGGCACCGGCGCGAAGTCCGGCGGCAAGTACAAGGGCGTCGCGCCCGGCGCGAAGATCCTCAACGGCAAGGTGCTCGACGACGGCGGATTCGGCAGCGACTCCGAGGTCCTCGCCGGCATCGAGTGGGCCGCCGCCGAGGGCGCCGACGTCGTCAACATGAGCCTGGGCGGCGGCGACACGCCCGCGATCGACCCGCTGGAAGCGGCGGTGAACAAGCTGTCCGAGGAGAAGGGCATCCTGTTCGCCATCGCCGCAGGCAACGAGGGCGACTTCGGCGAGCAGACCATCGGCTCCCCGGGCAGCGCCGCGGCGGCCCTGACCGTCGGCGCGGTCGACGACAAGGACGTGCTCGCCGACTTCTCCAGCCGCGGCCCCGGCATGGACGGCGCCCTCAAGCCCGACGTGACCGCGCCCGGCGTGGACATCACCGCGGCCTCCGCCCCGGGCAACCAGATAGCCCAGGAGGTCGGCGAGAACCCGGCCGGCTACATGTCGATCTCCGGTACGTCGATGGCGACCCCGCATGTCGCGGGCGCGGCTGCGATCCTCAAGCAGCAGCACCCGACGTGGAAGCACGCCGAGCTGAAGGGCGCTCTCACCGGCTCCACCAAGGGCGGCAAGTACACCCCGTTCCAGCAGGGTTCGGGCCGTATCCAGGTCGACCAGGCCATCAAGCAGTCCGTGGTGGCCGAGCCGGGCTCGGTGAGCTTCGGCGTCCAGCAGTGGCCGCACACCGACGACAAGCCGGTCACCAAGGAGCTGACGTACCGCAACCTCGGTACGAAGGACGTCACGCTGAAGCTGGCGTCGACCGCCACCAACCCCAAGGGCCAGGCCGTCCCGGCCGGCTTCTTCAAACTCGGCGCCACCTCGGTGACCGTCCCGGCCGGCGGCAAGGCCTCCGTCCCGTTCACCGTGAACACCAAGCTGGGCGGCACGGTCGACGGCGCGTACTCGGCGTACGTGACCGCGACCGGCGGCGGCCAGAGCGTCCGTACGGCAGCGGCGGTGCAGCGCGAGGTCGAGTCGTACGACGTCACGCTGAAGTTCCTCGACCGTGACGGCAAGGCCGCCAAGAACTACAGCGCCGACGTGGCCGGCGTCTCCGGCCTGGGCAACGGCAAGTTCTTCACGCCGTACGATGCGGACGGCACCGTCACCGCCCGTCTGCCCAAGGGCGGCTACATCCTCAACACGAACATCTACGCGGGCGACGACCCGGAGAAGTTCGAGGGCGCCGACTGGCTGGCCCAGCCCAAGCTGAACGTCACCAAGGGCACGACGATCACGCTGGACGCCCGCAAGGCCAAGCCGGTGAACATCACCGTGCCGGACGCCGCCGTCAAGCCGGAGTTCGCCTCGGCCGACTACACGGTGGAGGCGGGGGACTCCAGCTTCGGCTTCGGCTGGTGGCTGGACTCGTACGCCGACCTCCGCACCGCGCACGTCGGCCCGCAGATCACCGACGGTTCGGTGACCCAGCAGTGGGACGCTCACTGGAGCAAGGGCGACAAGGAGCAGTACGACGTCACCGGCGGCGGTCCTGTCAAGCAGCTCGCCACCGGCTACACCAAGCACTACAAGGCGAGCGACCTCGCCACGGTGAAGGCGGGCCTCGGTGCCGCGGCGAGCGGCAAGAAGGGCTCGATCAGCGCCGTGGGCTGGCTGCCGTGGAGCGGCGGTGCCTCCTCGATCGGCATCGAGCAGTCCCTGCCGGGCACGCGGACGCTGCACCTGTCCACCCAGGGCGGTGTGAAGTGGGACTTCGACTTCGCGCAGAACGGCGGTGTCGACGCCGAAGGCTTCCCGGTCTTCGAGGCCGGCTACTCGCTGGGCGGCCAGAAGTTCGCCGGCGGCAAGAGCTACTCGAAGACGTTCAACACCGCCGTCTTCGGGCCGCGCCTCAACGCCGACTTCGGTCTGTTCCGTGAGGGCAACCAGATGCACGGTTCCCTGCCGCTGTTCGCCGACGGCAAGGGCAACCCGGGCTCCTCGCTGTTCACCTCGGCGAACACGACCCTCTACCGCAACGGCACCAAGGTCGGCAGCAACGACGACCCGCTGTCCGGCGGTGAGGCGTTCAAGGTCCCGGCCGGCGACGCCGAGTACAAGCTGACGACCTCGGTCAAGCGCAGCGTCAAGGTCGCGGCGGCCTCCACCCGCATCGACGCCAGCTGGACGTTCCGCTCGAAGAAGACCACCGGCCTCAAGCAGCTGCCCGCCTCCACGGCCCGCTTCAACGCGGCCACGGGCCTGGACAGCAAGGTCCCGGCCGGCAAGACGGTCAGCATCCCGGTCACCGTCGAGGGCGCGGCCAAGGGCAGCAACCTGAAGTCGCTGTCGGTGTACGTGTCGTACGACTACGGCAAGACCTGGAAGAAGCTCACGGTCAAGGACGGCAAGGTCAGCGTCAAGAACCCGGAGAAGGGGAAGGCCATCTCCTTCCACGCCAAGATCGCCGACAAGAAGGGCAACAAGTCGACGATCTCGATCTACAACGCGTACTACGGCAAGTGAGTACCCGTTAGCGGGCGGC
>KL569184.1:17923-20631 GCA_000715635.1 Streptomyces violaceus | reverse complement strand
GCTTCCGGCGGGCCGTTCGCGTGTGTCAGGCCGGTGGGGCCGTGCTCCAGGCCCCCGCCCGGGTCGCGTCCGCGCCCCAGCTCGCCAGCAGGCGCAGGGCCTCCGCCGACGGGGTGCCCGGTTCCGCGTGGAAGGTGATCAGGGACTGCTCGGCGTCGTCGATCATGCGGAACGTCTCGAAGGACAGGGTCAGGTCGCCGACCAGCGGGTGCCGCAGCCGCTTGACGCCGTAGCTCTTCTCCTTGACGTCGTGCGCGGCCCACAGCCGGCGGAACTCCTCGCTCTTCACGGAGAGCTCGCCCACCAGGGCGGACAGCCGCGGGTCGTCCGGACGGCAGCCAGCGTCCATGCGCAGATAGCCGACGATGTCGGACGCCTTCTGGTCCCACTCCACGAACAGCTCGCGGTACTCGGGCCTGAGGAACACCAGCCGCGCCCAGTTCCGCTCCGGCGCCGGCAGCTCCGCCCAGTCGCCGAAGAGGGCCGCGGCCATCCGGTTCCAGGCCAGGATGTCCGAGCGGCGCCCGACGATGTACGCCGGGACGCTGTCGATCGAGTCCAGCAGATGCCGCAACGCCGGCCGTACCTGCTGGGTGCGCGCCACCGGCTTCTTCTTGTGCTGCTTCGGCTTCGCCAGGTGCATCAGGTGGGCGTGCTCGGCGTCGCTCAGCCGCAGGGCGCGCGCGATCGCGTCCAGCACCTCCGCCGAGACGTTGCGCCCGTTGCCCTGCTCCAGCCGTGTGTAGTACGCCACGGACACGCCGGCCAGCTGCGCCAGCTCCTCGCGGCGCAGCCCCGGCACCCGCCGCCGCCCGAAGTCGGGCAGCCCCACGTCCTCCGGCTTCAGGCGGGCACGCCGGGTGCGCAGGAACTCACTGAGCTCGGCACGCCGGTCCAGGCCCCCGCCGGACTGCGATGCGGGCTCCTGTACGGGTTCGGGCTGTTCGTCCATGCCCTCCAGTATTCATGGTCGTACGCACGCGAGCCTGACCCTGCCAGTGGTACGCACCGTGTGCGTACGCAAAACCGTGGTCTGGGTAGATGCTCGCGTTTCCGGCACGCTGGTGATCGTGCCCGGTCAGAAGATCCAGAAGGCAGCCGGGCACGGAACCCCCGCTAGGAGAACCCCGGCATGACCACTGTCGCTGCGTACGCCGCACCCGCCCCCAAGGCTCCGCTGGAGCGCACCACCATCGAGCGTCGCGAGGTCCGCGAGTTCGACGTCCTGATCGACATCGAGTTCGCCGGCATCTGCCACTCCGACATCCACCAGGCCCGCGAGGGCTGGGGTGAGGCGATCTTCCCGATGGTCCCCGGCCACGAGATAGCCGGTGTCGTCTCGGAGGTCGGCCCGGGCGTGACGAAGTTCGCCGTCGGCGACCGCGTGGGCGTCGGCTGCATGGTCGACTCCTGCCGCGAGTGCGAGAACTGCAAGGCCGGACGCGAGCAGTACTGCGTCGAGGGCAACGTCCAGACGTACAACGGCGTCGGCCGCGACGGCGAGCCCACCTACGGCGGCTACTCGCAGAAGGTCGTCGTCGACGAGAACTTCGTCGTCCGCATCCCCGACGGCCTCTCCCTCGACGTCGCCGCGCCGCTGCTGTGCGCCGGCATCACCCTCTACTCCCCGCTCAAGCGCTTCGGCGCCGGCCCCGGCAAGAAGGTCGCGATCGTCGGCCTGGGCGGCCTCGGCCACATGGGCGTGAAGATCGCGCACGCCCTCGGCGCCGAGGTCACCGTGCTGTCGCAGTCCCTGCGCAAGCAGGAGGACGGCTTCCGGCTGGGCGCCGACTACTACTACGCCACCAGCGACCCGAAGACCTTCGAGGAGCTGAGCGGCACGTTCGACCTGATCGTGTCCACGGTGTCGGCCCCGCTGGACTTCAACGCCTACCTGGCGCTGCTGAAGCCCGAGGGCACGCTGGCGAACGTCGGCGCCCCCGAGGAGCCGATCTCCCTCAACCTGTTCTCGGTGATCGGCGGCGGCAAGTCGCTCGCCGGTTCCATGATCGGCGGCATCCCGGAGACCCAGGAGATGCTGGACTTCTGCGCCGAGCACGGCCTCGGTGCCGAGATCGAGCTGATCCGCGGTGACCAGATCAACGAGGCGTACGAGCGGGTGCTGGGCAGCGATGTGCGGTACCGGTTCGTGATCGACACGGCGACGATCTGACGCCCCGATCCGGCTGCTCCGGCATGGACTGCAGGTGAGGTCTGCCTCAGTCCGTGCCGGAGTATCGTGGTTCGGGAGGGGAGGCCCGCCATGACCGTGCAGCTGAACCACACCATCGTCGTCGCGCACGACAAGCGCGCCTCGGCCCGGTTCCTGGCCGACCTCCTGGGGCTCGAAGTCAGCCCGCCCTACGGCCCGTTCCTCCCGGTCGAGATCCCCAACGGCGTGACGCTCGACTACATGGACAGCCCCGGCGCCATCACGCCGCAGCACTACGCCTTCCTCGTCTCGGAGGACGAGTTCGACGTGATCTTCGGCCGTATCCGGGAGGCCGGCCTGACGTACTGGGCGGACCCGTTCCACAGCCGTCCCGGCGAGATCAACCACAACGACGGCGGTCGTGGCGCGTACTTCGACGACCCCGACGGCCACCGACTGGAGATCATCACGAGGCCGTACGGCAGCGGCGGTTGATCTCCGGGAGTTCCCGGGCCTCCGGGCCTCCCGGGCCTCCGGACCTCCCGGGCCTCCGGAC
>KL569184.1:12880-17733 GCA_000715635.1 Streptomyces violaceus | reverse complement strand
GCCTCCGGGCCTCCCGGGCCTCCGGACCTCCCGGACCTCCGGACCTCCGGGCCTCCCGGGCCTCCCGGACCTCCCGGACCTCCGGACCTCCGGGCCTCCCGGACCTCCCGGACCTCCCGGGCCTCAAGGGCCCCCCGGATCTCCTTTCCTGTCACATCTCCTCTGGCTGTCACATCTCCCCGCCGCCCTCCGTCATACCGGCGAAGGCGAACCGCGAAGTCGACAATCGGGGAGTAGTCATGACGTCATCCATCCTGGTCACCGGCGGCACAGGCACCCTGGGCGGCCATGTCGTCCCGCTGCTGCGCGCGGCCGGCCACGACGTGCGGATCCTCAGCAGGAACGCCCGCCCCGCCGCGGACGGCATCGACTACGTCACCGGCGATCTGCTCAAGGGCAAGGGCGTCGAGGCCGCCCTCGACGGCGCGCAGACCGTGCTGCACCTGGCGGGCGGCCCGAAGGGCGACGACGAGGCGACCCGCAATCTGGTCCGCGCCGCGTCCCGGGCCGGTGTACGGCACATGGTCTACATCTCGGTCATCGGCGCGGACCGGGTGCCGCTGGCCTGGATGCGGACGAAGCTGGAGTCGGAGCGGGCCGTCGCCGAATCGGGCATCCCGTGGACGACCCTGCGCGCGGCCCAGTTCCACGACCTCGCGCTGACCATGGTCGAGAAGATGGCGAAGCTGCCGGTGTTCCCGGTCCCCGGCGGCCTCCGGCTCCAGCCGGTCGACTCCCGCGAAGTCGCCGCCCGCCTCGCGGAGCTGACCCTCGGCGCCCCGTCCGGCCTCGTCCCGGACCTGACCGGGCCGCACGTCCACGGCCTCGCCGACCTGGCCCGCCCCTACCTCCGCCTCCGGGGGCGGCGCCGTCCGATGCTGCCGGTGCGCATACCGGGGAAGGCGGGGCGGGCGTACCGGGCGGGGGCGAACCTCACCCTGCGGGGGGCGGAGGAGGGGAAGCGGACCTGGGAGGAGTTCCTCACGGAGAGGCTGGGCCAGGGGGCTTAGAAATCCCCGATCCTTACCGGGAAGCCGGCTGGTCCTGTTCGCCGAAAGCCCACACGGCACGGGGCCCCGGGCCGACGGCGAGGGTCGAGTGACCGATCCGCTCCTCGTGCCGGTACGACACCGGTCCGTTCAGCGACATCTCGACCTGCCGCAGCCCCACCTGGTCGAGGGGCACGGCGTCGAACCGGAGCGTGGTGCCGCCGCCCTTCGCGACGACGCCCCCGCCCGGCAGGGAGCGCACGGCGAACCCGCCGGCCTTCAGCAGCGGCACGGTGTTGGCGAGGTCGCGTGCGGTCACCGCGAGCCGGATGCCGGTCACGTCCCGCATCAGGTGGTCGCGGTAGGCGTCGGGCAGATAACGCTCGCGGCCCACGTCATCGGGGTGCGTGGCGGGCTCGGTGTTGCCGCGCGGGTCGGCGAAGTACTCCTGCCGGTACTCCATGCCCCAGGCGCCGAAGAGGTCGTACTGGTCCGTGGTGAAGACGGCGTCGAACCACGGCACGGGTACGCCGTCGCCGAAGTCGCGCGTCTGCTGGAACTCGACGGGGCCGCTGATCCCCTGCGCGCGCAGCCGCGCGAGCACCGTCGCCAGGTCGCCTCTCCGCTCGGTCGAGACGCCCATGCCGGTGGAGCCGAGGGTGCCGTCCTTGCCGGGCACGTCGCCGACACCGAACAGCTCGAAATAGGTCTCGCGGCCCATGAGATAGCGGCCGGTCCAGGTCTGTCCGCCGGAACCGGTCGTGGTGCGGACCTCGAAGTCGGCGAAGTCCCGCAGATAGGCGGAGTGCTCGATGGCGTCGGCGGTCTCCCGGTCGAGCACGCCGTAGGCGTGGTTGTAGAATAGCAGCTGACGTCCCCCCGCAGTACCGCCGTCCTCGGCCTGCGCGGAACTCACCCCACCCTGGACCGCCCCCGCGAGGGCCAGGGCGACGACCATGATCATCTGTAATGCTCGTCTGACCGTCATGGGCAGGAGCGTAGAGCGGGAGGAATCGGTTCCGCCGCGGATTCGGGCCTCTGTCAGGGGCCCTTTGTCAGGGGCCCTCCGCCAGGGGAGTCCTGCCCGCCCATGTCGAGCCGGAACGGCGGGTACTGGTCGGTCATCAGGGCGGCGTAGGCGGTCACCCGCGCGCACCAGCGGGCGAGGCCGAGCAGGAAGTCGAAGAGGTGCCGTGGGTAGCGGGCGGTGAACAGCAGGATGACCACCGCGACCAGGGAGAGGAAGGGCATCAGCCCGCCGCCCCGCCAACTGCCCCCGCCCCAGCCGCCTCCGACGAACATCGCGACCACGATGTACTGCGGGATCGCCAGCAGCCACCACTTCACCAGGACCAGACCGCGCGACAGCCGCTCGGGGTAGGCGACGTCGAAGTGCGCCGGATAGTCGGGCACCTCGGCGAGGGTGAACGGCGGGTACCGGTCGGTGCCGAGCGCGGTGTGGGCGTAGTAGCTGACCCGCCAGTTCCAGCGCAGCACGCCGACGCTGAAGTCGAAGAGGGACCGGGGATACCGGGCGGTGAACAGGATGGCGAAGAACGCGATGACCGTCACGACCGCGAACGCGATCCACAGGAAGAACAGCACGATGTAGTGCGGGATGGCGAGCAGCCACTTCACCAGCCACAGCCATCGGGACAGCCGGGCGTCGACAGACGCCTCGATACGCACGGGCGACGCGGTGACAGGAAGCATGTGGCGGAACTCCTTTCGCCTGCAGACTCGCAAGCGAGGAGGAGCACCGCGACCTGGGCGGGGCCGTTCGCGCGTCCGGAACCGCCACGCCGGCAGCGGGGGCGGCGGTTCCGGGTCGTTACGCCGGTACGGGAGGAGGAGGGGGCGGTTCGGACCGTTACGACGGCACGGGGGCGGCGGTGTCCGGCTCGTCGGTGCCGTCCGGTTCCCGCGGCGGCTCGCTGAGCTGCTCGCGCACGTAGTTCCACACCACCGCGATCAGCGCGGCGACGGGGACGGCGAGCAGACTGCCCACGATGCCGGCCAGATTGCCGCCCAGCGTCACGGCCAGCAGCACCACGGCCGCGTGGAGGCCGAGCCCACGACTCTGGATCATGGGCTGGAAGACGTTCCCCTCGAGCTGCTGCACCACCACGATGATGGCCAGCACTATCAGAGCGTCCGTCAGGCCGTTGGAGACCAGCGCGATGAGGACCGCGACGAAACCGGCGAACAGGGCGCCGATGATCGGCACGAACGCGGAGACGAAGGTCAGCACCGCCAGCGGGAGCACCAGCGGCACGCCCAGGATCCACAGGCCCAGGCCGATCAGGACCGCGTCGAGCAGGCCGACGGCCGCCTGGGACCGTACGAAGGACCCCAGGGTGGCCCAGCCGCGCGCGAACACGATCGGGACGTCGGTGGCGAACCGGCCCGGGAGCTGCCGGGACAGCCACGGGAGGAACTTCGGCCCGTCCTTGAGGAAGAAGAACATCAGGAACAGCGCGAGGACGGCGGTGACCACTCCGCTCACGACGGTGCTGACGCCGGTGACGACCGTGCCGACCATGCTGCCGACGCCCTCCTGGGCCCGGGCGACCGCCGTGTCGAAGGCCTTGTTGATCTGGGCGTCACCGATGTTCAACGGTGGCCCGGCGGCCCACTCGCGCAGCTTCTGGATGCCCTCGACCACGCCGTCGGTCAGCTCGCCCGACTGGGATGCCACCGGTACGGCGATCAGCGCCACGACGCCCGCGGCGACCAGCAGGAACACCACGGTCACGAGCGACGCGGCGAGCGCGGGCGGCCAGCCGCGACGACGCAGAAAGCGGGCCGCGGGCCAGGTCAGCGTGGTCAGCAGCAGTCCGACGACGAGCGGCCACACCACCGACCACATCCGGCCCAGCAGCCACAGAGACACGGCCAGCATCACGAAGACCAGCAGCAACTCCGCGGACACCCGCGCGGACAGCCGCAGCGCGTGACGGGCTTTCGCCGAACTCAGTGTCGAATTCAAGGGGGCAGTCACGGGGGCACCCTATTGCCAGGCAGCTCCCGCGTGTTCAGGGGTACCGGTGTTCAAGCGCTACCGGCGGTGAAGCCCTCGCTCGCTCCACGAGGCCGGGGTTCAGCCCTCGGCCTTGGCCACGCCGATCGGGCAGGACACACCCGTGCCGCCGATGCCGCAGTACCCGGCGGGGTTCTTGTCCAGGTACTGCTGGTGGTAGCCCTCCGCCGGGTAGAAGGGGCGGCCCTGCGCCGGGGCGATCTCCGTGGTGATCTCGCCGTGGCCGGAGGACGTGAGGACCTTCTGGTAGGCCTCGCGGGAGGACTGGGCGGTGGCCGCCTGCTCGGGGGTGTGGGTGTAGACCGCCGAGCGGTACTGCGTGCCCACGTCGTTGCCCTGGCGGAAGCCCTGCGTGGGGTCGTGGGACTCCCAGAACGTCTTCAGGAGGCGCTCGTACGAGATCAGCTTCGGGTCGAAGACCACGCGCACGACCTCCGTGTGGCCGGTCAGGCCCGAGCAGACCTCCTCGTACGTGGGGTTCTCGGTGTGGCCGCCCTGGTAGCCGGCCAGGGTCGTCCACACCCCTGCCGGGAGCTGCCAGAACTTGCGCTCGGCGCCCCAGAAGCAGCCCAGGCCGAAGTCGGCGACCTCCAGGCCCTCCGGATAGGGGCCGAGCAGGGGGTTGCCGAGGACGGTGTGGCGGTCGGGGACCGTGAACGCCGGGACCGGGCGACCGGGCAGCGCCTGCTCGGGGGAGGGCAGCTGGGGCGTACGGCTGTGCAGGAACATGCGGTCTCCAATCGGGGCGACGCCGCGCCGGGGCGACGCTCCTTACAACGTGCGGCGGCCGGGGGGAATTCCGGCCCTGTCTCTTATACACATCT
>KL569184.1:11164-12643 GCA_000715635.1 Streptomyces violaceus | reverse complement strand
CAGAGATGTGTATAAGAGACAGACCCGGTACACCGCGAACTCCGCCGCCGGGTCCTCGGACAGGGTCCAGGGCAGGGCGCCGACATGGCCGTCGATGTGTATCAGCTGGCTCATGGCCTCCGCCCAGCGCTCGCCGCGGACCAGGAAGAAGACCAGCAGGTGCCGCGCGTGCGCCAGCATCGGGTCGTCGGGACGGGCCGAGTGCACCGCGTGCAGCGCGCCGTGCATCGCCTTCGTGACGACCTCGGTCTGCCAGAAGCCGCTGACCAGGGTCACCTCGGGGAGGTGCTCGAACACCGCGAAGAGGGGCATCGCCGCGAGCAGGGAGCCCTGGGGCGCGCGGGCCGCCGCGGCCTCGGCGAACGAGTAGGCCAGCTCGCGCGAGCCGTGCCACTTCTCGCACCAGTAGTGCAGCGCGGCCAGATGAGCTCCCATGTGCGCCGGGTCGCGGTCCAGGATCTTCAGCCAGACCTGCTCGAAGTCCTTCTGCGAGTAGCCGAGCCCGCGGGCCACCGACAGCTCGACGATGTACGGGATCGGATCGCCGGGTGAGAGCAGCGCCGCGTCGCCGCACGCCGACCTGGCCTCCTCCATGATGATCCGGAACTCGTCCGTCCCCGGCGTCGCCGTCCGCCACGCCTGCTGCACCAGGAACTCGGCGTGCACCGCCGCGCCGCCCGCGTCCTTGGGCGCCTCGGCCCGCCACACCCGCAGCCACTGCCCGCCCGGCGCCTCGCCGACCCCGCCGGGCCGCTGCGCGAGCTCCAGCGAGGCGGCACCCGCGAAGGCCTGCACCCGCTGCCAGCGCCGCTCGCCCTCCGTCTCCGTGCCCGCGAGGAGCTGCTGCGCCGCGCGGTAGTCCTGCGAGCGCTGCACCACGTCCAGGACGTCCAGCAGGTCCTGGTCGGGGCCGGGCATGCGGATGTCGAGCTCCTCCTCGCGGACGAAGCCGTAGTTCGCCGGGTCCGCGGCGTCCGGGTGGTCGGGCGAGACCAGGCCGATCGCACCCCCGCGCCTGCGCCGCAGGAAGGGGAGCAGCACGAAGCCCAGCATGACCAGCGCGATCAGGACCCAGAGAATCTCCATGCAACAAGCGAACCAGACCGCGCCGACAATTGGCCAACCTGCTCCCCGAACCTGTGGAAAACCCGGCCGAGCAGCCCCCGTGGCGCTGTGGAAAACCCGGCGCCGGGCCCGCGTCGCCTCGTACCCCGGCACTCTTCGCCTCGGCGCACTACCCTCGGTCCTCATGAGCGACAGGCACATCAGTCAGCACTTCGAGACGCTCGCGATCCACGCGGGCAACACGGCCGACCCCCTGAC
The DNA here is from genome assembly GCA_000715635.1 of Streptomyces violaceus. Lineage (GTDB taxonomy): Bacteria > Actinomycetota > Actinomycetes > Streptomycetales > Streptomycetaceae > Streptomyces > Streptomyces violaceus. The sequence continues at coordinate 11,320 of KL569184.1, read as the reverse complement.
GGGCGCGGTCGTCCCGCCGATCTACCAGGTCTCGACCTACAAGCAGGACGGCGTCGGCGGACTGCGCGGCGGCTACGAGTACAGCCGCAGCGCCAACCCCACCAGGACCGCGCTGGAGGAGAACCTCGCCGCCCTGGAGGGCGGCCGCCGCGGTCT
>KL569184.1:9968-10965 GCA_000715635.1 Streptomyces violaceus | reverse complement strand
CGTCCGGGCTGGCGGCCGAGGACTGCCTGCTGCGCACGCTGCTCAGCCCCGGCGACCACGTGGTCATCCCCAACGACGCCTACGGCGGCACGTTCCGGCTGTTCGCCAAGGTCGTCGCCCGCTGGGGCGTGGAGTGGTCGGTCGCCGACACCAGCGACCCGGCGGCCGTACGGGCCGCCCTCACCCCGAAGACCAAGGTGGTGTGGGTGGAGACCCCCTCCAACCCGCTGCTCGGCATCACCGACATCGCCGCCGTCGCTCAGATCGCCCGGGACGCGGGCGCACGCCTCGTCGTCGACAACACCTTCGCCACGCCTTACCTCCAGCAGCCGCTGGCGCTGGGCGCGGACGTCGTCGTGCACTCGCTGACCAAGTACATGGGCGGCCACTCGGACGTCGTCGGCGGCGCGCTGATCACCAGCGACGCCGACCTGGGCGAGGAACTGACCTTCCACCAGAACGCGATGGGCGCCGTCGCCGGGCCCTTCGACGCCTGGCTGGTGCTGCGCGGCACCAAGACGCTCTCGGTCCGCATGGACCGGCACAGCGAGAACGCCGTCAAGGTCGCCGACATGCTCACCCGGCACGCGCGCGTGACGAGCGTGCTGTACCCGGGCCTGCCGGAGCACCCCGGCCACGAGGTCGCCGCCAAGCAGATGAAGTCGTTCGGCGGCATGGTCTCGTTCCGTGTCGAGGGCGGCGAGGAGGCGGCCGTCGAGGTCTGCAACCGCGCCAAGGTGTTCACGCTGGGCGAGTCCCTGGGCGGCGTCGAGTCGCTCATCGAGCACCCCGGCCGCATGACGCACGCCTCCGCGGCCGGCTCGGCCCTCGAGGTCCCGGCCGACCTGGTGCGTCTGTCCGTCGGCATCGAGAACGCCGACGACCTGCTGGAAGACCTTCAGCAGGCGCTCGGCTAGGACGGCCCTGGCCCTCCAGGGGTTCACCAGCCGGTGAGGGGTGGAGTCGTGTCCGACGGCGGCTCCACCCACGGGCGGGC
>KL569184.1:9327-9727 GCA_000715635.1 Streptomyces violaceus | reverse complement strand
GCAGCAGCCACAGCAGTCGGCGGGCCAGCGTTCTGCGCCGCAGCATGCGGCGGCCCCGGCGCACCGCCTCCGTGTGGATCTCGGGCGGCACGGGCCGCGGCGCCTGCTCCATGAACCGCCGTACGGTCGCCTCGCGGTGGTTCCCGCTCATGACGGTCTCCGGTCGCCGGAAGGGCTCATGACGGCACCGCCTTCGCGGGCGTCACCGCCGGTGCCTGTCCCCGCGGCCGGTGCAGCAGGGTCGACGTCGCCCGGTGGCAGATGGCCCGTACGCGCTCTACGGACAGGCCGAGCAGGGCGGCCGTCTGCTCCTCGGCGACGCCTTCGTACAGCCTGAGGACCAGGATCAGGCGTTCCTGCGGGGTGAGCGGCGCCAGCGGGCCGGCGGGGTGCAGGCGGG
>KL569184.1:6926-9094 GCA_000715635.1 Streptomyces violaceus | reverse complement strand
GCCCGCCGTAGTGGTGCCAGGTGCCGCGCGCGAAGCGGGTGGCGAGGTACTGGCGGGTGCGGTCGTACGGATCCTCGCCGCGCAGCCGGTCCCAGCACGCGTACGTGTGCGCCAAGGACAGGGTCAGCAGACGCCGGGCGCGGGGATTGTCGTCCGGGGCTTCCGCGGTGAGCAGGGTGGCGGCGTGCAGCAGCCGCCCCGCCGCGCCCGCGACGAACGCCTCGAACTCCCGCTCCCGACGGGTCGCCCGGGACGCATGCCGTTGTCGCATCGCGCCTCCCGCCCGCCGGCGACCCTGAGGATGCGGGCCCGGCCGCGTACGGACGCGACGGCCGCGTACGACAGGACCCGGTCTCATATCAGGCCAGGGTCGGCCCCGAGGTCAAGAGCCGCGCACGGCCGGGGCGGCGCCACGCACGCGTGGAACTCCCTCTTTCCTGCCGTACGGGCCCCTCAGGAGCCCCTGTCGTGCGGTGCTCAGGACGGCGACTGCGCCTCCGGCCCCGGTACCCCCGGCACCGCCATCCGGGCGGACAGCGCGCTGTTGAAGCGCGTGAGGAGCGAGCAGAACGCCTCGCGCTCGTCCGGCTCCCAGTCCTCGGTCAGTTCGGCCATCAACTGCCGCCTGGACGAGCGCACTTCCTCCAGCCGGGCCTGCCCGCGCGGGGACAGCTGGAGCACCACCGCGCGTCCGTCCTCGGGGTGCGAGGTGCGCTTGACCAGGCCGGTGTCGACCAGCGGAGCCACCTGCCGGGTGACCGTCGAGGAGTCGATCCCCATGCTCGCGGCGAGCGCCTTGACGCCCATCGGGCCTTCCTTGTCGAGACGGTTGAGCAGCAGGTACGCGGCGCGGTCCATGGAGTTGCGCACCTGTCCGACTCCGCCGAGCCGGGTCTGTTCGGCACGGCGGGCGAACAGTGCCACCTCGTGCTGCAGCGTGTCGAGAAGACCGGTGTCACCGACGGTCGTCATGTCCATCGACATTTCAGGTGTTGTGGGCATCGCCGGGGGCTCACTTCGTGGAGGGCTGGCTGATTGGGGGACAGGGTACGCGGCCGGGGGGCGGGTCGTACCGGCGCTTCGCAAAGCGGGTCTCGGAGGTTGGTCACAACCGTCGTTCCCGCCTGTGAACTGCGATGCTGGTGTCATGAGCTACAGCACGGCTGACTCCTTGCGACCCGTCACCCTCGACGATGTGCGCGGCGCACAGAAGATGCTCTCGGGGGTGGCGCGGGTGACCGCGATGGAAGGCAGCAGGCACCTGTCCCAGATGGTCGGCGCGCCGGTGCATCTCAAGTGCGAGAACCTCCAGCGGACCGGTTCGTTCAAGCTGCGCGGCGCGTACGTCCGCATCGCCGGTCTGCTGCCCGAGGAACGCGCCGCCGGTGTCGTCGCCGCGAGCGCCGGAAACCACGCGCAGGGCGTCGCCCTGGCGTCCTCACTGCTCGGTGTGCGCTCCACGGTGTTCATGCCGAAGGGCGCCCCGCTGCCCAAGGTCAGCGCCACCCGGGACTACGGGGCCGAGGTGCGGCTGCACGGCCAGGTGGTCGACGAGACGCTGGCCGCCGCGCAGGAGTACGCGGCCGAGACGGGCGCGGTGTTCATCCACCCCTTCGACCACCCCGACATCATCGCGGGCCAGGGCACGGTGGGCCTGGAGATCCTCGAGCAGTGCCCCGAGGCGCGCACGATCGTCGTCGGCATCGGCGGGGGCGGTCTCGCCGCCGGGATCGCGGTGGCGGTGAAGGCCCTGCGGCCGGACCTCAGGATCGTGGGCGTCCAGGCGGAGGGCGCGGCGGCCTACCCGCCCTCCCTGGCGGCCAAGCGGCCCGTGACGGTCGAGAACCCGGCGACGATGGCCGATGGCATCAAGGTCGGGCGTCCCGGCGACGTGCCGTTCGGGATCGTCGGCGAGCTGGTCGACGAGGTGCGCACGGTCAGCGAGGACGAGCTGTCCGCCGCGCTGCTGCTGTGCCTGGAGCGGGCCAAGCTGGTCGTGGAGCCGGCCGGGGCCAGCCCGGTCGCGGCGCTGCTGAGCGAGCCCGGCGCGTTCGAGGGGCCGGTCGTCGCGGTGCTGTCGGGCGGCAACGTCGACCCGGTGCTGATGGAGCGGGTGCTGCGGCACGGCATGGCCGCGCAGGGCCGCCACCTGGCGGTCCGGCTGCGGC
>KL569184.1:2940-6707 GCA_000715635.1 Streptomyces violaceus | reverse complement strand
GCTGCGGCTGACGGACCGTCCCGGCGCTCTCGCCACACTTCTGGGCGTGTTGTCAGTGGTGGACGCTAACGTCCTCGATGTGAGCCATGTACGAACCAACCCACGGCTCGGGCTCACGGAGGCGGAGGTCGAGCTGCACCTGGAGACGAAGGGCCCGGCGCACTGCGCCGAGGTCGGCCAGGCGCTCCGCGTGGCGGGCTACACGGTCATGAACTGAGCCGGCGCCGGGGCCGTCCAAGATCCCTTTTCTCACGGAAAGTGACATCGGAAAAACCTATTGTGATACGCGATACATCGCGTTATGGTGTGTTCGTGCGAAGCATCAGCTACCTGTCCGGTGATCCCCGAAGACGTGGAGACTCATATGCCAGGCGCCATCTATGCCGAAGGTCTCGTCAAGACCTTCGGTGACGTCAAGGCCTTGGACGGCGTCGACCTCGACGTGCCCGAGGGCACGGTCCTCGGCCTGCTCGGGCCGAACGGCGCGGGCAAGACGACCACCGTCCGCTGCCTGACCACCCTGCTGCGACCCGACAGAGGAAGGGCGGTCGTCGCGGGCATCGACGTGCTCAAGCACCCCGACGCCGTCCGCCGCTCGATCGGCCTGTCCGGCCAGTTCGCGGCCGTCGACGAATACCTGACCGGCCGTGAGAACCTGCAGATGGTCGGCCAGCTCTACCAGATGAGGGCGAAGGCGGCGAAGGAGCGCGCGGTCGAGCTGCTGGAGCAGTTCCACCTCACGGACGCCGCCGACCGGCCCACCAAGACCTACTCCGGAGGCATGCGCCGCCGGCTCGACCTCGCGGCGGCCCTGGTCGTCTCGCCGCCCGTGATGTTCATGGACGAGCCGACGACCGGCCTCGACCCCCGCAACCGCCAGCAGTTGTGGGAGGTCATCAAGCAACTGGTCTCCGGCGGTACGACACTGCTGCTGACCACCCAGTACCTGGAGGAGGCCGACCACCTGGCACACGACATCGCGGTGGTCGACCAGGGCCGGGTCATCGCCCAGGGCACCTCCGACCAGCTCAAGGCCCGCACCGGCGGCGAGCGCGTCGAGGTCGTGGTGCACGAGCGCGAGCACATCCAGGCCGCCGTCGAGGTCCTCGCCGGCTTCGGCAAGGGCGAGACCACGGTCGAGGAGCACATGCGCAAGCTGACCGCGCCCGTCACCGGCGGCGCCAAGCTCCTCGCCGAGGTCATCCGCGAACTGGACACCCGCGGCATCGAGATCGACGACATCGGCCTGCGGCGGCCGACCCTCGACGACGTCTTCCTGTCCCTGACGGGACACGTGGCCGAGGTCAAGGACGAGGCGAGCGACGAAGAGATCGACAAGGAGGCAGCCAAGTGAGCGCCGTCACCAACACCGTGCGGGTCGCGCCGGCCGCGAACCCGGTCAGCCAGTCGATCCGGGACTCGATGGTCGTTGCGAAACGCAATTTGATCAGAATGTCTCGTATTCCCGAGATGATCATCTATGGGCTGATCCAGCCCATCATGTTCGTGGTGCTGTTCACTTATGTATTCGGCGGTTCCATGCAGATCGGCAGCAGTACCAGCGCCGTCGACTACAAGAACTTCCTGATGTCCGGCATCTTCGCGCAGACCGTCACGTTCGCCACGGCCAGCTCCGGCGCGGGCATCGCCGACGACATGCACAAGGGCCTCATCGACCGCTTCCGCTCCCTGCCCATGGCACGCGGCGCGGTGCTCACCGGGCGCACCCTCGCCGACTCGGTGCAGACGGCCCTGACCCTGGTGGTGCTCGCGGTGGTCGCCCTCCTGGTGGGCTGGCGCGTCGGGTCGGACGGCAGCACGAACGCCGGCAAGGTGCTCGGGGCCTTCGGCCTGCTGCTCCTGCTCGGTTACGCGTTCACCTGGATCGGCGCCCTGATCGGCATGTCCGTCAGAACCCCCGAGGCGGCCACGTCCAGCGGGCTCATCTGGCTCTTCCCGGTCACGTTCATCTCGAACGCGTTCGTGGACACCAGCCACATGACCCCATGGCTGCGCCACATCGCCGAGTGGAACCCCTTCAGCGCCATGGTCCAGGCCTGCCGGGTGCTGTTCGCCAACCCGGGCCAGTCGCCGTCGGACGCCTGGCCCATGCAGCACCCCGTGTGGGCCTCGCTGATCTACTCGGTCCTCATCCTGGTCGTCTTCCGGACGCTGGCGGTGCGCAAGTACCGCTCCGCGACGGCATGACAATGCCCCCGGCGCCGCAGCGACGCCGGGGGCAGGTCAAGGCTCGGTTGGTTCAGCCGTCGTACGGATCGGCCTTGATGATCTTCACCGAGGCCTTCTTGCCGTTCGGCAGCTCGTACTCGGCGTCCTCGCCGACCTTGTGGCCGATCACGCCGCTGCCCAGCGGGGACTGCGGCGAGTACGTCTCGATGTCGGAGCTCGCGTATTCGCGTGAGGCGAGCAGGAACGTCAGCGTGTCGTCCTCGTCGCCGTCGAACGCGATCGTGACGACCATGCCGGGCGCCACCGCACCGTCCGCCGCGGGCGCCTCGCCGACCTTCGCGCTCTCGAGGAGCTGAGTGAGCTGGCGCACACGCAGTTCCTGCTTGCCCTGTTCCTCCTTGGCCGCGTGGTACCCGCCGTTCTCACGCAGGTCGCCCTCCTCGCGCGCGGCGGCGATCTTCGCGGAGATCTCCGCCCGCGCGGGACCAGTAAGGTGCGCAAGCTCAGCCTTGAGCTTGTTGTACGCCTCCTGGGTCAGCCAGGTGACGTTCTCGCTGGTCTGGGTCACAGGTGCTCCTCGTAGGTACTGGGAATACAAAGCATCGCCCTACCCAGAAGAATGTTCCTTCACGGATGGGCGAAACCACGAGCCTAACAATTCAGGAGCAGAAGGGGGAGGACATAAGCCACCAGATTCACGTCAACGCAGGTCAGGTGCTACGTATTGCAGGTGACGTCCGTGCGGCCTCAGTCGGCCTGGCAGCCCTGCAGCTCGGCCGTCGTCCCCGGCGAGGTCGTGCGCAGCGTGAAGACCTTGTCGATGACGGTGGCGTCCCCGTCGAAGCGCACTTCGGCCCGGCCCACCACGGAACCGTCCTCGGCCTGTGAGCGCACGGTGCAGTAGCCGGTGGCACCGGCGTCCTTGCGGACCTCCAGATGCACCTTCACGGATTCCTTGCCGGGATCGAAGGTGATCACTTCGGCGCTGATCTCGTTCTGGACGACGTAGTGGTAGCCGAACCAGCCGACCAGGCCCAGCAGTGCCACCGCGAGGACGGCCCCGATGATCTTGAGCTTGCGGTCGGCGCGCGCGTCCGAGGTACGGCCGTAACGGCCCTCGGGCAGTCGCGTGCTCGCCGTACTCATGATCGTCCTCCAGACAGGGCCGGGGCGAAGGGCCCGGAAGAGGCCCCGTGGCCCGGTCCCGGAATTATTCGCCCCCCGGTTCGGTCACTATAGAAGCCGCTGATTGCGCCGACGCACCGAGGGCGCCGACTTACTGAGGATTGAGTCTTGACTGACCAGTTGCGACTGATGGCCGTTCACGCGCACCCCGACGACGAGTCGAGCAAGGGCGCGGCGACCATGGCGAAGTACGTGTCCGAGGGGGTGGACGTGCTGGTCGTGACCTGCACGGGCGGAGAGCGCGGCTCCATCCTCAATCCCAAGCTTCAGGGCGACAAGTACATCGAGGAGCACATCCACGAGGTACGCAAGAAGGAGATGGACGAGGCCCGGGAGATCCTCGGGGTCAAGCAGGAGTGGCTCGGCTTCGTCGACTCGGGGCTGCCCGAGGG
>KL569184.1:0-2724 GCA_000715635.1 Streptomyces violaceus | reverse complement strand
CGCCGCTGCCGGAGGGCTGCTTCGCCCTGGAGGACGTCGACGTGGCGGCCGGTGAGCTGGTGCGGAAGATCCGCGCCTTCCGCCCCCAGGTGATCACCACCTACGACGAGAACGGCGGCTATCCGCACCCCGACCACATCATGACCCACAAGATCTCGATGGTCGCGTTCGAGGGGGCGGCGGACACCGAGAAGTACCCGGAGGACGAGTACGGCCCGGCGTACCAGCCGCTGAAGATGTACTACAACCAGGGCTTCAACCGCCCCCGCACCGAGGCGCTGCACCAGGCGCTGCTGGATCGGGGCATGGAGTCGCCCTACGGGGACTGGCTCAAGCGCTGGGAAGAGTTCGGCATGAAGCAGCGCACGCTCACCACGCACGTCCCGTGCGCCGACTTCTTCGAGATCCGCGACAAGGCGCTGATCGCGCACGCCACGCAGATCGACCCGGACGGGGGCTGGTTCCGGGTGCCGATGGACATCCAGAAGGAGGTCTGGCCGACGGAGGAGTACGAGCTGGCGAAGTCCCTCGCCGATACCTCCCTCCCCGAGGACGACCTCTTCGCGGGCGTCCGCGACAATGCCTGACATGAGCGCAAGCGCAAGCCTGGCAATGACGCACCTCGTCTCCTTCGCCAAGGAGGTCGACGAGGACAAGGTCACCCCCGGCGTCCTCGGCTTCATCGTCTTCGCGGCGATGGCCCTGGCGGTCTGGGCCCTGATGAAGTCCATGAACCGGCACATGAACCGGGTCGACTTCACCCAGGTCCCGGACCCCGAGGCCGACCAGGCGGAGGCGGAGCCCGCGGACGCGGAGGCCTCCGGCCAGGGCAAGAAGCAAGGCTGACGCCCCTTCCCGGGGGCGAGACCCGTCGGTGGCCGTCCGCCGCCGACGGGTGCCCCGCGCGCCCCGGGGGCTTCTGATGGATCTCCGCGGTGTCCCCTAAGCCTTCGACTCCACGGCCACCCCCATCACCTCCCGCGCATGCCGGCTGGGTGTCATCCCCAGCCCCCAGGCCTGCCACCCGGCCTCCAGGCTCACTCCCCGTTCCAGCATCAGCGCCCAGGCGTCGATGTATTCGTCGAGTTTCTCGTCCCGCAGAGCGTGGCTCGCGCGGGACAGCTGGGCCAGTTCCTCCTGGGCCACGGCCGTGCCCACCTCCGCGCCGCCCGGGGCCGCGTACGGCAGGAGGGTGCAGCGCAGGAAGCGGGCCCAGTCCTCGCCCCGGCGGTCGCCGTACGACGTGAAGAGGCCGGTCGCCTCCTCGCACAGGGCGAGCGCCTGCTGGGTGCGGGCGTTGCCCGCGTCCACGACCGCCAGTTCCAGGCAGGTCCACGCCTCGCCGTGGGCGACGCCGATGCGCTGGAAGTCGGCGCGGGCGTCGACGAGGAGCTGGCGGGCGAAGCCCGAGTTCCTCAAGGAACCCGTCTGGGCCGCGCGCTGATCGCGGGTGACGCGCGCCGAGTGGTGGCGGGCGCAGGCCAGGCCGTAGACGTCGCGCATACGGGAGAACATCGTGCGGGAGCGTTCGAGTTCGCGGACCGCCTGGTCCAGGTTGCCCGTCTCCTCCAAGGCCTGGCCCAGGTAGTAGAGGGTCCACGCCTCGCCCCGCGCGTCCTCGTTGTCGCGGTGCCGGGCCGCCGCGCCGCGCAGTTCCTCCACGGCCGGGGACGCGTCACCGGCGACCAGCAGGGCCCGGGCCAGCTGGGTCAGGGCCCAGGCCTCGCCGCGGGCGTCGCGGGTACGGCCGTACAGCTCGAGGGCCGCGCGCAGCTCCGACTCGGCGCGCGGGACGTCGCCCATGCGCAGACCCAGCTGGCCGAGCTGGAAGTGGGCCCACGCCTGGCCGTGCACGGACTCGCCGGCGCGGTGCAGGACCAGGGACTCGGTCAGCAGCTCCAGCGCCTCCGCCACCCGGGCGCGGTCCCGCTCCACCGCCGCCAGGGCGTGCATCGTCCACGCCCGGTCCGTCGCCAGCTCGGGGGAGGACTGCAGGGCCAGGGCCTCGCGGAGCTTCGCCGAGGCCTCCGTCAGGTTGCCCTGGTGGTGCAGGGTGATGCCGAGGGAGCACAGGGCACGGGCGGCACCCGCGTCGTGGTGGGCCTCCCGGTAGAGGTCGACGACCGAGGCCAGGGTGGTGCGGGCCTTGTCGAGTTCGCCGAGCTGCCGCGCCGCGATGCCGGTGCGCCACTGCACCGAGCGGACCAGCAGGCCCTCGTCCACCGCCTGCGCCAGCTCGCTGATCTCGCCCAGCCGGTAGAGGTCGCCGCGCAGCAGGCAGTAGTCGCACAGGGCGCCCAGGAGGTTCAGCACCGCCGCCTGGTCCACGCCCTCGGCGTGCCGCAGCGCCGCCGTGATGAAGCTCGACTCGTCGTCCAGCCAGCGCAGCGCCTCGTCGAGGGAGGTGAAGCCGTACGGGCTGAAGCGGTTCGTGCGGGTCGACATGTTGCCGTCGACCATGCGCAGTACCGAGTCGGCCAGCTCGGCGTAGTTCACGATCAGCCGCTCCTGCGCCGCCGTACGCTCGGCGGGCTCCTCCTCGTCGAGGAGCCGGGCCTGGGCGAAGGCGCGGACCAGGTCGTGCAGCCGGTAGCGGTCGCCCCGGACGTGGTCGATCAGACCCGCGCGGGTCAGGGCCTGCAGATGGCGCTTCGCCTCCGCCTCGTCGGTGGCCAGCAGCGCGGCCGCTGCGGCGGCGCCGAGTGAGGCCCGGCCGGCCAGGGC
>KL569183.1:105466-106813 GCA_000715635.1 Streptomyces violaceus | reverse complement strand
GGTGGGAAACGCCGGTAACGACGGCCCGCAGCCGCCGAACTTCGCTACGCCACCGCGAGGCATAGGCGTCACCCCCACGCCGAGCCCCTCGCAAAGCAGCAGCGAGATCATCCCCGTACGCTCGCGGCGCCTCCTCACTCAACAGCGCGACAACCTCCGCAGCCCGCTCACTGCCAACGAACGGCACCGAATCGACCAAGGCCCTGCCCAGCCGGGGATGCACCCCCAACCGCCCCAGCGAAACACCCCGCTCCGTGGCCCGCCCGACGGAGTCAACCGCCCCGATTGCCGTCAGAACACCCCGCGCCGCCGCCATCCCCCCGGAGGGCGGCGCATCCAGCAACGCCAGCCCGGACGCGTCAGGATCCCCCCAGCACGCCACCTGAAGCGCGAACGCCGTCAGGTCGGCCACCTTGATCTCCGGCGAAGGAAATCGCGGCAGCCGCGCATCCTCGGCCTCCGTCCAGCAGCGGTACACCGCCCCCGGCGCCTCACGCCCGGCCCGCCCCGCCCGCTGCCGCCCTGCCGCCTGCGACGCCCGTACCGTCGTCAGCGCGCTCAGCCCGCGCGCGTGGTCGACCCGCGGCTCGCGCGCCAGCCCCGAGTCCACGACGACCCGCACACCCGGCACCGTCAACGACGACTCCGCCACGGACGTGGCCAGCACGACCCGCCGCCGTTCACCGGGGGCCAGCACCGCGTCCTGCACGGCGGCCGGCGCCCGCCCGTGCACCTGCAGCACATCGACGTCCCCAGGCCCTGCGAGATCCCCGAGCTGCCCGGCCACCCGGGCGATCTCGCCCACGCCCGGCAGAAAACACAGCACGTCCCCGTCCCGCTCGGCCAGCGCCCGCCGCACCACCGAGACCACATGCGTCAGCAGCGCCGGATCGACACGCATCCCGTGCGGCGGCCGTACGGGCCGCACCGGCGGCACCCACACCACCTCCACCGGATACGCCGCCCCCTGGGCCTCCACCACCGGCGCGTCGCCCAGCAGCGCGGCCCACCCCTGCGCGTCGGTCGTCGCCGAGGCGGCCACCAGCCGCAGCTCGGGCCGCAAGGTCTGCCGCACGTCCCACAGGAACGCCGCCGCCGTGTCAGCGTCCAGATGGCGCTCGTGGCACTCGTCGAGCACCACCACGTCGACACCGGCCAGCTCCTGGTCCCGCTGCAAACGCTGCACCAGCACACCGGTCGTGACGACCTCCACGCGCGTGTGCCGCCCGACGACCCGTTCCCCGCGCACGGTGTAGCCGACGCTCCCGCCGGGCCTCTCGCCCAGCAGCCACGCCATCCGCCGCGCCGCCGCCCGGGCCGCGATCCGCCGCGGCTCGGCCACGATCA
>KL569183.1:104822-105269 GCA_000715635.1 Streptomyces violaceus | reverse complement strand
GCACCAGGGTCGTCTTGCCGGTGCCGGGCGGCGCCACGAGGACGGCGGTTCCGTGCCCCTCCAGAGCGTCGTCGAGGGCGGGCAGGGCACCACGTACGGGCAGCGCGTCCAGAGCGTCGTAACGGATCACGCACTCAGTCTCGTACGCACACGAAGATCGCCGTACCCGGGATCAGGTTCCCGCGCAGCGGCGACCACCCGCCCCATTCGGACGTGTTCCAGGCCGGCCACTCCGGCTCCACCAGGTCCACCAGGCGGAAGCCCGACGCCGCGACGTCCCGGACCCGGTCGCCGAGCGTCCGGTGGTGCTCGACGTAGACCGCGCGGCCCTCCTCGTCCTGCTCGACATAGGGCGTGCGGTCGAAGTACGACCCCGACACCGACAGCCCCTCAGGCCCCGGCTCGTCCGGGAAGGCCCAGCGGATCGGATGCGTCACCGAGAAGACG
>KL569183.1:101768-104611 GCA_000715635.1 Streptomyces violaceus | reverse complement strand
CTGCGTCACCGAGAAGACGAGCCGTCCCCCGGGCCGCAGCACCCGGCGCACCTCCCGCAGGACCAGGCGCGGATCTGCCACGAAGGGCAGCGCCCCGTACGCCGAGCAGACCAGGTCGAACGAGCCGTCCGCGAAGGGCAGCGCACCGGCGTCGGCGCACACCAGGGGGACCGGTCCGCCGATGCGCAGCGCGTGCTGCAACTGCCGGTGCGAGATGTCCAGGGCGACCGGCCGGGCACCCTGGCCGACCAGCCAGCGCGAGCACTGCGCCGCGCCCGCGCCGATCTCCAGGACGTCCTTGCCCTTCAGATCCTCCGGCGGGCCGAGCAGCTCGGCCTCCACCTCGTCGAGGCCCTCGGGCCCCCACACGAATCGGTCGTCGCCGAGGAACGTGCCGTGCTCGACCTGGTACTCGTCCGCGTTGCGGTCCCACCAGCCACGATTGGCGCGGGAGCTCTCCGCGACATCGGCGGCACGCCGGGTCGCCTCGGGTTCGGACGCTTCGGGCTCTTGGATGATCGGCTCCCTCGTCATACTCTTCCGTCCAGCCTGTTCCGGTGGCTTCACGAAGGGGCCCAGTACGGCCCGCGTGGCCTCGGAGGACAGGACTTGTGCCGGTTATGCGGCGATGCGCCCCGGGTGGGCGGCTTCGCGCATTGACCCTGCCCGGCTGCCCCCGTATGCTACAAGTTGCGCTGCGAGCCTGCGTACCTCAGACGTAGCAGGTTGCGCTCGCATCTGTATGTATGTCCCCTCGGTTGTCGAGGCGCCACCGTTTTTCTGTGGCGCTTCCTTGGCTGTCCGGCCTTCTGCAGAGCGAAACGGGCTCCGGCGTAGCAGTACCTACGACTTCAATGTCCGTACCGGAGCCCTTTCCCACATGACGAGCAGCACCGAGACCACCGCAACGACCCCGCAGGTTGCGGTCAACGACATCGGTAACGAGGAAGCCTTCCTCGCCGCGATCGACGAGACGATCAAGTACTTCAACGACGGCGACATCGTCGACGGCGTCATCGTGAAGGTCGACCGGGACGAGGTCCTGCTCGACATCGGTTACAAGACCGAAGGCGTTATCCCGAGCCGCGAGCTCTCGATCAAGCACGACGTCGACCCCAACGAGGTCGTCGCCGTCGGTGACGAGATCGAAGCCCTTGTTCTCCAGAAGGAGGACAAGGAAGGCCGCCTGATCCTCTCGAAGAAGCGCGCCCAGTACGAGCGTGCCTGGGGCACCATCGAGAAGATCAAGGAAGAGGACGGGATCGTCACCGGTACCGTCATCGAGGTCGTCAAGGGTGGTCTCATCCTCGACATCGGCCTCCGTGGCTTCCTCCCGGCTTCCCTGGTCGAGATGCGCCGCGTCCGCGACCTCCAGCCCTACGTGGGCAAGGAGCTCGAGGCCAAGATCATCGAGCTGGACAAGAACCGCAACAACGTGGTCCTGTCCCGCCGTGCCTGGCTGGAGCAGACCCAGTCCGAGGTCCGCCAGACGTTCCTCACGACCCTCCAGAAGGGTCAGGTCCGTTCCGGCGTCGTCTCCTCGATCGTCAACTTCGGTGCCTTCGTGGACCTGGGTGGCGTCGACGGTCTGGTTCACGTCTCCGAGCTCTCCTGGAAGCACATCGACCACCCGTCCGAGGTTGTCGAGGTCGGCCAGGAAGTCACCGTCGAGGTTCTCGACGTCGACATGGACCGCGAGCGTGTCTCCCTGTCGCTGAAGGCGACGCAGGAAGACCCGTGGCAGCAGTTCGCCCGGACCCACCAGATCGGTCAGGTCGTGCCCGGCAAGGTCACGAAGCTGGTTCCGTTCGGTGCGTTCGTCCGCGTGGACGAGGGCATCGAGGGTCTGGTCCACATCTCCGAGCTGGCCGAGCGCCACGTGGAGATCCCGGAGCAGGTCGTCCAGGTCAACGACGAGATCTTCGTCAAGGTCATCGACATCGACCTCGAGCGCCGTCGCATCAGCCTCTCGCTGAAGCAGGCCAACGAGGCCTTCGGTGCCGACCCGTCCACGGTCGAGTTCGACCCGACCCTGTACGGCATGGCCGCGTCCTACGACGACCAGGGCAACTACATCTACCCCGAGGGCTTCGACCCCGAGACCAACGACTGGCTCGAGGGCTACGAGACCCAGCGCGAGGCGTGGGAGGGCCAGTACGCCGAGGCGCAGACGCGCTTCGAGCAGCACCAGGCCCAGGTCATCAAGTCCCGCGAGGCCGACGCCGCTGCTGCGGCCGAGGGCGGCGACGCCGCGGGTGCGGCTCCGGCCGCGAGCGGTGGCGGCGGTGGCGGTTCGTACTCCTCCGAGGGCTCGGACAACTCCGGTGCGCTGGCCTCGGACGAGGCGCTTGCCGCGCTTCGCGAGAAGCTTGCGGGTGGGCAGAGCTGAACGCCCACTGAGCTGTAGCTCCTGACTGAGGGGCCGTACCTTTCGAGGTGCGGCCCCTCAGTGCTGCTCCGGAGCGGCGCTCGGGTGTCGGCTGCCGGCCCGGTGGGGGCTTGTCGCGCAGTTCCCCGCGCCCCTTGAGGGGCTGTCCATCCCGGCAAGATCAAAAGTCCCCTCCTCGGGAATGCCCGCCCCCGCAAGGGTGTTGTGCAGTATGAACACGAGGAGGAGCGGTCACTGTGCTTGATCCGCAGGGTTTGTACGCATGGGAGCCGAAGGGCCTGGCTGTCGTCGACATGGCGCTCGCCCAGGAGTCGGCCGGTCTTGTCATGCTCTACCACTTCGACGGATACATCGACGCGGGGGAGGCGGGCGACCAGATCGTCGACCGGCTGCTCGACTCGCTGCCCCACCAGGTCGTCGCCCGCTTCGACCACGACCGGCTCGTGGACTACCG
>KL569183.1:97219-101611 GCA_000715635.1 Streptomyces violaceus | reverse complement strand
GGCTCGTGGACTACCGAGCCCGCCGTCCGCTGCTGACGTTCAAGCGCGACCGCTGGAGCGACTACGAGGAGCCCGCCATCGAGGTGCGGCTCGTGCAGGACGCCACCGGAGCGCCGTTCCTGCTGCTGTCCGGCCCCGAGCCCGACGTGGAGTGGGAGCGCTTCGCCGCGGCCGTGAAGCAGATCGTGGAGCGGCTCGGCGTCCGCCTGTCCGTGAACTTCCACGGCATCCCCATGGGCGTCCCGCACACCCGGCCCGTCGGCCTCACCCCGCACGGCAACCGCACCGACCTGGTCCCGGGCCACCGCAGCCCGTTCGAGGAGGCGCAGGTCCCCGGCAGCGCCGAGTCCCTCATCGAGTACCGCCTGCTCCAGGCCGGACACGACGTCCTCGGTGTCGCCGCCCATGTCCCGCACTACATCGCCCGCTCCCCGTACCCGGACGCGGCCCTGACGGTCCTGGAGGCCATCACGGCGGCGACCGGACTGGTGCTGCCCGGTATCGCCCACGCCCTGCGCTCCGACGCCCACCGCACCCAGACGGAGATCGACCGGCAGATCCGTGAGGGCGACGACGACCTCACCGCCCTCGTCGAGGGCCTGGAGCACCAGTACGACGCCGTCGCGGGCGCCGAGACCCGCGGCAACATGCTCGCCGAGCCGGTGGACATCCCGTCGGCCGACGAGATCGGCAAGGAGTTCGAACGCTTCCTGGCGGAGCGAGAGGGCGACACCTGACCGGGGCGCGTGTCCCTCAGGGACGCGCCCCGAAAGGGGCGCGGGGAACTGCGCGCCCAGCCCAGGACGGCCCGCACTTCCACACCGCCTCCTCAGCCCTCCCCCCAGCGGAGCGTCTAGGCTTCCAGGCATGTTGAAGGTTGGCCTGACCGGCGGCATCGGCGCCGGCAAGAGCGAGGTGTCACGGCTGCTCGTCGCATGCGGGGCCGTGCTGATCGACGCGGACCGTATCGCGCGGGAGGTCGTCGCGCCGGGGACCCCGGGTCTCGCCGCGGTCGTGGAGGCATTCGGCGAGCAGGTGCTCGCCCGCGACGGCAGCCTCGACCGCCCCAAGCTGGGCTCCATCGTCTTCGCCGACGCGGCGAGACTCGCCACCCTCAACTCGATCGTGCACCCGCTGGTGGGCGCCCGCTCCCGCGAGCTGGAGGAAGCCGCCGCCGAGGACGCGGTCGTCGTCCACGACGTCCCGCTCCTCACGGAGAACGGCCTCGCACCGCTGTACGACCTCGTCATCGTCGTCGACGCGACCCGCGAGACCCAACTCGACCGGCTCGTACGACTGCGTGGCATAACCGAGGAGGACGCACACGCGCGGATGGCCGCCCAGGCGACGCGCGAGCAGCGCCGGGAGATCGCGGACGTCGTCATCGACAACGACGTCCCGCTGGAGGAACTGGAGCGCCGCGTGAAGGAGGTGTGGGCCGAGCTGGCACGCAGGTCCCACGCGTCCCGGCCGGACCCTCAGGGCGGACCGGCGCCTCAGGAATAGCGGCACCCCGAGGGGGCGTTGAACCTTTCCAGTGAGGGAAGGACTCTGCCGTGCCCGAGACCAGCGGTTCCACCGGACGTACCCCGGAGACGCACGTCATCGACTTCCGCGCCGCCGAGCACCTGCTCGCCGCGCGGGACCCGCGGGGCGCGGTGAAGCTGCTCGACGGAGTCATCGCCGCGCACCCGGAGAACACCGCCGCGCGACTGCTGCGCGCGAGGGCCTTCTTCGCCGCGGCGCAGTTGCGGCCGGCGGAGCTCGAATTCTCGATCGTCCTGGAGCGCGAGCCGGACAACGCGTTCGCGCACTACGCGCTCGCCCGGACCTATGAGCGGCAGAACCGTCCCGACCAGGCGAAGCGCCATTTCCGCCTGGCGGCCGCGCTGGACCCGAACCCGCAGTTCCAGAAGGCCCTTCGACTCGTGAGCGGCCGTCCCCGTCTGCCTCAGGGGTGGTCCTCGGGTGGCCGGTAGGGCGGGACGTCGGGGCCCGGCTGCCAGTGCGGGCCCTGGCGGATGTGCCTGAGGACGACGGCCAGGTCGATCGTGACGATCAGCAGCAGCACACCGCAGGCGATGGCCCAGCCTGGCCGCCCGGCGAGCGTGAACGCGACCGTCCCGAAGAGCGCCCAGACCAGCCCCCACACACTCAGCCAGAAGCGCGCCCGCAGGGCACTGCGCGCAGTCGCCGGTTCACTGCCTGTACGCATCGCGATCTCCACTCCTGATTGCAACGTACTCTTCGCCGGCGATGCGGACCACCAGGGGGAGCCGGGGCTCGTGCGGGACGGTTTCCGGTCCCGTGCAGGGCCCAAGGTGCGGACCGTGCGGGACATCGTTCACCCGGTCGGGTGAAGGCGGCCAGGACAGGAACTGGCGTGCGGACGTGGCCCGTTGGACCGTCATGGAGATGAAAATGCGTGAGGGGTACGAGGGGACAGGACCCGGGGCCATCACCCCGGACGGCTGCGCGGTGGAGTTCTACTCGCGACTGCCCGTCGGGGACGAACCGGACATCATCGCCGCAGCGGTGCCCAGGGGCGCCCGCATCCTGGAGCTGGGCAGCGGGGTCGGTCGCATGACCCATGGACTGCTGGAGCGCGGATTCACGGTCACAGCGGTGGACGAGTCCGCCGAGATGCTGGAGCGCGTGCGCGGGGCGCGGACGATATGCAGCCCGATCGAGGACCTGGACCTGGGCGAGACGTTCGACGTGGTGCTGCTCGCGTCGTTCCTCGTGCACGCGGGTGACGTCGAGGTGCGGCAGGGCCTACTGCGCACCTGTGTGCGGCATGTCGCGGAGGACGGCAGCGTGCTGATCCAGCGGGAGGGCGCAGACTACCACACGAACGTGCCGCGCGAGCGCGTGGACCCCAGCGGCTTCACCGTGCGGATCGTGTCGGCGGAGCCGGTCGGCGACGGGGTCAACTCGGTGCGCGCGGAGTACGAGTTCCCGGACGCGGTCTGGACGCAGACGTTCCGGGCACGACCGCTGACCAGGGACCAGTTCGAGGAGGCGCTGGAGGAGGCGGGCCTGAAGGTGGACCGGTATCTGACGGAGGACGGGATATGGGTGAGGGCCGTGCGGGCTTCGGGGTGAAGTCGAGCCGGAAGGACAGAAATTCCGCTGGGCGGCGATGAGTTCGCGGGCGAGCGGCGGTCTACCTCTTCGACACCACCACGGACCGCTTCCCACAGGAGACCTTCATGTCCGAGACCACCGCTCCCCTCACCGCCGCCTCCGCTCCTGCCGGCGTCGTCGTCGCCGAGTCCGCGACCGCTCGCGGGCGGCGCGCCCGGATCGCCCTGCGCGGTCTGCAGGTGCTGCTCGCCCTCTTCTACGCGATTCCGAGCGCCCTGCCCAAGCTGATCGCGCACCCGTCTGCCGCCGAGTCCTTCGAGAAGCTCGGCTGGGGCAGCGCGGGGATGTACACCATCGGGGCGCTCGAACTGGCCGGAGCGGTCGCCCTGTTGATCCCGGCGCTCCAGTCGGTGGCGGCGATGGCGCTGAGCGCGTTGATGGTGGGCGCGTTCGTCGTGCAGGTAGCCGTGTTCGACGGGCAGTACGCGGCGACGCCGCTCATCCTGATCGTGCCGCTCGCCCTCATCGCCTGGGCGCGGCGGGGGCACAACGCGGATCTGATGCGGCTGTTGCGGCGACGGGCGTGAGCGGTCGACACCGTGTCGCGTGCGACGCCGGCGGCGTCCGGGTGGGCCGAGGGGCTCGTCCCGGGCGCCGACGCGTGGTGGGGGCGTCAGCTGCCGGGCCGGGCCGGGCTCTTCCGGGGTCTGGGCCAGGGCGACTGCCCTGCTCTGCGGCTCGGTGTGTACGTCGGGAGCGGCCCATCGGGTCTCGTTGCAGAGGGAGTTGGTCCTTCGGGACCGGATCCTTTGGGGCCGTGTCCATCGGCTCCGTGTCCGTCGGGACGGTCTGCTCACGGCGTGGGTTTACCGATGTTCTTGCCGATGTCGCTGCCGAGACCATCGCCGTCCCCGGGGCCGGTCAGTCCCCGCAGGCGTTCCATTTCGCGGCGGTCCCGCTTCGTCGGGCGGCCCGCGCCGCGGTCGCGGATGCCGGCCGGGGCGACGGCCTCGCGGGGCGGAGGCGGTGGGGAGTTGTCGATGTAGCACTGGGCGGCCACGGGGGCGCCGACCCGCTTGCGGATCAGCCGAGTGACGATGACGACTCGCTCCCGGCCCTCGTGCCGCAGGCGTACCTCGTCGCCGACGCGTACGGCGTGTGCGGGTTTCACGCGGTCGCCGTTGACGCGGACGTGCCCGCCGCGGCAGGCGGTTGCTCCCATGGAACGGGTCTTGACGAGTCGTACGGACCAGATCCAGCTGTCGACGCGGACGGTCTCGCCTGTCTCTTATACACATCTCTGAT
>KL569183.1:96740-97061 GCA_000715635.1 Streptomyces violaceus | reverse complement strand
GAGATGTGTATAAGAGACAGTCGACCTTCGGGTCGAGGGCCTTCGCCTCTCCGCTGCCGGAGTTCTTCGCCGCACCTTGTGAAGCCATGTCCCCGACCTTAGTCCTCCGAGTGGTCCGATCGGGCGGGGAATTCCCCCCTCCGACGGCATCTGCAAAACAAGTTTTGCAAAATGTCTTTTGCTGAATGGTCGCGGCGGCCTACCCTCCCGGCATGGACAGCGACGAGCACAACCGCGTACTCGACCCTGAGCACGACACCGCCGCCCTGAAGGCCCTCACTCACCCCCTGCGTATTCGGCTGCTCGGGCTGCTGCGGCAGG
>KL569183.1:95886-96538 GCA_000715635.1 Streptomyces violaceus | reverse complement strand
GCCACGGCCAGTGAGCTCGCCGCGCGGACGGGGGAGTCGTCGGCGTCGGCCAGTTACCACCTGCGGGTGCTGGCGAAGTACGCCTTCATCGCCGAGGCCGAGCATCGTGACGGGCGGGAGCGGCGCTGGCGGGCGCTGCACACCGTGACGTCCTGGAGCAACGAGGCGATGGAGTCCTCCGAGGCGGGCCGGGCCTTCGTCAGCCTGGCGCGGCGGCGGCAGTTGGAGCACCTGGAGTCGTCCCTCGCCCGGCACGAGGCGGACATGGCCGGCGGGCGACTCGGCCAGGAGTGGGTGGAGGCGTCCGGGATCAGCGACCTCATGCCCCGGCTGACGGCCGGGTCGCTCACCGAGCTGTGGGAAACGATCGCCGGGAAGCTGGAGGAACTGACCGCCCGGGACGCGGACGACCCGAGCGCCGAACACGTGGTGCTCCTCACCGCCGGCCTGCCGCTCGCCCCGCAGGACCGTGAGGGCGTAGACCAGCAGGGCCGTGAGGGCGCGGACCAGCAAGGCCGTGAGGACGCAGACCTGCACAGCCGTGAGGGCGGGGCCCACGGGGAGGGCACCTCATGACGCACCTCGTTGCCGAGGTGCCCGGGCTACGGACCGCTCGCCGCCGTTACGTCACCGTCTGCGCGCTCTTATGGCT
>KL569183.1:93874-95667 GCA_000715635.1 Streptomyces violaceus | reverse complement strand
CGTCTGCGCGCTCTTATGGCTGCCGCCGGGCCTCGGTATGGCCTCGATGGTCCTCCTGTTCAGCGAGCGCGGGATGTCCCTCGCCGCGGTGGCGGGCCTCTTCGCCGCTCACTCACTGACCGTGGCCGCGCTGGAGCTGCCCACCGGCGGGCTCTCCGATGTCCTCGGGCGCCGGCCGGTCCTGGCCATGTCCGGTGTGCTCAACCTCGTCGCCGCGCTCCTGGCCGGCCTCGGCACCACCGCCTGGGTGCTCACCGCCGGCATGGTGCTCATGGGCGTGGCCCGGGCCTTGGCCAGCGGTACCGCCGAGGCCTGGTACGTCGACACCGTGCAGGAGGTGGCCGGCCCCGACGCCGAGCTGCGGACGGGCCTGGCCCGGGGTGGATCCGCGACCTCCGCCGCGCTCGCGGTCGGCCTTTTGCTCGGCGGAGCCCTGCCCTGGCTGCTCGGCATCGGACCCGACCTCGGTGCCGGGCTGCGCGAGGCGACGTCCGGGGCGGTGCCGCCCTTGGCCGTTCCCGTGCTGCTCGGAGCCGCGGTCAGAGTCGTGTTCGTCTGCTATGTGCTGGCTGTCCTGCGGGAGCCGCCGCGACCGCCGGCAACCCTGCGTTCCGTGCTGCGCGGCGTGCCGGTCACTGTCCTGGGCGGGCTGCGGCTGGGCGGACGGGACGCGTTGGTCCGTCGGGTCATTCTCAGCGCCGCGGCCGCCGGAAGTGCCTTGGCCGTCATCGAACTGCTCATACCGGGCCGTACCGTCGCGCTGACCGGGGCGACGGGGTCCGGGGCGCTGGTCTACGCCGTGCTCGCCTGCGCGGGTTTCGTCTGCTCCGGTGTCGGCAGCCACCTCGCCCCGTTCGCCGCCCGGGTCGCGGGCAGCGGCGAGCGGGCCGTGCTGGTCAGCCTCGGGGCCGGGGCGAGCGGCCTGCTCCTGCTCGGTGTCACCGCGTCCGCCGTACACCCGGTGGCCACGACCCTCGCGGTCGTCGGCTTCTGTCTGATCTACCTCGGTCTCGGCGCGGCGGGCCCGAACGAGAACGAACTGCTGCACCGACGCGTCTCCAGCGAGGGCCGTGCCACCGCCCTGTCCGTCCAGTCTCTCGCCCAGCAATTGGTCGGCGCGCTCACCGGCCTGGCCGCCGGGGCACTGCGGCCGGGCCCCCTGCCCTGGCTGCTGACGAGTGCCGTGCTGCTGTCCGGAGCCCTGCTCTGGATCCGCCGCGGCGGCGAACGGGCCTCGCAGGCGCCTGCGTCAGAGTCCGGCGCACCGGCCTAGCCGGACGGCCCCGCGGATCATGGCCCCGGACCCCGGGACGGCCGCGACCCCCACCCGCGCCTACCGTGGAGTGATGGACGCCAGCGGCCTTCCTCTCCTCGACCGGCGCATCGCGGACTGCCGGGCCTGCCCGCGGCTGGTCTCCTGGCGTGAGGAGGTGGCCCGGGCCAAGCGAGCCGCCTACGCGGACTGGACGTACTGGGGCCGGCCGGTGCCCGGGTTCGGGCCGGCGGACGCCCGGCTGCTGATCGTAGGGCTCGCCCCCGCCGCCCACGGCGGCAACCGCACCGGGCGGATGTTCACCGGCGACCGTTCCGGGGACGTCCTGTACGAGGCGCTGTACGACGTCGGCCTCGCCTCCCAGCCGACGGCCGTGCACGCCCACGACGGCCTGGAGCTGTACGGCGTGCGCGTCACCTCGCCCGTGCACTGCGCCCCGCCCGCCAACAAGCCCACTCCCGAGGAGCGGGACACGTGCCGTCCCTGGCTCGTGCGGGAACTGGGGCTGCTGCGTCCGACG
>KL569183.1:89715-93624 GCA_000715635.1 Streptomyces violaceus | reverse complement strand
GGCAGGCCGCCCTGCCGGCGTTCGCCGAGGCGGGCTGGTCCGTGCCCCGGCCACGCCCCGCCTTCGCCCATGGGGCCCGTTACGTCCTCGACGGCTTGGAGCTCTTCGGCTGCTTCCACGTCAGCCAGCGCAACACCTTCACCGGCCGGCTCACCCCCGCGATGCTGCGCGACGTACTGCGGACGGCCGCGGAGGCGGCGGGGCTGCCGTCGGACGGATGAGCTAGGAGGCCTCGTCCCCGAACAGGTGCCGCACCGTGGAGCTGTAGTTGGTCCGTACGTGCGTGAGCGCGTGCGCGCGGGCCCGGTCCGGGTCGCCCGAGGCGATCGCCTCGTACAACTCGCGGTGCTCGACGAGGAGCTGGGGCCACTCCTCGTTGCGCCGGGTCATCCAACGCAGCCGGCCGGCGACCGGTTCCAGGGCCTCGGTCAGCAGGCTGTTGCCCGCCATCGCCACGATGCGGTCGTGCAGGCGGCTGTTGACGTCCGTGATCACCTCGGCGTCCTCGGCCTCGGTCGCGGCGGCGGCGCGGTCGAGGAGTCCCTGGACCTCGGCCAGGTCCTCCGGGGTCGCGCGGGAGGCGGCGAGTCCGGCGGCGTAGACCTCGAGTGCCTCGCGCAGTTCGAACAGTTCCTTGACGTCGGTCGGGGTGAGGCGGCGTACGACCGTACGGCGCGGGGTCTCGAAGTGGACGAAGCCCTCGGCGACGAGTGCCCGGATCGCCTCCCGGACCGGAACGCGCGAGACGCCGAGGCGCTCCGCGAGCTCGCGTTCGACCAGGCGGTCGCCGGGGCGGAGGCTGCCCGCGATGATCTCCTGCCGCAGCTCGGAGGTGACGCGTTCGCGCACTGCGCCCAGGGGTTCGATCTTCGTCATGCAGTCCATCTTCGCCGAGGCGAGGGGTCTTTTACGGAGCGTTAACAACAGCGACATCGGTCAGAACGGTTGACGGGGAGACCATGAGCGCAGTTTGGTATACCAAACGCCCGCCCGCTGAGCAGTCCCCACCGAACAGTTGCCATCGAGCAGCCCTCCGTCGTCCCCTTGCTCATGGAGGCCCCCGTGTCCCTCGCCGACCGTGCCGCGACCACCGGCACCCCAGCGTTCGTCCCCGATCCCCGGCTCACCAACGAAGACCTCGCGCCCGCGAGGAAGCGCAACTGGAAGGTCTTCGACCTCTTCGCCATGTGGATGTCCGACGTCCACAACCTCGGCAACTACACCTTCGCCGCCGGACTGCTCTTCCTCGGCATGAACGTCTGGCAGATCTTCACGTCCCTGCTCGTCGGCTTCGTGATCATCTACATCGGCATGAACTGGATGGGGAAGATCGGGCAGCGCCACGGCGTCCCCTTCCCGGTGGTCAGCCGTATCGCCTTCGGTGTCTGGGGCGCCAACATCCCGGCGCTGATCAGGGCCGTGATCGCCATCATGTGGTACGGCATCCAGACCTACCTGGCCTCCGTGGCCGTCAACGTGATGCTGCTCGCGGCCTGGCCGAGCCTGGAGTCCTGGACGCACAACTCCTTCCTGGGGCTCGACGCACTCGGCTGGGTCTCCTTCATCGCCCTGTGGCTGGTGCAGGCGGCGATCATCAGCCGGGGCATGGAATCGGTCCGCAAGTTCCAGGACTTCTGCGGCCCGGCGATCTGGCTCGTGATGATCGCGCTGGCCGTGTGGATCCTGGCCAAGGCCGGCTGGACGATCTCGCTCACCTCGACCCCGCATCCGGTCTCCGTGGGCGAGCAGTGGCGCCAGTGGTTCGGCGCGATCGGCCTGGTCCTCGCCACGTACGGCACGCTGATGCTCAACTTCTGTGACTTCTCCCGCTTCTCGCCCGACTACAAGACGGTCAAGCGCGGCAACTTCTGGGGCCTGCCCATCAACTCCACGGCCTTCGTGATCGTGTCGGTCATCGTCACCGCGGGTGCCTTCGAGGTCTTCGGCAAGGAGATCACCGACCCGGCCTACCTGGTCGCCGAGATCGGCAACACGTGGGTGCTCGTGGTGGGCGCGCTGACCTTCGCCATCGCCACCATGGGCGTCAACATCGTCGCCAACTTCGTCTCGCCGGCGTACGACCTCGCCAACGTCTGGCCGCAGAAGATCACCTTCAAGGTGGGCGGCATGATCAGCACGGTCGCGGCCCTGCTCGTCACCCCCTGGAACCTCTTCTCCAACCCGACCGTCGTGAACTACTTCCTCGGCGGCCTCGGGGCCTTCCTGGGTCCGCTGTTCGGCGTGATCATGGTCGACTACTACCTGATCAAGCGCGGCCGTGTGAACGTGGACGAACTGTTCGACGCGACCCCCGGCTCCCGTTTCTACTACCGCAAGGGTGTCAACCCCAAGGCGCTGTGGGCGTTCCTGCCCGCGGCCGGTGTCGCCGCCGTCCTCGCGCTGGTGAAGACCTTCAGCGATGTGGCGCCGTACTCCTGGTTCATCGGCACGGCACTCGCGGCCGGGCTGTACGCGGCCCTGTGCCGCAGCGAACGCACTGCCGAACGCACCGCCGAGCGCCCTGCCATGGAGGTCTGAGAGACGTGCGGATCGTCGTCACCAACTGCAACACCACGCAGGAGATGACCGAGGAGATCGTACGAGGTGCCCGGGCCGCCGCAGGCCCGGGCACCACCGTGAGGGGACTGACCCCCGCCTGGGGGCCCGAGTCCGCGGAGGGCTGGCTCGACAGCTACCTGTCCGCCGCGGCCGTCCTGGACGCGCTGCGGACCTACGACGGGCCGTCGTACGACGCCGTGGTCATGGCCGGCTTCGGGGAGCACGGGCGGGAGGGCGTGCGGGAGCTGGTGGACGTACCCGTCGTCGACATCACCGAGGCCGCCGCGCATCTCGCCTGCCTGCTGGGCCGCCGCTACGGCGTCGTCACCACGCTGGAGCGGTCGTGCGGCCAGATCGAGGACAGCCTGGAGACGGCGGGCGTGGCGCGGAACTGCGCCGCGGTCGTCGGCACAGGCCTGAACGTGCTCGACCTCGGCGACGACGAGCGCACCGAGACGGCGTTCCTCGCCGCCGCCGAACGGGCCTGTGTGGCCGGGGCGGAGGTGCTGGTGCTGGGCTGCGCCGGGATGACCGGGTTGCAGCGGGCGGTCGGGGAGAAGCTGTGCCTGCCGGTCGTCGACGGGGTCGCCGCGGCGGTCAAACTGGCGGAGTCGCTGGTGGCACTGGGGCTGACGACGAGCCGGGTGGGGAGCTATGCGGAGGCGCTGCCGAAACGGAGGGTGTGGGGGAGGCCCGAACGGCGGTAGCTCATGACGGGCCGTCCAGGGCGACGTCGTCGCCATGGGCCCCGTAGAACGCCACCTGGCGGGCCATGACCTCCCGCATCGACGTGCCGCGCGGGATGCCGTACACCGTGCCGGGGAAGTCCAGCGCCTCCTGGATCTGCCACAGTTCGTCGTGCTCGCCAGGGGCGAAGAGCCGGGCGCGGGGTGCTCCCGCCGCGATCCAGCCGATGGGCAGGACCGTGCCGGGCGGCAGTACGGAGTTGACGTGCAGCACGCTGTGGATCCGCAGCTCGGAGCCGGTGCTCGCGACGGCCCCCGGGAAGACGCAGGCGCCGGTGGCCACGAAGACCTCGTCCTCGAGGGTCGCCCCGTTGACATGGGCGTGCGGGCCGACGAGCACGGCGTCACCGATCACGGCGGGGTGCCCGGCCCGCCCCCGCACCAGTGCGTTCTCCATCACGACGACGTCCGAGCCCACCCGCACCTCCCCGTCCTCGGCGGTGAGCACGGCCCCGTGCAGCACGCGGCTGCGCTCACCGAGGACGACCGCCCCGCACAGGACGGCGGTCGGAGCGACGTACGCGGACTCGGGGACCACGGGGCGCCGCCCGCGGTGCTCGATCAACATGGCGATCCTCCTGGCTGTCGGCTGTCGGCTGTCGGT
>KL569183.1:84615-89475 GCA_000715635.1 Streptomyces violaceus | reverse complement strand
GGCCGGCTGCTGCTACGGAACGACGGCCGTCGCCGTAATCTCCACCAGCTGCCCCGTGTACCCGAGGCACGCCACGCCGATCAGCGTCGACGAGTGCGGGCCCGCACTGAGCCCGGACGCCTCGACGACCTCCCAGACGGCGGACAGCACGGTCGGCTCACTGCTCACGACGTACACGTCGGTCGCCACGACGTGCGGCAGGTCGCTGCCCACCGCGTGCAGTTGGGCTTCGAGGTTGGCGACCACCTGCTCGGCCTGACGCACCGGGTCGCCCGCGCCGACGAGGTTGCCGTCGGCGTCGAGCGGCACGGAGCCGGCGAGGAAGGCCAGCTCGGTACCGGCCTCCACGACGGAGGCATGGGAGTAGGCGGGGGGCGGGAACAGGGTCGGCACGGTGACGCGGCGGATCACGAGGGCTCCGATCTGAGGGGGCGGGATCCGCTGATCATGCGGGTTCCGTCGAGCCGCCGCATGCGAATTTCGTTGCACCCCGTCCGAAGGACGGTCGTACGCTGCACCGGACTCCACCCTCCCATCTGCCAGGAGCCGCACCCGTGCCCACCCTCCCGGACCAGGCCTTCCTCGACACCACCGCCGACCGCCTCGCCGCCCTTCCCGCCGTCGAGGCCGTCACCCTCGGCGGCTCCCGGGCCCAGGGCACCGAACGGCCCGACAGCGACTGGGACCTGGCGGTCTACTACCGCGGCGGCTTCGACCCGGCCGATCTCCGCGCGGTCGGCTGGGAGGGCGAGGTGTCGGCGATCGGCGCGTGGGGTGGCGGTGTCTTCAACGGAGGTGCCTGGCTGACGATCGACGGCAGGCGCGTGGACGTCCACTACCGCGATCTGGACGTCGTCGAACACGAGCGCGCAGAGGCCGAGGAAGGCCGCTTCCGCGTCGAGCCGCTGATGTTCCATCTGGCGGGCATCCCGACGTATCTGCTCGTCGCCGAACTCGCGATCAACAAGGTGCTGCGGGGCACCCTGCCACGCCCCGGCACCTACCCACCGGCCCTGCGCGAGACCGCCCCGGCCCACTGGTACGGCATGGCCACCGCCACCCTCGCCTACGCCAGGGCCGGCCACGCCCCGAATGCCGCCACCACCCAGGTCGCGGGAGCGATCGCCCTCGCCGCGACACAGGCCGCGCACGCGGTGCTGGCGGCGCGTGGGGAGTGGGTCACGAACGAGAAGGGGCTCCTCGCGCGGGCGGGTCTGCGTGACGTGGACGAGCTCGTCCGGAGCCTGACGGACGACCCGGGCGCGCTCGCCCGGACGGTCACCGACGCGGAGACACTCCTCGCCCGGGCCCTGGAGGCGGCGCGGAGCTGACCGTCGTCGCCGATTGCGTTCATAAAGAACCCGGCTCTCCCGCACTCCGTCACGTTCCGGAAACCTTTCCTCCAGGAACCCCGCTTACCGTGGACACCCACACCCCGCCCCGGCCACCGTCGCCCGAAGGCTCACCCCTGCCCTCGATGAGACGACAGGAGCCCTGTGTCCCGGTCCCGCCGTTTTTCCCTTGCGTTGCCGCCCTGGCTCGCGCACGCCCTGCGCGCTCAGCGGGGGCCGGTGCCCTGGAGCGCGGTGACGCGGGGGGCCTTGTCCGCCGGGCCGTTGTTGCTGGTGGCCGTGGAGACGGGGCGTACGTCGCTCGGCGTCGTCGCCGCCATCGCCGCCATGCTCGCCGGGATCAACGACCGGCCCGGGAGCCGGCGGGTCTCGGTCAAGCGGCTCGGTGTGCCCGCGCTGGGCGGTGCTCTGGGGCTGGTGATCGGGACGTATGCCGGGGACGAGACCGGTGCGGTCGTGCTGACCGTGGTCCTCACGGTCGTCGGGCTCGTCGCCGGGGGGATGAGCGCCGTGGGGCCCGTCGCGTCGGCCTCCGGGACACAGTTGCTCGTCGGCGCGGCGATCGGCGCGGGGATGCCCCTGCCCGAGGCGGGGTGGGAGCGTGCGCTCGCCTTCCTCGCCGGGGCCGGCTGGCTGCTCGTGCTCCGGCTCGTGCTGCCCACGCCCGGCTCCCTCGCCGGTGACTTCCGCTTCGACGGGGAGCGGGCCGCCGTGGCCGGCGTGTACGACGCCGTCGCCGAGCTCCTCGACGCCGTCGGCGGGCCGGACGCCATTCGCCGCCGTGCCGCGCTCACCGCCGCCCTCGACCACGCCCAGGACGCGCTCGCCGGGCCCCGGCTGCGGCGGTACGCCTCCTCCTCCACCGAGCGACGGCTGCATGCGCAGTACGCCGCCGCGCTGCCCCTCGCCGAGGCCGCCACCGCGCTGGCCTGGGCCGAAGAGGCCGTGTCCGAACGGTCTTCCGAAGGTCCCCGGCGGCTCGCCGCCGCCGTACGCGACAACACCCACACCGGGCCGCTGCCCGCCCCCTCCCGCTCGGCGCCCGCGCTGCGTGCCCTCGACGACGCCCTCCTGGAGGCCGCCGAGGTGTTCGACCAGGGCGGGGGCGGCGATCTGCACACCCGGCCCCGTACCGCCAGGGACCGGCTGCGCGCCGCCTTCGGGACCGCCGGACGCGAGTACGGACTGCGGGTCGCCCTCTGCTTCGGGGCCAGTTCCGCGGTCGCCCAGGCGCTGCACCAGACCCAGTGGTACGGGGAGCACGAGCACTGGTACTGGCTGCCCGCCACCGCCGTCTTCCTCGTCAAGCCCGACCTGGGGCCGCTGGCCTCACGGGTGCTGAACCGGGCTGCCGGGACCGTCCTCGGCGCTCTCCTCTTCGCCGGGTTCGCCGTTGTCCTGCCCCGGCCGGAAGGGCTCATCGCGCTCGTCGCGCTCAGCGGGGCGCTGATACCCGTCGCCACCCGGCACTTCGCCGCCCAGACCGCCGTCGTCACCGTTCTCGTCCTCGCCCTGGTCATGGTCGGCGGCGAGGCACAGGCCTCCGCGGGCCGGATCGGCGAAACGCTGCTGGCCTGCGCGATCGTGCTGATCGTCGGGCACCTTCCGATGCCCGGCCAGCGGGGCGGGGGAGTGCGCGCCAGGCTCGCGGCGGCGAGCCGAGCCGCGTACGCCTACCTCACCCATGTCCTCGACGAGGCCGACGCCCCGCGCATCGGCGGCTCCGGCACCCCCTCCGACCACCGCGCCACCCGCTGGACCCTGCGCCGCGAGGCCTACCGCACCCTCGCCGAGGCCCGCACGGCCATCTCCCTCTCCGCGCACGAACTGCCCGCCCTCGCCCGGCACACCGAGGGCGCGGACGAGGTGGCCGACCTCCTCGAACGCCTCGTCGACACCACGACCGCCTGCGCCGTGCACCTCGACGACACGGGCCGGATCGGCCCCCGTCACACGGAACGCCTCGCCGCGGTCCTCGACGAACTCGACGGACCCGGGGAACGGGTGGGGCTCCGACTGCCCCGGACACCCCTCGCCGGATAGCGCCCTCGTCGTACGTTGGCGTGATGACGCAGTGGCGCGAGGCGCGCGCCGAACTGCTGGTCAAGGAGAAGGCCGCCACCCGCGCGCGGGACGCGCTGGGCGCCGAGCGGCGCGGACTGCCCATGGTGGAGGTCGACGAGGAGTACGTGTTCGAGGGCGGGGACGGCAAGGCCACCCTGCTCGACCTGTTCGAGGAACGGCATCAGCTCGTCGTCTACCACTTCATGTTCGCGCCCGAGTGGGAGGCCGGCTGCCGCAGCTGCTCGGGGTTCCTGGATCAAATAGGGCATCTCGCCCATCTCAAGGCCCGTGGCACGTCGTTCACGGCCGTCTCCCGAGCGCCTTTCCCGAAGATCCTGCCCTTCAAGGCCCGGATGGGCTGGACGGTGCCCTGGTGCTCGTCGTACGGGAGTGGCTTCAACCGCGACTTCGAGGTGACGCTCGAATACGAGGGGGAGCTCGTCGAGCGGCCCGGCCTCAGCTGCTTCCTGCGGGACCGCGACCGGGTCTTCCACACCTACTCGACGTACGAGCGCGGCCTCGACGGCCTCGGCTCGACCACCAGCCTGCTGGACCTCACCGCGCTGGGCAGGCAGGAGGCGTGGGAGGAGCCCAAGGGGCGCTCGTCGGCTCTTGGGGCGCCTGCGGGAAGCGAGCGCATCCGCTATCACGACGAGTACGACGACTGATACGCAAAGTGAGCACATCCGCCAAGAGGCTGAGAGGTTGGTCACACTTGGCGGTGAACGAGTGTCAACTACGTCTCAGAACCGTCACTTCGCGAGCCGTTCACCCCATGGTTGGCGTTTAACTCTACGAGTACAGCGCGACATGGAGGTGCAGGGTGAACGGGCGAACGGTGCTCGAGCGCTTTCCCGCCGGCGGGCCGCGTGGCTCCTGGCCGGCGGAGGAGTTCGCGCAGGCGCGGCGTCTGGAGGGCCTGCCTGCCGAGGTTGTCATGGACCTCGCGACAGACATGTTCCTGGTGATCGTGCGCAGCGGGGACAGCGCCGACGCCACGGCCTGACGGACGGCCCGGGAAGGCGTGACTCAGCCCGCCTTCGGCGCCGGCACCTTCGTGACCGGCACGACCGGCGGAGCCGTCGTGGGGGGCGTGACCGTCGTGGGTGGCCTGGTGAACTGCTCCGCCTGGAGCGCGTACAGCTCGGCGTAGAGCCCGCCGGTGGCCAGCAGCTCGTCCGGCGTCCCGGACTCCACGAGCCGGCCCTGGTCCAGTACGTGCACCAGGTCGGCATGGCGTACGGACGCCAGCCGGTGCGTGATCAGCACGACCGTCTGGCCGCTGTCGGCCAGGGCGCGGATCCGCTCGAACACCTCCAGCTCGGCCCGTGCGTCCAGGGCCGCCGTCGGCTCGTCCACGATCAGGATGCGGCCTCTGCGGTAGGCCGCCCGGGCGATGCCCAGCCGCTGCCACTGGCCGCCCGACAGTTCGTGGCCGCCGCTG
>KL569183.1:83502-84436 GCA_000715635.1 Streptomyces violaceus | reverse complement strand
GGCGTGTCGGGCCCGCGCGGCAGGTCCGCGACCACCGTCTCCGCTCCGGCCTCGGCGATCGACGCGGCCAGCCGCTCCTCGCACACGGGCGCCGACGTACGCCCCAGGGCGACGTTCACCCGGGCCGTGAACGGCCACCGTTTGAAGTCCTGCGCCACCATCGCGATCCGCTCGGCCAGCCGGTGCCGGTCGGCGGTCGCCGCGTCCACGCCGTCCCACAGGATCCGCCCCCGCTCCGGGGTGTACAGCCCGGCGAGCAGCTTGACCAGGGTCGTCTTGCCGGAGCCGTTCTCGCCGACCAGCGCCACGATCCGGCCCAGCGGGAGGTCGAGCGTCACGTCGTCGAGGGCGGGGCGGGCCGAGTCGCCCGGGTAGCGGAACGTGACGTTCTCGAAACGGATCTCGCGCGGGTCCTCCGGCAGCGCCAGGCCGCCCGCCGGGATCGCGCGCTGCGCCGCCTCCGTGTACAGCCGTTGCAGGTCGCCGACGAAGAGCGCCTCCTCGTGCAGCGCGTTGACCTCCACCACGAGCGTGTCGAGGCTCTGCGAGCCGGTCCGGATCGCGATCACGGCCGTACCCGCCACCGACAGAGCCATCGAACCCGCCAGCAGCAGTCCGCCGAGCGTCGCGTACGTCGCCACCGTCGCCAGGCCCGTCCACGCCGCCGCGATCAGGCCGGTGCGTGCGGCGAGCCCGGCCAGGCGGGCCTGCTCGGCCTCGGCCGTCTCCGACATCGCACGGAAGTGCCGCAGCAGGAACGCGCCCACGCCGTGCACCCGGATCTCGGGGGCCGCCTCGGGTTCGATCAGCAGGTTGCCCAGCAGCCGGCCCGCGCGGGCGTGCTGCACCCAGGCGTGGAAGGACTCGTAGCGCCGCCGGGCCACGGTCAGGGCGCTCCAGGCGCTCGGCAGCGTCATCGTCACCAGCAGCGGCA
>KL569183.1:78313-83304 GCA_000715635.1 Streptomyces violaceus | reverse complement strand
AGGCCGGATGCAGCACCGTCAGCACACCGGCCGCCGCGACCAGCGAGATCATCGCGTTGATCACACGCGTCCCGTACATGATCATCCGGCGGGCGGAGGCGGCGCCGTACTGCGCGGTGTCCAGCAGTTTGTGGAAGGCGTGGTCCTCGATCGCGGCCAGTTCCACGGTCGCGGCCCGCTCCAGGTACCGCTCGGTCGCCACCCGCTCCACCTTGGGCTCCAGGCGGCCGGTGGCGTAGGTGCTCGCGGCCCGCAGCAGTGCCGCGAGCAGCATCACGAGGGCCACCGTGACCAGTGCGGGGACGGCTCCGCGCAGCCGGTCGTCGATAGGCCCGCCGCCCATCAGCCGGGCCAGCACGCTGTTGACCGCGAGCAGGCTCACCGCCTGGGCCGCGCCCCGGCCCGCCTCGGAGGCCAGCACGATCCGCGCGGCGCCCCGGTCGGCCTGCCGGGCGAGCCGGAGACTGGACGACAACAGGGACGGCAACCGGGTGATCATGGCGCGGAAGTTCAGCTCCAGGAACGCGTCGGCGTGCTGGTTCCAGCCCATGTCGTAGCGCAGCGGCCCGCCGAAGAGCAGCCGCTCCGACTCGGACACCTCCGGCGCGGTCCGCTTCTTCCCCACCGTCGACCGACCTCCCCGCTCAGGCCCCGCTCGTGAACGAACGGCCACTATCGCGGGGGCGGAGCCCGCCCGGGCAGGGCGCAGCCCGGGGCGCCGGATGCGCGCGGGCGCACGACCGGACCGGGGGAGGCGTGGGGCGGCGCGGGGTCGTGGGTGTGGTGCGTATGCCTCGACCGGGATTTGCCCGGTAGGTCCTACGCGCCGGGCGAGTCATGCATGGTTGGCTCTGCGCGTCGGCCGGGTTGTGCTTGGTGGGTCCTGCGCGCTGACCGAGTGGTGTTCGCCAGGCCCTACGCGCTGACCGTGCGCGTCAAGCAGCCGCTGCCCGACCTGTGCCCGTGTCCGACAGCCCTGCGCCTCGGCTGAGTCATGCTCGACAAGCCCTACGCGCTGACCGGCCGTGACCACGCCGGTGCGGTCCCCGTCACGCGGCACAGGGCCAGGTACAGCGGTATCGGCGGGGTGTACGGAAGCTTGCCGTCCGGGCGGTGGATCAGTTCGGGGATCTCCGGGGCGTCCGGGACGACCGCGCCAGTGGCGTACCGCGCGGGAGCCGGCCATTCCAGAGCGTGGTCGGAGTCGGCCGGCACCAGCCACCACCAGTGCATCCCGTCGGCGTAGACGCAGCCCGCGCGGGGCAGCCGGGGCATAACCAGCCGGCCGAGACGGGCGGGGACCGCGACCGCGTCGCAGCCGAGCGGTGCGGTCATGCCGTCGGGCACGGGCAGGCGCAGGGCCGGACCCGGCGTACGCGGCCCGCGCCGGAGGCGGGCCAGGCTGTCCAGGTTCAGTACGCGGCCACCGTGCGCGGACGTCATGCCGCCCCCTGCTCTCGGCGTCGCCCCTGCGCGGGGACCTTCGGCGCGCTCCTCGCGTGACGCGCCTCGTGGGTTCCGTCCGCGTCGCCCGGGTCGTCGGACGGACCCGGCTTCGGGCGGGCGCCCCAGCCCAGGTCGTTCCGGGGCTCCGACGGGTCACACGGGGTGTCCGCCGTGCGCGGCAGCTCGGCCCAGACCAGCAGCCCGGGGCCGTGCTCATGGGCACCCCAGGCTTCACAGAGGGCGTCGACGAGAAGCAGTCCCCTCCCGTGCTCCTCCTCGGGCCGCGTCCGGCCGGCCGCGTGGGGCTGGCCAGGGGCGCAGCCCTCGTCACGCACCGCTATCCGCACCAGGTCGTCGCCGTCGTGCAGCTCGCACACTATGTGTGCGCTCGCCGTGTGCACGATGGCGTTGGTGACCAGCTCGGAGACCACCAGGGCCGCGCTGTCGCACGTGTCCTCGCACACCGACCAGCCGGCCAGCCGGGCCCGCGTCAGGCGTCTGGCCTGTGCGGGGGAACCCGGATGTGCGGCCAGCTCGAAACGGAACCGGCGCTCGGCAGCGGCCCCGACGGGGCCGACTCCGGCGGTACCGAGGCCGGGAGGGCCTGCGGCGGTGTCTGTTCCTAAGGGCGCGGACGGAATCACGCTTGCCACTATCGCCTCGCCGTGAACACTTGGCAAGTGTCACTCTGAAAATTGCAGAGTGCGCTGTGACGGTCTGGAAGGCCGTGGCACACTGCATCGCAACAGCACCCCGCGCGGCGCCAGTTGAGATCGTCGAAGATTCGTTCGAAACGTCAGTTCGGATCAGCTCTTCGAAAAGGGTCTTCGCATGGCGCCGCCGGGCTGTCAGCGTTCTTTTGTGGCCGGCTCGTCAGAACTCTTCGTGGAGGTGGAGCGTGAGCGAACCGCGGTCCGCGCCGACGGTAGGCCAGGTCGTCCTCGGCCGACGCCTGTTGGACCTGCGGGAACGCGCCGGGATGAAGCGCGAGGAGGCCGCCCGCGTCCTCCGCGTCGCCCCCGCCACGGTCCGTCGTATGGAGATGGCCGAGGTCGCGCTCAAAATCCCGTACCTGCAACTGCTTTTGAAGGCCTACGGAATCTCCGACGAGGAGGCCGACGCCTTCGTCCAGCTGGCCGAGGACGCGAACAAGCCCGGTTGGTGGCAGCGTTTTCACGACATCCTGCCCGGCTGGTTCTCGATGTACGTGAGCCTGGAGGGCGCGGCCGGCGTCATCCGCAGTTACGAACCCCATTTCGTCCCCGGCCTGTTGCAGACCGAGGACTACGCGCGCGGAGTGCTCCGCTCCGGCGCGATCGGCCAGACCCGGCCCGACGACATCGAGCGCCATGTCGCCCTGCGCATGCAGCGCCAGGACCTCCTCACCCGCGAGGACGCGCCCCGGCTGTGGGTCGTGATGGACGAGACCGCGCTGCGGCGCCCGGTCGGCGGCCCGGAGGTGATGCGTGCCCAGATCGACAGACTGCTCGAGGCCACGAAGCTGCCCAACGTGACGCTCCAGGTCGCCCCGTTCGCCAATGGGCCGCACCCGGGCACGTACGGGCCGTTCGTGCTGTTCCGATTCGCCATGCCCGAACTGCCGGACATGGTCTACAGCGAGTACCTGACCGGCGCGGTCTATCTCGACGCGCGCACCGAGGTGGCGACCCACCTCGAGGTCATGGACCGCATGGCGGCGCAGGCCGCTACGGCACATCGCACGAAGGAGATCCTCCGGGACCTCCGCAAGGAGCTGTAATGGATCGCATCAAGCCGCGCAAACAGGTCTACAACGGCATGCCCGCGCGTGACTTGGGCAGCGAAGGCTGGCACAAACCGTGGAGCGGCGGGAACGGCGGGAACTGCCTGGAGGCGATGAAGCTCGCCGACGGCCGGATCGCCGTCCGTCAGTCCACCGACCCCGACGGTCCGGCGCTGATCTACACCACCGACGAGATGACGGCCTTCATCGAGGGGGCGAAGGCGGGGAAGGCGGACTTCCTGCTGTCCTGACCTGAATGCCTTTGCTGACGCTCGACTCTCTGATGCTCGACTTTTTGACGCTGGTGCTGAACTGACCACCCTTTGTGCCTTACGGAGTGCCTTATGACCGGGCAGGACCCCACGACGGCCGTCCAGATCGACACGACCAGACCCCATCCCGCGCGGATGTACGACTGGTACCTCGGCGGCAAGGACAACTACCCGGTCGACGAGGAGATGGGCCGGCAGATGCTCACCCTCGACCCGAGGGTGCCGGTGATGGCGCGCGTCAACCGCGCCTTCATGCACCGGGCCACGCGATGGCTGGCCCAGAACGGCGTACGGCAGTTCCTGGACATCGGCACCGGCATACCGACCGAGCCCAACCTCCACCAGGTCGCCCAGGCGATCGCCCCCGACGCCCGGGTCGTCTACTGCGACAACGACCCCATCGTGCTGGCCCACGCGGCGGCCCTGCTGCGCGGCACGGACGAGGGCACCACCGAGTACCTCCAGGCCGACGTGCGCGACCCGGACGCCATCCTGGAGGGCGCGCGGAAGGTCCTGGACCTCACCCGGCCCGTCGCGCTGTCGCTGATCGCGCTGCTGCACTTCGTCTCCGACGAGGACGGCGGGCACGACCTGGTCCGCCGCCTGCTCGCCGAACTGCCCTCCGGCAGCTACCTGGTGGTCACCCACGCCACGGCCGACTTCACCCCGGAGGAGTCCAGGGCGGCGACCGAGAAGCTCCGCGCCGCCGGCGTCACCCTGGCCCTGCGCTCCCGCGAGGAGTTCACCCGCTTCTTCGACGGCCTCGACCTCGTCGAACCCGGTGTCCAGGTGCCCCACCACTGGCACCCCGAGCTGGGCGAGCCGGTGCCCGGGCAGGACGACGGGGTGATTCCGGGATACGGGGCGGTGGCGCGTAAGCCTTGAGGGGCTTCCGACAGGCCGGTCACGGCGGCGGCAGCGCGCCGCACAGTGCCTCCAGTGCCGGCCCGTAGGCATGCTCCGAGGGAGTCGCGTATCCCACGACGAGGCCGTCGCTCACCGGCATGTCCGTGTCCGGGTGCCGGAACGCGGCAAGGCCGTCGAGGGCGATGCCCCGCCAGGCGGCGGCCTTGACCGCGGAGGCCTCGGTGCCGGGCGGCAGCCGCAGCACCGCGTGCAGCCCGGCCGCGACGCCCGTGACCTCGACCTGCGGCGCGTGCTCGGCGAGCGCCGCGACGAGCCAGTCCCGGCGGCTCCGGTACCGCTGCCGCATCCGCCGTACGTGACGGTCGTACGACCCGGAGACGACGAAGTCGGCGAGGCTCAACTGGTCGAGGACGCTCGCCCACGCCTCGCGCTCGCCCTTCACGGCGAGTACGTCCTCGACATACCGCTCAGGGAGCACCATCCAGCCCAGCCGCACCGCCGGTGACAGGCTCTTGCTGACCGAGCCGATGTGGATCACGCGCTCGGGGTCGAGCCCCTGGACGGCGCCGACCGGCCGGCGGTCGTAGCGGAACTCCCCGTCGTAGTCGTCCTCCAGAACCAGCCCGCCACGCGCGCGTGCCCAG
>KL569183.1:76742-78131 GCA_000715635.1 Streptomyces violaceus | reverse complement strand
CTCAGAGATGTGTATAAGAGACAGGTCGGGAACTGGTGCGCCGGCGTGAGCAGCACGGCACGCTCGCGCCCCAACCGGTCGACCCGGGCGCCGTGTTCGTCGAGGGGGAGCGGCACGGTACGCACCCCGGCGCCCGCGAGGACCTCCCGGTGGAATCCGAGCCCGTACGCCTCCACCGCCAGGGGCCCGCGCAGGACGCCGCCTCCGAACAGCAGCCGCAGCGCGTGCGCGAAGCCGGAGCAGATCACGATCCGGCCGGGCTCGGTCCGCACGCCACGCGCGCGGGCCAGGTACTCCGTGAGCGCCTCCCGCAGTTCGGCCCGGCCGGCGGGGTCGCCCGGGCCGAACACCTCGTTGGGCGCCTGCTGGAGCGCCCTCCGGTAGGAGGCCAGCCAGGGCGCGCGCGGGAACGCCGAGATGTCCGGCGTGCCCTGCAGCAGGTTGTGCCGGGGGCCACGCGCACGTGGAGGTGCCTTCTTGGGCACACGAGCGGCGGGACGCAGCGGCTCGGCCCGCTCCGCCACCCGGGTGCCCGAGCCCTGGCGGGCGGTGAGCCAGCCCTCCGCGACGAGTTCCGCGTACGCGTCGGCCACCGTGTTGCGGGCCACACCGAGGTCGGCCGCGAGCGAGCGGTACGGCGGCAGCCGCGTGCCCGGAGCCAGCCGCCCGTCGCGTACGGCCTCGCGCAGCGCCCGGATCAGCGCCGTGCGCCGGCCACCCGGCCCGGACAGCTCCAGATGCAGATCGGACCCGATCCGCTCCGCGGAATTGACCCATGAATCCGCCATGGGAATGCACCCTACAGCGGGTCTTTGCGGCTCGTAGGTTGAGGGACATGACGACGAACACGAACACGACGCGGGCTCACTCGACAGGCACGGCCCGGCTGGAGTTCGCCCAGTCCGCCCCGAAGGCCTTCCGGGCCCTCATCGCCTTCGACGCCGCCGCCCGTGAGGGCCTCGACCCGGCCCTCGTCGAACTGATCCAGATCCGTGCCTCGCACCTCAACCACTGCGCGTACTGCCTCCACATGCACACCAACGACGCCCGCAAGGCCGGCGAGAGCGAGGACCGGCTGCACATGGTCGCCGTCTGGCGCGAGGCCCGCCGCTTCTTCACCGAGCGGGAACAGGCGGCCCTCGCCCTCACGGAGGCGATCACCCTCGTCGCCGACGCGGGGGTCCCGGACGATGTCTACGCGCAGGCCGCGTCCCTCTTCGACGAACGGGAACTGGCCCAGGTCCTCGCCCTGATCTGCACGATCAACACCTGGAACCGGGTGGCGCTGTCCACGGCGAAGGTGGCGGGCACGGATGAGCGGTGATCACCTTCCGAGCGGCCGTCTTCTAGACCACCATGGGCCGGTCGTACGGTCCGATCGGTGACGGC
>KL569183.1:74590-76536 GCA_000715635.1 Streptomyces violaceus | reverse complement strand
GCCCGTCAGATGACGGTCGACCGCGGCCGCCACGGCCCGCCCCTCGGCGATCGCCCAGACGATGAGCGACTGCCCCCGGGCGGCGTCACCCGCGGCGAACACGCCGGGCACGTTGGTGGCGAAACCGGCGTCACGCGCGACGGTGCCGCGGGGCTCCATCGCCAGCCCCAGCTGGTCGACGAGCCCGTCCTCCCGGTCGGGCCCGGAGAAGCCGAGGGCGAGCAGCACGAGGTCGGCGGGGAGCGTCCGCCCGGTGCCATCCACCGGGCGGCGCCGCGCGTCCACCTCGACCAGGTGCAGCGACCGCACATGCCCCTCCGCGTCGCCGTCGAAGCGCAGCGTGGACGCCGCGAACAGCCGCGCGTCCGCGTCGGCGACCGGAGCGGTCCGCAGATCACGGGCCTCCTCGTGCGCGGCGGACAGCCGGTAGATCCGTATCGGATACGTCGGCCAGGGCTCGGCGTCCTCGTCGCGCTCCGCCTCCGGCAGCGCGTAGATGTCCAGCTGCGTCACGGACGCGGCACCCTCCCGGACGGCCGTGCCCAGGCAGTCCGCCCCGGTGTCGCCGCCGCCGACGATGACGACGTGCTTCCCGGCGGCCGACAACGGGGACGCCTCCAGATCGCCCGCGCACACCCGGTTGGAAAGCGGAAGGTACTCCATAGCCTGGTGAACCCCCGCCAGCTCCCGCCCCGGCACGGTCAGTTCGCGCCACGCGGTCGCCCCCGTGGCGAGCACCACGGCGTCGTATCGGGTCCGAAGCTCATCGGCCCCGATGTCCCGTCCGACCGACGTCGACGTACGGAACTTGGTCCCCTCGGCCAGCATCTGCTCCAGCCGCCGCTCAAGATGGTGCTTCTCCATCTTGAACTCGGGGATGCCGTAGCGCATCAGCCCGCCCGGCCGGTCGGCCCTCTCGTACACGGCGACCGTGTGCCCGGCCCGGGTCAGCTGCTGGGCCGCGGCCAGCCCGGTGGGCCCCGAACCGATCACCGCGACCGTCTTGCCGGACAGCCGCTCCGGCGGCCTCGGCGGCGCGAAGCCCTCCTCCCACGCCCGGTCGGCGATCGCGCACTCGACGTTCTTGATGGTGACGGCCGGCTGGTTGATCGCCAGCACACACCCCGCCTCGCACGGCGCCGGGCACAACCGGCCGGTGAACTCCGGGAAATTGTTCGTGGCGTGCAGCCGGTCGGCGGCCGCCCGCCAGTCCTCCCTCGACACCAGGTCGTTCCACTCGGGGATCAGGTTGCCCAACGGGCAGGCGTCGTGGCAGAAGGGGATGCCGCAGTCCATGCAGCGATCGGCCTGCTTGCTGATGATCGGCAGCAGCGCCCCGGGGACGTAGACCTCGTCCCAGTCCCGCACCCGCTCCTCTACCGGCCGCCGCGGCCAGTCCTGGCGGGGCGTGGTCATGAATCCCTTGGGATCGGCCATGGCCGTCTTCCTTGCGTGCGCGTGTGACAGGCCGTGCGTCGTCGGGCGGTGCTCCTCCGGCCACGATACGTCCGCCTCCGGGCCGGTGCCTGTCGCCGCGGGCCGTCAGGTGAGCGCCAGCACGTACGCCAGCGCCGCTCCGGCAGAGGCGGCCGTGCGGACGTGGTTCCACATCGTCCACTCGCGCACATACCCCGGCCAGTACGCGGCCGCCTCCGAGGTGCCCGGCTCCAGCTTGAGCAGCGCGTCGTTGCGCGGCACGTTCGCGACCATGGTGAGCCCGAACGAGCCGAACAGATACAGCGCGCTGCCCACCAGCAGCTCCACCGTCCCCTCCTCCGGCCACAGCACGAACGTCACCACGGCGATCACCGCGCACAGCACCGCCGACCCGAGGAACACGGCCATGAAGGGCGGCGTCACCGCGGCCACGTTGATCGCGTTCATCGCGGCGACCCCCTGCGCGGGTGGCAGCGTGGCGAGGCCCCGCATGACGAAGGTCGAGAAGC
>KL569183.1:74096-74408 GCA_000715635.1 Streptomyces violaceus | reverse complement strand
GCCCGCTCAGAGATGTGTATAAGAGACAGCCACCAGACCGGTCCCGAGCACACCCAGCACCGTCAGCACGAAGTACGGTCCGTCGATCATGTCAGCATCTCCCGCCCGTCGAGCCGGGATCCTGCCCGGCGCCCTTCCTCACCACAAGTGAATTCCCGTACGAGCACAGTGACCATGGCCGAGCCGCGCGGGGCCATAAGCGAACGTCCACGATCCCCCGAACGGCCGTGTCCACCGAACAGCCGGGCCCACCGGACGACACGGGTCCACCGGACGACATGTGGCCGCCGGACGGCACGGGGCCGGCTGGCC
>KL569183.1:72942-73888 GCA_000715635.1 Streptomyces violaceus | reverse complement strand
CCGCCGAGCAGGCGCCCCCAGGCCGGCCGTGCTCGGCGCCCGCCGACGCCCGGCCGGGTCACCCTGCGGAACCGAGCCCCGCCTCGGTCCACCCCCTCAGCACCGTCTCCACCGCCGCCGCGATCCGCCGCCGCGCCTCGTGTCTCGGCACCCCGCTCATCAGCAGCCGGTCGTACGGCGTGTCCAGATGCCGCACGGACGCCACGACCGCCGAGGTCACGGCCCCCTCGGTCAGCGCCCGTCCTGCCGCACTGCGGCCCACCCGCCCGCTGCCCCGCTCCGAGGCGTGTGCGGCGATGGCGCGCGCCCGGCCGGCGGGGCATCCGGGATACAGCCGCCGTATCTCCGCCGCAAACGTCAGAGCGAACAGCTCGTCCTGAGCCGCCCGCCGCCGCGCGTCCCGCACCCGGCGCCGCCGCCGTGCCTCGGCGTCCGCGAGACACCGCTGCTCGGCCCTCGCCAGCGCCGCCTCCTCGACCAGAACGCCCTGCCGTTCGTAACGGCTCTTGCGCCGGTTGAACCGCACGACCA
Source organism: Streptomyces violaceus (assembly GCA_000715635.1). Taxonomy (GTDB): domain Bacteria; phylum Actinomycetota; class Actinomycetes; order Streptomycetales; family Streptomycetaceae; genus Streptomyces; species Streptomyces violaceus. Next base: position 73,357 of record KL569183.1, on the reverse strand, counting down.
CCGCCGACAGCGTGCTCTCCTCCCGCGACCTGCGCGTCAGCGCGGTGTCGCCGCTCGGCAGGAACACCAGATGCCCGAGGTCGGCACAGTCGAGGCAGCGCGGGGCGCCGTCCTCCAGGACGAGCAGCGGCAGCGGCCCTCGCCGGCAGTCGGCGCAGTAGCGGCGCTTCAGAGGCTGGAAGACGAGGAGCCCGGTGAGGGGCGGAAGCATCGCGCGGGGGACCATACGTGGTTCATTCCCTCTGAGGACGGGACGAACTACGTCCGCCACGACAGACCCCGGCCATCTCGACGCCTCCCTGCGGCCTGTCCCTCCGCGCCGTCCGAGGAGCCCGCGGGCGTGACAGCTCCTGCCCCGGCCTGACGCATCATGGGCCGTGTGCGACTCGAAGCGATCACCTGGGACCGGCTCCGC
>KL569183.1:66248-72725 GCA_000715635.1 Streptomyces violaceus | reverse complement strand
ACTCGGCGACCTGCTCGCCGAGCGCCTCCTCGACCTGAAGCCCGCCGACGGCGCTCCCTGGCCCCGCATCGCCTTCGACGGCGCCCCGGCCGCCGGCCCCGGGGATCTCGCCCAGCGCGTCTCCGAGGCGCTGCGCGTCCGCGGCCGCCCGTCGCTCCTCGTGGGCACAGAGGGCTTCCTGCGCCCCGCCTCGGTGCGACTGGAGTACGGCCACCGGGACGTGGAGGCCTATTACAACGGCTGGTACGACACCGGCGCCCTGTGGCGCGAGGTGTTCGGCCCTCTCGAAGTCGGCGGCGACGGCCGCGTCCTGCCGGACCTCTGGGACCCGGCCGCAGACCGCGCCACACGTAGCCCCTATGCCCAACTCCCGCCCGGTGGCGTCCTGTTGCTGCATGGTCCCTTCCTCCTTCGGCACTGGTTCCCCCTCGATCTGAGCGTCCACGTCCTGCTTTCCCCGGGCGCCCTTCGCCGCCGCACGCCCGAGGACGAGCATTGGACCCTCCCGGCGTTCGAGCGCTACGAGCACGAGACGGACCCGGCCGGCACGGCCGACGTCCTGGTACGGGCCGACGATCCGCGCCATCCGGCGTGGAGCGGTTGAGCGGCTGCTCGCCGTCGGGCGGGCGCGGACGGGTTCCGTGTGCGGGCATCCGGTGGCGCGGCGAGAATGAAGGGCGTCGGGACTCGCGGTGCGTCCCGCGCCGCGCCGGCCGTCCGGCATCGGGAGGTACTTCATGACCACCGCCGGAGACATCATGCACCGGGGCGCCCAGTGGATCCCCGCGCACGAAACCCTCGACCGCGCCGCCCAGCTCATGCGTGAACTGAACGTCGGTGCCCTGCCCATCAGCGACGAGAACGAGCGGCTCTGCGGCATCCTCACCGACCGCGACATCGTCGTCGGCTGCGTCGCCATGGGGCACGACCCCGCCAGGATCACCGCGGGTGAGATGGCCAAGGGCACCCCGCGCTGGATCGACGCGAACGCCGATGTCGGCGAAGTGCTCCGCGAGATGCGGGAGCACCAGATCCGCAGGCTGCCCGTGATCCAGGACAAGCGGCTGGTCGGCATGATCAGCGAAGCCGACCTGGCCCGGCACCTGGCGGACGACCAGATCGCCTCCTGGGCCGAGAGCGTCTACGCCACCACCACACGCTGACCCCGCGGGGCAACCGGAGGTCCCGCCCGCAGGTCACCCCCGCGCGTCACGGCCGCGTCAGAGCCAGCCGCTGCGCCGGAACGCCCGGTACAGCGTCACGCACGCGACGGATATGACGCCGATGACCATGCCGTAGCCGTACCGCCAGTGCAGCTCCGGCATGTGCTCGAAGTTCATGCCGTACACCCCGCAGACCATCGTCGGCACGGCGATGATCGCGGCCCACGCCGTGATCTTCCGCATGTCCTCGTTCTGCGCGACCGTGACCTGCGCGAGGTGCGCCTGCAGGATGGAGTTGAGCAGTTCGTCGAAGGCGGCGATCTGCTCCTTCGCCCGCAGCAGATGGTCCGAGACATCGCGGAAGTACGCCTGTATCTCAGGGTCGACCGCTCGGATCGGCCGGGTGGCGAGATCCTCGAGCGGGCGGCTGAGCGGCACCACGGCCCGCTTCAGCTCGAGGAGTTCACGCTTGAGCTGGTAGATGCGCCCCGGGTCGGCGCGCGCACCGGTCTCCGCGAAGACATCCGTCTCGACCTGGTCGATGTCCGCATGCACCGAGTCCGTGACGGTCAGGTAGTCGTCGACCACGTGGTCCGCGATCGCGTGCAGCACCGCGGACGGGCCCTTGGCCAGCTGGCCGGGATCGGACTCCAGCTCTTCGCGCAGCGGACCCAGCGAGCCGTGCCGGCCGTGTCGCACGGTGATCACGAAGTCCTCGCCGACGAACACCATGATTTCGCCGGTGTTCACCACCTCGCTGGTGGCCGTGAGTTCCTCGTGCTCGACATAGCAGACCGTCTTGAACACCGCGAAGAGCGTCTCCCCGTACCGCTCCAGCTTGGGGCGCTGGTGGGCCTCGACGGCGTCCTCGACGGCCAGCGGGTGCAGGTCGAAGAGCTCGGCGATGCCCGCGAACTCCTGGTCGGTCGGCTCGTGCAGCCCGAGCCAGACGAAGCCCTCCCGGCGCTTGCGCACCCGCTCCACGACATCCACCAGATCCCCGCGCGCGGGGGTGCGGACACCGTCCCGGTACGTCACGCAGTTCACCACCGAGGAACCCAGCGGGGAGCGGGCCGGGTGACTCAGGTCGACGCGCGGGCGCCGCCTGGCCAGCCGAGCCACCTTGCGAAGGCCATCGACCCCGCCGAGGCTCGTGACCTTCCGCAGATTCCCTGCCATGGACATCCAGATCTCCTTGTGTGAACTCCTCGCGCCGTTCCTGCGCCTTGGCGCGCCAGTCTGCCAGGCCCACGTGAGCTGCGGGTAAGCCTGTGGAAACGACGCATTCCGCTTTGTTCCCGGCTGTGGACGAACGACTCGCCGGTGCCGTTGTTCTGAGACATCGACGCGTGCCGGCGCGGTGCGGTTCTCCTTACCGGAGCGTCGACCATTACGGATAAGTCGGACAACTGGGATGATCTCCGCATGACGCGAACCGATGGGCACCTCCTCGACAACCGGCAGACCGAGGCGGCAGAGCATTTCAGCGCCTTCGCCGCTCTCTTCGACCCCACGACGTTCCGGCATCTCGAAGCACTCGGCGTCGGATCCGGCTGGCGGTGCTGGGAGGTCGGCGCCGGCGGCCCGTCCGTCGTGTCCTGGCTGGCGAAGAGGGTCGGCCCGACCGGACGCGTCGTCGCGACCGACACCGACACCTCACGGCTCGCCCGGGGCGCCCGGCCGCCCGTCGAGGTCCGCGTCCACGACCTCGGCGCACAGGACCCGCCGGGGGAGGGCTTCGACCTGGTGCACGCCCGCCTCGCCCTCGTCCACGTCACCGACCGGCAACGGGCGTTGCGGTCCATGGCCGGCTCTCTGCGCCCCGGCGGGCGCCTCCTCGTCGAGGACGTCGACCCCGCCCTTCAGCCCCTGCTCTGCCCCGACGAGTACGGCCCCGAGCAGCAGCTCGCGAACCGGCTGCGGCACAGCTTCCGCAAACTGCTCGCCGACCGCGGGACCGACCTCCCCTGCGGCCGCACCCTCCCGCGCCTGCTCCGGGAGGCCGGCCTGACCCGCGTCCACGCCGACGCCTACTTCCCCCTCGCCTCACCGGCCTGTGCGGCCCTGGAGTCCGCCACGATCCGCCAGATCCGCGACCAGCTGGTCACCGCGGGCCTCGCCACGGACCAGGACATCCAGCGGCACCTCATTAACGTCACGTCCGGCACGCTCGACCTCACGACGCCACCGATGATCTCAGCGTGGGGACGCAAGCAGTAGCCGGGGAGCGGCACGGGCGTGGGACTTCAGCCGCGCAAGGGCGGCCTATTCCGCATGAGCCGGGCAGAGGCGGCCTGCTCCGCATCAGCCGGGCAGAGGCGGCCTGCCGCCCACTCGCTCCACTGCCCGCGCACCCGCCCGGCAGCCCTCCGCCGCCGCCTCCTCCGGCCCGGCGCCCGCGAGCAGGGCGCCGAGGAACGTGCCGGTGAAGGCATCACCGGCGCCCGTGGTGTCCCGTGGCGTCGCCGATACGGCGGGAACGCGGGCGCACACCTTCCCCGAGCGGGCCACGAGTGCTCCCTCGCGCCCCTGCTTGGCGACGACCAGCGGGATGCGCAGGCTCAGCTCGGCCGCCGCGTCCGCCGCGTCGGCCAGCCCCGTCAGCAGGCACGCCTCGTCCCGGCTGGGCAGCAGTATGTCCACGCCCTCGACGAGTGCCAGGAAACGCTCGACGCCCAGCTCGGTGAGGAACCCGGCCGACGCCGGGTCCAGACTCACCGGCACGCCACGCGCGCGTGCGGCCTTCAGGGCCACCGTCACCAGGGCGCGACTCCGTTCGGAGAACAGGAGGTAGCCCGACAGGTGCAGCCGGGCCACCCCGTCGAGCAGCGCGTCCGACCAGTCGGCGGGTTCGAGCCGCAACGACGCGCCGCTGTCGGTGAGGAACGTCCGTTCCGCCGAAGCGTCCCGGTCCACCAGACAGATCACCGTGCCGGTCGGCGCCCGCGGGTCGACGACGAGCTGCGGGCATACGCCGTGGGCCGCCAGTTCGCGCTCGTGCCAGGCGGCCGCATCCGCGCCCACGCGCCCGAGCAGTCGTACCTCCGCCGCACCCCGGTGTGCCGCCCAGCACGCCACGTTGGCTCCTGCCCCGCCCGGCACGGTCCGGATCGAGGCAGCCGTGTCCGTGCCCGCCGCGAGCGGCCCCCGGTGCCGCGCGACGACATCGGTGATGACGTCCCCGACGACCAGCAGCGCCGCGCCCTCCACGGAGCGCTCCTCACGGCCTGTGGGGTGACCGGCCCCGGTCCCGGTCACCCCCGGGCCCAGGCCGCCGCGATCCGCGCCGCCAGGCGTACGTTGCCGCGGACCGCCGCCAGGTTGGCGCTCAGGGAGGCCCCGTCGGTGTGCCGTACCAGATAGTCGAGCAGGAACGGTGTGACCGCCTGGCCGGTGACCCCCTCCTCCTCGCACGCGTGCAGCGCGTCCGCGAGCACGCGCGCGTGCAGCTCCGGATCGAGCTGCTCCTCCTCCGGGACGGGGTTGGCGACGATCAATGCCGACTCCGGCTCGGCGAGCGTGTCCTGGGCCCGCATGACGCCCGCCACCTGCTCCGGCGTCCGCAGCGTCCAGTCCACCGGATGTCCCGAGTCGGACAGATAGAAGCCCGGGAACCGGTCGGTGCCGTAACCGGCCACCGAGACACCCAGCGTCTCCAGCCGCTGCAGGGTCGCCGGCACGTCCAGGATCGACTTCACCCCGGCACACACCACGGTGATCCGCGTCCGCGCCAGCAGACCCAGATCGGCCGACTCGTCCTGCGTCACCGTCCATTCCCGGTGCACCCCGCCGAGCCCGCCTGTCGCGAACACCCGGACGCCCGCCCGCGCCGCCAGCAGCGCGGTAGCCGACACCGTGGTCGCGCCGCTCGCCCCGACGGCTACCGCGAGCGGCAGATCGCGGTGGCCCAGCTTGCGGATCCCGTCCTCGTTCGCGACCCGCTCCAGCTGCTCCTTGTCCAGTCCGACATGGGGCCGCCCGTCCAGCACGGCGATGGTCGCGGGCACCGCCCCCTCCTGCCGCACGGCCGTCTCCAGCTCCAAGGCCACCTGGAGGTTGCGCGGCCGCGGCAGCCCGTGGGCGATGATCGTGGACTCCAGGGCCACCACGGGCTGCCGCGCTTCGAGCGCCGCCCGCACCTCTTCCGACATCACCAGCACCACGCGCCTGCCTCCTGTCAGTCGGTCCTCCCTCATCTCTGGCGGGCGGCGCGCCGGGCCAAACCCTTGCGGGCTGTCGAGGACGTCACGAGCCTGGAGGCATGACGGACCACACAGCACGTCTCGACCACATCGTCCTCTGGGTGCGCGACCCGGTCGCCGCCGCCGACTTCTACGAGAAGGCCGTCGGCATGGAGCCGCTCAGGCTCACCGAGTTCGCCGCGGGCCAGGTGCCGTTCCCCTCCGTGCGCGTCAACGACGAGACCATCCTCGACCTCATGCCGCTGACCTTCGCGGAACGCATGAGGATGCTGCCCGGCGCCGCCGACAGTGCCGGCCACCCCGTCAACCACGTCTGTCTGTCCCTGCCCCGCGGCGACTTCGACGCCCTTCTCGGCCGCCTCGAGGAACGCGCCGTACCGGTGTCGGAGCTCTCGTACGACTCTTTCGGAGCCCGGGGCAAGGCGACCCGCAGCTTCTACTTCCGGGACCCGGACGGCAACGTCTTCGAGGCGCGGCATTACGACTGACCAGGCCCGAGACCTCAGAAGAGAGGCTCGGGCAGCACCCCTTCCAGGGCGAGCAGCTTCCGCTTCGTCTCCAGGCCGCCCCCGAAACCGCCGATACCGCCGCCGCTCTCGACGACCCGGTGACAGGGCACCACCACCGGCAGCGGATTGGCGCCCATCGCCATGCCCACGGCCTGCGCGGCGCTCGGCTGACCGACCCGCCCGGCCAGATCGCCATACCCCACGACCGTGCCGTACGGCACGCCCGAGGCCAGTTCGCGCAAGACCTCCCGGTTGAAGCCGGAGATCAGCGACCAGTCCAGCGGCAGGTCGAAGTCGCGTCGCTCACCAGCGAAGTACGCCCCGACCTGACGTATCGCCTCGGCCAGCAGCGGGGAGCCGGGCGCCTCGACGGGCCCGCTGCCGAGGCGCGACGCCAGCCGCTCGACCGCCCGGTCCCGCACCGCGTCCGTGGCATGGAACACGACGCTGACCAGGCCCTCGCGGGTCGCGGCCAGCAGCAGCGGACCGATGTCGCTGTCGATGACGCACCACACGACCCGCTGCTCAACCTGCCCATGGCTGTCCATGCGCCCACCGTACGACCCACCACTGACAACGCCGCCGCGGGAAGTCCGGCAGGCG
>KL569183.1:61205-65994 GCA_000715635.1 Streptomyces violaceus | reverse complement strand
CCCACGGCCTCCCGCACCACATCCGGCTTGTTCGTGATGATCCCGTCGACGCCGTACCGGGCGACCCGCCGGGCCGTGGCCGCGTCGTCGACCGTCCAGGTGAAGACCTCCAAGGGCGCGCCGTGCGGTCCGTCGAACCCCTGGACGGCGGAGACGTACGCCGTGGAGAGCGAGCCGTACGACGGGTTGATCTGGTCGGTGAAACCGGCGTAGGCCGACAGGTCCGACACCGGCGGCGTCCCCAGGAAGCCGGTCTTCACACCTGGCTTCAGCCCGTGCACCGTCCGCACGCTGTCCGCGCTGAAGCTCTGCACGATCAGCCGGCCCGCCAGATGCGACTTGTCGAGCCACCCTTCGTTGCTCAGGACCTTGAGCGTCTGGCGCTCTATGCCCGGATACAGCTCCGGGTTCTTGATCTCCAGGAGAAGCTTCTGGTGGTGCCGCTCGACGCGGTCCACGAACTGCTCCAGCGTCGGCACGCGCGCGCCCGCGAAGGCGGGGCCGAACCAACTGCCCGCGTCGAGACGGGCGATCTCGGCGGCGGTGAAGTCCTTCACCTTCCAGGGGGCCCGTCCGGGGAAGACCTCCTCGACATCGGTGGTGCGCCGCAGGTTGTCGTCGTGGACGACGACGAGCTCTCCGTCCCTGGTCTGCTGGACGTCGTTCTCCACCCAGGGGATGCCCAGCTCGGCCGCCTTGTCCACGGCGGCCAGCGTGTTCTCGGGCGCGTACGCGGAAGCGCCCCGGTGGGCGATGACCAGCGGCACCACCTCGGCGTCGGCGGCCCCGGCTGGGGAGACGGGGACGAGGAGAACGGCGGTCCCCAGGAGTGCGGTGGTGGAGGCGGCAACAGCGCGCGCGTGCATGCGTACTCCTCGCGTGAGCGTTCGGTGGCATCACAGACAGATCAACTGTGACAGCAGAGGGTCAACGCGAGAGGGGTGCAGGATGGCCACAGGTTGAACGCAGATGACCCCACTGCGCTCACTGGTGCCGCACAACTGGGGCAAGGCCGTGTTTCTTTGCCGGAAAGTCGTTCGACCATTCCGGTGGGAGTCATACTCTCTGCGTCAACCCTGACCGCTCGTGCGGTCCTGGGAGGGGGCGCACATCAGGAATTCCGGGACGCAAAGGGCGGGAAGGGCAGCCGCGCATGCAGGGCACGGTCGACGGATTCAGTTACGGCCTGGTCACACCCCTGGTGGCCTACCTCATGGCCTGCCTCGGCGGCGCCCTGGGACTGCGGTGCACCACCAGATCCATGCTCGTCGCCCAGTCGTGGCGCCCCGGCTGGCTCGCCCTCGGCTCGGCCGCCATCGGCTCCGGCATATGGACCATGCACTTCGTCGCGATGATGGGGTTCACGGTCCGTGGGACCCCGATCCACTACGACACGGCGATGACCTTCGCGAGCCTCGCAGTGGCGATCGTCATGGTGGGCATCGGGGTCTTCATCGTGGGCTACAAGGGCGCCCGGGGAACGGCCCTGTTCACCGGAGGCACCATCACCGGTCTGGGCATCGCGTCGATGCACTACCTCGGCATGGCCAGCATGCGCCTGGACGGCAAGCTGGAGTACAACACCGTCACCGTCGGTATCTCCGTAGCGATCGCCATGTGTGCCGCCACCGCCGCGCTGTGGGCGGCCGGCCAGGTCAGGGGCTTCCTGTGGAGTGTGGGTGCCAGCCTCGTCATGGGGCTCGCCGTCAGCGGCATGCACTACACCGGCATGGCCGCCCTCGACGTCCACCTCCACGGCACCGCCGCCCCCACCTCGGGAGAATCGCCCGCGGCCCTGCTCGCGCCCATGCTGATCGGCCCGCTCGCCTTCCTCCTGCTCGCGGGTGTCGTGGTGATGTTCGACCCGCTGATGGTCATGGGGAAGCCCGCCACCGCCCCCCTCGAGCAGAAGCCCGGCATCCCCGCCCACACCCGCAGCGGCGTCCACCACTCCGCGCACCGACTGCGGTTCCGCCCCCGCCGCCCCGTGGAGCACAGCCGCTCCAGAACCCCGCAGAAGCGCTGATCGGAGCCCGTTGTCAGTGCGGGGTCGTACGGTGGATTCCATGCGGCCCGTTTCCCAGATCGAACGCACGGTGGCGCCCTTCGAGGTCGTCAGCCCCTACCAGCCGAACGGCGACCAGCCGACGGCCATCGCCGATCTCGCCCGGCGCGTCCAGGCAGGCGAGAAGGACGTCGTCCTGCTCGGCGCGACCGGCACCGGCAAGTCCGCCACCACCGCGTGGATGATCGAGAAGCTTCAGCGCCCCACACTGGTGATGGCGCCGAACAAGACGCTGGCCGCCCAGCTGGCGAACGAGTTCCGCGAGCTGCTCCCGAACAACGCCGTCGAGTACTTCGTCTCGTACTACGACTACTACCAGCCCGAGGCGTACGTCCCGCAGTCGGACACCTACATCGAGAAGGACTCCTCGATCAACGAGGAGGTCGAGCGCCTGCGCCACTCCGCGACCAACTCGCTGCTCACCCGCCGCGACGTCGTGGTGGTGGCCTCGGTCTCCTGCATCTACGGCCTCGGTACGCCGCAGGAGTACGTGGACCGCATGGTCCCCCTCAAGGTCGGCGACGAGTTCGACCGGGACGAGCTGCTGCGCCGCTTCGTGGACATCCAGTACACGCGCAACGACATGGCCTTCACCCGCGGCACCTTCCGCGTCCGCGGCGACACCATCGAGATCTTCCCGGTCTACGAGGAGCTGGCCGTCCGCATCGAGATGTTCGGCGACGAGATCGAGGCGCTGTCCACCCTCCATCCGCTCACCGGCGAGATCATCAGCGACGACCAGCAGCTGTACGTCTTCCCGGCGTCCCATTACGTCGCAGGGCCCGAGCGCCTCGAGCGCGCGGTCAACGACATCGAGAAGGAGCTGGGCGAGCGCCTCTCGGAACTGGAGAAGCAGGGCAAGCTGCTGGAGGCCCAGCGCCTCAGGATGCGCACCACGTACGACATCGAGATGCTCCGCCAGATCGGCTCCTGCTCCGGCGTCGAGAACTACTCGATGCACTTCGACGGCCGCCTGCCCGGCTCCCCGCCCAACACCCTGCTGGACTACTTCCCGGACGACTTCCTCCTCGTCATCGACGAGTCGCACGTCACGGTGCCCCAGATCGGCGCCATGTACGAGGGCGACGCCTCCCGCAAGCGCACCCTCGTCGACCACGGCTTCCGGCTGCCCTCCGCCCTGGACAACCGCCCCCTGAAGTGGGAGGAGTTCCAGGAGCGCATCGACCAGACGGTCTACCTGTCGGCGACCCCCGGAAAGTACGAGCTCTCCCGCGGGGACGGCGTCGTCGAGCAGATCATCCGCCCCACCGGCCTGGTCGACCCGGAGGTCGTCGTCAAGCCCACCGAGGGCCAGATCGACGACCTGGTGCACGAGATCCGGACGCGCACCGACAAGGACGAGCGCGTCCTGGTCACCACGCTCACCAAGAAGATGGCCGAGGACCTCACGGACTACTTCCTGGAGCTGGGCATCCAGGTGCGCTATCTGCACAGCGACGTCGACACGCTGCGCCGCGTCGAGCTGCTGCGTGAGCTGCGCGCCGGCGAGTACGACGTGCTCGTCGGCATCAACCTCCTGAGGGAGGGCCTCGACCTGCCCGAGGTGTCCCTGGTGGCGATCCTGGACGCCGACAAGGAGGGCTTCCTGCGCTCCGGCACCTCCCTGATCCAGACCATCGGCCGCGCCGCGCGCAACGTCTCGGGCCAGGTCCACATGTATGCCGACAAGATCACCCCGGCGATGGAGAAGGCCATCGACGAGACCAACCGGCGCCGGGAGAAGCAGATCGCGTACAACACGGAACAGGGCATCGACCCCCAGCCCCTCCGCAAGAAGATCAACGACATCGTCGCCCAGATCGCCCGCGAGGACGTCGACACCGAGCAGCTGCTCGGCTCGGGTTACCGCAAGGGGCGCAAGGACGGCGGGGGTGCCAAGGCGCCCGTGCCCTCCCTGGGCGGCAAGGCCGCCGAGGGGGCCAAGCCCGCCAAGGGCAAGGGCAAGGCAAAGGAGACGGTACCGACCGACCGCCCCGCCGCCGAGCTCACCGAGCAGATCGAGGAGCTCACCACGCGCATGCGGACCGCCGCCGCGAACCTCCAGTTCGAGATCGCGGCCCGGCTGCGCGACGAGGTCTCCGAGATGAAGAAGGAACTGCGTCAGATGAAGGAGGCGGGCCTGGCCTGACAGCGGACCGCGTACGCGCTGTGTTGCAAGACCGACACAAAGTGCGGACCGGGCTACGTCGCTGTCAGTGGCCCTGCGTAGGGTTCTGGTCAACCGCGAATATGCGGCAACAGGGGATGTTCGAGAGGGGAATCAGCGCGTGTCCATCAACATGACCAAGGGTCAGGCCATCAGTCTGCAGAAGAACGACGGCGGCAGCCTGACAGCGGTGCGGATGGGTCTCGGCTGGCAGGCGGCTCCCCGGCGCGGCCTGTTCGGCTCGCGCACGCGAGAGATCGACCTCGACGCCTCTGCCGTCCTGTTCGCGGACAAGCAGCCGGTCGACGTCGTCTTCTTCCGCCACCTGGTGAGCGACGACGGCTCGGTGCGCCACACCGGTGACAACCTCGTCGGCGGTGTCGGCCAGGGCGGCGACGACGAGGCCATCCTCGTCGACCTCTCCCGCGTCCCGGTCCACATCGACCAGATCGTCTTCACCGTGAACTCCTTCACGGGCCAGACGTTCCAGGAGGTGCAGAACGCGTTCTGCCGCCTGGTCGACGAGACCAACGGCCAGGAGCTCGCCCGCTACACGC
>KL569183.1:60820-60966 GCA_000715635.1 Streptomyces violaceus | reverse complement strand
GGCGGCCAGTACACGGCCCAGATCATGGCGAAGGTGCACCGCGCGGGCCCGGGCTGGTCGATGACGGCCCTGGGCAACCCGGCCAACGGCCGTACCTTCCAGGACCTCATGCCGACCTGTCTCTTATACACATCTCTGATGGCGCG
>KL569183.1:59824-60619 GCA_000715635.1 Streptomyces violaceus | reverse complement strand
GATGTGTATAAGAGACAGGGCGAGCGGCACACGACACCACACAACGACACAGGGGGACGAAGGCGATGACGGCCGAGCTGGTGCGGGGGCAGAACCACCCGCTCTCCCAGGCCCGTCTCGAGATCCGGGTCTCGGCCGGCACGCCGATCGTGGCCGCGGCCGCGCTCAGCGACGAGACCGGCAGGATCCACGGCGTGGAATGGGTGGCCCATCCGGGCGCGCCCACCCAGCCCGGTCTCGAGGTCTCGCGACAGGCCGCCGCCGACCACCGCCTCGCGGTGGACCTGGACGCCCTGCCCGAGGCCGTCCACCGTGTCGGCGTCCTGCTCGCCCTGCCCGCCGGCGGGGCGGGCCCGGTCCGTTTCGGCGCCGTCGCCGCCCCGTTCGTCGCCGTCACCGGCCTCGATGGCGGAGAGATCGCCAGCTACACCCTCACCGGCCTGGACGCCGAGTCGGCCGTGGTCGCCCTTGAGCTCTATCGCCGGCAGGGCGCCTGGAAGGTGCGCGCCGTCGGCCAGGGCTATGCGGGCGGCCTCGCCGAACTCCTCACCGACCAGGGCCTGCCCCAGGCCCGGCAGCTCGCGGGCAGCATCGACGAGGCGGTGGCCCAAGGGCTGGCCCGCTCGGTCCAGGCGCCCCCGCCGCGCACCGCGGACGGCGACCGTTCCCGCCAGACAGCGACCCCGGCCCTCGGCCCGGACCAGGCCGGCACCGCGCCCCAGGGCGCCCCCGGCCCCGTACCGCCCACGTCCCCGTACGGCGGGCAGCCGCCCGGCGTGCCGGGACAGCCCGCAT
>KL569183.1:59013-59613 GCA_000715635.1 Streptomyces violaceus | reverse complement strand
CCCCGGCACGGCACCGGACCCTTCCGCCGTCACGCAGCCGTCCGTGCCCACCGCGGGCAGCCCGATCGACTACAGCCATCCGCACCGACAGAACACCGCTCCGCCCCCGCCTCCGCCCACCGCACCCCCCGCCGTGCCCGGGCAGCCCGCCCAGCCCGTGGCGGGCGACGCGACCGGCTGGTCCATGGAGGAGCGGCTCTACAACCAGGTGTGGGGCATGTTCGAGGATCTGGCCCGCACCACCGCCGCCTACCGCAGCGCCGTCGACTTCGCCGAGTCCCGCATGGACAAGGAGCTCGAGCAGGTCCTGTCCGACCCGCGCAGCCGGATCGGCGGGCAGGGTGACGCCGCCCGTGAGGCGGCCCGCGCCCGGCACGCACAGCTCGTCGCCCAGGCCAGGGAGGCCCTCGACCGGGACATCGCCCAGCTCACCGCAGAGGCCGACGTCGTCGAACCGGCCCTGCCACCGGCCTACGCCCGCTGGGACAACCCCGTGTGGCAGGCCTACCGGCCGCCGATGGAGATCCCCATGGCGCTGCGCCTGGGCGACCTCCATCTCCCCGAGGCCGACCGGATCCGCATCCCGATGCTGGTCCGGCT
>KL569183.1:57360-58835 GCA_000715635.1 Streptomyces violaceus | reverse complement strand
GTCTGTGGATCGACAGCGGCCACTCCGGATCGTCCGACGGTTCGTTCACCGACTCGCACGCCATGGGGCGTCTCGCCATGGAGACGGCGGTCGCGCACGCGGCCCGGCTGCTCGCCGTCTATCCGGCGGGCGAGTTCACCGTCCATGTCATCGACCCGGCCGGTTCGGGGGCACAGCCGCTGGTACCTCTCGTGCAGAGCGGTGTGCTCGCGGCTCCGCCCGCGCTCGGCGCCGCAGGGGTGGCGGACGTGCTGGGGCGGCTCACCCAGCGGGTCGATCTGGTGCAGATGGCGGTGCGGGGAGGCGCCGCCGACTCCCTGCCGCCCGGCTTCGACACCTCGCAGCAGCTGCTGATCGTCAACGACTTCCCGCATGGCTTCGACGACCGTGCCGTGAACCAGCTCCGCTATCTGGCCGACGAGGGCCCCGCCTTCGGCGTCCACCTGATGATGGTGGCCGAGCGTGACGAGTCCTCCGGATATGGGCCTTTGCTCGATCCGCTGTGGCGTTCGCTGCTGCGACTGACACCGGTGTCCGACGACCACCTCGCAGACCCGTGGGTCGGTCATGCCTGGACGTACGAGCCGTCGCTCGTGCCGCCCGGCAGCCAGGTCCTCCAGCAGGTGCTCGCCCGGGTCGCGGCTGCCCGCACCAAGTACTAGTAAAGCGCCCCTGAGCAGGGATTTTGGTCCTTCTTTTGCCAGGCGCTTTACCTGTTCTTGGTGATTGAGGTATTGTTGACGGCACGGAGGGGAGTACTCCCTGTCTGCTGCGGCGTACCCGTCAATACGGATCAGGCCAGATCCCGGGGCGTCGGCCCATCCTTGGGTGGAAGAGACCTCCGGCAGCGACGACGCTGACATTTGCCGTTAACGACTGCCGGAGGCGCAGTGGATGTTTCCGTGACCCTATGGGTCCTGACGATCGTGGGCCTCGCCGCCCTGATCGCGGTCGATTTCTTCATCGGCCGCAAACCGCACGACGTGTCGATCAAGGAAGCCGGGATCTGGACGGTTGTCTGGATCGTGCTGGCCGCGCTCTTCGGGCTCGGTCTGCTGGTGTTCGGCGGCGGCCAGCCCGCCGGTGAGTTCTTCGCGGGCTTCATCACCGAGAAGTCGCTGAGCGTCGACAACCTCTTCGTCTTCGTCCTGATCATGGCGAAGTTCGCGGTGCCCTCGCAGTATCAGCAGCGTGTTCTCCTGATCGGTGTCCTCATAGCCCTGGTCCTGCGGGCCATCTTCATCGCCGCCGGCGCGGCGATCCTCGCCAGCTTCGCGTGGGTCTTCTACATCTTCGGCGCCTTCCTCATCTGGACCGCCTGGAAGCTCATCCAGGAGGCCCGCGCGGACGAGGAGGACGAGGACTGGGAGGAGAACAAGCTGCTCAAGGCAGCCGAGCGCCGCTTCGGTGTCGCCGACCGCTATCACGGCACCAAGCTGTGGATCCAGGAGAACGGCAAGCGGGTCATGACCCCG
>KL569183.1:56873-57122 GCA_000715635.1 Streptomyces violaceus | reverse complement strand
TCATGACCCCGATGCTGGTCGTGATGCTCGCGATCGGCACCACCGACGTGCTGTTCGCCCTCGACTCGATCCCCGCGATCTTCGGCCTGACCCAGGACCCGTACATCGTCTTCACGGCCAACGCGTTCGCCCTGATGGGTCTGCGCCAGCTGTACTTCCTCATCGGCGGCCTGCTGAGGAAGCTGGTCCACCTCTCCTACGGCCTGTCGATCATCCTCGGCTTCATCGGCGTGAAGCTGGTGCTGCACG
>KL569183.1:56077-56621 GCA_000715635.1 Streptomyces violaceus | reverse complement strand
CTGCACGCGCTGCACGAGTCGGGCGTTCACGTCCCCGAGATCAGCATTCCGGTATCGCTCGGCGTGATCTGTGCCGTCCTGATCGTCACCACGATCACCAGCCTGCGGGCTTCCAAGAAGCAGGCGGCCGCCGAGGCGGCGCAGGGCCAGAGCGGAAGCGCTCCGAAGGACAGCATCGACGTCTGACCGCGTCAGACGTAGGAACAACCATCACCGGGACCGGTGGTCGGCGAATTGCCGACTGCCGGTCCCGGTGCTTGTTTGTTTCCTGAGCGCCTTTCCCGGCCCGGGGGCGCCGTGGTCGGCTGGAGGTGCCATGAAGTTCGTGCAGATCATCGACTTCGAGACCGAGCGCTTGGACGAGATGGAGCAAATTTTCGAGGACGCGGAGCGGCGCTTCGCCGACCGGACGGGCGGCCCCACTCACCGCATCCTCCTGAAGGACCGCGACAACCCCCGCCGCTATCTGGCGCTGATCGAGTTCGATTCGTTCGAGGAAGCCATGCGCAACAGTGAGGACCCCGAGACCGGCAGGATGGCGGAG
>KL569183.1:53857-55856 GCA_000715635.1 Streptomyces violaceus | reverse complement strand
AGGAAGCCATGCGCAACAGTGAGGACCCCGAGACCGGCAGGATGGCGGAGCATCTGGGCGCGCTGTGCATCGGCGAGCGGGTCTACACCAACTGCGACCTCCTGGACGCGAGCGAGCTCAAGTAGCCCCCGCCTCGGGCCCCGCGCGATCGGAGTGCGGGGCCCCTGCACCTCTGCGACGATCACTGCATGATCGCTCGGCGCAGGCCGCTCACGGCACAGTGGACGACCTTGGTGCCCTTGCTCGCGGCCGTGCTCCTGGCCCTCACCTGGGGGCGCGATCTGCCGGTCGCGGTCGTCGCGCTGGTGACCCTGGTCCTCGCGGGAGCTGTTCTGTCCGCCGTCCACCACGCCGAGGTGGTGGCGCACCGGGTCGGAGAACCGTTCGGCTCCCTCGTCCTCGCCGTCGCCGTCACGATCATCGAGGTCGCCCTCATCGTCACCCTGATGGTCGACGGCGGGGACAAGAGCTCGACACTGGCCCGCGACACGGTCTTCGCGGCCGTGATGATCACCTGCAACGGCATCGTCGGCCTGTGCCTCCTGGTCGCCTCACTGCGGCACGGCACGGCCGTCTTCAACCCCGAGGGCACCGGCGCCGCACTCGCGACCGTCGCGACCCTGGCCACGCTCAGTCTGGTCCTGCCGACGTTCACCACGAGCAAGCCGGGCCCGGAGTTCTCCACCGTCCAGCTGACCTTCGCGGCGCTCTCCTCACTGATCTTGTACGGACTGTTCGTCGCGACGCAGACCGTGCGGCACCGGGACTACTTTCTGCCGATCACCCGGCAGGGCGACGTGATCACCGCCGAGGAGCACGCCGCGGCGCCGACCGCCCGTACCGCCCGGATCAGCCTGGGGCTGCTGGGCCTGGCGCTCATCGGCGTGGTCGGCCTGGCCAAGGGCGTGTCGCCCACCATCGAGTCCGGGGTGGAGGCCGCAGGACTGCCCCAGGCCGTCGTCGGCGTGATCATCGCGCTGCTGGTCCTGCTCCCGGAGACCATCGCCGCACTGCGCTCCGCACGCCGTGATCGCGTGCAGACCAGCCTGAACCTCGCCCTCGGCTCGGCCATGGCCAGCATCGGCCTGACCATCCCCGCCGTCGCGCTCGCGTCCGTGTGGCTGTCCGGCCCGCTGGTGCTCGGCCTCGGCGCCACGCACATGGTGCTGCTCGCCCTGACCGTGGTGGTGGCTTCCCTGACGGTGGTCCCGGGCCGCGCCACACCGCTCCAGGGCGGGGTCCATCTGGTGCTGTTCGCGGCTTACCTGGAGCTGGCGATCAACCCGTAGGCGCCTCTGCCTTCGTCCCCGTCCCCGCCCCCACCGGCACCGGACGTGTCTCCGGCAGCAGCGCGAAGCACCCCAGGCTGAACAGCGCGATCGCCGTCAGATAGGCGGCCACGCCCCAGGGCACCCGCCCGCCCTGCTCGGCGAGCGCGGTCGCCACGATCGGCGTGAGCGCGCCCCCGAGGACGCCGCCGAGGTTGTAGCCGACGGCGGCGCCGGTGCAGCGCACCCGGGGCTCGTACAGCTCCGGCAGATACGCGGCGATCACGGCGAACATCGTGATGAACGAGAGCATCGCTCCGAGGAAGCCGAGGAACATCGGCAGCGGCGCGCCGGTGGCGAGGAGCGCGACCATCGGGAACATCCACAGGGCGGCTGCCGCGCACCCGGCCAGGCACATGGGGCGTCGGCCGTAGCGGTCCCCGAGCATCGCCACCAGCGGTGTGAGCGCGCCCTTCACGACCACCGCGCCCATGATGCAGGTCAGCATGACGCTGCGGCTCACCCCGAGCCGTTCGGTGCCGTAGGCGAGGGACCAGGTCGTCACGGCGTAGAAGATCGCGTAGCCGATCGCGAGCGCTCCGCCGGTCAGCAGGAGGAGGCGCCAGTGGTCGCGCATGACCTCGGCGATCGGCACGCGCGCGTGGTCGTCAAGCTCGAGGAAGCGGGGGCTCTCGGCGAGCGACGAGCGCAGCCACAGCCCCACGACCGCC
>KL569183.1:50982-53630 GCA_000715635.1 Streptomyces violaceus | reverse complement strand
CAGCACCCCCGCCGCCCAGAACGGCACCCGCCACCCCCACGCGGCGAACTGCGCCTCGGAGAGCATCGTCGACAGCCCCAGCACCACACCGTTGGCGAGCAGGAACCCCAGGGCGGGCCCGACCTGCGGGAAGCTCGACCACAGCCCGCGTCGCGCGGCGGGCGCGTGCTCCACCGTCAGCAGCACCGCCCCGCCCCACTCCCCGCCGAGCCCCAGGCCCTGCAGGAAGCGCAGCACCAGGAGCAGCAGGGGAGCGGCCACGCCGATCGTGTCGTAGGTCGGCACACAGCCGACCGCGACCGTGGAGGCGCCGGTGAGCAGCAGGGAGGCGACGAGGACCGGCCGTCGTCCGCGCCGGTCGCCGATGTGCCCGAACAGCACCGACCCGAGCGGCCGCGCCACGAAGCCCACGCCGAAGGTGGCGAAGGCGGCCAGCGTCCCGGCCACCGGCGAGAAGGTCGGGAAGAACAGCGGCCCGAGGATGAGGGCCGCCGCGGTCCCGTAGACGAAGAAGTCGTAGAACTCGATGGCCGTGCCGGCGAGCGAGGCGGCCGCGAGGCGCGGCATGGAGGGTGCCCTTACGGTGCGTACGTCGTGCATGCCGCGTCAACTACCCACAGTGACGGCCGGTTACGGGGGGGGCGCGTGGAGGCTCGGGGCCCTCAGTAGGTGACCGTGATGCGCCGGTCCGGTCCGTCCACGCGCACAGTGCCCCCGTAGGGGATCACCAGTTGCGGATCGGTGTGGCCGAAGTCCACGTCGAAGACGATCGTGGTGTCCGGAGCGTAGGCCCGCATGGCGCGCAGGACCGCCTCACGCTGGTCGGACGCGTAACGAGCGGCCTCTTCCCGGGTGTTGGGCCGCTCGAAGAACCAGGTCTTCGGGCGGCCCATCAACAGGGCTGGGAAGCGCTGGAGCAGCCCGCGCTCGCCCATGTTGCGCAGTGTGCTGAAGACCTCCGTGGCGCTCGGCATGTCCTCCGAGGTCTCCAGCAGCAGCACCCCGCCGTCGTACTCGGACGGGTCGTGCGCGATCTCGCGGTCGGCCATGAGCAGCCAGCCGAGGATCTCCAGGCAGCCGCCCCAACTGCGGCCCTCGATCACCCGGTCGGCGTTGACCCAGGTCCAGCCGGTCCCGGGCCGGGTCTCCGGCTCAGCATCGAAGGTTGCCGGATCAGCCCAGTCCCGGTCGACGTCACGCCACCGCTCGGCGGGCTTCAGCTCGTACGGGCCTGAGGTGAACAGGGCCGCACTCAGGGAGTCGGCGGTCTGCGGGTGCATGGCACCAGGACGGCCCAGCTCGCACATGACGCTCCCGCCGTGGTAGCCGACGATGCCGCTGTTGCGCAGGAAGGCGAGCAGGTTCGTGTTGTCGCTCATCCCGAAGAACGGCTTGGGGTTCGCCCGGATCAACTCCCGGTCCAGCAGCGGCAGCACGGTGATCTGGTCGTCCCCGCCGATCGACGCGATGACCGCCTTGATGTCCGGGTCGGAGAAAGCGGCGTGGATGTCGTCGGCCCGTTCCTGGGGCGAGGAGCCCATCTTGCGCGTCGCCGGATACTCGACCGGATCCAGCCCGTACTCCTTGCGCAGCCGCTCCAGCCCCAGCTCGTAGGGGAGCGGGAAGAGCCCCGGCAGGCCGGAGGAGGGGGAGATCACGGCGATACGGTCACCGGGCGACGGCTTGGGCGGGTAGGAGAGGCTCGTCATGCCGGGAGGCTATGGCCCGGCGGGCTGTCGGCGCACCGTGATAAACCGGGTCCGAGCAGCGGTCCGTCACGGGCCGCCCGACCCTGAACGGACCGGAGGAACCGTGCCCCGCACCCTGGCCCACGCCCCGATCATGATCCTCAACGGCCCCAACCTGAACCTGCTCGGCCAGCGTCAGCCGGAGATCTACGGCTCCGACACGCTCGCCGACGTGGAGAGCCTGTGCGCCAAGGTGGCGGCCGCCCACGGCGGCACGGTCGACTTCCGCCAGTCCAACCACGAGGGCGAGCTGGTGGACTGGATCCACGAGGCGCGGCTGAACCACTGCGGCATCGTGATCAACCCGGGCGCCTATTCGCACACCTCCGTCGCCATCCTGGACGCCCTCAACACCTGTGACGGCATGCCGGTGTTGGAGGTCCACATCTCCAACATCCACAAGCGCGAGTCGTTCCGGCATCACTCCTACGTCTCGCTGCGCGCCGACGGGGTCATCGCGGGCTGCGGAGTCCAGGGCTATGTGTTCGGGGTGGAGCGCGTCGCGGCGCTGGCGGGGACGGGACAGGCGGACGCCTAGACCCTGCCCGCAATGTAAGCCCCGACGACCATGGCGGGCGCCCCTTACACCAGCCTCGCCCCGACTACAGCCGGCCCGCCTCCACGATCCGCCGCAGGAAGCGCCGTGTGCGCTCCTCCCGTGGTTCCCCGAAGACCTGCTGGGCGGTGCCGTGTTCCAGCACCACGCCGCCCTCCAGGAAGCACACCTGGTCGGCGACCTCCCGTGCGAAGCCCATCTCGTGCGTGGCCAGCACCATGGTCATGCCCTCGTCCTTCAGGTCGCGGACGACGGTGAGGACCTCGCCCACCAGCTCGGGATCGAGGGCGGCGGTGATCTCGTCCAGCAGAAGCAGCCGGGGGCCTGTCTCTTATACACATCTC
>KL569183.1:50225-50803 GCA_000715635.1 Streptomyces violaceus | reverse complement strand
ACCACCCGCTGCTGCTGGCCGCCGCTCAGCCGGTCCGGGTACTCGCCCGCCTTTCCGCCCAGCCCCAGCCGCTCCAGCAGCTCACGCGCGCGTGCCTCGGCCTCGGCGCGGGGCAGGCCGTGCACCCGGCGCGGAGCGAGCGTGATGTTCTCCAGGACCGTCATGTGCGGGAAGAGGTTGTACGACTGGAAGACCACGCCGATCCGGCGGCGCACGGCGTCCTGGTCGGCGCGCGGGTCGGTGATCTCCTCGTCGTCCAGCCAGATCGCCCCGTCGTCGATCTCCTCCAGCAGGTTCGCGCACCGCAGCAGCGTGGACTTGCCGGAGCCGGAGGCGCCGATCAGCGCGGTGACCGTGTGCGGTGCCACCTCCAGGTCGACGTCCCGCAGGACGACCGAGCCGCCGAAGGTCTTGCGGACGGACTCCATGCGCAGCACGGGCGTCTCGCTCATGTGGTTCCTCCTTGGGCCCGCCGGCGGTCCATGCGTGCCGTCACCCAGTCCGTGAAGCGGGTCATGGGGATGGTCAGCGCGACGAAGACCAGACCCGCGACGATGTACGGCGTGTAGTTGAGGCTG
>KL569183.1:48442-49990 GCA_000715635.1 Streptomyces violaceus | reverse complement strand
CGCACCGCCGATCGAGACCAGCCCGGTGTCCTTCTGCAGCGACACCAGGTCGTTCAGCAGCGGCGGCACCTGGCGGCGTACCGCCTGGGGCAGCACCACGTGGCGCAGCGCCTGCCGGTTGCTGAGCCCGAGCGAGCGGGCCGCGGCGCGCTGCGAGGGGTGCACGGACTCGATGCCGGCGCGGAACACCTCGGCGACGTACGCCGAGTACGTCAGGGTGAGTGCGGTGCCGCCGAGGAGCACCGGGTCGACGGTCACCCCCTGGAGCCGCAGCGCCGGGACGCCGAGGACCACGATCATCAGGTTGATGATGAGCGGCAGGCCCCGGAAGAAGTCCGTGTAGGCGGCGGCCAGGGCGCGCAGCGGGAAGAACACCGGGCCGCGCAGCGTACGCGCGACGGCGATCAGCATGCCGAGGACGAGCACCGCGGCACCGCAGATCAGCAGCAGCCGGACGTTCAGCCACAGCCCTTCGAGGACCTTCGGGAACGCCTCGCGCGCGTACCCCCAGTCGAAGAAGGTCTCCTTGGTGCGCGGCCAGCCTGGGGCGTTGACGACCACCATGTAGAGGACCGCTCCGGTGACGAGGGTCGAGAGCGCGCCGATCGCGGTGGCACGCCGGGCGCGGGCGCGCTTGTAGCGCTCACGGTCCAGGCGCCGCTGCGACGGGATGTAGCCGTCCGGCGCTTCATGCTCGCCGGAACCCTCCGTCGGCTCCGCCTTGTTCAGCGTCACTTGAGCACCGGGGCGTCGGCGGCGTCCGACAGCCACTGCTGCTCGAGCTTCGCGAGCGTGCCGTCCTCGCGCAGCGCGTCCACGGCCCGCGAGACACAGGGGGTGAGCGCGCTGCCCTTGTCGAGCACGAGGCCGAACTGCTCCGGCGTACCGCCCTGGTTCTCGAACTGGCCGACGATCGTCGCGTCCGTGATCTCGGCCCCGGTGATGTAGAAGGCCGTCGGCAGGTCCACGACGATGGCGCCGACCTGGCCGTTCTTCAGCGCGGACTTGGCCTGGTCGTTCTTGCCGTAGACGGCCGCCGCCTGCTTCGGCTTCACCACGTCGTCGATGTGGTCGAGGCTGGTGGTGCCGACCTGGGCGCCCAGCTTCACGTCCTTCAGGTCGGCGATGCTCTTCGCCTTGGCGGCCTTGGAGCCCTTCAGCGCGACGACGGCCTGGCGTACGTCGTAATAGCCGGACGAGAAGTCCACGGCCCTCTTGCGTTCGGCGCTGACGGACACCTGGTTGATGTCGAAGTCGAAGGTCTTCTCGCCGGGCGCGAAGGCCTTGTTGAACGGGACGGTCTGCCAGGCGACCTTGTCCTTGCCGTACCCGAGCCGCTCGGCGACGGCGTACGCGACCGCCGACTCGAAGCCCTTGCCGCCGGCGGGGTCGCCGTCCTTGAACCACGGCTCGTAGGCGGGTTCGTCGGTGGCGATCGTCAGCTTGCCCGAGGTGCGGGTGGCCAACTCCCCCTTCGCGCAGGTGCTTCCGGCCGATGCCGATGGACCGTCCGACGCCTCCGGCTGCGGAGCGCAGCTCATGGCGGCG
>KL569183.1:47451-48304 GCA_000715635.1 Streptomyces violaceus | reverse complement strand
CGGCTGCGGAGCGCAGCTCATGGCGGCGGCGAGAAGGACGACGGCGGCGGCAGCGCGGCGCAGGGCGCGCGGGGCAGGATGCATGGCGCGAGATTGGCAGCCGACGGGCCCGTTTGTCGAGGTCACGACGGTAAGTGCTCGCATCGTGGGAGCGGGTGTTGCGTTCTTGTGAACACTTCCCGCCGCGCGCCGTTTCGGGCGGGTGCCGGGGCCGCCGGCCGAGGGCGGGGATCGACAGGCCGGCGGCCCATCCGCGCAGGAGCCGTCATCCTGCGCGGGGCTCCCACCAGTTGACCAAGCAACTACCTACGCCGGGAGCGCGCGCACGACACCGGCGTGTGTGAAGCGTTCACACGGGGCGCGTGCGCGCCTCGCGACTCAGCGCGCCTGCGCCCCGGCGCGGCTTCTCACCGCCCGCGGGCCTCGCCACCCACAAACCTCGCCACCCGCGGGCCTCTCCGTCCGCGCGCCTCACCACCCGCGCGCGTGCCACTCCGGAAGCTGCGGGCGCTCCGTGCCCAGCGTCGTGTCGTTGCCGTGCCCCGGGTAGACCCACGTCTCGTCCGGGAGGACGTCGAAGATCCTGGTCTCGACATCGTGGAGGAGGCTGGCGAACGCCTTGGGGTCCTTGTGGGTGTTGCCCACACCGCCGGGGAACAGGCAGTCCCCGGTGAACACATGGGGATGCCCGTGCGGGTCGTCGTAGACGAGGGCGATCGAGCCGGGCGTGTGCCCGACCAGGTGGCGCGCGGTGAGTTCCACGCGCCCGACCCGGATGGTGTCGCCGTCGTCGACCAGCACATCGGTCCGTACCGGGATGCCGTCGGCGTCGTCCCGGCCCGCGTACGTGCGG
>KL569183.1:46870-47200 GCA_000715635.1 Streptomyces violaceus | reverse complement strand
TGCCAGTGGTCGCCGTGCTGGTGGGTGGTGACGACGGACGCGATGCCGTCGCCACCGATCATGCCGAGCAGCGTGTGCGCCTCGTTCGCGGCGTCGATCAGCAACTGCTCGTCCGTGGCCCGGCAGCGCAGCAGATAGGCATTGTTGTTCATCGGACCGACCGCGATCTTGGTGATCATCAGGTCCTTGAGTTCGTGCACGTCGGCGGGCCCGCCGACCGTCACCTCTCCGCTGTACGTCATGTCCGCCAGCCTATAGCGGGGGAGTGGCCCGGGTCCTAGAGCGGGGGCAGCGCCGGAAGCCTGCCGTCGGTCACCTCCAGTGCGGATC
>KL569183.1:43358-46656 GCA_000715635.1 Streptomyces violaceus | reverse complement strand
GAGCCAGCCCAGCAGCTCGGCCGGGGAACCGGTGACGGTCACCTCGGGTCCGTCGCCGGGCTCCCGTCCGGTGCTCCACGCGCGCGTACCGTCCGTGAGGCGCGTGGGCGGTACGTCGGGATGCCCGGCGAACCGGTCGGCCAGGAAGACGATCTCCCGCTCGGTGAACTCCGCCGGCAGATCCTCCAGCTCGTACCCGATCCCCAGGTCCACGTGATGCAGCTCCACCTCCACCCAGCGCCGGAACGGCACCCGGGACGCGGAGTCCGTGACCCCGTTGCGCAGCTCCACCGTGCGCGACCAGTCCGCCGGGGCGGCCCCGGTCTCCTGGAAGCGGGCCGCGCTGTCGCGCAGGTCGGCGAGCTGGACGTCGAGGGCGCGCGGGGCGTCCCGCTCGATGTCGGTGTCCCGGGCCTCGCCGGAGACGTACATGGGACGCCCTTGGAGGACGTTCACGAGGGCGTCCGCGTTGCGCGCGAGGTGGGCGAGGACATGGCCGCGGGTCCAGCCGGGAAGGCGTGACGGCTGCGTCACAGACGCGTTGTCCAGTTTGCCGACTGCGATGAGCAGCCGTTCCGTAGCGTCGCGTACAGACACCAGGTCATGACCGTGATCAATCATGGTGCTGACCCTAGCCCCGCCACACCTTTGGGTGAAGGTGGTGAACGGGTGCCGTAAATCGAATGCACGTGCTATAGGGTCGGACGTGACGTCGGGCATGCTGGAGAGCCGGGGTTTGTTGACAACCCGTGAACCCGACCGGCGTTGTCAGTGGCTCCCCCTAGTCTGAGAAAGACGGGGGCCCCGCCCCTGTCACTTCTCTCAAGAAAGGTGCGGACCGGCGTGGCCGACCGTCTCATCGTTCGTGGAGCGCGCGAGCACAACCTCAAGAACGTCTCGCTCGACCTCCCGCGCGACTCGCTCATCGTCTTCACGGGCCTGTCGGGGTCGGGCAAGTCCTCGCTGGCCTTCGACACCATCTTCGCCGAGGGGCAGCGGCGCTACGTGGAGTCGCTCTCCTCCTACGCCCGGCAGTTCCTCGGCCAGATGGACAAGCCGGACGTCGACTTCATCGAGGGCCTCTCCCCGGCGGTCTCCATCGACCAGAAGTCGACCTCGCGCAACCCGCGCTCCACGGTCGGCACCATCACCGAGGTCTACGACTACCTGCGTCTGCTCTTCGCGCGCATCGGCAAGCCGCACTGCCCCGAGTGCAGCCGCCCGATCTCCCGCCAGTCGCCGCAGGCCATCGTCGACAAGGTCCTGGAGCTGCCGGAGGGCAGCCGCTTCCAGGTGCTGTCGCCGCTGGTGCGCGAGCGCAAGGGCGAGTTCGTCGATCTCTTCGCAGAGCTCCAGACCAAGGGCTACTCCCGAGCCCGGGTGGACGGCGAGACGATCCAGCTGTCGAACCCGCCCACGCTGAAGAAGCAGGAGAAGCACACCATCGAGGTGGTCGTCGACCGCCTCACGGTCAAGGACGGCGCCAAGCGTCGCCTCACCGACTCCGTGGAGACCGCGCTCGGCCTGTCCGGCGGCATGGTCGTGCTCGACTTCGTCGACCTCCCCGAGGACGACCCCGAGCGCGAGCGCATGTACTCGGAGCACCTGTACTGCCCGTACGACGACCTGTCCTTCGAGGAGCTGGAGCCCCGCTCCTTCTCCTTCAACTCGCCCTTCGGCGCCTGCCCGGACTGCTCCGGCATCGGCACGCGCATGGAGGTCGACGCGGAGCTGATCGTCCCGGACGAGGACAAGAGCCTCGACGAGGGCGCCATCCACCCCTGGTCGCACGGCCACACCAAGGACTACTTCGGCCGCCTCATCGGCGCGCTCGCCGACGCGCTGGGCTTCCGCACGGACATCCCCTTCGCGGGCCTGCCGCAGCGTGCCAAGAAGGCCCTGCTCCACGGCCACAAGACCCAGGTGGAAGTCCGCTACCGCAACCGGTACGGGCGCGAGCGCCGGTACACCACCGCGTTCGAGGGTGCCGTCCCCTTCGTCAAGCGCCGGCACAGCGAGGCCGAGAGCGACTCCAGCCGTGAGCGCTTCGAGGGCTACATGCGCGAGGTGCCCTGCCCCACCTGTGAGGGCACGCGTCTGAAGCCGATCGTCCTCGCGGTCACGATCATGGACAAGTCCATCGCCGAGGTCTCGGCGATGTCGATCAGCGACTGCGCGGACTTCCTGGGCGAGCTGAAGCTCACGGCCCGCGACAAGAAGATCGCCGAGCGCGTGCTGAAGGAGGTCAACGAACGGCTGCGGTTCCTGGTCGACGTCGGCCTGGACTACCTCTCGCTGAACCGCGCGGCCGGCACCCTCTCCGGCGGCGAGGCCCAGCGCATCCGCCTGGCCACCCAGATCGGCTCCGGCCTGGTCGGCGTCCTGTACGTCCTCGACGAGCCCTCCATCGGCCTGCACCAGCGCGACAACCACCGGCTGATCGAGACCCTGGTCCGGCTGCGCGACATGGGCAACACGCTCATCGTCGTCGAGCACGACGAGGACACCATCAAGACCGCCGACTGGATCGTCGACATCGGCCCCGGCGCCGGTGAGCACGGCGGCAAGGTCGTGCACAGCGGCTCCCTGAAGGAACTGCTCGCCAACGCCGAGTCGCAGACCGGTCAGTACCTGTCCGGCAAGAAGGCCATCCCGCTGCCCGACATCCGGCGCCCGCTGGACCCGTCCCGGCAGCTCACGGTGCACGGCGCCAGGGAGAACAACCTCCAGGACATCGACGTGTCCTTCCCACTGGGCGTGTTCACCGCCGTCACCGGCGTGTCCGGCTCCGGCAAGTCCACCCTGGTCAACGACATCCTGTACACGCACCTGGCCCGCGAACTGAACGGCGCGAGGAACGTGCCCGGGCGGCACACGCGCGTGGACGGCGACGACCTCGTCGACAAGGTCGTGCACGTCGACCAGTCGCCCATCGGCCGCACCCCGCGCTCCAACCCGGCCACGTACACCGGCGTCTTCGACCACGTCCGCAAGCTGTTCGCCGAGACCACCGAGGCGAAGGTCCGCGGCTACATGCCCGGCCGCTTCTCCTTCAACGTCAAGGGCGGCCGCTGCGAGAACTGCTCGGGCGACGGCACCATCAAGATCGAGATGAACTTCCTCCCGGACGTGTATGTCCCGTGCGAGGTCTGCCACGGCGCCCGGTACAACCGGGAGACCCTGGAGGTCCACTACAAGGGCAAGTCCATCGCCGACGTCCTGAACATGCCGATCGAGGAGGCCACGGAGTTCTTCGAGGCGGTCCCCGCGATCTCCCGCCACATGAAGACCCTGAAGG
>KL569183.1:38670-43151 GCA_000715635.1 Streptomyces violaceus | reverse complement strand
CATGAAGACCCTGAAGGACGTCGGCCTCGGCTACGTCCGGCTCGGCCAGTCCGCGACCACCCTGTCCGGCGGTGAGGCCCAGCGCGTCAAGCTCGCCAGCGAGCTCCAGCGCCGCTCCACCGGCCGCACGGTCTACGTCCTGGACGAGCCGACCACCGGTCTGCACTTCGAGGACATCAGCAAGTTGCTGACGGTCCTGTCCGGACTGGTCGACAAGGGCAACACGGTCATCGTCATCGAGCACAACCTCGACGTGATCAAGACCGCCGACTGGGTCGTCGACATGGGCCCCGAGGGCGGTGCCGGCGGCGGCCTGGTCGTCGCCGAGGGCACCCCGGAGCAGGTCGCCGCGGTCCCGACCAGCCACACCGGCAAGTTCCTCCAGGAGGTCCTCGGCGCCGACCGCATCAGCGACGCGCCCTCGGTGCCGGCACCGCGCAGGACGGCGGCGAAGAAGACGGTCGCGGCGCAGACCCCGGCGAAGAAGACCGCCACCAAGAGGGTCAACAGCACCGCCACCAAGAAGGCGGCGACCAAGGCCACCAAGACCACGAAGGCCACCGCGAAGAAGACGACGCGGACGACCAAGGGCTGAGGGTTGTGCCGACGCGCCGTGCCCCACGGGAACACCCCGTGGGGCACGGCGCGTCAGTGTGTTGATCAGTCGTTCCTCGGCTCCACGAACTGCATGTCGAGCTGGATCTTCACCACTTCAC
This sequence comes from Streptomyces violaceus, assembly GCA_000715635.1. Taxonomy (GTDB): domain Bacteria; phylum Actinomycetota; class Actinomycetes; order Streptomycetales; family Streptomycetaceae; genus Streptomyces; species Streptomyces violaceus. Next base: position 42,435 of record KL569183.1, on the reverse strand, counting down.
CGAGCAGACCGGGAGCGAAGTCGAGCCCGAACTCGCTGCGCCGGATCTCGCCCGTCGCCTCGAACCCGGCATGCCGACTGCCGTCCATCGGCACCTCGACCAGCCCGCCGAACTCTACGGCGAGCGTCACCGGGCGGGTCACCTCGCCGATCGTCAGCTCGCCCTCCATCGTCCAGTCCTCACCCTCACCCGACACGCGCGTCGAGCGGTACGTCATCGTCGGGCGCTTCTCGACGTCGAGCAGGTCGGAGGCGCGGACGTGCGCGTCCCGGTCGGCGTTGCCGGTGTCGATCGAGGCGAGGTCGACGGTCGCGGAGACCCGCGCGTCCTCGGCCCGTTCCCCGACGAAGAGTTCGGCCTCCAACCGCTCGAAACGCCCCCGCACCTTGGCGATGCCCAGGTGACGGATGGTGAAGTTCACGGAGGAGTGGAACGGGTCCAGGGCCCAGTTCCCCGGAGCCAGCGGCAGGGCGGTGGCGGAAGCGGCGGCAGCGATGTCATTCGTCATGTGCTCCACCCTGAGGGCCGAGTGGCCCCCGAGGGAGACCGTCCCGAGCCTGGTAGTGGCAGGGCCACGATCCGCGCTCGCGCGCGTTGTACGTTCGGCGGGTGAGCGACAACGAGTTGGGCACGTTCCTGCGCACCTGGCGTGAAGCCGTCAGCCCCGCCGAGGTGGGTCTGCCCACAGGGTCGCGGCGCCGCACCCCCGGCCTGCGGCGCGCCGAGCTGGCCACGCTCGCCGGCATGAGCGTCGAGTACCTCACCCGGCTGGAACAGGGACGCGACCGCAACCCCTCCGCCCAGGTGCTCGGTGCCCTCGCCGACGCCCTGCACCTTTCGCTCAACGACCGGATGCTGCTGCGCCGCCTGACCAAGGAGGCGGACGGCGGCGACCCGCTGGTCTGTGGGGCGGCCCCGTCGCTCGGCCGCACGGCGCGCCCCACCGTCCGGTCCGTGCTGGACCGCCTCGAGCCGGCCCCCGCGCTGGTGGTCAACTGGATCGGCGACATCCTCGCCCACACCGCGGGCTACGAGCGGCTGGCCGGTCCCCTCGGCCTGCTCGACGACGAGCGGCCCAACCTGCTCCGGTACCTCTTCACCGACGAGCGGGCCCGCGGCGCCTACCGCGACTGGGACCGGGTGGCCGACGACCTCGTCGCCCGGCTCCGGCACGGGGCCCCTCTCCGGGACCCCTACGTCGCCGAGCTGGCCGACGAGCTGACAGTGACGGCCGGGGCGGACTTCGCCGACCGGTTCGCCGACCTTGCCGTGGTCCCACGCCGGACGGGCTCCCAGCACATCGAGCACCCGGAGGCCGGATCGCTGCGACTGCTGCACGAGACCCTCGTGCTGCCCGACGAGGGTCAGCGCGTGATCATCCACCTGCCCGCCGACGATGCCACGGCCGCCGCTCTGGACCGCCTGAACGGTCGCCGCCCCGGCGCGCTGCGGGCCGTCGGGGACGTCGGCTGATCGGCTTCAGCCGTCCAGCTCGTGCGCGTACGGCGGTTCCGCCCCCGCCCGCGAGCAGGTGACCGCCGCCGCGCGGGCCGCGAAGCCCAGCAGTTCCGTCCAGCCGTCGGCCCCCAGTGCGGCCAGTGCCCGCTCGCTGAGGGCGTCGCGTACCGCGAGCCCGTGCAGCAGCGCCGCGTTGACCGTGTCACCCGCGCCGATCGTGTCCACGACCTCCACTCGCTGGCCCGGCACGGCGTACTCGCCGCCGTCGGCGGTGAAGACGGTCAGCCCGTCGCCGCCCCGGGTGATCACGACCGCTGCCGGGCCGGCCGCCAGCCACTCCTGGGGCGTGCCGCCGAGCCACTGGGCGTCCTCGGCGGACAGCTTCAGCAGCGACACCGACGGCAGCCAGCTCTTGAAACGGGCCCGGTAGGCGTCCGCGTCCGGGATCAGCCCGGCCCTGATGTTCGGGTCCAGTGCGGTGAACACGCCCTGCGCGGCCGCCGAACGCATCAGCACCTCGTACGCGCTCGCCCCCGGCTCCAGCACCAGCGAGCAGGTGCCGAAGGAGACCGCACGGGTACCCGACGGCAGCGCCGAGGGCGCCGCGAACAGCCGGTCCGCCGTCCCGTCCACGTAGAAGGAGTACGCCGCCGAGCCGTCCACTCCGACCGTGGCGACGGCAAGGGTCGTCGGCTCGGCGCCGCGCTGCACCGACGACACGTCGACCCCGGTCTCGCGCAGCCGGTCCAGCAGCGCCTCCCCGAAGGCGTCGTACGACACCCGGGAGCAGAAGGCGGCGGGGGAGCCGAGGCGGCCCAGCGCCACGGCCGTGTTGTACGGGCCGCCGCCGAGCGCCGGTTGCAGCGCCGCCAGGGCACCCGCGCCCCGCGGTACCAGGTCGATCAGTGCCTCACCGGCGACGACGATCATGCGACGGTTCCTCTCTCGGACTGCGCGGCCCGCGCGGATTGCACGGACTGCGCGGACTGCTGTGGCTGTTGGGCCTGCTGGGGCTGTTCGGGATGTTCGGATCGCGTCGGCTCCTCGGGGCAGCCGCACGAGGTGCGATGGACGAAGGCGGAGGGGAGCCGTACGGTCCGCGCCGGGCGGTCCGGCTCGGCGAGACGCTCCAGGAGCACACCTACGGCCTGGGCGCCGATGTCCTTGCTGGGCTGCGCGATCACGGTGAGCCGGGGCGAGAACAGATCCGCCCAGGCGAAGTCGTCGAAGCAGCACAGCGCGATGTCGCCGGGTACGGACAGGCCGCGGGCGCGCAGGGCACGCAGCGCCCCGATGGTCATGGCGTTGTTGCCGGTGACCAGCGCGGTGGGCGGCACTCCGAGGGACAGCAGGGCCGCGGTGGCCTGTTCGCCACCGGCCGACTCCGAGTCGCCGTGCACCAGGAGCCGTTCGTCGTACGGCAGTCCGGCGAAGGCGAGACCGCTGCGGTAGCCGGTGATCCGCTCGCTCGTGGTGCTGAGCCCCGGTCGCCCCGCCACCAGCCCGATCCGCCGGTGGCCGAGGCCGGCGAGATGGGCGACCAGCCGGGACGTCGGTTCGGCGTTGTCGGCACACACCTGGTCGAAACGCGGACCGCAGTTCGCCGCCGGGGCGTCCACCAGCCGGTCGAGGAACACCGCTGGCACGTCGTGCCGCCCCAGGTAGGCGAGCAGCCCGCGCGGATCCGCCGAGGGCGCGACGATCATGCCGTCCACCCGGCGCTCGTGCAGCAGCTGGACGACCTTGCGCTCGTGCTCCGGGTCGTCGTGCGGATCGGCGATCAACAGGCTGTAGCCGTGTTCCAGGGCACTGGCCTCGACCCCCTGGAGGATCTCCGTGAAGTACGGATTGCTGATCGCCGACACCGCCAGCCCGATGGAACGGGTGCGGGACGTCACCAAGGAGCGGGCCAGCGTGTTCGTGGTGTAGCCGAGCTCCTCCACGGCGTCCAGGACCGCCTGGCGGGTGTGCGGCAGCACCGGCCGGGTGCCGTTCAGCACGTGCGAGACGGTCGCCACGGAGACACCGGCGCTCCGTGCGACGTCGGCCATGGTCGCCATGCCGTTTCCTCCTCCGCTTTCCGGTGGTCCGGCGGGGAACGTATCGCATCCGGCGCCGGACGTAAACGCTTGCGTAAGCGTTTACGTCCGTACGAGACCGTCACCGCGACCGCAGGCCGGACACGGCCCCGCCGTCGTGACGCCTACTCCCAGTCCCAGCCGATCCCCAGAAACCCGGCCCGCACCCGCGGCTCGACCACATGCACCGACCGGTGCCGACCGCTCAGTGCCAGGTCCTGGCAGCCGC
>KL569183.1:37847-38513 GCA_000715635.1 Streptomyces violaceus | reverse complement strand
GCCGAGTGCTGCGCGAACCGGTGGCAGCGCACCGGGAGGGCCGCCGCGTCGAAGCGCACCTGGAGCGCGTACTGGCCGCCGGGGGCGTCGAAACCGCGGACGCACTCGCGCGACTCATCCGCCGTCCCGTCCTCGACGCCGTAGCGGAACAGGAACGTGTCCCCGGCCCGCAGCCGGGTGTCGAAGAGCAGCTCGGCGGCGAGCACTCCGGTGTCGCGGTGCCAACGGACGCGTCCCGTACGGCAGTTCTCCAGGGCGTGCACCCTCATGCGCTCGGGCACGGCTCCCCGGTCGCCGTGGTGGACGGCGACGAAGCGGTCGATGCCGTCCCGGTGGGCGCGCACGATGTGGTGCGACTCGCGCTCGGCCAGCTCGCGCCGCGCCCCGATCCGCAGCCGCTCGTGGTGCCCGAGGGTGTGCAGGCCCCCGTCCGGCGGGCAGTCCAGCTCGGCCAGCAACTGATCCAGGACCCCGGAGGCCTCGACGAGGGAGCGATAGGACCGGGCCGCGGACCGCTGCCCGGACAGGCCGGTGTCGGACTCGGCGAGCAGCCGGATCAGCGACTCCTCGGGAAGCTCCAGGATCTCTTCGAGCGCGCGGACGGCTCGCAGCGACTCGGGGCGCTGCGGACGCCTGGCCCCCTGCTGCCAGTAACTGAGGCTCGTG
>KL569183.1:37397-37636 GCA_000715635.1 Streptomyces violaceus | reverse complement strand
CACCGACCTTCACGCCGTGGCGGGACAGATGGTGCTGCACGCGTTGCAGCGGCAGCCCACGGGCTGCGATCGCCGCACGCAGGGCGACGTGGAAGGGGCCACCTCGCAGGGCCGAGTCCAGGTCCGCGGTGGCGACGTCCGCGTGCTGTGTGGCGTGCGGCATGCAGGGGCCTCTCTATGAGTCGGCAACGGCTGGTCAGACCGTTCGCACGGGCCGCCCGGGGCCGTCCCGCCGGCGC
>KL569183.1:31737-37165 GCA_000715635.1 Streptomyces violaceus | reverse complement strand
CCCGGGGCCGTCCCGCCGGCGCACGGCGGGTCTTCACATCCGTACGTCGTCGTTCAGGGCCCCGAGTTCCACCGCATTGAAGCGTGTTGACCTGGTCCCGACAACACCTGATGCCGGACAGTGATGTACGCCCGCCCGGGAACCGTCCGGACATGCCGAACGCCCGGGGCGTACACCCCGGGCGTTCGTGGCGGGCGGTGAGTTTCTAGGAGCGGTCGCTTCCGCCCTGTTCCTCGAGGGCGAGACGCTTGGCCCGCACTATGTCGGGGTCGCGCGGGTCCAGGGCGTCGCGCAGCGCGAACGCCTCGTCCGCGTACCGGCGGGCACGGACCGTCCGCCGGGTTTTCTCGATCCGCATCTGCTTCATCTGCGCAGCCCTCCGACCCGTGGCCCGCCCGCTCCGCGTGGGAAGCGGCCGGTCCGCACTGACAACCTGTGCCTGCACCGACACGGCCCTCGTCCGCCGGACGCGCCGTGTCCCCGTGGGAAGCCTGCATTCCCGCTACCGGCCCGCCGTAATCCCCGCGGCGGGACATGCCGTTGGAAACTGCCACCCGCCAAGCCCGTGATCGTGCCCCGCGCTCCCGTCGGACTGTCGGTGCTCGCCAGTAGGGTGTGAGACATGGCCGACCCCTCCAGCTACCGCCCCAAACCGGGTGAGATCCCCGACACGCCGGGGGTCTACAGGTTCCGTGACGAGCACCGCCGGGTGATCTACGTCGGAAAGGCGAAGAGCCTGCGCCAGCGCCTGGCGAACTACTTCCAGGACCTGGCGGGAATGCACCCGCGCACCCGCACCATGGTCACCACGGCTGCGTCCGTGGAGTGGACGGTGGTGTCCACGGAGGTCGAGGCGCTCCAGCTGGAGTACTCCTGGATCAAGGAGTACGACCCCCGGTTCAACGTCAAGTACCGCGACGACAAGAGCTACCCGTACCTCGCGGTGACGATGAACGAGGAGTACCCGCGCGTGCAGGTGATGCGCGGTCACAAGAAGAAGGGCGTCCGCTACTTCGGGCCGTACGGGCACGCGTGGGCCATCCGCGACACCGTCGACCTGCTGTTGCGCGTCTTCCCCGTACGCACCTGCTCGGCCGGCGTGTTCAAGAACGCGGCCCGCACCGGCCGCCCCTGCCTCCTCGGTTACATCGGCAAGTGCTCGGCCCCCTGCGTGGACCGCGTCTCCGCCGAGGAGCACCGCGAACTGGCCGACGAGTTCTGCGACTTCATGACTGGCCGGACCAACACGTACATCCGCCGGCTGGAGAAGCAGATGGCGGAAGCGGCCGACGAGATGGAGTACGAGCGGGCGGCCCGGCTGCGCGACGACATCGGGGCCCTGAAGAAGGCCATGGAGAAGAACGCGGTCGTGCTCGCCGACGCGACCGACGCCGACCTGATCGCGGTCGCCGAGGACGAGCTGGAAGCGGCCGTCCAGATCTTCCACGTACGCGGCGGACGCGTGCGCGGTCAGCGCGGCTGGGTCACCGACAAGGTGGAGGAGATCACCACCGGAGCCCTCGTGGAGCACGCCCTGCAGCAGCTCTACGGCGAGGAGACCGGCGACGCCGTCCCCAAGGAGGTCCTGGTCCCGGCCCTGCCCGACCCCGTGGAGCCCGTCCAGGAGTGGCTCACCGGGCGGCGCGGCTCGATCGTCTCCCTGCGCGTCCCGCAGCGCGGCGACAAGAAGGCCCTCATGGAGACGGTGCAGCGCAACGCGCAGCAGGCGCTCGTCCTGCACAAGACCAAGCGCGCCTCCGACCTGACCACGCGCTCGCGTGCCCTGGAGGAGATCGCCGACGCCCTCGACCTGGACAGCGCCCCGCTCAGGATCGAGTGCTACGACATCTCCCACCTCCAGGGCGACGACGTCGTGGCCTCCATGGTCGTCTTCGAGGACGGGCTCGCCCGCAAGAGCGAGTACCGCCGCTTCCAGATCAAGGGCTTCGCGGGGCAGGACGACGTCCGCTCCATGCACGAGGTGATCACCCGCCGCTTCCGGCGCTACCTCGCCGAGAAGGAGAAGACGGGGGAGTGGACCGACGGCGAGAACGCCGAGACCCCTGAGATCGACAGCAACGGCGAGATCGTCGGGACCGGCCTCACCGAGGACGACGGCCGTCCCAGGAAGTTCGCCTACCCGCCCCAGCTCGTGGTCGTCGACGGCGGCGCCCCCCAGGTCGCGGCCGCCCGGCGGGCCCTGGACGAGCTCGGTATCGACGACATCGCCGTGTGCGGCCTCGCCAAGCGCCTGGAGGAGGTCTGGCTGCCCGGCGACGACGACCCGGTGGTCCTGCCCCGCACCAGCGAGGGCCTGTACCTGCTCCAGCGGGTCCGTGACGAGGCCCACCGGTTCGCGATCACCTACCAGCGCTCGAAGCGGGCCAAGCGCTTCCGCTCCAGCCCCCTGGACGACGTGCCGGGACTCGGGGACACGCGGAAGCAGGCACTCCTGAAACACTTCGGTTCGTTGAAGAAATTGCGATCTGCCACCATCGACCAGATCTGCGAGGTTCCCGGTATAGGCCGCAAGACCGCGGAGACCATCGCGGCGGCCCTCGCCCAGGCGGCTCCGGCCGCACCCGCCGTCAACACGGCGACTGGAGAGATCATGGAAGAGGAACCCGGCACGGAACCTGGCACGGAACCCGGCACCATGGGTTCCAGTGGGGAGCCCGTGACGATGGGCGCCCCGGACGAACGACGGGGGCAGGAGACATGAATGTGAACGAGCACGACGGGCAAGAACAGCAAGCCGGAGACGGAGCACAGGTGAGTACGGGCACGCCCAACGACAAGGCCCCGGTCCCGGACGCGGCCATCCCCGAGCTGGTGATCATCTCCGGCATGTCCGGGGCCGGCCGCTCGACGGCCGCGAAGTGCCTGGAGGACCTCGGCTGGTTCGTGGTCGACAACCTGCCGCCCGCGCTGATCCCCACGATGGTGGAGCTCGGCGCCCGCTCCCAGGGCAACGTGGCCCGGATCGCCGTCGTCGTCGACGTCCGCGGCCGCCGCTTCTTCGACAATCTCCGCGAGTCCCTCGCCGACCTGGAGGCGAAGAACGTCACCCGGAGGATCGTCTTCCTGGAGTCCTCCGACGAGGCCCTGGTGCGCCGCTTCGAGTCGGTGCGCCGCCCGCACCCCCTCCAGGGCGACGGCCGGATCGTCGACGGCATCGCCGCCGAGCGCGAACTGCTGCGCGAGCTGCGCGGCGACGCCGACCTGGTGATCGACACCTCCAGCCTGAACGTGCACGAGCTGCGCGCCAAGATGGACGCCCAGTTCGCCGGCGAGGAGGAGCCGGAGCTGCGGGCCACGGTGATGTCCTTCGGCTACAAGTACGGCCTGCCGGTCGACGCCGACCTCGTCGTCGACTGCCGCTTCCTGCCGAACCCGCACTGGGTACCGGAGCTGCGTCCGTACACCGGCCTCAACGACGAGGTCTCCGGGTACGTCTTCAACCAGCCCGGAGCCAAGGAGTTCCTCGACCGGTACACGGAGCTCCTCCAGCTCATCGCCACCGGCTATCGCCGTGAGGGCAAGCGCTACGTGACCATCGCCGTGGGCTGCACGGGCGGCAAGCACCGCTCGGTCGCCATGTCGGAGAAGCTCGCCGCCCGCCTCGCGTCCGAAGGCGTGGAGACAGTGGTCGTACACCGGGACATGGGACGCGAATGACACGACGTACTCCGCGGCTGAGCCGGCTGCGCCGGGTGGTGCCCGACGGCAGCACCGACGCACGGGCCGGCCGGCCCGCCGAGGCCCGAGGCGGCAGACCGCGCCGCCGGGGCACCCAGCCCAAGGTCGTCGCCCTCGGCGGCGGCATGGGCCTGTCCGCCTCGCTGGCCGCACTGCGCCGGATCACCGGCGACCTCACCGCCGTCGTCACCGTGGCCGACGACGGCGGCTCCAGCGGCCGGCTCCGCGACGAGCTGGGCGTGCTGCCGCCCGGCGACCTGCGCAAGGCGCTGGCCGCGCTGTGCGGTGACGACGACTGGGGCCAGACCTGGGCCCGGGTCATCCAGCACCGCTTCCAGTCCCAGGGCGACCTGCACGAGCACGCGGTCGGCAATCTGCTGATCGTCGCTCTCTGGGAGCAGCTCGGCGACCACGTGCAGGCCCTCGACCTGGTCGGACGGCTGCTGGGCGCCCAGGGGCGTGTGCTGCCCATGTCCGCCGTCCCGCTGGAGCTCCAGGCCCTGGTCAAGGGCCACGACCCGGAGCGCCCGGAGGAGGTCGACACGGTCCGCGGCCAGGCCACCGTCGCCCTCACCCCGGGCGAGGTGCAGTCCGTGCACGTCGTGCCGCACGACCCGCCCGCCGTGCCCGAGGCGGTCGAGGCCGTCCTGGACGCGGACTGGGTGGTGCTCGGCCCCGGCTCCTGGTTCTCCTCGGTCATCCCGCACCTGCTCGTGCCCGAGCTGCTGGACGCGCTCACGCAGACCAAGGCACGCCGGGTACTCTCCCTGAACCTCGCCCCGCAGCCCGGAGAAACCGAGGGCTTCTCCCCGCAGCGTCATTTGGAGGTTTTGGGACGACACGCCCCTAAACTCGCCCTGGACGTGGTGCTGGCCGACGAGGCCGCCGTGCCCGACCGTGACTCCCTGACCGACGCCGCCAAGCGCTTCGGGGCCGCGGTCGAGCTGGCGCCGGTGGCCAGGCCCGACGGGACCCCGAGGCACGACCCGGAGCTGTTGGCCGCCGCGTACGACCGTATTTTTCGGATGCATGGAAGGATCGGCCCATGGCGATGACGGCAGCGGTGAAGGACGAGATCTCCCGGCTCCCCGTCACCCGGACCTGCTGCAGAAAGGCGGAGGTCTCCGCCATGCTGCGGTTCGCCGGCGGCCTCCACCTGGTGAGCGGTCGGATTGTGATCGAGGCGGAGCTGGACACCGCGATGGCGGCCCGCCGTCTGAAGCGGGACATCCTGGAGATCTTCGGCCACAGCTCCGAACTGATCGTGATGGCACCCGGCGGACTGCGCCGCGGCTCGCGCTACGTCGTGCGCGTCATCGCGGGCGGGGACCAGCTGGCCCGCCAGACCGGCCTGGTCGACGGGCGCGGCCGCCCGATCCGTGGCCTGCCCCCGCAGGTGGTCTCGGGGGCCACCTGCGACGCCGAGGCCGCCTGGCGTGGCGCGTTCCTGGCGCACGGCTCGCTCACCGAGCCCGGCCGCTCCTCCTCCCTCGAGGTGACCTGCCCGGGCCCCGAGGCCGCGCTCGCGCTGGTCGGCGCCGCCCGCCGCCTGTCGATCGGGGCAAAGGCCCGTGAGGTGCGCGGCGTGGACCGGGTCGTCGTCCGTGACGGTGACGCCATCGGTGCCCTGCTGACCCGGCTCGGTGCCCATGAGTCGGTGCTGGCCTGGGAGGAGCGCCGGATGCGCCGCGAGGTGCGAGCCACGGCGAACCCTGTCTCTTATACACAT
>KL569183.1:30903-31545 GCA_000715635.1 Streptomyces violaceus | reverse complement strand
CGCCAACTTCGACGACGCCAACCTCCGTCGCTCGGCCCGCGCGGCCGTCGCCGCCGGTGCCCGCGTGCAGCGCGCCCTGGAGATCCTCGCGGACGACGTCCCCGAGCACCTCGCCGCCGCCGGCCGGCTGCGCATGGAGCACAAGCAGGCCTCCCTGGAGGAGCTGGGCGCGCTCGCCGACCCGCCGCTGACCAAGGACGCCGTCGCCGGCCGGATCCGCCGCCTGCTGGCCATGGCCGACAAGCGCGCCTCCGACCTCGGCATCCCGGGCACGGAGTCCACCCTCGCCGACGAACTCGCCGACAACCTCGTCGGCTGACCTCACAGGCCGTCAATCAGCCGGTGTCTGACGCCCACTTGGGTGGTCGGCACCGGCTTTTGCGTGTCGTTGAGGCGCTCTTGACTCGATCATGGACTGTCATGAGCCTGGCATCTGTTCGCTGCTGTGGCGAACCCACGCTAGGGGGGTTCATGAGACGTAGAGCGAGATCGATCCTCGCTGTCGGCGCGCTCCTGATCGGCGGAGCGAGCATCGCACCCATCGCCCAGGCACAACCGGGAAGTTCAGCCCCGTCCGACTCGGACGAAGTCAAGGTCTTCCGGGCCGATGTCACCCAGAAGCAGGTACCCCTGCTGCTGGCG
>KL569183.1:28276-30688 GCA_000715635.1 Streptomyces violaceus | reverse complement strand
CCCCTGCTGCTGGCGGCCGGCCAGGACGGCCACGAACTCGGCGAGCAGGTGCCCGAGAAGGGCACGGGCACCGTCGAGGTCTATCTCACCGACCAGCAGGCGAAGAAGCTTCGGAAGCAGGGTGTCGACCTCGCCGAGCACAAAGTCTCCGCAGGGGCCGAGAAGCGGGTCAAGAAAGCCGCCGAGGGCGTGTTCCGCCCGTACAGCGGAGAGGGCGGGCTGAAGGCGGAGATCCTCAGGGCCGCGCAGCAGCACCCCGGCCTCACCAAGGTCGTCTCCATCGGCAAGACGGTGGGTGGCCAGGACATCCTCGCCCTGAAGCTCACCAAGAACGCGAAGAAGACGAAGGACGGCTCCAAGCCCTCCGTCCTCTACATGTCCAACCAGCACGCGCGCGAGTGGATCACGCCGGAGATGACCCGGCGCCTGATGCACCATTACCTGGGCAAGTACAAGACGGACAAGCGTGTCAAGAAGATCGTCGACTCCACCGAGCTGTGGTTCCTTCTGTCGGCCAACCCCGACGGCTACGACCACACCTTCAAGAGCGACGACAACCGTATGTGGCGCAAGAACCTGCGGGACGTCAACGGCGACGGCGTCATCGGCACCGGCGACGGCGTCGACCTCAACCGCAACTTCACCTATAAGTGGGGCTACGACGACGAGGGCTCGTCCCCCAATCCCACCAGCGAGACCTACCGCGGCGCGGGCCCGGGCTCCGAGCCGGAGACCAAGGCCCTGGACGCCTTCCAGAAGCGGATCGGCTTCACGTACGGCATCAACTACCACTCCGCCGCCGAACTCATCCTCTACGGAGTCGGCTGGCAGGTGGCCACCCCGACCCCGGACGACGTCCTCTACGAGGCGCTCGCCGGCACGCCCGAGAACCCGGCGGTTCCCGGCTACCACCCGCAGGTCTCCTCCGAGCTGTACACGACGAACGGCGAGGCCGACGGCCACGCGGCGAACGTCAACGGCCTGGCGATGTTCACCCCCGAGATGTCGACCTGCGCGACCGCCTCGAATGTCGACCCGAACGACGAGTGGAAGGCGTCCGACTGCCGGTCGGTCTTCACCTTCCCGGACGACGAGAAGCTGATCCAGCAGGAGTTCGCGAAGAACGTCCCGTTCGCGCTCTCCGTCGCCGAGTCGGCCTCCCACCCCGACCGGCCGTCCTCCTCGGTCGGCATGAGCGCCGCCGACTTCACCCCGGCCGCCTTCCCCACGTCGTACTCGCGCGGCGCCGACCAGGAGATCTCCGTCGTCGCACGCAAGTCCGTGCGCGACAAGGAGCTCAGGTACCGCGTCAACGGCGGCCGCACCGAGGACATGGCGCTCAGGCCCTGGAAGGGCGGCGAGACGTACGGCGGTGAGGACAACCTCTACTTCGACGAGTACCGGGCGAAGGTCAAGGACGGCGACCCGGGCGACAAGGTCGAGGTGTGGTTCACCGGGGAGACGAAGAACGGGAAGCCGGTCTCCAGCAAGCGCTTCACCTACACCGTGGCCGAGCTCCCCAGGGCGAACACCCTGGTGGTCGCCGAGGAAGGCGCCACCGCCACGCAGGCGCAGAGCTATGTCGACGCGCTCCGGGCCAACGGCCGCAAGGCGGTCGTCTGGGACGTCGCCAAGCAGGGCGCGCCCGACGCGCTCGGCGTGCTGAGCCACTTCGACACCGTCGTCCACTACACGGGCGCGGGCGTCCCGGGCGTCGCCACCCAGCTCCAGCTGCGGGCCTTCCTCAACGAGGGCGGCCGTCTGATCGAAGCGGGCGAGCAGGCCGGCGGCAGCGTCGACCTGGGCGGCGGCACCCTGTCGAACGACTTCGGCCAGTACTACCTGGGTGCCTACAGCCGCACCTCGACTCCCGGGGCGACCGGCTTCACCGGCTCCGGCGGGCTCGGCGGCTTCACGGGCACGCTCGCCGGCGCCCCCGGCAACCCGCTGGACAAGGCGGGCACCTACTCGGTCACCTCCGGCGAACTGCCCTCCGACAAGTACCCGCAGTTCGCGAGTGAGGGCGCGGGACAGTTCGCCGGCACGGTGAACCCGTACGGCCCGTACGCGGGCACCTCCATGGCGGCGGCCGTCCACACCAACAACGGCTACAAGCGCCTCACCCGCACCGTGGACCTCACCGGCACCACGGCGGCCGACAAGCCCACGCTGCGCACCCAGCTGCTGTGGGACACCGAACCCGGCTACGACCACGTCCTGGTCGAGGCCCACACCACCGGCGCCGACGACTGGACGACCCTGCCCGAGGCGGGCGGCGCCACCAAGGCCACCGTGCCGGAGGAGTGCGCGGCCGGCTTCTACGTCAATGAGCACCCCTGGCTGAAGCGCTACCTCACCCTGACGGACGACGGCTGCACCGCGACCGGCAGCACCGGCCGGTGGCACAGCCTC
>KL569183.1:27580-28072 GCA_000715635.1 Streptomyces violaceus | reverse complement strand
GAGATGTGTATAAGAGACAGGCTGGCAGCAGGTCAACTTCGACCTGAGCGCCTATGCCGGCAAGACAGTCGAGGTGTCGATCAGCTACGTCACCGACCCGGGCACCGGCGGGCACGGCGTCCTCGCCGACGACGCCTCGCTCGTCGCCGGCGGCACGGCGAAGGAGACCGAGGGCTTCGAGACCTCCCTCGGCGCCTGGAAGGTGGCCGGCCCGCCCCTGGGCAGCCCGGCCGTCCTCAAGGACTGGACGCGCACCGGGGCGCTGTTCCAGACCTACGGCGCGGTCACCACGGACGACACCGTGCTGCTGGGCTTCGGCCTGGAACACGTCGCCGCGGCGGCCGACCGGACGGCACTGATGAGGAAGGCGCTCGCTTCCCTGGACGGGTGACACCCCTTTCCCTGAAAGGGTGACGTCCCTGGTCAACAGGGATGCTCTCGCTGTAGCGAAATCGAGTGACCTTGCTCTCAGCGGTGGGCGGTCCGTACCCC
>KL569183.1:22870-27328 GCA_000715635.1 Streptomyces violaceus | reverse complement strand
GTAAGGACCGCCCTGCCGTGTATGGGGCATCTGGATGTCACCACCGGAGCCTCAGGGAGGTAGGGTCGTAGGCGGTCGGGGACATCCCAAACAGAGCTCGCCGGCACTTCATGGCCGGCGTACCAACGAGGAGATCGGTTCGTGACGATCCGCGTAGGCATCAACGGCTTCGGCCGCATCGGACGTAACTACTTCCGCGCGCTGCTGGAGCAGGGTGCTGACATCGAGATCGTGGCTGTCAACGACCTGGGTGACACCGCGACCACCGCTCATCTGCTCAAGTACGACACCATCCTGGGCCGACTCAAGGCCGAGGTGTCGCACACCGCCGACACGATCACCGTGGACGGGCACACCATCAAGGTGCTCTCCGAGCGCAACCCCGCCGACATCCCGTGGGGCGAGCTGGGCGTCGACATCGTCGTCGAGTCCACCGGCATCTTCACGAAGAAGGCCGACGCCGCGAAGCACCTCGCCGGCGGCGCCAAGAAGGTCCTCATCTCGGCTCCGGCCAAGGACGAGGACATCACCATCGTGATGGGTGTCAACCAGGACAAGTACGACTCGGCGAACCACCACGTCATCTCCAACGCCTCCTGCACCACCAACTGTGTGGCGCCGATGGCCAAGGTCCTCGACGAGAACTTCGGCATCGTCAAGGGCCTGATGACGACGGTCCACGCGTACACCAACGACCAGCGCATCCTGGACTTCCCGCACTCGGACCTGCGTCGTGCCCGCGCCGCCGCCGAGAACATCATCCCGACCACCACGGGTGCCGCGAAGGCAACCGCGCTGGTCCTGCCGCAGCTCAAGGGCAAGCTCGACGGCATCGCGATGCGCGTCCCGGTCCCGACCGGCTCGGCCACCGACCTGGTCGTGACGCTCCAGCGCGAGGTCACCAAGGACGAGGTCAACGCCGCGTTCAAGAAGGCGTCCGAGGACGGCGACCTCAAGGGCTACCTGGCCTACACCGAGGACCAGATCGTCTCCTCGGACATCGTCAGCGACCCGGCCTCCTGCACCTTCGACTCCTCCCTGACCATGGTCCAGGAGGGCAACTCGGTGAAGATCCTCGGCTGGTACGACAACGAGTGGGGCTACTCAAACCGTCTCGTCGACCTTACGGTCTTCGTCGGCAACCAGCTCTGATCAATCGAGCAGGCACGACCGTGTGAGAGCAGGGCTCGGGCAGCGCGAGGACGCGCTGCCCGAGCCCTGACTCACGTACAGATCAGAGCTGTTCGATCACGAGCGCTTACGAGCGATCACGAGCTCTTTCAGGAGTCCCCTCATGAAGACGATCGACGAACTCCTCGCCGAAGGGGTCGCGGGCAAGCGGGCTTTCGTCCGCGCCGACCTGAACGTGCCGCTGGACGGCACGGCGATCACCGACGACGGCCGTATCCGCGCCGTGCTGCCCACGGTCAAGGCCCTCGCCGAGGCGGGCGCCCGCGTGGTCGTCGCCTCCCACCTGGGCCGCCCCAAGGGCGCCCCGGACCCGGCCTTCTCCCTCGCCCCCGCCGCCGCACGCCTCGGTGAACTCCTCGGCGCCGACGTGGCCTTCGCGACCGACACGGTCGGCGAGTCCGCCCAGGCAGTCGTCGCCGCCCTCACCGACGGACAGGTCGCCGTCGTCGAGAACCTGCGCTTCAACGCGGGCGAGACGAGCAAGGACGACGCCGAGCGCGGCGCCTTCGCAGACCAGCTCGCCGCCCTCGCCGACGTCTACGTCGGCGACGGCTTCGGCGCGGTGCACCGCAAGCACGCGTCCGTGTACGACCTCCCGGCGCGCCTGCCGCACTACGCCGGCTACCTCATCGCGAACGAGGTCGGCGTCCTCAAGAAGCTCACCGACGAGGTCGAGCGGCCGTACGTCGTCGCCCTCGGCGGGGCCAAGGTGTCCGACAAGCTCGCCGTCATCGACCAGCTGCTCGGCAAGGCCGACCGCATCCTCATCGGCGGCGGCATGGCCTACACCTTCCTCAAGGCCAAGGGCTACGAGGTCGGCGCCTCCCTCCTCCAGGAGGACCAGATCCCGGCCGTCACCGAGTACATCGAGCGCGCCGAGAAGACCGGCGTCGAGCTGGTCCTGCCGGTGGACGTCCTCGTCGCGGCCGGGTTCCCGGACCTGAAGACCAAGGCCCCGGCCCACCCCACGACCGTCGCCGCGGACGCCATCCCGGCCGACCAGATGGGCCTCGACAACGGGCCCGAGAGCTGCAAGCTGTACGCATCCAAGCTCGCCGACGCCGCCACCGTGTTCTGGAACGGACCCATGGGCGTCTTCGAGCACCCCGACTACGCCGAGGGCACCAAGGCGGTCGCCCAGGCACTCGTCGAATCCAAGGGCTTCACCGTGGTCGGCGGTGGCGACTCCGCCGCCGCCGTGCGCACCCTGGGCTTCGACGAGACGGCATTCGGCCACATCTCGACCGGTGGCGGCGCCTCCCTCGAATACCTCGAGGGCAAGACGCTCCCCGGCCTCGCCGCACTGGAGGACTGACCCACATGACCGCGCGCACGCCGCTGATGGCGGGCAACTGGAAGATGAACCTCAACCACCTCGAGGCCATCGCTCACGTCCAGAAGCTCGCCTTCGCCCTGGCCGACAAGGACTACGAGGCCGTCGAGGTCGCCGTCCTGCCGCCCTTCACCGACCTGCGCTCCGTGCAGACCCTGGTCGACGGCGACAAGCTCAAGATCAAGTACGGCGCCCAGGACATCTCGGCGCACGACGGCGGTGCCTTCACCGGCGAGATCTCCGGCCCGATGCTGGCCAAGCTGAAGTGCTCGTACGTCGCGATCGGCCACAGCGAGCGGCGCCAGTACCACGCCGAGACCGACGAGCTGGTGAACGCCAAGGTCAAGGCCGCCTACAAGCACGGCCTGACGCCCATCCTGTGCGTCGGCGAGGAGCTGGAGATCCGCGAGGCGGGCAACCACGTCTCCCACACCCTCGCCCAGGTCGAGGGCGGTCTGAAGGACCTCCCCGCCGAGCAGGCCGAGACCATCGTGATCGCCTACGAACCCGTCTGGGCCATCGGCACCGGCAAGGTCTGCGGAGCCGGGGACGCCCAGGAGGTCTGCTCGGCGATCCGCGGCAAGATCGCCGAGCTGTACTCGCAGGACCTGGCCGACAAGGTCCGCATCCAGTACGGCGGCTCGGTCAAGGCGGGCAACGTCGCCGAGATCATGGCCCAGGCCGACATCGACGGCGCGCTGGTCGGCGGCGCCTCGCTGGACGCCGACGAGTTCGTCAAGATCGTGCGCTTCCGCGACCAGTGAGT
The DNA here is from genome assembly GCA_000715635.1 of Streptomyces violaceus. Lineage (GTDB taxonomy): Bacteria > Actinomycetota > Actinomycetes > Streptomycetales > Streptomycetaceae > Streptomyces > Streptomyces violaceus. The sequence continues at coordinate 24,038 of KL569183.1, read as the reverse complement.
ATGCCGTAGCGGCGTTACGTCGTACCCTTGCGGGGTCCAGCATGTGCTGGACCCCGCGTCGTCCGTCAGATCCGAGGAAGTTGGTCCAGCCGTGGTTATGGGGTTCTCGATCGCCCTGATCGTCTTCAGCCTGTTGCTGATGCTGCTGGTGCTGATGCACAAGGGGAAGGGCGGCGGCCTCTCCGACATGTTCGGTGGCGGCATGCAGTCCTCCGTCGGCGGCTCCTCGGTCGCCGAGCGCAACCTCGACCGGATCACCGTCGTGGTCGGTCTGGCCTGGTTCGCGTGCATTGTCGTGCTCGGCATCCTGATGAAGGTGAACAACTGACCGAGACGCAAGCCGCACGGAACTTGTACGCGAGGCCCCATGTTCGGTACGCGCAGCTGAGCGCGGCCTATCATGGGGCTTGCGTCTTCGTGTGAGGGTTGTAACTCCAATCACTGGACGCGCGTTGGGCCTTACGTAGACTGAGGCGCTCGCGGCGAAGCGGAACGCCGACTCGCTTCGCGGCACCATCACGCAGGGAGTTACGACCGTGGCAAGTGGCAACGCGATCCGGGGAAGCCGGGTCGGGGCGGGGCCGATGGGCGAGGCCGAGCGCGGCGAGTCCGCGCCGCGGCTGCGCATCTCCTTCTGGTGCTCCAACGGACACGAGACCCAGCCGAGCTTCGCCAGCGACGCGCAGGTGCCCGATACCTGGGACTGTCCCCGCTGCGGCTTTCCGGCAGGCCAGGACCGGGACAACCCCCCGGCCCCGCCGCGCACCGAGCCCTACAAGACGCACCTGGCGTATGTGCGTGAGCGGCGCAGCGACGCTGACGGCGAGGCCATCCTCGCCGAGGCGCTCGCCAAACTGCGGGGCGAGATCTAGGAGTCGAGACCGGCCGGGCACCAGCAGGTGCCCGGCCGGAGCTGGTTTCCGAGCCCCCCGCGGTCCGCTCGCGGACCGATTGTCAGTGGTGCCCTCTACGGTTTGTGCATCGGGCGAACCGTGAGGGGGGACAGTGGCGACGGTCGAGGTGGGAAGCGTGCGCGCGCCCGCGTGGCGCGGGGGTTTCGGCCGGCTGTGGAGCGCTGCCGTGCTGTCCAGCTTCGGTGACGCGCTGCGTACGGCCGCGCTGCCCCTGCTGGCCGTCACGCTGACCGACGAGCCGCTGCTCATCGCCT
>KL569183.1:21147-22623 GCA_000715635.1 Streptomyces violaceus | reverse complement strand
CTGGATCGTCTTCGGACTGCTCGGCGGGGCCGTCGCCGACCGCGTGGACCAGCGGCGCGCCATGTGGATGGCGGATGCGCTACGCGGTCTGCTGGTCGCCGCCTTCGCCGTGGCCGTCGCGCTCGGCCACGCCTCGATCGGGCTGCTCATCGTGCTGGCCGTGGCGCTCACCACCCTCCAGACCCTCTTCGACAACGCCGCGACCGCGCTGCTGCCCGCCCTGGTCGACCGGGACGCGCTCGGCAGTGCCAACGCCCGGCTGATGACCGGCCAGCGCGTCGCGGGCGGCCTGCTGGGAGGGCCGGTCGTGCCGCTGCTGCTGGTGGCGGGGGTGGCCGTGCCCTTCGCGGCCGACGCGGTGACCTTCCTGGTGGCCGCCGCGCTGATCGCCACCCTGCCGCCCGCCGAGACCGACCGTGAGCCGAGCCCGGCGGGCAGCACCCTGCGCCGCGAGATCGCGCAGGGGCTGCGCACCCTGTGGCGCGACCGCGCCCTGCGCGGCCTGTGCGCCGCCACGGCCCTGTGCAACATCGGCATGGGCACCCTGCTCGCCCTGCTGGTCGTCCTCGTCACCGGCTGGCTGGAGGCGGGCCCCGCGGGCTACGCGGCGGCAGGCACCGCCTTCACCCTGGGCAGCCTGGCCGGGGGAGTGGTGAACAGCCGGCTGGTGGCGCGGCTCGGCCGGCTGCGGTCGGTGCTGCTCGCCGGATCGGCGCAGACCGCGGCCCTCGTCGTCATGGGCACCGTGCGCAGCCTGACCGTGCTGGTGGGGACGCTGGCCGTGTTCGGGCTCATGGGCATGGTGTGGAACGTCAACACGACGACGCTGATGCAGGAGCGCAGTCCCGCCGGGCTCCTGGGCCGGGTCAGCTCGGCCTTCCGCACTCTGGCCTTCGCCGGAGTACCCCTCGGCGCCCTGCTGGGCGGAGCCGTCGCCACCGCCTGGGGCCCGAACACCCCGCCCCTGCTCACCGCCGCCTTCTTCCTCCTGGCCGTCACCGCGCTGATACCCACGCTCCACGCGGACGTATCTGTTGTTGAACCGGACGACGGTGCCACGAACACCGAGGCCACGCTCTGATCAATTAGGTTGGGACCGGCAGCGGGGCAAGGTACGCAGGCAGGACAGGAAAGAAGGCTGAAGTCCGAGATGAACGCAGACGGCCGTACCAGGCTCAACCAGACGCCCGAGTGGACGGCACTGGCCAAGCACCGCGAGGAGCTGGGCGAGGTCCGGCTGCGCGAGCTGTTCGCCGCCGAGCCCGGCCGCGGCACCGCGTACGCCCTCCGGGTCGGCGACCTGTACGTCGACTACTCCAAGCACCTCGTCACCGACGACACCCTGCGACTGCTGCGGGAACTGGCCGCCGCCACCGACGTCTTCGGGCTCCGGGACGCCATGTTCCGCGGGGAGAAGATCAACACCACCGAGGACCGGTCCGTGCTGCACACCGCGCTGCGGGCGCCGCGGGACGC
>KL569183.1:20717-20881 GCA_000715635.1 Streptomyces violaceus | reverse complement strand
CCGCGGGACGCGGTGATCGAGGTCGACGGCGAGAACGTCGTCCCGGGCGTGCACGCCGTGCTCGACAAGATGGCCGGCTTCGCCGACCGCGTCCGCTCCGGGGAGTGGACCGGGCACACCGGCCGCCGCATCCGCAACGTCGTCAACATCGGCATCGGCGGCTC
>KL569183.1:20053-20468 GCA_000715635.1 Streptomyces violaceus | reverse complement strand
GCATCGGCGGCTCCGACCTCGGCCCCGCGATGGCGTACGAGGTGCTGCGCGCCTACACGGACCGCTCGATGACGTTCCGCTTCGTGTCGAACGTGGACGGCGCCGACCTGCACGAGGCGGTCCGGGACCTGGACCCGGCGGAGACGCTGTTCGTCGTCGCCTCCAAGACCTTCACCACCATCGAGACGGTCACCAACGCCACGTCCGCCCGCGGCTGGCTGCTGGCCGCGCTCGGTGACAAGGCCGCCGTCGCCAAGCACTTCGTCGCCCTGTCGACGAACGCCGAGAAGGTCGCCGGGTTCGGCATCGACGTCGACAACATGTTCGAGTTCTGGGACTGGGTCGGCGGCCGCTACTCGTACGACTCCGCGATCGGCCTGTCGCTGATGATCGCCATCGGCCCGGACCGCTTCCG
>KL569183.1:19210-19853 GCA_000715635.1 Streptomyces violaceus | reverse complement strand
GACCGCTTCCGGGAGATGCTCGACGGGTTCCGGATCGTCGACGAGCACTTCCGGACCGCGCCCGCCGAGTCCAATGTGCCGCTGCTGCTTGGCCTGCTGGGCATCTGGTACGGCAACTTCCACGACGCCCAGTCGCACGCGGTGCTGCCGTACAGCCACTACCTGTCGAAGTTCACCGCCTATCTCCAGCAGCTCGACATGGAGTCCAACGGCAAGTACGTGGGCCGGGACGGGCGTGAGGTGGATTGGCAGACGGGGCCGGTGGTGTGGGGCACGCCGGGCACCAACGGGCAGCACGCCTACTACCAGCTCATCCACCAGGGCACGAAGCTGATTCCGGCGGACTTCATCGGCTTCGCACGGCCGGTCGCCGAGCTGAGCGAGGAGCTCAAGGCGCAGCACGACCTGCTGATGGCCAACTTCTTCGCCCAGACGCAGGCGCTCGCCTTCGGCAAGACGCCTCAGGAGGTGCGGGCCGAGGGTGTGCCGGACGAACTGGTGCCGCACAAGACGTTCCAGGGCAACCACCCGACGAGCACGATCCTGGCGCCCGAGCTGACGCCGTCCGTCCTCGGCCAGCTCGTCGCCCTCTACGAGCACAAGGTGTTCGTACAGGGCGCGGTGTGGAACATCGACTCCTTCG
>KL569183.1:18212-19024 GCA_000715635.1 Streptomyces violaceus | reverse complement strand
GTACAGGGCGCGGTGTGGAACATCGACTCCTTCGACCAGTGGGGCGTGGAGCTGGGCAAGGTCCTCGCCAAGCGCGTCGAGCCCGCGCTGACCGAGGGCGCCGAGGTCGAGGGCCTGGACGCCTCCACCGAGGCGCTGGTCGCGACTTACCGGGAGCTGCGCGGCCGGCAGTGACGACCGCCGGGGCGGGAACGCGGGCGGCGGCGCGCCGTCCGCTTCCCGTAGACTCCCCGACGATCATCGAGGCGAGTGCTCGGGGGAGCGCAAAATGGCACGCACACGCGGTAGTTGGACAGGTGGCACGCTGACGGCCCGGTCCCTCCTGAAGCCCCAGGACGTGGCTCGGGCCGTGTTCCACCCGGCGTGGATACCGGAGCCGCTCGATCCGTCCGTTGAGCAGCTCAAGAAGTTCCGCGTCATCGCCGGGGCGGTCGCGTCCCTCGGCATCTACACCTTCGTCGAGGGCGGCTTCGAGATCACGGAGCTGCTGGAGAACGCGATGACGGCCTCCGTCGTCCTGCTCTTCCTCACTCCGCTGACGGTCGGGGCGATGCTCTACGTCTGGCGGCGCGGCGGTACCGTGCGGCAGCTGCGGGTACCGCTCCTCAACTCCCTGAAGCTGCTTCTGCTGTTCGTCGGGTGTGTGGCGGCACTGCTGCTGCTGGTGCGGACGACGAACTCGTCGGCGAACCCCGCCGCGATCATAGGGGTCGGCCTGACGATGATGTGGATGCTCATCTTCACGGCCTACGGAGCGGTGCGGGTCTCCGGCAACTTCTTCGGCACGGCGGCCGTGCATCGCTGTCTGCCGC
>KL569183.1:17629-18004 GCA_000715635.1 Streptomyces violaceus | reverse complement strand
GCCGCCGTTGCTCGCCATGGTGACCAGCTGGCTGGTGGCGGTCCCGGACCTCGTCACCGGTGATCTGCACGGGCTCAGCCTCACCCTGGGGATCGTCTTCATCCTGGGGGCACCGGTGACGGTCACCGCGATCGGGCTGCTGGAGATGGGGCGGCTCAAGCGGCGGTACGGGATCCGGCTGAAGGCACATCCGGCGACGTCGGCACCGGCGCCCGCACCCGGGCCGGTGCCGCCGATGCCTCCGGGGATGCCCCCGGCGGGATCGCCGTACCTGCCGCCGCAGGGGAACCCGTACGGCAATCCCTACGCACCCCACCCGCAGCCGCCCACCGGAGGCGGCAATCCCTACGCACCCCACCCGCAGCGCCCCTACGG
>KL569183.1:16141-17404 GCA_000715635.1 Streptomyces violaceus | reverse complement strand
AGCTGCCGAGGTCAGGCGACCGCGCTCAGCGTGTCCGCGAGCCGGCGGCGTGCCGCGCGGGCCGCGGGCAGGGCGGCCAGCGCGGCCGCGCAGAGCACGGCCGCCGCCCCCAGCGGCAGCATGAGGAGGGCCGACGGGCCTTGCGCGATCCCGGCGCCGATCCCGCTCGATCTGCCCTGGGCGTCGATGAGCCAGTGGGCGAGCGGCAGGCCCAGGGCGGTGGCGGCGAGCACGGCCGCCAGGGCCGTACAGCCGGTGGCCGTGACCGTGATCGCCGTGATCTGGCGGGGGGACAGGCCGATGGCCTTCAGCGCCAGCAGGTCCCGTTCGCCCTCGCGGACGGCGCCGCCGATCGCGGTCAGCAGTTCGATGAGCCCGATGAGGGCGAGCACGGCGATCAGCCCGGCGACGACGGCGCGCAGCGGGGAGAGCCCGTCGGCGGGGTTGGCCACGGTGTGCACGTCCAGATGGCCGCGCCCGGCCGTGGCGAGCCGGCCGGCGACCTCGCCCGGGTCGGCGCCGGGGTCCAGGCGCAGCTCGTAGAGGGTCGGGCCGAGCCCGGGGTCGTTCGCGCGGAGGGTGTCGAGGGACGTGGAGATGACCCGGCCGGCGTTCTCCGGCTCGATGCTGCGGCCCACGATGTGCAGGATCTGCGGCTGGTCGCCGACGGTCATGCGGACCCAGTCGCCGACGCGCACGTCCAGCAGGTCGAGGAGCCCCTGCCCGGCCACCGCCTCGTCGGCACCGCGGGCGGCGCGGCCCTCGGCGAGGGTGTACGGGTAGGGGTCCTGGTGGGTGCCGAGGCCGCGCAGGGCGATGGTCGCCGTCTGGCCCGGGACCAGGGCGGCCGTCTCGACGCCGGGGTAGGCGGCGGCGACCTGCGGGTCGCGTTCCAGGAGGGTGCGGGTCTGCCGTTCGCTCAGGCCGGTGTCGGCGCGGACGCTGAGCGTGGTGGGCAGGCCGATCTGCTCCGGCTCGCTGTGGAAGCGGTCGATGGTGGTCCACGCGCTCATCGCCACGACGATCAGCAGCAGCGGCAGCGTGAGGCGGGCGACCGTGGCCAGGGACCGGGGGCGGCGGGTGAACGCCTTGTGCCAGCCCAGCACCAGCGCGGGCGGAATCCGCATGCCGAGTGCCCGGCGGGCCATGCCGGACAGCTGGCCGGTGCGTGGAGCAGCGGGCGGGAGCCTGAGGACGCGGCGCACGCCGCTCGCCAACCGCCCGCCCGGCGAAGCAGAAACAGGCCGCCGCCCTCCGTGGCCG
>KL569183.1:15303-15906 GCA_000715635.1 Streptomyces violaceus | reverse complement strand
GCCCAGCGCCGCCGCGGGCCTCGGCACCGGCACCGGCGGTACCCGTCCCGCACGCCACGCGGCCAGGCCGGTGGTCGCGCCGATGAACAGCACCGCGCCCACCGGGACCACCACCAGCGCCACGGTGTGCCCGGGAAGGCCTTGCCACACGCCGACCGCGTCCCCGAGCCGGCCGGGGATCCGGCTGCCCAGGGCCTCGGCGAGCGCGGCGGCGGCCACGGCGCCCAGCAGCGCGTAGGCGAGGTGCTGGAGCAGGAAGACGCGGACCACCTGCCCCGGGGTGAAGCCGATCGCCTTCAGCACGGAAAGATCCCGCAGATGGCCGCGGATACGGGTGCTGATCGCCCCGTGCACGGCGAGCCCGGCGGCGACCAGCGCGCCCAGCCCGAACAGGCCCAGCACCTGACCGAGGAGCCGGTTGTCGCCCTGTGCCTCGGCGCGTGCCTGCTGCCAGGTGGACACCTCGCCGATCGCCCCGGCTCCCAGCACGGTCACGGCACGCTGCACGACGTAGGACGTGTCGCCGGGGTCCGTCAGGCGCAGCCCGATCACCTGGCCGCCGGGGTCCGGCACGGCCGATGGCAGTGCCCACACCAGGCCCGG
>KL569183.1:14398-15006 GCA_000715635.1 Streptomyces violaceus | reverse complement strand
AGATGTGTATAAGAGACAGGGCCCGAGACGAGCGGCGGGCGACCGACGGTGTGCCGTTCCGGAGTGCCGCGCAGCTCGACCGCGGCGCGGCTGCCCCGTGAGGAGACGGTGGCGGCGGCGCTGGGATAGGGCCCGGCGACGGAGTCGACGCCGTCCAGCCCGGCCAGTTTCCCAGTGTCGGCGGCGGTGTCGGTGTGCAGCCACACATGCGCTCCGTGCGACTGCGTGAACACGCGCTGCCAGGGGTTGGTCGCGTACCCGAACAGGGCCGTGGCCAGCAGCAAAGACGCGACGATGCCCGCGGTGGCGAGGACGAGGAACAGCGCCTCGCCGCGGTGCGTGCGCAGATCGGAGTGCGCCCAGCGCAGGGTGGCTCGCACGGGCCTCAGCCTCTCGGCCCGGACGCCGGGCAGCCGTCGTACACCCGCATGTCAGTCCTTGAGTTCCAGCACACCGGAGATGCCGGACCGGCGCGGTGGTGCTCCGCCGTCGAGTTCCGCGTCGTCGGCGATCCGGCCGTCGAAGAAGCTGATCACCCGGTCCGCGGCGCTCGCCAGCCGTGCGTCATGGGTGACCAGCAGGATCGTCTGGCCGCGCTGGTGGAAGCG
>KL569183.1:14062-14203 GCA_000715635.1 Streptomyces violaceus | reverse complement strand
TGTGGAAGCGGGACAGCAGCCGCATCACCTCGCGGGTGCCCTTGCTGTCGAGACTGCCGGCCGGTTCGTCGGCCAGCAGCAGCGGGGGATGGTTGACCAGGGCCCGGGCCAGGGCCACCCGCTGCTGCTCACCGCCCGACA
>KL569183.1:13503-13819 GCA_000715635.1 Streptomyces violaceus | reverse complement strand
GCCCGACAGCTCGCCCGGCATGCTGCGCTCCTTGCCCGTCAGGCCCAGCTCGCCCAGCAGCTGCTCGCGCTCGGTGCGCGCCCGCTTCGGCGAGCTCCCGGCGAGCAGGGCGGGCAGCTCCACGTTGTCGGCGACGGACAGGTTGGACACGAGGTTGAAGAACTGGAAGACGATCCCGATCCGCTTCCTGCGCTCCACCGCCCAGCGGGCCTCGCTGTAGGTGTCGGTGGACTCGCCGTCGAGCCAGAGGTGGCCCGCGTCCGGCCGCTGGAGCCCGCCGAGCAGATGCAGCAGCGTCGACTTGCCGGCGCCGGAT
>KL569183.1:10985-13296 GCA_000715635.1 Streptomyces violaceus | reverse complement strand
TCAGAGATGTGTATAAGAGACAGCCGCGCACGGCATGGGCGGGCGCGCCCTCGCCGTGGTGGGTCTTCACCAGCCCCTCGGCGCGCAGCACAGGAGCGGGACGGTCGTCGCTCACTCCAGCTCCTCCAGCTCTTCCTGGCACCGCTCCAGCCAGTCGAGATCGGCCTGCAGGTGCAGCATCGCGCCCTCTATCAGCAGATGCGCGATGCGGTTGTCGCGGTCTTCGGCGGCGGCCAGCTTCGACAGCTGCCGCATGGTGTTCAGATACTGGCGCCGCTGGTGGTTGATCAGGGAGATCTGGTCGGCGAGCCCGGTCTGCGGAGCGAGCGCCAGCTTCATGAAGAAGTCGTCCCGCACCCGCGGCTCGTCCTCGGGCTCCTCGAACCAGGCGCGCAGCGCCTCCCGCCCGGCGTCGGTGAGGTGGTAGACCTTTTTATTGGGCCGGCTGGACTGCGCCACGTCCTCGCCCTCGATCAGTCCCGACTTCTCGAGGCGGCCGAGGGTCACATAGATCTGGCCGACATTCGGCTGAGGGTACGCGGAGCCCAGCAGTTGCTCAAGGTCCTGCTTGAGCTCGTAGCCGTGGGCGGGACCGCGGGCGAGGAGTGCCAGGAGGTGCAGGCGCACGCGTGCAGTCCTCCTGTCCGGTCAATGTGCTCCAGACCCTAGTATCGCCCATACCTAACAGGTATACATGGCCTCTGATTCCGGGCAAGGGTGCCCGTCGCCGGTGTACAGGGAGGAACCTATGCGGTGGATCCATGCCGCGGGTAGGGGCCTTCTCGTTCTCGTCGTGGTCCTGACCGGTTACGTCGCCGCCGGAGCACGGGCGGGCGAGCCGCCGGAGGGCGGCCGCGGACCGCTGACCCTGGCCACCGCCGGAGACCTCACCGGCTATCTCGGCCCCCTGCTGGAGGGCTGGAACCGCACCCACCCCGGCGAGAAAGTGACCCTCGTCGAGCTGCCCGACTCGGCCGACGAGACCCAGGCGCAGATGGCCACCGACCTGCGCGACGGCGACCGCAGCCGGTTCGACGTGCTCAACATCGACGTCAACTGGACCCCGGAGTTCGCCGCCGCGGGCTGGATCAGGCCCTTGCCCCGCGACCGTTTCCCGCTGAAGACCTTCCTCCCGCCGGTCGTCGACACGGCGACCTATGACGGACAGCTGTACGCCGTCCCGTACGTCACCAACGCCGGCCTGCTCCTCTACCGCAAGGACGTCCTCGCCAAGGAGGGCGTCGCGCCGCCGCGCACCTGGGCGGAACTGGAGCGGTACGCGAAGACCATCGCCCCGAAGCACGGCCTCGACGGCTACGCGGGACAGTTCCTGCCGTACGAGGGCCTCACCGTCAACGCGGCCGAGGCCGTCTACTCGGCGGGCGGCTCGATCCTCGGCGACGAGGGCGAGCGCGTCACCGTCGACTCGGCGGCGGCCCGCGAGGGCATCGGGTTCCTGGCGCGCGGAGTGAAAGAGGGCTGGATCCCGAAAGAGGCGCTGGCCTACAAGGAGGAGGAGTCCAAGCAGGCCTTCCAGGACGGCCGGCTGCTCTTCCTGCGGAACTGGCCGTACGCCTACGTCGGCGCCTCCGCCCCGGGCTCCCAGGTCGCCGGGAAGATCGGCGCCGTACCGCTGCCGGGCCGGGACGGGCCGGGGACGAGTGTCCTCGGCGGCTCCAACCTGGCCGTCAGCACCCACGCCCGGCACCCCGACTCGGCCGCCCGGCTGATCGCGTACCTCACCAGTGAGCGCGTCCAGCGGCAGGTCCTCACCCGTGGCGCGCTGCCGCCCGTACGGGCCGAGCTCTACCAGGACCCGCAGCTCATCCGCAGGTTCCCGTATCTGCCGACCCTGCGCGAGAGCGTGCTCGCGGCCGCGCCGCGCCCCAAGAGCCCGCGCTACGACCAGGTCAGCCTGGTCGTCCAGGCGGTCGTGCACGACGCGATGGCCGGGCACGAGACGCCGACGGCGGCGGTGCGCCGTCTGGCACGGGAGCTCGCCGTCATCTCGCGCGGCTAGCGCTTCTAGTTACTTGTTAGGTAACGCGGACGTCTCATCTGGCTGAGAAATGCCCGATTGATGCAGATTCGCACCACATCAACTCCTCAGTAGCTTGCGCCTTCTCATTGACACCCTCTCGTCACGGCTACTTAACATGCATGCATAACCGCTGCCCTCCTCAGAGACAGGTCGATGGGTTGAACAGGCACCACTGGTGGCGTGACGCAGTGATCTATCAGGTCTACGTCCGCAGCTTCCTCGACAGCACCGGCGACGGCGTCGGCGACCTCGCCGGCGTCCGGGCCGGGC
>KL569183.1:9639-10770 GCA_000715635.1 Streptomyces violaceus | reverse complement strand
CATCGCCGGCGTCCGGGCCGGGCTGCCGTACCTGAAGAAGCTCGGCGTCGACGGGATCTGGCTGAGCCCCTTCTATCCCTCGCCGCAGCACGACCACGGATACGACGTGGCCGACTACTGCGACGTCGACCCGCTCTTCGGCGACCTCGCCGAGTTCGACCTGCTGGTGGGCGCCGCCCGGCGGCTCGGCGTCAAGGTGCTGCTCGACATCGTCCCGAACCACTGCTCCAGCGAGCACCCCTGGTTCCGCGAGGCTCTCGCCGCGGCTCCCGGCAGCGAGGCCCGCGCCCGCTTCCACTTCGCCGACGGCCGTGGCCCGGACGGCGACGAGCCGCCCAACAACTGGCACGCGATGTTCGGCGGCCCGGCGTGGAGCCGGGTGACCGAGGCGGACGGGCGGCCCGGCCAGTGGTACCTGCACATGTTCACGCCCGAGCAGCCCGACTGGAACTGGCGCGACCCGGAGGTCGCCGCCGAGTTCGACCGGGTGCTGCGCTTCTGGCTGGACCGGGGTGTCGACGGTTTCCGCATCGACGTCGCCGCCGGCCTCTTCAAGCACCCGGAGCTGCCCGACTCGGACGACCCGGAGGCCGACGCCCGCACCCGCGACTCGGTCAACCCGCTCGCCTGGAACCAGCCCGAGGTGCACGAGGTGTGGCGGCGCTGGCGCTCCATATGCGAGGACTACACCGAGCGGGACGGCTGCGAACGCCTCCTCGTCGGCGAGGTCTCCGTCCCGACCGCCCGCGAGCACGCCCGGTACGTCCGGCCGGACGAGCTCCACCAGGCTTTCTTCTTCGACCTGCTCAGCGCCCCCTGGGACCCCGAGGCCTTCCAGAAGGTCATCTCCGAGGCCATGCAGGACATCGCCGGGACCGGCTCGACCGTCACCTGGGTCCTCAACAACCACGACCAGGTCCGCACGGTCACCCGCTACGGCGAACCCGCGACCGAGGGCAGCGGCCTCGGAGCCGCCCGCGCGCGTGCCGCCGCGCTGCTGATGCTGGCACTGCCCGGCGCCGCCTACATCTACCAGGGCGAGGAGCTCGGCCTGCCCGAGGTCGTCGACCTGCCCGACGACGTGCTCACCGACCCGATCTTCCACCGCACCGGCAGCCGGGCCCGTATCCG
>KL569183.1:8647-9390 GCA_000715635.1 Streptomyces violaceus | reverse complement strand
AGTACGCCACCGACCGCGCTCTCGCCGACACCCGCTCCTTCTGGCACCTGTACCGCGACGGCCTCCAACTGCGCTCCGCACTGCCCCAGTTGGGCGAAGGCACGCTGCGCTGGCTGGACGCCCCGCCCGGCGTCCTGGCCTTCACCCGCGGCGACGACCTGGTGTGCGCCGTCAACTTCGGCACGGCCCCCACCCCCGCACCGGTCTCCGGCACCCCACTGCTGGCCAGCGGCCCCTGCCCCGCCGGGGTACTGCCCGGCTCCACGGCCGCCTGGTGGATCTGTTCCTGAACTCCCCGCAAGTCAACTCCCCGAAGGGACATCAACGATGATGCGACGACGTACCACCCTGCTCACCAGCTGCACCGCCCTCGCCCTGGCGCTCGGCGCGACCGCCTGCGGCGGCGGCCCCGTCACGGCCGGCGGCGGCGACAAGGCGCTCAGCGGCCAGTCGATCACCGTGGCCGGTGTCTGGTCCGGCACGGAGCAGAAGAACTTCCAGAAGGTGCTGGACGCCTTCACCGAGAAGACCGGCGCCAAGACGCAGTTCACGTCCACCGGCGACAACGTCTCCACCGTCGTCGGCAGCAAGATCGAGGGCGGCAACGCGCCCGACGTCGTGATGGTCCCGCAGGTCGGCGTGCTCAAGCAGTTCGCCGGCAAGGGCTGGCTCAAGCCGCTGTCCAAGAAGACGCAGGCGTCCGTCGACGCCAACTACGCCGACGTCTGGAAGGACTACGGCAG
>KL569183.1:6717-8427 GCA_000715635.1 Streptomyces violaceus | reverse complement strand
ACGGCACCCTCTACGGCCTGTACTTCAAGGCCGCCCACAAGTCGACCGTCTGGTACAGCCCCGACGCCCTCACCCAGGCCGGGGTGAAGCCGCCGAAGTCGTACGACGAGATGCTCAAGGCCGGGCAGACCGTGTCCGACTCCGGCCTCGCCGCGTTCTCCGTCGCCGGGCAGGACGGCTGGACCCTCACCGACTGGTTCGAGAACGTCTACCTCTCCCAGGCCGGACCCGAGAAGTACGACGCCCTCGCCGCCCACAAGCTGAAGTGGACCGACCAGTCGGTCGTCGACGCCCTCACCACGCTCGGCAAGCTCTTCAAGGACAAGCAGCTCATCGCGGGCGGCCAGCAGGGCGCCCTGAACACCGACTTCCCCGGCTCGGTGGAGAAGGTCTTCGGGCCCGAGCCCGAGGCCGGCATGGTCTACGAGGGCGACTTCGTCGCCGGCGTCGCCAAGGACCAGTTCGGGAAGACCGTCGGGAAGGACGCGAACTTCTTCCCGTTCCCGGCGGTCGGCGGTGGCGAGGCACCGGTCGTCAGCGGCGGTGACGCGGCCGTGGTCCTCAAGGACGGTAAGAACCAGAAGGCGGCCCAGGCCCTCCTGGAGTACCTGGCGACCCCCGAGGCCTCGGCCGTGTGGGCCGAGGCGGGCGGCTTCCTCTCCCCGAACAAGGAGCTCGACCCCGCCGAGTACGGCGACGACGTCACCCGCGCCACCGCCAAGTCCCTCGTCCAGGCCGGGAACTCGGTCCGCTTCGACATGTCCGACCAGGCCCCGGCGGCCTTCGGCGGCACCAAGGGCACCGGCGAGTGGAAGCTGCTCCAGGACTTCCTGCGCGACCCGTCCGACCCGAAGGGCACCGCGGCGAAGCTGGAGGCCGCGGCGGCCAAGGCGTACCAGGACTGATACGCCATGACAGCGACCCTCGTGAAAGAGACGAGTCCTCCACCGCCCGGCACAATCGCCGACCGCACGCGGCGACTGCGCCGGCGCGGAAGGATCATCGCCCTGCTGTTCGTGCTGCCCGCCCTGCTGCTGCTCGGCGCGCTCGTCGTCTACCCCGTGCTGTTCAGCATCGGCCGCAGCTTCTTCGACGCCTCCGGGACGACCTTCGTGGGCGGCGACAACTACGCCGAGATGTTCAGCGACCCGGCGACCCTCAACGCCGTACGCAACACGGCCATCTGGGTCGTCGTGGCACCGGCCCTGCTGACGGGCCTCGGGCTGATCCTGGCCGTCCTGGTGGAGAAGGTCCGCTGGGCCACGGCCTTCAAGCTGCTCCTCTTCATGCCGATGGCGGTCTCCTTCCTCGCCGCCGGCATCATCTTCCGGCTCGCCTACGACGAGGACCCCGACAAGGGCGTCCTCAACGCGGCGGTGGTCTCCGTCCACGACGCGTTCGAGGGCTCCTCGTCCTACCCGACGGCCCGGGCGCGTGACGGGCAGGGGCTGACGAAGGAGAAGGACGGGTCGTACCGCACGAGTGCGAGCGTGTCGCCCGGAGACGCGGTCACGCTGGGTCTCGTCGGTGTGCTGCCCGACGACCTGCCGGGCGGGACCGAGCCCGCGTACGCGGCGGCGGGACAGAAGGCCGCCCCCGGCGAACTGCGCGGCGTGGTCTACCTGGACTTCACGCCCGGCGGGGGAGGGGAGCAGGGCAAGGTCGACCGGCGGGAGAGCGGACTGCCCGAGATGAAGGTCGAGGCGGTGC
>KL569183.1:2866-6539 GCA_000715635.1 Streptomyces violaceus | reverse complement strand
AGTCGAGGCGGTGCGCGACGGCAAGCCGGTCGCCACGGCGACCACCGCTTCCGACGGCTCCTTCCGCTTCGAGGGACTCGAACCGGGCTCCTACGCGGTGCGGTTGCCGTCGTCCAACTTCGCCCCGCCCTACGAGGGCGTCTCCTGGCTCGGACCGGCGCTGGTCACACCGGCGATCATCGGCGCGTACCTGTGGATCTGGACCGGCTTCTCCATGGTGCTGATCGGCGCGGGCCTGGCGACGCTGCCGCGGGACACGCTGGAGGCGGCGCGGATGGACGGCGCGAACGAGTGGCAGATCTTCCGGCGGATCACGGTGCCGTTGCTGGCGCCCGTCCTGACGGTCGTCTTCATCACCCTGGTGATCAACGTGATGAAGGTCTTCGACCTCGTCTACATCATCGCGCCCGGGCCGGTGCAGGAGGACGCGACGGTGCTCGCGACGCAGATGTGGCTGGTGTCGTTCGGCGGCGGCAACAACCAGGGGCTCGGCAGCGCGCTCGGTGTGCTGCTCCTGCTGCTGGTGGTTCCGGCCATGGTGTTCAACGTCCGCCGTTTCCGAAGGAGTCAGCGATGAACGCGGTTCGGCGCGGGTTGGGCAACGGGGTCGTCCAGGCCTTCCTCGTGATCGTGGGCCTGGTGTGGATGACGCCCCTGGCCGGGCTGTTCCTGTCCTCGCTGCGGTCCGCCGAGGACACCGCGAAGGGCGGCTGGTGGACGGTGTTCTCCAGCCCCGGGCAACTGTCTTTCGACAACTACTCGGAGCTGCTGGGGAACGCCGGGATCACGACGGCGTTCTGGAACACGGTGCTGATATCGGTGCCGACGACGCTGCTGGTCGTCGTCGTCGCGGCCCTCGCGGGCTATGCCTTCGCATGGCTGGACTTCCCCGGGCGGGAGGCGATCTTCCTGGTCGTGGTCGCGTTGCTCGTGGTGCCCGTGCAGATCGGGCTGCTGCCGGTCGCGAAACTCTTCGGGCAGCTGGGGCTGTTCGGGACGATCCCGGGTGTTGTGCTCTTCCACGTCGCCTACGGCCTGCCGTTCGCGGTGTTCCTGCTGCGGAACTACTTCTCCGAGATACCGAAGGAGATGCTGGAGGCCGCGCGGATGGACGGGGGCAGTGAGTGGCGTATCTTCACGCGGCTCGTGCTGCCGGTGGGGCGGCCGGCGATCGCCTCCCTGGCCATCTTCCAGTTCCTGTGGGTGTGGAACGACATGCTGGTGGCGCTGCTGTTCGCGGACAGCTCCTCGCAGCCGTTGACGGTGGAACTCCAGTCGCAGATACGGCAGTTCGGCAGCAACATCGATGTGCTGGCGCCGGGGGCGTTCGTGTCCCTGGTCGTGCCTGTCGTCGTGTTCTTCGCGTTCCAGAAGCACTTCGTGCAGGGGGTCATGGCGGGGTCGGTGAAGTAGCCGCCGCCTCCGGAGCGCGGTACGCGGAGGTGCGGTTCGCCGATGCTCTCGCCGACCCAGGCACAAGCTCTGGCCGGTGAAGGTGGCGTATCGCTCCCCGGGGGCGTGGCGGGCGGAGGGCGTAAGCGACTGTCCCCCTAGCTGTCCACCGCCGGCCTCAAGGCGCGTTCCGCATGGGCGCGGAAGCTGAGGGGTGGGCGGCCGGTGAGGCGTTGGACCGTGTCGGTGACGCGGTCCTCGGCTCCCTCGGCGATGGCGCGGTCCAGGCCGGCGAGTACGGTGGCGAACTCCAGGGGGAGGTCCTGCGCCAGCCGGTCGCGCAATTGCTCACAGGTCAGCCTCCGGTGGGTCACCGGACGCCCCGTGACCTCGCTGAGGACGGCCGCGGCATCGGCGTAACTCAGTGCCTCCGGTCCGGTGACGACCAGGTCGCCCTCCGCCCACCGGTCGGCGGTCAGCGCGTGCACGGCCACGGCCGCGATGTCGTCGGCGTCCACGAAGGCCACCCGCCCCTCGCCTGTCGCGGTGAGGATCGTCCCGTGCTCGCGGATGCCGCGCGCGTGCGGGTGGTCGCCGGTGAGGTTCTGCATGAACCACGACGGCCGTACTACCGCCCATGTCTCGAACAGGGCGGGCAGGGCCTGCTGCACCTGCCCGACGGCCGGACCGCCGGACGGGATCGCCGAGGAGCCGAGCAGCACCGCCCGGTCCACCCCGGATGCGCGGGCCTGCTCCAGAAACGGCAGCATGACGGCGGCGGGCTCGGGCGATCCGATCGGCGGGACGAGATAGACCCGGTCCGTACCCCGCAGCGCCTCCGCGAACGTCCCGGGCTCGTACCAGTCGAAGCGGACCGCCTCGGCGCCGTCGACGGCGACCGCGCGCCGGCTCGCCGCCTTCACGCGCTGGCCTCGTGCGGTGAGCAGACGGGCCACGCGCTCTCCGGTCGTGCCGGTGGCGCCGATGACGAGGGTGGTCGTGGTCACCGGACCCTCCCGGCGAAGTCCGCCGCGTCGTCCTGCGGCAGGGCGAGCGGGTTCCAGTAGTCGCGATAGTGCCTGATACGGCCGTCGGCGACCGTCACCACGGCGATGTACGTCATGTCGAACGGGTCTCCGCTCTTCACCAGCCGCCCTACTCCGCGCATCTCGACCACGATGGTCCCGGGGTCGCCGGTCTGATGGATGGTCAGGTCGGGGAAGTCGTGCAGGTCGATGTGGGCGGGATAGTTCCGCATGTAGTCGTGGACCGCGGCCTTGCCCTCCAGCCGCTTCGGCCAGCCCTCGGGCGCGAACGGGAACTCGAGGACGCCGTCGTCGTCCCAGAGCGCCACCCAGCCGGCGATGTCCTTGTCGAGCAACAAGCGAAGGCTGCGGCGATACAGGTCGGTCGGACATGAGGATGTGGTCATGGGGCTCCCTCCGATACGATACGGACCAGCGGTCCGCTTAAGAGGAAGATACGGACCGGCGGTCCGGTTTGCAAGATGCGGACCTGAGGTCCGCTTATGTGGCCGGAGGAAGTGGAGGGATCCTGTGCCCGAACGCAAGCCCCGCGCGGACGCCGTGCGCAATCGCGAGTCCGTCCTGGCGGCGGCCGACCGGCTCTTCGCCACGTGCGCGAGCCCCGAGGACGTGACCATGGCCGACATCGCCGCCGCGGCCGGCGTCGGCAAGGGCACGCTCTTCCGCGGATTCGAGGACCGCACCGGGCTGATCCGCGCGCTCTACGAGTCCCGGCTGGAACCGGTCCGCCACGCGATCGCCGAGGGCCCCCGCCCGCTCGGGCCCGGCGCGCCCCCGGCCGAACGCATCCCAGCCCTGCTCGACGCGGTTCTGTGCTTCAAGCTCGACCACCGGCACCTGTCCGTGGCGCTGGAGGGCACGGGCAGTGACAGCCCCTATCGCGCCGCGCACTACGACTGGTGGCACGGCACCCTCCGGGACGTACTGGAACAGCTCCCCGGCTTCACCGACGGCGACTTCACCGCCCACGCTCTCCTCGCGGCGGTCCGCGCGGACCTCGTCGACCACCTGGCCGACCGGCGGCACGTGTCGCGTGAGCGTCTCCGGGCCGATCTGGCGGCCTTCACCGCGCGGGTGCTGGGCGGGAGTTGAGCACCGCGAACACCGGAGCGGCCGGTGCCCCGCAGATCAGGGGCACCGGCCGCTCCGGTGATGAGGTTGACCGGCGTCCGCGACGGTCACGCCGAAGCCGGCGGATAAAGAGACCGCGGCAGTTGCGAAGCCGCCGCCGCGTC
>KL569183.1:0-2670 GCA_000715635.1 Streptomyces violaceus | reverse complement strand
GTTGCGAAGCCGCCGCCGCGTCCAGCAGCCACAGCGTCCGGCTGCGGCCGTACGCCCCCGCCGCCGGTGCCTGGATCTCGCCCGCGCCCGAGAGGGCGATCGCCGCGGCCTGTGCCTTGTCCTCCCCGGCCGCGAGAAGCCACACCTCACGAGCCGCCCGAATCGCCGGCAACGTCAGCGTCACCCGGGTCGGCGGCGGCTTGGGCGCGCCGTGGACACCGACGACCGTACGGTCGAGTTCCCGCACCGCCGGCAACTCCGGGAACAGGGACGCCACATGCGTGTCCGGCCCGACCCCCAGCATCAGCACGTCGAACGTCGGCACGGGGCCGTGGTTCTCCGGGCCCGCCGCCCGCGCCAGTTCCTCCGCGTACGCGGCCGCCGCCGCGTCCACGTCGGCGCCGTGGGGGCCGTCCGACGCGGGCATCGCGTGCACCCGCTTCGGATCGAGCGGCACCGAGTCGAGCAGTGCCTCCCGCGCCTGCGTGACATTGCGCTCCGGGTCGCCCTCGGGCAGGAACCGCTCGTCGCCCCACCAGAGGTCGAGCCGGCTCCAGTCGACGGCGTCCCGGGCGGGCGCCGCGGCCAGCGCGGCCAGCAGGCCGTTGCCGTTGCGGCCGCCCGTCAGGACCACGGACGCCGAACCCCGGGAGGCCTGCGCGTCCACGATCTTCGTGATCAGCCGTGCCGCCGCGGCCTGCGCCATCAGCTCCTTGTCGCGGTGCACGACCAGCTGCGGTGCCGTACTCACTTCGTCGTAGCCCTCACTTCGTCGTCGCCTTCCGTACCGGTTCCAGCGCGGGCGCGTCCTGCTTCACCGGTGCCTGCGCCGTCGCTTCCGCAGCGGGTGCTTTCGCAGCCGTTTCGACGGGAGCGGGGAGGGCGAGTCGTGCTCGCCCGTCACTTTTGGGCTCTCCGCTCTCCCCTTTGGCCACCGACTCCCCGGAGACCCGCGGCGCCGGAGCCGACCAGGAGGACTTCAGCCGGTCCACCCCGTACCGCAGGGCCGACGCGTACGTGTCGTCCGGGTCCAGCCGCCGCAGCTCCTCCGCTATCAGCTCGGCCGTGTCCCGGCGCTTGAGCGCCACTCCGCGGTCCGGCTGGCCGTCGATGGAGAGCGTGGCGAGGGAGCCGTCCGGGCGGTCCAGCTTGATCGGGCCGCAGTTGGTGTCCAGGCGGACCGCCGTCAGACCGGGGCCGCTGGACAGCGAGCGCTTCACGGGGACGTCCAGCCGGTCCGCGAGCCACATCGCCAGCAGCTCGCAGCTCGGGTTGAACTCCTCGCCCTCCACCTCGACGGCCCTGACCTCGCAGGTGACCTGGTCGAGGGCCGCCGCCAGCATGGAGCGCCAGGGCGTGATGCGGGTCCAGGACAGGTCCGTGTCGCCGGGGGTGTAGGTCCCGGACCGGGTGGCCAGGTCCCGTACCGGCTGCTCGGAGGCGTAGGTGTCGGTGACACGGCGCTGGGCGAGGGCACCCAGGGGGTCCTTCGCCGGGTCGAGCGGCGCGTTCACCGGCCACCACACCACCACCGGGGCGTCCGGCAGCAGCAGCGGCAGCACCACCGACTGGGCGTGTTCGGCCACCTCGCCGTACAGGCGGAGCACCACCGTCTCACCCGAGCCGGCGTCCGCGCCCAGCCGGACCTCCGCGTCCAGGCGGGACTGCGTACGGTCGCGGGGCGAGCGGGAGACGCGCTTGATGACCACGAGCGTGCGCGAGGGATGCTCGTGCGAGGCGTCGTTCGCGGCCTTCAGCGCGTCGTAGGCGTTCTCCTCGTCCGTCACGATGACCAGCGTGAGCACCATGCCGACCGCCGGGGTGCCGATCGCCCGGCGGCCCTGCACCAGCGCCTTGTTGATCTTGCTGGCGGTGGTGTCCGTCAGGTCTGTCTTCATGGCCGACGCCAGCTCCGTCCGTGTCGCTCGAGCATTTCGTCCGCCTCGACGGGCCCCCAGGTACCGGCCGGGTACTGGGCGGGCTTGCCGTTCCGGTCCCAGTACTCCTCGATCGGGTCGAGGATCTTCCAGGACAGCTCGACCTCCTCGGTGCGCGGGAAGAGGTTCGAGTCACCGAGGAGAACGTCCAGGATGAGACGCTCGTACGCCTCCGGGCTGGACTCCGTGAAGGACTCGCCGTACGCGAAGTCCATGGACACGTCCCGGATCTCCATCGACGTGCCGGGGACCTTCGAGCCGAAGCGGACCGTCACGCCCTCGTCCGGCTGGACGCGGATGACGATCGCGTTGGAGCCCAGCTCCTCGGTGGCCGTCGTGTCGAACGGGGAGTGCGGGGCCCGCTGGAAGACGACCGCGATCTCCGTCACCCGGCGGCCGAGCCGCTTTCCGGTGCGCAGATAGAAGGGGACGCCCGCCCAGCGGCGGTTGTCGATCTCCAGCTTGATCGCGGCGTAGGTGTCGGTCTTCGACGAGGCGTTGATGCCGTCCTCGTCCAGATAGCCGGTCACCTTCTCGCCGCCCTGCCAGCCGGCCGAGTACTGGCCGCGCACGGTGTCCCGGCCCATGTCCTTCGGCAGCCTCACGGCGCCGAGCACCTTGGTCTTCTCTGCGGCCAGCGCGTCCGCGTCGAACGAGGCGGGCTCCTCCATGGCGGTGAGCGCCAGCAGCTGGAGCAGGTGGTTCTGGATGACGTCACGGGCGGCGCCGATGC
>KL569182.1:39295-42118 GCA_000715635.1 Streptomyces violaceus | reverse complement strand
CCGCCTGCGGGGCCGGGTAGGCGGGGTCCAGGTCCTCGATCGCTCGCAGGGCGCCGCCGAGGCCCTTCACCAGCAGCTCGCACATGGTCTCGCGGGGCAGTTCGGGGCGGTCGATCCATTCGAGGGTGGCGCCCTCGACGCTGCACACCCAGGCCAGCAGCCCCATCCGCGCCAGCGGGGTGATGTCGACGCGGCCGTACGCGCCCTCGGCGATGGTGGCGACGATCGCCTCGCGCACACCGTCCCGGATGGCGTGCACCTCGGTGTCGAAGCCGACCCCGCCGCTGACGATCGTGCGGTACGCGGCCTGGTTGTGCTCGGCGTAGCGCAGATAGCTGTCGATCGTGCGCTGGACACGGTCGACCGGGGGCAGTTCGAGTCCGCTCGCCGCCAGGGTGACCAGGTCGGTGACCGAGTCCTGGATGATGGCCAGGTAATAGCCCCGCTTGGACTGGAAGTAGTAGTAGATGAGCCCCTTGGCGACGTGCGCCTGCCGGGCGATGTCGTCCATCGAGAGGGCGTCGTAGGACGTGTCTGCGAACAACCTCCGGCCGATGGCGATGAGTTCGGCACGGCGCGCCAGCGAGCGCTCGGTGCCGCGGGCTCTGGGGCGCGCGGCAGGCTGTTGACTGATATTCAATTTCGACCCTGGTTCCAGGCGGGCGAGGAGGGACGTCCGCAGTATGGCAGGTCGGAGGACCGGGTCGTGGGTCAGGTCACAGCGCTCCGGCCTGGGTCACAACAGCCCGAGCTGAGTCACGAGCATCGCGACGACCACGACGAGCGTCCAGCCCATGACATGCTCGACGATCTTCGGGCCGTCGTCCTTCGGGCCGCCCGTGCGGACGCCGGCGGCGGTGGCTGAGTGCGCGGTCATGGCTTCTCGCTGATCCGGTGGGGCGGACGGACTTCCCCCGAAGTTCCGCCCACCTTGCCACCCGGAGCGGCTTTTGCGGCCGAGAGTTTGGTCACACGCGCACGCCCACGGCTGTCAGCGCCCTGCGCTGGGCCGCGGTCGGGCGCGCCGGGAAGTACAGGTAGCAGACGCCGCCGGTGCCGGAGACGACCTTGCCGGAGGCGTTGTACCGCTTGGTCCGCAGCCAGATATTTTCCCACTCGCGCCGCCGGTAGACGCGCCGCACGGCCTGGTTGCTCGCCGAGGCGGGGTCGTTCGCGATCACGTCGCCGCCAGCCGTGAAGCCGATGACGGTCATCAGGTGCCCCGCGGTGCCGTACCCGGCGCCGGTCAGCTCCTCCTTCAGGAAGGACTGGGACGTTATGGCCGGGATGCCCGCCGCGATCAGCGTCTCCAGGTCGGTGAGCGAACCGAGCCGGGTGACCACGGCCTGGAGGTCCTTGAACGTGGCAGCGTAGGCGGCGTTGAAGGGCCAGTTGCCGCAGCCGGAGTACTGGTAGTCGTACGTGAACCGGGCCGCGTGGCACACCTGCGGATCGGCGTACGACGGATCCACCCAGGCCAGCTGCTCGGAGCTGAGCCGGCCGCCCCAGTACTCGATGATCATCTGGGAGGAGGTCGGGCTGCACCAGGCCTCGCCGCCGTTGTCGTACTCGGGGTACTGACCCTTGTGGATCTCCTGCGAGTACCGCGGGACGGTCAGTTCCTTCGCGAGGCCGGGCGTGGATGCCGGGACGGTGAACCGGTCGGGGACGTCGGAACCCATCGCGCCGAGCCGCCACACGGTGGGCGTGGCCTTGGTGCCCGGCTTGCGGTACAGCGTCAGACGCAGACGGTAGGAGGCCAGACGCAGGCCCGTCGCCGGGTCGTCGACGGCCAGCGTGTCCGTCCAGACGGTGCTCTTGCCGTCACTCTGGTCGTCGACCGAGGTGCGCCGGATGTCCTGGTCGCCCGCCGCCCAGCGGCCCATCACGTACCAGGGGCTGCTGGTGCCGTCGGTGTAGGTGCCCTTGAGCTCGGCCTGGATCCAGGTGCCGGCCGGGGTGCGCGCGTTCCAGGAGACGATCGCCTCCGTCGCGGGGACGGCGAGCCGGTGGACCGGGGACGTCCAGGTGCCGTACTCCCAGGGGGCGGTGGTGCCGGTGTGCGGGTCCTTGTAGTCGGCGGTTCCGGCGGGCTTCGCGATCACCAGACCCGGGCGGGCGCCCGCGACCGCACGGGTACCCCGGGCGGTGCCGCCGCGCCAGTCGCCGTGCGAGGCCCAGGCCCGGTTGTCCACGGTGCGGGCCGGGACCGCCCGGGCGGGGTCCGCGGTGTCGGTCGTCATGGAGACCTCGGTGTCGGCGGCCGCCGGACCCGCGCTCGCGGTGACGGCGGCGGCGACCGCTGCGGCCAGGACGGTTCTGCGGGACGGCTGTTCGGCTCTGCTCATGGCGGGGACCCCCGGATGTCGGAGTCGGGCAGGGGCGGGGCAGGTCCGTTGCACGGTCGGTCGCACATGCGTGTGCGCCACATATGAGCACAGCCCGCCGGGTCCTGCCAGCACTTCGACCCGCGCCACGCCCACCAATATTGGCGTCGACCAGTGGCAGGAGCGCAGGAGCCGTGGGTCGCGTCGCCTGGCAGGCCCTAGAGTGCTGCGCGAGATGAATCCGTCCTTCCGCTCCGCACCGGGACCCGCCGTCCGCGACCTGGCCTCCCGGATCCGCCGCCTTTCCCCCTCCTGTGGCCCGGTCCGTCTCGTCGGCGTCGACGGGCACGCCGGATCCGGGAAGACCACGTTCGCCGAGCAGTTGGCGGGGGCGCTCGGCGGCGCGCCGGTGCTGCGCCTCGACGACATCGCCAGCCACGACGAACTGTTCGCCTGGACCGGACGGCTGCTGGACCAGGTGATCGAGCCGCTGGCC
>KL569182.1:38022-39097 GCA_000715635.1 Streptomyces violaceus | reverse complement strand
GCCCGCCGCTTCGGCCCTCCCCGCCCCCTGCCGCCCGCACCGGTGATCCTCGTCGAGGGCGTCGCCGCGGGACGCCGGGCACTGCGCCCCCACCTGGCCCTGCTGCTGTGGATGGAGCTGCCGGGCGGGGAGGCCTGGGCGCGGGGACGGTCGCGGGACGGGGAGGAACAGCGGGACTTCTGGAACGGATGGGTCCCGGCGGAGCGCCGGCATTTCGCCGACGATCCCTCGCGACCCTTCGCGGATCTCCTGGTACGGCAGGGAGAGAAGGGGTACGAGGTGTTTCCGGGACCTACTGGGACTGTTGGACCGGACCAGCCCTTCACGCACGGTGACGGACCGCCCGCAGTGTGCTGAACTTGTGAAAGCCCTTGCGGTGCAACTTGCCGGAGTGCTTCAACTCGGCTTGACCGGTGGGCCGTACAGGACTTACGTTCTGAATGTGCGGCCATTCGGAGCCGCCCACAGACGCGAAGCCCCCGGTTGTTCCCCCGTGATCGGGGGCTTCGTTCTGTCTTCTTCCGTTTTTCCGGGCCCCGCGAGGCGCCGACCGCTCACACTCGGTCACCGTACGCGAGTGGACCGCATCCGCTCCCGCGCCCCCGAACGGCCCGTGCGGCACCCTTCGGGGGCGCCGCCCCCGAAGGTACGATGCCCTCGTCGCGACCTACGGACGGTTGCTCCGCGCACCTCGCAACTCCGGTCCGTGGCACAGCGGTTCGAGCAGGGCAGCCGGCTGGGGGGACGGCTCGTTGGCATACCGACGGGGGCACGGTTCGTGGGGGACGTGATGGACTTCGGCACGCAGGGCCCGCAGGCCCCGGCCGACCTCGCCTGGCTGCGAGGCGTCGATGCCTACACCATGGGCGCCTATCCGCAGGCGGAGGAGGAGTTCCGCGCCGCCGTACGGATGGACCCCGGGATGGCCGACGGCTGGCTGGGGCTGCACGCGCTGCGCGTCGACACGACGACCGCGCTGCTCAGGATGTTCCGGCACCGGGACCGCTTCGGGGAGCAGCGCTCCCGCTACCGCCGCACCCTCAACTCCTGGTACCTGTCTCTTATACACATCTCT
>KL569182.1:36229-37849 GCA_000715635.1 Streptomyces violaceus | reverse complement strand
CTCCTGGTACTGGCTGGGCTGGTGGGTGCAGCCCGTGCTGGAGAGCCCCCGCGACCTGCTGCTCGCGCACGCCTCCCACTGGCTGGACGGGCGCCACGTCCCCGAGCTGGACCGGGCCCTCGCCGGGCTGCCGCCGGTGGACACCGACGCCCAGGTCCGCTTCCTGCACGCCTGCCGCGCCTATCTGGTCAAGGACTGGGAGCAGCTGGTCCGCCACACCGACCCGCTCCTCGCCGACCCGATGCTCGGCATCGAGACGGGGCTCTTCGGCGGCATGGCCCGGGTCCGTCTGGAGATGTACGGCCAGGCCGAACCGCTGCTGTCCGCCGCGCTGATGCGCTGCCGCAGCGAGCAGCCCCAGCGCAAGGAGCTGCGCTACTGGCTGGCCCGGGCGCACGAGGGCACCGGCCGCAGCGCCGCCGCGCTCCCCCTGTACCGGGCCGTGCACCGCGTCGACCCGGCCTTCATGGACACCTCGGCCCGGCTCGCCGCGATCGCCGAGGGCGACGGGTACGACGACTCCACCGACCTCGCGGCGATCACGCTCCCGGGCCTCGGCCAGGACGCCGTGGACGGGCCGGATGGATTCGACCCGCTCTTCGGCACCGAGGGCCGCGACCTGAGACTGCCCGACCTCGAGCCGCCGGGCTCCGCTCCCCTGCCGCCGGTGACGGATCCGGCCGTGCGCGAGAAGTTCTCCCCCGCCCCGTCCTTGCCCGCCGGGCCCACCGATCCCGCGTTACTGGAGGAGGCACTCGCCGAGCTGGAGCGCATGGTGGGTCTGGATCCGGTGAAACGCCAGGTCAAGGCGTTGTCGGCGCAGCTGAACATGGCTCGGTTGCGGGCCGGGCAGGGCTTGCCGGTCCAGCCGCCCAAACGGCACTTCGTCTTCTCCGGCCCCTCCGGCACCGGCAAGACCACCGTCGCCCGCATCCTCGGCCGCGTCTTCTACGCCCTCGGGCTGCTCGGCGGCGACCATCTGGTGGAGGCCCAGCGGGCCGACCTGGTCGGCGAGTACCTCGGGCAGACGGCCGTGAAGGCCAACGAGCTGATCGACTCGGCCCTCGGCGGCGTGCTCTTCGTCGACGAGGCGTACTCGCTGTCCAACTCGGGCTACGGGAAGGGCGACGCGTACGGCGACGAGGCGCTCCAGGTGCTGCTGAAGCGGGCGGAGGACAACCGCGACCATCTCGTGGTGATCCTGGCCGGCTACCCGGAGGGCATGGACCGCCTGCTCGCCGCGAACCCCGGGCTGTCCTCCCGCTTCACCAGCCGCGTCGACTTCCCTTCCTACCGTCCCCTCGAACTCACCGAGATCGGCAAGGTGCTCGCCGCGGAGAACGGCGACCTGTGGGACGAGGAGGCCCTCGACGAGCTGCGGTCCATCGCCGGGCATGTGGTCGACCAGGGGTGGATCGACGAGCTGGGCAACGGACGGTTCCTGCGGACCCTGTACGAGAAGAGCTGTGCGTACCGGGATCTGCGGCTTTCCGTGTATCCCGGGGTGCTGGGCAGGGAGGACCTGGCGACCTTGCGGTTGCCGGATCTGATGCAGGCGTACGGGGAGGTGCTGTCCGGGCGGGGGCCGCAGGATCCGCCCGGACTGTAGAACTGGCGTGA
>KL569182.1:35668-35920 GCA_000715635.1 Streptomyces violaceus | reverse complement strand
CTCCCAGGCCCTTAAGGCACTGGGGGAGGCACGCATGCCCGCAGCTGGGCCTAGGTCGCCAGTACCTCCTCGCCCGACCTCGGCTCGGTCAGCCTCACCTCGCGCACCTCACGATGCGCGGGATCTCGCACCTCGCCCACCAACAGCTCCAGCACATCCTCCAGCGCGACCAGTCCGAGCACCTTCCCCGACCCGTCGGCCACCTGGGCCAGGTGTGTCGCGGCCCGCCGCATCACCGTCAGCGCGTCGTCC
>KL569182.1:34733-35414 GCA_000715635.1 Streptomyces violaceus | reverse complement strand
GTCATGGGCCGCCACAACTGCTGCGGCACGGCCCGGTCGGAGTGCTCCAGGTCCAGTACGTCCTTCACATGCAGATAGCCCATGAACGCCCCGTTCTCCGCCGCGACCGGGAACCGGGAGTACCCGGTCCGGGCCGTGAGCTCGACGATGCGCCCGGGGGTGACGGACGGGCTGACCGTCACCAGGGACTCGCGCTTCAGCAGGACGTCCGTCACCGGGCGCGAGCCCAGCTCCAGGGCGTCCTCCAGGCGTTCGGCCTCCTCGGGGTCGAGCAGGCCCGCGTGGCCGGCGTCCTCCACCAGCCGGTTGAGCTGCTCGCTGGTGAAGACGGCCTCGACCTCGTCCCTGGGCTCGACGTGGAAGAGCCGCAGGATGCCCTGGGAGACCGCGCCGAGCGCGGCGGTGATCGGCTTGCAGAACCGGGCGAACCAGACCAGGCCGGGGCTGAGCCACAGCGCGACCTTCTCAGGGGCCGCCATCGCCAGGTTCTTCGGGACCATCTCGCCGATGACGAGGTGGAAGAAGACCACCGCGGCGAGAGCGATGACGTAGGTCAGCGGGTGGATCATGCCGTGCGGCAGGTGGATCCACTCGAAGACCGGCTCCAGCAGATGCGCGACGGTCGGTTCGGCGACCGCGCCGAGGGTCAGCGAGCAGATGGTGATGCCGAACTGGGCCGCC
>KL569182.1:34165-34577 GCA_000715635.1 Streptomyces violaceus | reverse complement strand
AGAGATGTGTATAAGAGACAGGTAGAGGACCTGCCGGGCGCGGGCGGTGCCGAGCGGTTCGATCTGGCTGCGGCGTACGGAGACGAGCGCGAACTCGGCACCGACGAAGAAGCCGTTGGCGAGCACGAGCAGCGCGGCGAAGAGAAGTTGGAGCACGCTCATCGGACGGCCTCCACCATGGCTGCCACCGGGGCCGTCCGCACGAGCCGGACCCGCTCCGCGCGGTAGTGGCCGACCTGGCGCACCGACAGCCGCCAGCCGGGCAGCTCCGCCCTGTCGCCGACGGCCGGGATGCGGCCCAGCAGGTCGGCGATCAGGCCCGCGACGGTCTCGTACGGGCCTTCCGGCACCTCGAGGCCTATGCGCAGCAGGATGTCGACACGGCAGCTGCCGTCGACGTCCCAGGCGGGCC
>KL569182.1:33704-33879 GCA_000715635.1 Streptomyces violaceus | reverse complement strand
AGCTCGGGCAGGTCGTGTCCGTCGTGCTCGTCGCGGACCTCGCCGACGATCTCCTCGACGATGTCCTCCAGGGTGACGACGCCGGCCGTGCCGCCGTATTCGTCGACGACGACCGCGATGGGCTGCTCGCTGCGCAGACGGGCGAGCAGCGGCCGTACGGGCAGCGTCTCGGGGA
>KL569182.1:31075-33469 GCA_000715635.1 Streptomyces violaceus | reverse complement strand
CGTACGGGCAGCGTCTCGGGGACGAGCAGCGCCGGGCGGGCGATGCGGCCGACGGGGGTGCGCAGCCGGTCCCGCACGGGCACGGCCAGGGCGTCCTTGAGGTGGACCATGCCGACCACCTCGTCGATCCTCTCCCGGTAGACGGGGAAGCGGGACAGGCCCGTGGCCCGGGTCAGGTTGACCACGTCCTCGGCGGTGGCCGAGGACTGCAGGGCGCTGACCTTCACGCGCGGCGTCATCACGTGCTGCGCGGTCAGCTCACCCAGCGACAGGGTTCTGACGAAGAGGTCGGCCGTGTCCTGTTCCAGGGCGCCGGCCCGGGCCGAGTGGCGGGCCAGGGAGACGAGTTCGCCGGGGGTGCGGGCGGAGGCCAGCTCCTCGGCGGGCTCGATGCCCAGGGCGCGTACGAGCCGGTTCGCGACGGCGTTGAGGCCGGCGATGACCGGGCGGAACAGCCGGGCGAAGACATGCTGCGGGCCCGCGACGAAGCGCGCGACCTGAAGCGGCCTGGACACCGCCCAGTTCTTGGGCAGGAGCTCGCCGATCACCATCTGCACGGCGGAGGCCAGCAGCATGCCGACGACGACCGTGACGCCGGAGACGGCTCCCTCGGGGATGCCGATCGAGGTGAACGGTCCGTGCAGCAGCTCCGCGAGCGCCGGTTCGGCGAGCATGCCGACGACGAGGGAGGTGATGGTGATGCCGAGCTGGGTGCCGGAGAGCTGGAAGGACAGCTCCTTGAGCGACTCGACGACGCGGTGGGCGCGCCGGTCGCCCTCGGCGGCGGCCTTCTCGGCCTCGGGCCGCTCGACCGTCACGAGTCCGAACTCGGCCGCCACGAAGAACCCGTTGGCGAGAATCAGCAGGAACGCGGCTGCCAGGAGCAGCAGGGGGGTGGTCATGATGCCGCCGCCTCCGCAAGGTCGCGTACCTCGAAAACGGGGTCCGCGCTATGTCGGCAGGGGGCGGCGCAGGTACTACAGGACGATCCGTCCATCGCCGGAGAGGGTCACTCCTCGGTTAGCAGGAGCCTCTGTGCACCGGGCGGGGCAACAGAGGCGGAGGCCCATCCGTTCAAGCCTCCGCCAACAGATTAATCAAGACACGGCCCCGTGCGGCAGTGGCGGCCGCCCTGTGGATGTGCCGAGTCAGCTCTGATGCCGCTCGTCCGCCACGGAACGGGCCTCGGCGAGCGCGCGCAGGGCCCGGGCGTCGGCGATCGCCCGCTGCCTGGCGATACCCGGCTGAATACCGAGGACAGGCAGGCTGGTGCCGTCGCTGAGGTTGAGGAACACCCAGGGGTCGCCGGGCCGGAGAGTCACCTGAAGGATCTCCGCCCACTCCAGTCGGCGCTTGTTCGTGAGGTTCACCACGGTGACGCCGGACTCGTCGGCGACGACCTTGGGCCGGGCCAGCAGGAGCAGCACCGCGTCCAGCAGAAGCGCCGTGATGACGAAGCTGAGGCGCTCGGCGGGGCTGAGCTGCTTCAGCAGCATCGCGACGGCCGTGATCACGATCAGGATCGCGACGGCGGCGGTGAGCAGCACCGCTCGGGTGCTGCCCGGCCGGAAAGTGACGGGCAGGGTGGGCAGATCGGACATCGGTGTACGCCCCTCAGAGACGGCAGGCGTGGATGGCCGTGGTCAGGATGGCCCGGGCGCCGATGTCGTAGAGGTCGTCCATGATCCGCTGCGCCTCCTTGGCCGGGACCATCGCGCGGACGGCAACCCAGCCCTCGTTGTGCAGCGGGGAGACGGTCGGCGACTCCAGACCGGGGGTGAGGGCGACGGCCTTCTCCAGCTGCTCCACACGGCAGTCGTAGTCCATCATCACGTACGTCCGGGCGACCAGGACGCCCTGGAGGCGCCGCAGGAACTGCTGCACCTTGGGGTCGTCGGCGTCCGCGCCGGTGCGGCGGATCACGACGGCCTCGGACTTCATGATCGGCTCGGCGACGACCTCGAGACCCGCGTTGCGCAGGGAGGTGCCGGTCTCGACGACGTCCGCGATGACCTGGGCGACGCCGAGCTGGATGGCGGTCTCGACGGCGCCGTCGAGGTGGACGACGGAGGCGTCGATGCCGTGGTCGGCGAGGTGCGCCGCGACGATGCCCTCGTAGGAGGTGGCGACGGTCTTGCCGGCGAGGTCCGCCAGGCCGCCGATGGTGCCGGGCTTGCAGGCGTAGCGGAAGGTGGAGCGGGCGAAGCCGAGCGCGAGGATCTCCTCGGCGTCGGCGCCCGAGTCGATGAGCAGGTCGCGTCCGGTGAGGCCGATGTCCAGCTGACCGGAGGCGACGTAGATGGCGATGTCGCGGGGGCGGAGGTAGAAGAACTCGACCTCGTTCACCGGGTCGACGATCCGCAGCTCCTTGGCTGTCTCTTATACACATCTCTG
>KL569182.1:30405-30870 GCA_000715635.1 Streptomyces violaceus | reverse complement strand
CTCCGCCGCAGGGCCGGACAGGGAACCCTTGTTGGGGACGGCGATGCGCAGCATGAGGTCGGCTTCCTTTGCGTGGTGTCTTACGGGAACGGGTGCGGCTGGCCGCGGCTTACAGGTGGGCGTAGACGTCGTCGAGGGAGATGCCGCGGGCGACCATCATCACCTGGACGTGGTACAGCAGCTGCGAGATCTCCTCGGCGGCCGCCTCCTTGCCCTCGTACTCGGCGGCCATCCAGACCTCGGCGGCCTCTTCTACGACCTTCTTGCCGATGGCATGGACGCCCTTCTCGACCAGCTCTGCGGTGCGGGAGGTGGCGGGATCGCCCTGGGCGGCCTTGTGCTGGAGCTCGGTGAAGAGCTCCTCGAACGTCTTCTTGGACATGGTGACGCCTAGCCTACGCGGTGTAGGGGGCGCCTCAGCGCCAGGGTTCGGATACCGAGCGGAGGGTGGCGGCGGTCGCCACC
>KL569182.1:29051-30147 GCA_000715635.1 Streptomyces violaceus | reverse complement strand
GCCCTTGTCCTCGTTCGAGCCCGGCAGGCCCGCGCGGTCCAGTGCCTGCTCGTCGGTGTCGCAGGTCAGCACGCCGAAGCCGACCGGGACGCCGGTCTCGACCGACACCTGGGTCAGGCCCTGGGTCACGCCCTGGCACACGTACTCGAAGTGGGGGGTGCCCCCGCGGATGACGACGCCCAGGGCCACGATCGCGTCGTAGCCGCGGCCCGCGAGGACCTTGGCGACCACCGGGAGCTCCCAGCTGCCGGGGACCCTGAGCAGGGTCGGCTCGTCGATGCCCAGGTCGTGCAGGGCGCGCAGGGCGCCGTCGACCAGACCGTCCATCACCTTCTCGTGCCACTGTGCCGCGATGACGGCGACCCTGAGGTCACCCACATTGCGTACCGACAGTTCCGGTGCACCCTTGCCGCTCACGTCTCTCCTCAGAGCTTTCGCACTGCTGACTTGCTGTGCTGTCTTACTGGTTGCTGCAGGCCGGCACGGTGGTCGTGTCGAGCCAGGGCAGGTCGTGGCCCATCCGGTCCCGCTTGGTGCGCAGGTAGCGGAGGTTGTGCTCGCCGGCGCTCACGGGCATCGGCACGCGTGCCGTGACGGCGATGCCGTGGCGGACGAGCGCGTCGGTCTTGTCGGGGTTGTTGGTCAGCAGACGCACGCCGCGCACGCCGAGGTCGGCGAGGATCTGGGCTCCCGCGGCGTAGTCGCGGGCGTCGGCGGGCAGGCCGAGTTCGAGGTTGGCGTCAAGGGTGTCGCGGCCGCGCTCCTGGAGTTCGTAGGCGCGCAGCTTGGACATCAGGCCGATGCCGCGGCCCTCGTGTCCGCGCAGGTAGACCACCACTCCCCTGCCCTCGGCCTGGATGCGGGCCAGGGAGGAGTCCAGCTGGGGGCCGCAGTCGCAGCGGGCGGAGCCGAAGACGTCGCCGGTGAGGCACTCGGAGTGGACGCGGACGAGGACGTCCTGGCCGTCGCCGATCTCACCGTGCACGAGGGCGACGTGCTCGACGCCGTCGACGGTCGAGCGGTAGCCGTACGCCGTGAAGGTGCCGTGGGCGGTGGGCAGTCGGGTCTTGGCTCTGTCTCTTATACACATCTCTGA
>KL569182.1:25981-28912 GCA_000715635.1 Streptomyces violaceus | reverse complement strand
GCGGTGGGCAGTCGGGTCTTGGCCTCACGGCGGACGGTCGGCTCGCTGCCGCGGCGGTAGGCGATCAGGTCCTCGATGGAGATGATCGTCAGGCCGTGCTTGCGGGCGAAGGGGATCAGCTCGGGCAGGCGCAGCATCGTGCCGTCCTCGCCGGCGATCTCGACGATCGCTCCGGCCGGACGCAGACCCGCGAGGCGGGCGAGGTCGACAGCGGCCTCGGTGTGGCCGTTGCGGGTGAGGACCCCGCCGGGCCGGGCGCGCAGCGGGAAGATGTGTCCGGGGCGGACGAAGTCGTCGGGCCCCGTGACGCCGTCGGCGAGCAGCTGGAGCGTGGTGGCCCGGTCAGCGGCCGAGATGCCGGTGCTCACGCCGTGCGCGGCGGAGGCGTCGACGGAGACCGTGAACGCGGTCTTCATCGACTCGGTGTTGTCCTCGACCATCTGCGGCAGGCGCAGCCGGTCGAGTTCGTCGCCCTCCATGGGGGCGCAGATCAGGCCGCGGCACTCGCTCATCATGAAGGCGACGATCTCGGGGGTCGCCTTCTCGGCGGCGATGACGAGGTCGCCCTCGTTCTCGCGGTCCTCGTCGTCGACGACCACGACCGGGCGGCCGGCCGCGATGTCGGCGATGGCCTGTTCGACGGGGTCGAGCGCGAAGTCCTCGATGTCGTCGGTGTACAGGACGGTTGCGGCACTCATGCCGGCGCTCCTTCCAGGGTGGGCTGTGCTGCCGCGCGCGAGCGCAGCCACCAGTCGCGCAGGCCCCACAGGACGAGCGCGCCGTAGATGATGTAGACGAAGCCGGAGAAGGCGAAGCCGTTGGCGAAGTTCAGTGGGACGCCGACCAGGTCGACCAGGAGCCAGGCGAACCAGAACTCGACCATGCCGCGGGCCTGGGCGTACATCGCGACGATGGTGCCGACGAAGATGTACGCGTCCGGCCAGGGGTCCCAGGAGAGGGTCGGGAAGGCGGTGAACAGGCCGCCGACCGCGAGGGTGCCGACGGCGGCCGCGCCGGCCAGTGCCCCGCGCTCGCGCCAGGTGGCGAACCGTACGGCGATGGAGCCGTCCTGAGCCTGCTGCCGGCCGCGGTTCCACTGCCAGAAGCCGTAGGTGGCGACGAGCATCACGACGATCTGCTTGCCGGCGCTGCCCGCGAGGTGGGCGGTGGCGAAGGCCGCGAAGAGGATGAGGCCGGAGAGGAACTGGGCGGGCCAGGTCCACAGGGAGCGCCGCCAGCCGAAGGCGAGGCCGATCAGACCGATCACGTTGCCGATCATGTCCGACCACTTGATGTGCTGGCCGAAGAGCGAGAAGGCCTCGGAGTTGAGCCAGTTCACCGGTCCGCCCCCTGCACACGGTCGCCCAGCATCCGCTCCACGTACTTGGCGATGACGTCCACCTCGAGGTTGACCGGGTCGCCGGGTCCCTTGTGGCCGAGCGTGGTCAGGGCGAGGGTGGTGGGGATGAGGCTCACGGTGAAGTGGTCGGGGCCGGCGTCCACGACGGTGAGGCTGATGCCGTCGACGGTGATGGAGCCCTTCTCGACCACGTAGCGGGTGAGGTCCGCGGGGAGGGAGATCTTCACGATCTCCCAGTTCTCGGAGGGCTCGCGTTCCAGGATCTCGCCCGTGCCGTCGACGTGGCCCTGCACGATGTGCCCGCCGAGGCGTTCGCCGACGGCCATGGGGCGTTCGAGGTTGACGCGGGAGCCGACCGCGAGGGCACCGAGGCTGGAGCGGTTCAGGGTCTCGGCCATCACGTCGGCGGTGAACTCGTCGCCCTCGTGGTCGACGACCGTGAGGCAGACGCCGTTGACGGCGATGGAGTCGCCGTGCTTCGCGCCCTCGGTGACGAGGGGGCCGCGCAGACGGAAGCGACAGGCGTCGTCGAGGGTCTCGACGGCGGTGATCTCGCCCAGCTCTTCGACGATTCCGGTGAACACTTCCCGGGTCCTCCTGCCTCTTCGGGCACGGACTCCGGGGCTGTCGATGACGACAGATGTACGAGCAGGGACACCGGGGGTGACGCCGGACGGAGGCCGTCCCGAGGACGGACTTCTTCGGCGGCACGCACGTATGCCTGCCCGCCGCGCACTGCCTCCCATCCGGACTTTAACCGTCGGTCCAGGAATTTCACCTGGTCAACCGATCGCTGGAGGCGACCGGGTCGCGGACTGTAACCGCCGGTTCGGACTTTCACCGACCCCGGAGTGCGCTGCTACTGGTACACGGCCAGTGTGCCACGCCTGATCGACGTTCAAAGAGGCGAAGGGTGTGGGCTGGCTCACAGACCGTGTTGCCGCCCTCACTCAGGCTGGTACACACCTATTGACGGTGTGGTCTAGTCCTTTCTAGGGTCGGCTCCAGGGTTGACACGACCTCGCGGACCGGCCCGGCGGCGGTGACGACGGCCCTTGCCCGTCGCCGGGCCTTCCCACGCCGTGCGGACGGCGTTCTGGCAGGGTGAGCCCCATGACCACGACGATCGCCGACGAGTTCGAGGTCCACCGGCCCCGGCTGTTCTCGCTCGCCTACCGGCTGCTGGGCTCCGCCGAGGAGGCGGAGGACGCGGTCCAGGACACGTATCTGCGCTACAGCGGCGCCGACCGGGCGGGGATCGAGCATCCAGCGGCGTGGCTCGCCAAGGTCGTCACGAACCTCTGCCTGAACCGGCTGACATCCGCGCGCGCCCGGCGCGAACGGTACGTCGGCACCTGGCTGCCGGAGCCGGTGGTCACCGGGGACGGCGCACTCGGTCCGCTGGAGTCGGCCGAGCAGCGGGACGCCGTGTCGATGGCGATGCTGGTGCTCCTGGAGCGGCTCACGCCGACCGAACGGGCGGTGTACGTGCTGCGGGAGGCGTTCGGGTACGGGCATCGGGAGATCGCCGGAGTCCTGGATCTGAGCGAGGCGAACTGCCGTCAGGTGTA
>KL569182.1:23917-25757 GCA_000715635.1 Streptomyces violaceus | reverse complement strand
CCGCAGGCCCGTTTCGAGCCCGCGTCCGAGCAGCAGGAGGAGCTGGTCGCGTCGTTCATCACGGCGGCCCGCGAAGGCGACCTGCCCGGGCTGGAGAAGCTGCTGGCGGCCGATGCCACGTGGTGGAGCGACGGTGGCGGCAAGGTCACGGCGGCCCGGTGGCCGATCGAGGGCGGTCCCAGGATCGCCCACTTCCTGGCGGGCGGGGGCCCGAAGTTCTCGGTGGGCCTGGACTTCGTGCCGGTCGAGGTCAACGGCGCGACGGGGCTGGCGACCTGGGCGGGCGACACGCTCGTGGGGCTGGCGGCGTTCGAGGTGCGCGACGGGCTGGTCACCGGGGTGCGGGCCGTGGTCAATCCGGAGAAGCTGGCGTTCGCACGGAGTCAGCTCGCCCGGTCGTAGGTCCGTCGGGCGCGGTCGCGGGATCGCCGGGCGTGTCTGTCACATTCGGCAGGGGGTGTTCGGTCTCAGCTGACGAGGGGCGCTCCAGCCGGAGCGCCGGGCCTTCGAAGGGACTGAACGGCATGACCACGATCCTGGTGACCGGCGGCACCGGAACACTCGGCCGGCTCGTCGCCGAGCGGCTGCGCGCGGACGGGCACGAGGTGCGGGTGCTCAGCCGGCACACCCAGCCGTACGCGGTCGACCTGCGGGAGGGCGCGGGCGCGCTGGACGCGGCCGTCACCGGTGTGGACACGATCGTGCACTGCGCGTCGGCGCAGAAGGGCGATGAGCAGGCGGCGGCGAACCTGATCAGGGCGGCGCGCGGGGCCGGGGTGCGGCACCTCGTCCACATCTCGATCGTGGGCGTCGACCGGGTGCCGCTTCGCTACTACAAGAGCAAGCTCGCCGTGGAGCGGCTGGTCGAGGAGTCGGGGCTCGGCTGGACCGTGCTGCGGGCGACGCAGTTCCACGACCTGCTGGTCATGGTGCTGCAGGGGCTGTCGAAGCTGCCGGTCCTGTTCCTGCCGGCCGGTGTCCGGGACCAGCCCGTCGAGGTGGCCGAGGTCGCGGACCGGCTGGTCGAGCTGGCGGCGGGTGCGCCGGCGGGGCGGGTCGAGGACCTGGGCGGGCCGGAGGTGCGGACGTTCGAGTCCCTGGCCCGCGCCTATCTGAAGGCGTCCGGCCGACGTCGGGCGGTGGTGAACGTACCGCTGTGGGGAGCGGCGTACCGGGGCTTCCGGAGCGGGGGTCATCTGACGCCGCAGCGGGCGGTCGGCACGGGCACGTTCGAGGAGTATCTGGTGGGGCGGTTCGGGGGCGGGCAGGTACGGACGGGGAGCGGGCGGTCCCAGGCATAGCGGGGACTCGGCCGGGGGCCCGGGGCGCCCTACCAGCGCTGGATCGGCCGTTCTCCGGGGGTGAAGAGTTCCTCTTGAGCGCGGTCACGGGCCGTGAGGAGGGCGCCGCGCAGGACAGCGTCGCCGCCCAGGGTGGTCGTCCGTACCTCCGTGGGCAGGGGCGTCATCCGGGCGATACGGTCCCGCACCCGGCCGGCGAGCTCCTCACCACCGGCCTGCCCGACCTCACCCCCGAGCACCACGCACCCGGGGTCCAGAATCGCCACCACCGAGGCGACTCCGACGGCGAGACGATCGGCCAGGGCATCGAGGAAACGGGCGGCGGGGGTGGCGGACGGGGACGGGGGCACCTCGTCCTCACCTGCGGGCCCGGGCGTCTCGCCCGGGCTCTCGGGCCGGGACGCCTCGAGTCCACCCGCAGACCGAGCCCCCCCGCCCTCCACCCCCCGCACCTGACCCACCGCAGCCCTCACAACCCCCACCGCCGCCCGCACGACCCCCACCGCCGACGGCTCCTGCCCCGGCTCCGCCGGAACCCC
>KL569182.1:18061-23608 GCA_000715635.1 Streptomyces violaceus | reverse complement strand
CCGGAAGGAAGCCGATTTCGCCGGTGCCACCGGAGGCACCGCGGCGTAGTGCGCCGTCGAGGACCACGGCCGCGCCCGTGCCGTGGCCCAGCCACAGCAGGACGAAGGTGTCCCGGTCCCGGGCGACGCCGTCGCGCTGCTCGGCCAGTGCCGCGAGGTTGGTCTCGTTCTCGACGCTCACCCGCGCCTCGGGCAGCCGCTCCTGGAGGGCGGCGACCAGGCGCCGGTGCCACTCGGGCAGCCCGGAGGAGTCGCGGAGTTCGCCGCTGGCCGGGTCGATCAGGCCGGGCGCCCCGATGCCGACGGTGTGCAGCCGGTCGGCCTCGGCCTCCTTCACCACCCGCTCGACCAGCGCGACCGCCTGTTCCACTGCGGGACCCGTTCCCATGTCACCCGTGATGGGCACCCAGGCCTCGGCCAGTACCCGGCCCACCAGGTCGGCGACGGCCACGGAGACACCCTCGGTGCGTACGTCCAGCGCGGCGAGGTGCGCCCGGTCGGCGACGATGCCGTACACCTTGGCGTTGGGCCCGCGCCGCTGCTCCCCCGCCTCGCCGACCACCGCGATCAGTCCGGCGGCGGTGAGGCGTTCGACGAGGTCGGCGACGGTCGGCCGGGACAGACCGGTGAGCTGCTTCAACTGCCCTGCCGTCAGCGGGCCCTCCTGCTGGAGCAGACGCAGGGCGTGCCGGTCGTTGATGGCCCGGGCGGTGCTCGGGGATGCGGGCATGCCGGGATCCTTCCAGATCGGCGAGTCCGTCGGTCGTGGCCCGACGGGAAACCCTCTTATTATCAGGCAAGGTTCCTGATAGTTTACGCCCGCATGACGTGAGTGCGGCAGAGATCTGGAGGGGGACCGCAGAATGGGCAACGTGGTCGACGAACTGTGCGAGGTGAAACGGTCCCGGTACGCCGTGGCCGCGGTCTTCGCCGTGCACGGCGCCGTGACCGGCTCGTTCGCCACCCGCGTGCCCTGGATCCAGGACCACGCGGACGTGAGCGCCGGGCAGTTGGGGATCGCGCTCGCCTTCCCCGCGCTCGGCGCGTCCGTCGCGATGCCGCTCGCCGGCAGCGTCAGCCACCGGTTCGGAGCCCGCAACGCGCTGCGCGGACTGATCGCCCTGTGGACCCTCTCGCTGGTCCTGCCGTCCCTCGCCCCCAACCTGCTCACACTCTGCCTGGCCCTGTTCACGTACGGCGCGACGGCGGGCATGGCGGACGTGGCGATGAACGCGCTCGGTGTCGAGGTGGAGAACCGGCTCGGCCGGTCGATCATGTCCGGGCTGCACGGCATGTGGAGCGCGGGTGCCCTGATCGGCTCGGCGGCCGGCACGCTCGCCGCACACCTCGGTTCGGACGCCCGGCTGCATCACGTGCTGGCCGCGGTGGTCCTCACCGTCATCGGCGTGCTGTCCTGCCAGTGGGTGCTCGATCTCCAGCCCGCCGAGGACGAGGAGCCGCCCCCGAGGTTCGCGCTGCCGCCCCGGTCGGCGCTGCTCATCGGCGCGATCGGGTTCTGCGCGGTGTTCGCCGAGGGCGCGAGCCTGGACTGGTCGGCGGTCTACCTGCGGGAGCAGTTGGAGACCTCGGCCGGTCTCGCGGCGGCGTGCACGACGGGCTTCACGCTCACCATGGCCATCGCCCGGATCGCCGGCGACCGGATCGTGGACCGCTTCGGTGCCGTACGGACCGTACGGGTCAGCGGTGTGCTCGCCGTTCTCGGCGGTCTGCTGATCGTCGTCGCGGACCGTCCGGCGGTGGCCATGAGCGGGTTCGCGCTGATGGGCCTGGGCATCGCGGTCGTCGTACCGCTGTGCTTCGCGGCGGCGGGCCGCAGCGGCTCCAACCCGAGCCTGGCCATCGCGGGCGTCGCGACCATCACGTACACCTCGGGCCTGATCGCGCCGAGCGCGATCGGCATGCTGGCCCAGGCGACCAGCCTGATGGTGTCGTTCTGCCTGGTGACGCTGCTGTCCTGCGGCCTGGTGGCGTTCGCGCGTGTGCTGCGCCCCGGCGACCGGGCGAAGATCAGCCGCCCGGAGACGGCGGCGGTTCCCGACCCGCGGCCCTGAGCCGGCACCCGGCCCGGGTGGAGACGCGGTCGCCCTGATCAGCCCCGGTCACCAGCACCGCCGACGCACCCGGACAATGGTCCGGATACTCGCACGCACGACGAAAGCGATACCGCACCATGGATCTCGGCGTCCGCTGGAAACTGCACGGCGACGGACGCACCCCGGCGCCCGGCGCGGTGGTCCGCCCCGACGAGCGGCTCTCGTGGCCCCGCACGGCCGGGCTCGGCGCCCAGCACGTGGTGGCCATGTTCGGGGCGTCCTTCGTGGCTCCGGTCCTGATGGGCCTCGACCCCAACCTCGCGATCATGATGTCGGGCGTCGCGACCGTCGTGTTCCTGCTGGCCACGCGCGGCCGCGTCCCCAGTTACCTGGGCTGCTCGCTGTCCTTCGTGGGTGTGGCGGCGGTCATCCGCGCGCAGGGCGGCAGCAGCGCCAGCGTCACCGGCGCGGTCTTCGTCGTCGGCGCCGCGCTGTTCCTGGTGGGGCTCGCCGTGCGGCGGTTCGGGGCGCGGATCATCCACGCCACGATGCCGCCGGTCGTGACCGGCGCCGTGGTGATGCTGATCGGCTTCAACCTGGCGCCGGTGACGGCCTCGACGTACTGGCCGCAGGACCAGTGGACGGCCCTGCTGACGATGCTGTTCACCGGTCTGGCGGTCGTCTGCCTGCGGGGTTTCTGGTCCCGGATCGCGATCTTCCTGGGGCTGGTCTTCGGATACGGCGTCTCCTGGGTGTCCGATCTGGTCTTCGGAAAGATCCACTCGGTGGACGCGAGCGGCAAGCTCACCGACCACTGGCGGCTCGACCTCTCCGGCGTGGGCAAGGCCGACTGGATCGGGCTTCCGACGCTGCACGGCCCGTCCTTCGAGTGGTCGGCGATCCTGGTCGCCCTGCCGGTCGTCATCGCGCTGGTCGCGGAGAACGCCGGGCATGTGAAGGCGGTCGGCGAGATGACCGGCGACTCGCTGGACGACAAGCTCGGCACGGCGATCTCGGCCGACGGCGTCGGCTCGATGCTGTCCACCGCGGTCGGCGGTCCGCCCAACACCACCTATTCCGAGAACATCGGCGTGATGGCCGCGACCCGCGTCTACTCGACGGCCGCCTACTGGGCCGCCGCCGGCTTCGCCCTGCTGTTCGGCGTCTGCCCGAAGTTCGGCGCGGTCGTCGCGGCGATCCCGGGCGGTGTACTCGGCGGCATCACCGTCATCCTGTACGGCATGATCGGCCTGCTCGGCGCCCAGATCTGGCTCAACGCCGGGGTGGATCTGCGCAATCCGCTGAACCTGGTCCCGGCGGCGGCGGGCATCATCATCGGCGTCGGCAACGTCTCCATGGAGTTCACGGACACGTTCTCGCTGAGCGGCATCGCGCTCGGCACGGTCGTCGTCATCACCGGCTACCACGCGCTGCGCACCTTCGCCCCGGCCCATCTGAAGACGCAGCATCCGCTGCTGGACGAGGGCACCTCGTCCTACGACGACGCCAAGTCGTAGCGTCCTACGACGAAGCCAAGTCGTAGGCGTACGACGCCGTGAAGGTCCCCGGCCTGCCCTTGCAGCCGTCCGACTCCCCGGGGAGCTTCACCCACAGGTAGGCGTCGATCCGGGCCTCGCCGGTGCCGAGGGTCGGTGTCCGGCCGATCTTGCGGCCCGACGGGTCGCACCACTCCCCGTCGGCCGGGGCGCCGTTGCCGTTGCGGCTGGTGTCGATGACGGCGCCCAGGCTCGCCGGACCGCCGAGGGCGTCGAGGACCTGCCGGTCGTAGGCGACCTCGTCGGCCGTGGTGTGGAAGTTGGAGACGTTGCTGAAGATCCCGTCGGAGGACTCGGGCGAGGCGGCACCGGCCTGCCGCAGCCAGGCCGCCTGCTTGCCGGGTGCGTTCCAGCCCGAGTGTCCCGCGTCGTAGTACACGCGTGCCCGGGGGTTGGCGGCCTTCAGGACGCGGCCGGCCCGGGCCAGCGAGGCGAAGCGGTCCGCGCGTTCACCGGCGGAGAGGCACTCGGCCTGGGCGACCGAGTCCGGCTCCAGGACGACGATGACCTCGCCGGAGCCCAGCCCGGCCGCGAACCGGTCGATCCAGGCGTCGTACGCGTCCAGGTCGGGCGCCCCGCCCTCGGAGTAGCCGCCGCAGTCCCGGCCGGGGATCGCGTACGGCACGACGACGGGCACCCGGCCCTGTGCGGCACCGCCGGACGTCACCGCGGCGACCCGGGCGGTGAGCGTGTCCGGGGAGTAGTCGGCGAACCAGACGGCGGCCGGCCTGCCGGCGATGCGGGACGCGATGACCGCGTGACGCGGGTCGCCGTCGTGGGCCCGGATCCAGTCGAGCACCTGGGAATCAGGGTGGCGGTAGAGCCGGCCGGTCACGGCACGGGCCGGCTTCTGCTTCTCGGTCTCCGTCCTCGGGGGTGAAGGCGCGGGTACGGCGCTCTTCGTCACAGACGGCGTGGGCGAGGCGGAGCCGGAGACCGACGGGGACACCGACGGCACCGCGGGCAGGGGCGCGAATCGGGGCGAGGCCGACACC
This sequence comes from Streptomyces violaceus, assembly GCA_000715635.1. GTDB lineage: Bacteria > Actinomycetota > Actinomycetes > Streptomycetales > Streptomycetaceae > Streptomyces > Streptomyces violaceus. Next base: position 19,003 of record KL569182.1, on the reverse strand, counting down.
TCGGGGGGCCGGGCCTCGTCGGAGGATCGCCGGTCGTCGACCGCGGAGAGCACCCCGGCGACCGCGCCGGCCGCGACCACGACGGAGGCCGCCACGACCATCGCGCCGCGCCGGGCGGCGCGCCTGCGCTCGGCCCTGCGGGCGGCCAGGCGCTGGGCACGTAAGCCTGACACGGTGCTGCTCCCCCTCCCCCTGCGGTGGGCGGCGTTCCCCCGTTTCGGGGAAGCGCCGGGCCAGCCGGTACTCCCGCCAGCCTAGAGCTGGGACTCTGCCCGCATGCCGCGATGCGAACAAGTCCCCCCAGCCGTGGACACTCCGGTCGACGCAGTCATCTCCCGCATGCGCGCCCTCGACGCGACCCTGCACCCCCGGGACGGGGTGGCGGTCTTCAACCGCGTCTACCTCGCCGTGACGGAGGCGGTGGACCGGTACGTCGACACCGGGCGGTTCGCGGACCCGCACGCCGCGATCACGCTGGACGTACGGTTCGCGGAGCGGTACCTGGAGGCCGTCGAGGCGGCGGCCGGCGAGCGGCGCCCACCCGCCTGCTGGCGGCCGCTGTTCCAGTTCCGCCGCCATCCCGGGGTACGGCCGTTGCAGTTCGCGCTCGCGGGCATCAACGCGCACATCGGGCACGATCTCGCGCTGGCCGTCGTGGACACCTGCCGTACGCTCGACTGCGCACCCGCCGACCTGGAGGACGAGTTCGACACGGTGGGGGATCTCCTCGTCTCGCTGGAGGAGCGCATCCGCGAAGATCTGATGCCGGGCCCCGACCTCCTCCAGATCGCCGACCCGCTCACCCACCTGCTCGGCTCCTGGAGCCTGGACCGTGCCCGGGACGCCACCTGGACGGCGGCCCGGGCCCTGTGGGCACTGCGCGGACTCCCCGACGTGGCCCAGCAGTTCACCGAACACCTGGACGCGGCGGCGGGCCTCGCG
>KL569182.1:11320-17820 GCA_000715635.1 Streptomyces violaceus | reverse complement strand
GCCTCGCGGGGCGCATGCTGCTCACGCCCCTGCCCGAGTACTCCTAGTCCTCCGGCAGCTCGACGGGCGCGATCTCGTCGTACACGTCGCCCGGCCCCGGGTTGGTCGGGTCGGTCGTGCCGCCGAAGTGGTGCATGACGCCCCAGACCGCGTTGAGGGCGGTCTGGACCGCGCCCTCGGCCCAGCCGGCCGTCCAGGAGATGTCGTCGCCGGCGAGGAAGATGCCGCGCTTGTCCTCGGGCAGCTCCTCCTGCATGAAGTGCGTGAACAGGCGCCGCTGGTAGCGGTAGTGGCCGGGCAGGTTGGCCTTGAACGCGCCCATGAAGTAGGGCTCGTTCTCCCAGGAGACGGTCACCGGGTTGCCGATGATGTGCTTGCGGATGTCGACCTTGGGATAGATCTCGCCGAGTGACTTCAGCATGACCTCCATCCGCTCGTTCGCGGACAGCGGCAGCCACTTCAGGCTGTCGTCGCACCAGGTGTAGGAGAGACAGATGACGGCGGGCTTGTCCGGGCCGTCGTCGAGCAGGTACGTCCCGCGCGTCATACGGTCGGTGAGCGTCATCGACATGACGTCCCGGCCGGTCGGATTACCCCTGTCGTCGACGGCCTTGTCCAGCCAGAACGGCCGGTCCACGGGCACGAAGAGCTTCGAGGACTCCATGTAGTGGGTCCGCTCGATCGCGGTCCAGTGGTCGATCGGGAAGAGCGAGTCGTCGCAGGCGATCTTCGACAGCAGCATCCAGGACTGGGCGGTGAAGATCGCCGTCCGGTAGGTGCGGATGTCGCCGTGCGCGTCGGTGACCGTGATGCGGTTGCCGGCCGTGCGGTGCAGCCGGGTCACCGCCGGGCGCGGCTCGCCGCCCTCGTGCAGGCTCGCGAGCGAGGTCCCGTAGGACCAGTGGACGATCTTCTCCGGCTCACGCTCCCAGAGGCGCAGCGGCAGCTGCTGGGAGCCGCCGACAGATGCCGCGGTGGTGGTCGTCGGCCTCGGTGTAGACGACGCGCAGGATCTCCAGGATGGAGTTGGGGAAGTCGGTGTCCCAGCCGCCCGTGCCGAAGCCGACCTGGCCGAAGATCTCCCGGTGCCGGAAGGACTTGAACGCCTCGGAGTCGCAGAGGAAGCCGTAGAAGGTCTGGTTGTCGAGCTTCTCGACGAGCCGGGACCAGATCTCTCGGATGCGCGGGACGTCCCGCTCGCGCAGGGCCCGGTTCATGTCGGAGAAGTCGGCTCCCTCCTCCAGGCACCTGTTCCAGGCCTCGGCGACGTCCCGGTAGACCTGGGGCAGGTCGGCGATCGTCTCGGCGTAGTGCGACTCGCCCTTGAGGTCGACGACGGTCGACGGGGTCGCCTCCGCGAGGGGGTTGGGGAAGGACCGCGTCTGCAGACCGACCAGGTCGATGTAGTGCTGGAGGGCGGTGGACGACGGCGGGAAGCGCATCGCGCCCATCTCGGCGGTGAGGGACTCGTCGCAGCCGTCGAAGCCCACCGTCCTCAGCCGGCCGCCGATCTGGTCCGCCTCGTACACGACCGGCTTGAGGCCCATCTTCATCAGCTCGTACGCGGCGACGATGCCGGACAGGCCGCCGCCGATGACCGCGACCTCCGTGCCGTGCTCGGTCGCGGGTATCTGCCCGAGACCCGCCGGGTGGGCGAGGAAGTCGTCGTACGCGTACGGGAAGTCCGGGCCGAACATGGTGATCGGCGGCTGCTGCGCGTCTGCGTGCTCGACGGCGTTGGGCACGGTGGACGTCATGGGGTACGGACTCCTTGCAGAAGAAACAAACAGGTGTGAGGGGATCAGGCGAGCGACCCGTACAGGCCCGGGCGCCGGTCCAGCAGATACGGGTTGGCCTCGCGGGACGCGGCGAGGAACGCCGGGTCGGCATCGGCGAGGGCGAGCTCCTCGCCCCGTCCGGCCCGGGTGCGGGCGACCCCGTCGGGCCCGGCGAGTGTGGACAGCCCGACGAACTCGAACTCGCCTTCGCGGCCGACCCGGTTGACGTACGCGACGTACATCTGGTTCTCGAAGGCACGCACCGGGATCATCGACTCCGCGACGAACTGGAACGGGTGCATCTGGGCCGTCGGGACGAGAAGCAGGTCGGTGCCGGCGAGGGCGTGGGCGCGGACGTTCTCCGGGAACTCCACGTCGTAGCAGATCAGGAGCCCGACACGCAGACCGTCGATCTCCGCCTGGACGACCGGCTGGTCCCCCGGTGTGAAGTGGTCGCGCTCGAAGCAGCCGAAGAGGTGGGTCTTGCGGTAGTTCGCGAGACGGGTGCCGTCGGCGGAGATCAGCTGGGCGGAGTTGAACACGGAGTCGCCCGCGCGCTCGGGGTAGCCGTAGGCGATCGCCAGGCCGTGGCCGGTCGCGATCTCGGCGATGGCGTCCGCGTGGTCTCCGTCGGCGGGCTCGGCGAGGCGGCCGATGTCGTCGCCGATCGCGTACCCGGTCAGGAACATCTCCGCCGTGACGAGCAGCCCAGCGCCCGCGGCGGCGGCCCGGCCCGCGGCCTCGTCGAGGACCTTGAGGTTCTCGACGGTGGAGCCGGGGCGGCCGGAGCTCTGGAGCAGGGCGGTGCGCATGCGTGTTCCTCACCGGGACGCGGAGGGTTTCGGGGGCCTGATAGACGGTACGGTCGGCGGGCTCGGCCGGACAAGGAGCAGCCATTGCGCGCCGGTGAGCTGATCATTGCGTCCCTCGACGGCTCGGCGGCGATTCGTTGCGGGACCGCGGTCGTACGTCGGTCCACCCGTGGGCGCAGACCGGTGCGGCGCTCCCCCGCCGGGCGGCGGAGGCGGGGTCACGTCCCCGGAGCGATGTGGCGCGGGCGCCGCGCCGGGACAGTGGTGAGCGTTCCAACGACCTGCATCCCTGCGGAAAGGACCGCCATGAACCGCCGTACGAAGACCGCCGTGTTCGGGGCCGCGCTGCTGCTCACCGCGACCGCCGCGGCGGCCTCCGCCGCCGCGTCCTCCGACTCCGGCTCCGGCTCCCCGGTGCCGGCGCGTGAGGCCGCCGCGCTCACCGGCAAGGCCAAGCTGTACCGCTCGGCCGGGGACGACATCACCTTCTCCTTCGACGCGCACCTGGCGGCGAAGGACAAGGCCGACCCGATGAAGGCCACCGGCACCTTCGAGTGGAGCCACTACCTGAACGGCGAGGGCGCCCGGGCGAAGGCGAAGGTGGACTGCCTGCTCACCGGCGGCAAGGTGGCCGTCGTCTCCGGTGTCATCACCTCCTCCGACCTGCCCGGCGCGAAGGGCAAGCGGGTCGGGATCACCGTGCACGACCTCGGTCACCGCGACCGGCTCGGCTACAGCTGGGCCTCGACGGGCACCCCGGTCGAAACGAAGGACCTGCCCAAGTGCGTGGGCTCGGCGCCCTTCGAGAAGGTCAAGAAGGGGACCGGCGACTTCTCGGTCACGCCCTGGCAGCCCGACCTCTAGAAGCCAGCAGCAGCGCGGTCACCAGGTACGGCACGGCGAACCACGCGAAGGCCGTGCCGTGTCCGGTGGCCGTGCCGAGCGCCCCGTAGCCGGCGTACACGGCGACGGTGGCCAGGTCCGTGCCCAGCCCGGCGACCGAGGTGAGGGTGGCCCGGCCGGAGTCGTCGATGCGCTGCTGGAGCCGGGCGTCGGCCAGCACGCTCGCCGCCTGGAAGCCGCCGAAGGCGAGCGCCACGAGGGCGATTCCGGCCAGGGTGCCGGCGCCGGCGCCCACCGCCAGGGCGAGTGCCGCGACCCCGAGCAGCGCCGCGAGGCCCTTCGTGCCGAGGCGTTCGCCCGCCCCGGCCAGCAGTCCTCCGGCTGTGGCTCCCGCCCAGATCAGCAGGAGGAGGTAGGGCACCAGCGCGTCGGAGACACCGGTGTCCCGGACCAGCAGCGGTGTGTACTCGTCGAGGGCGCCCCACACGGCGGTGACGGCCGGGACCAGCAGGAGCGCTCCGCGTACGGACCGGTCGGCGCGGGCCTCGGCGAGCCCGGCCTTCAGGGTCGCGGTCCAGTTGTCCTGCCCGGCCGCCGGGGTCCGATGCTCCGGGAGCCGGGCCGCCGTCGCCGCCGCCAGCAGGCACACCAGCACGCTGGCGGCGCCGACGGCGGTGTGGCCGCCCCAGGCGAACACCGGTCCGGCCAGTCCGGTCGCCGCCATCACGGCCAGCAGGCCGGCCGCACGGGCCCGGCCCATGACACGGGCGTACGTGTCGGCCGCGCCGAGCCGCTCCAGTTCGTCGTAGACCAGTGCCTCGCACGCGCCGGAGGCGAGGGCTCCGCCCGCGCCCCACAGCACGAAGCCCAGCGCGAAGGCGCCGTACGACGGGAGGAACGTCCACAGGGCGAAGCCGGCGGCCGTGAGCAGCGGGCCGATCCACAGCAGCCGACGACGCGACACGGAGTCGGCCCAGGCGCCGGAGGGGACCTCCAGCAGCACGCCGGTGACCGACCACAGGGCGAACAGGGAGGAGATCTGCCAGACCGACAGGCCGGTGTCGCGGAACAGCAGCGCGTACACCGGGTAGAACAGGACGAAGTCTTCGAGGTACGCGTAGCCGTACAGCGTGCCGGTCAGCCGGCGGACACCGGAGTGGTGGCGCGTACGGCGGCCGGGGCGGTCCTCGGAAGGCTCTGCTGTGGATCAATGTCGCCAGGTCATGACACCGATGGTAGGCCGGTCGCGCTGATCACGCCGCTGAATTACGTGGGAGATCCCGACGAGAAGCGCCGCAGCAGCGGCGACAGCACGAGCACGGACTTGGTCCGCTCGACGAACGGCTCCCCGGCGATCCGCTCCAGGACCCGTTCGAAGTGCCGCATGTCGGAGGCGAAGACCTGGGCGATCGCGTCCGCGTCCCCGGTGACGGTGGACGCGGCCACGACCTCCTGATAGCGCTCCAGGCCCCGCTGGATGGTCTCCGGGGAGGTGTTCCCGCGGCAGTAGATCTCGACGAACCCCTCGGTCTCCCAGCCGAGGGCGCCCGGGTCCACCCGGACGGTGAAGCCGGTGATGGCTCCGGTGGCGCGCAACCGGTCCACGCGCCGTTTCACGGCAGGTGCGGACAGGCCGACGATCTGGCCGATGTCGGCGTAGGAGCGGCGGGCGTCCTCGGCGAGGGCGTGCACGATGCGTTCGTCGAGATCGTTCAGCACAGTGGGTTGATCACTTCTCGGATGGTGCGAGTCGGGAACGGCGATAGCCGTACACGAAGTAGAACACGAGCCCGGCGGCCATCCAGACACCGAAGACCACCCAGGTCACGGCCGACAGGCTGCCCATCATCCACAGGCAGAAGCCGAAGCCCAGCGCCGGCATGACCGGGGAGAGCGGCACCCGGAAGGTGCGGGGCATGTCCGGGCGGGTCCGGCGCAGCACCACGACGGCCACGTTGACGAGCGCGAAGGCGAACAGGGTGCCGATGCTGGTGGCGTCGGCGAGCTGCCCGAGCGGGATCGCGGCGGCCAGCACACCGCAGAACAGCGACACGATCAGGGTGTTGGCGCGGGGGGTCTTGGTCTTCGGGTGGACCTTGGAGAAGACCTTCGGCACCAGCCCGTCGCGGGACATGGCGAAGAGGATGCGGGTCTGGCCGTACAGCACGGTCAGGACCACGCTGGCGATGGCGATGACCGCGCAGAACGCCAGCAGCGTTCCCCAGAAGGTCTGCCCGGTGACCTCGCGCATGATCTGGGCGAGGGCGGCCTCGGAGTCGGTGAAGTTCTCCCAGGGCTTGGCACCGACCGCTACGGCGGCGACGAGGACGTACAGCGCGGTGACGATGACCAGCGACAGCATGATCGCGCGGGGCAGGTCGCGCTGGGCGTTCTTCGCCTCCTCGCCGGCGGTGGAGGCGGCGTCGAAGCCGATGTAGGAGAAGAACAGCGTCGCCCCGGCGGCGCTGACACCCGCCATGCCCAGGGGCATGAAGTTCTCGTAGTTGCCGGAGCGGAAGCCCTGGACGCCGATGGCGCAGAACAGCACCAGCGCGGCGATCTTCACGATGACCATGACGGTGTTGGCGCGGGCGGACTCGCGGGCGCCGCCCAGCAGGAACGCCATGGCGAGCAGCACGACGATCAGCGCGGGCAGGTTGAACACGCCGCCGTCGCCGGGCGGGGCGGACAGGGCGGCCGGGATGGTGACGCCGATGGTCCCGTCGAGCAGTTCGTTGAGGTATTCGCCCCAGCCGACCGCGACGGCGGCGACGGACACGCCGTATTCCAGGACCAGGCACCAGCCGCAGATCCAGGCGATCAGCTCGCCCATCGTTGCGTACGCATACGAGTAAGAGGACCCGGCGACCGGGATGGTCCCGGCGAGCTCGGCATACGACAGGGCCGAGAACAGGGCGGTGAGGCCGGCGATGACGAAGGCGAGCGTGACGGCCGGGCCCGCCTTGGGGACGGCCTCGCCGAGGACGACGAAGATGCCCGTGCCGAGCGTGGCACCGATGCTGATCATGGTGAGCTGCCACAGGCCGAGGGAGCGCCGCAGCGACCC
>KL569182.1:9115-11120 GCA_000715635.1 Streptomyces violaceus | reverse complement strand
ATGCTGATCATGGTGAGCTGCCACAGGCCGAGGGAGCGCCGCAGCGACCCTCCCTCGCCTTGGCCACCCTCCGCGACCAGGTTCTCCACCGGCTTGCGACGCATGAGGCGCGCACCGACACCCGGGGCGGGCGGGGTGGTCTGACTACTGCTGTGCGGGGGTGCGCCTTGGTCGAGCACGTGCTGGGCTCCTTATCGCTGCCGGTCAGGGCGGCAGGGACCGGCGGCACCTCTGAAGCAGAGACCCACCGAGCGGGGTCCCTGCCACGCCACGTACGAGGCGACAGCCTACGAGGATCGGCGTTGCTGGTGAAATGCAGCAACCTTGCGCATCCCCGCAAGATCGTTGCGTTCCTCGGAGCTCGGTGGGTGTTCGTTGCGGGATGGCTTTCGACCGTTGCGTAATGGGCCGTCAGAGGGCCTTCACGCGAAACGTGCAGGGGTCGGCCGTGTCATGCGGGACGCCGTCGGAGTCCACGACTCCGCGCTCGCGCGCCAGTCGCACCTCGATGTCCTGGGCCCTGCAGGCGGCGATCTCCATCCGCGCGACGGTTGGGCCCGCGCCTGCCGGACGGCCCCCGGTTTTCCGCAGGGCGGGACACCGGGGGCCGTACGAAAGGGCGTTGGCGTGTCAGCTCCAGCTGGCGTGCAGGGGCTTGCCCTCGGCGTAGCCGGCGGCGCTCTGGATGCCGACGATGGCCTTCTCGGCGAACTCCTCCAGTGAGCCGGCACCGGCGTAGGTGCAGGAGGAGCGGACGCCCGCGATGACAGAGTCGATCAGGTCCTCGACGCCGGGGCGGGCCGGGTCGAGGAACATGCGGGAGGTGGAGATGCCCTCCTCGAACAGCGCCTTGCGGGCGCGGTCGTACGCCGACTCCTCCGACGTGCGGTTGCGCACGGCACGCGCGGACGCCATGCCGAAGGACTCCTTGTACGCCCGTCCCTGCGCGTCGTGCTGGAGGTCGCCCGGGGACTCGTAGGTGCCCGCGAACCAGGAGCCGACCATCACGTTGGACGCGCCGGCCGCCAGCGCCATCGCCACGTCGCGCGGGTGGCGGATGCCGCCGTCGGCCCACACGTGCTTGCCGTACTTCTTCGCCTCGGCGGCGCACTCCAGGACGGCGGAGAACTGGGGCCGGCCGACGCCGGTCATCATGCGGGTGGTGCACATGGCGCCGGGCCCGACGCCGACCTTGACGATGTCCGCGCCCGCCTCGATGAGGTCGCGCACGCCCGCGGCGGCCACCACGTTGCCCGCGACGATCGGCACCTGAGGGTCGAGGTCGCGCACCAGCTTCAGGGCGCTGATCATCGACTCCTGGTGTCCGTGCGCGGTGTCGATGACGAGCGCGTCGACGCCCGCGTCCAGCAGTTGCTGGGCCTTGCCCGCGACGTCGCCGTTGATGCCGACGGCGGCGGCGATGCGCAGCCTGCCCTGCACGTCGGTGGCCGGCTTGTAGAGGGTGGCGCGCAGGGCGCCCTTGCGGGTGAGGATGCCGGCGAGCGTGCCGTCCTTGTTGACGGCGGGGGCGTAGCGGCGGTTGGCGTGGTCGAGGGTGTTGAAGGCCTCGCCCGGGTCCTTGTCCGCGTCGATGAGCAGCAGGTCCCGGGACATGACCTCGGCGAGCTGCGTGAAGCGGTCGACACCGGAGAGGTCGGAGTCGGTGACCACCCCGATGGGCTTGTGGTTCTCGTCGACGACGACACCGGCGTTGTGCGCCCGCTTGGGCAGCAGCCCCAGCGCGTCCGCGACGGTCTGGTGCGGGGACAGGATGATCGGGGTGTCCAGCACCAGATGCCGGCTCTTCACCCAGGAGACGACGTCGGTGACCACGTCGATCGGGATGTCCTGCGGTATGACGACGAGGCCGCCGCGGCGGGCCACGGTCTCGGCCATGCGGCGGCCGGCGATGGCGGTCATGTTGGCGACGACGAGCGGGATGGTGGTGCCCGTGCCGTCCGGGGAGCTGAGGTCGACGGCCTGCCGCGAGCCCACCGAGGAGCGG
>KL569182.1:7738-8926 GCA_000715635.1 Streptomyces violaceus | reverse complement strand
ATGTGTATAAGAGACAGCCACCGAGGAGCGGCTCGGCACCATGAAGACGTCGTCGTACGTCAGGTCGTACCCGGGCTGGATGTCATTGAGGAAACGCACGTGCTGCACATCCCAGTCGATCAGAGGTGACCCCCGGACCGGCCGGCCAGGGGGAAAGAGCACGTACTTCATTCTCCCATGCCCGAGGTCCGGACGTCCCCCAGCAGATCATCCAGGCTGGTCAGGGGGCCTCTCGGAGGATGCTCCAAGACCGAGGGTCACGAAGAGACCCGGGCCCCGGTCCGTCGCCTCGGCGAAGATCTCCTCCGCGACCTGCCACTCCTCGGGCCGGGTCTCGGCGTACGTCCGCCAGCCCCGCACGACGACCAGCAGTCCCCGCTCCTCGGAGCCCTCGGGCCAGAGGGCGGGGTCGGACAGGCAGTCGGCCAAGGCGTCCCAGTTCCGGCCGAACCACTCGGGCAGGGCCAGATCACGGGCGCAGCGGTCCATGAGGCCCGCCTTGTCCGTGACCCCGTCGAGGTCCAGAACGACCACGATCCGGCCCGCCGGGTCGTCCGGCACCCCGTGCGACTCCCTCACCATTCGTCAGACCCCGTCCGGATCGGTCCTGTTGAGCGCGGACTTCGGCGCCGGGCCCGCCGTCATCAGGTAGTCCGCGGCCGACGTGTCCGTGACCAGGCTGGTGACCAGCCCGGACCGCAGCACCGCGTCGATCGCGGGTCCCTTGCGCTGTCCGCCCGCGATCGCGACGACCTCGGGGACGCGGCGGAGCTGGTGGGTCTTGACCGTGATGCACCGCTCGCCCAGGTCCCGGCCGACCCTGCGGCCCTCGGCGTCGAAGAGGTGCGCGGACATCTCCGCGGCGACACCGAGGGAGGCGTAGTGGGAGCGCTCCTCGTCACTGAGCATGTCGTGCACCGTGGAGATGCCCGGCTCCCAGGACCCGATGGAGACGCAGGCGACGGTGACCTTGTCGAAGTGCTCGAACGCCCGGGCGATCCCCGTCTGGTTGCGCAGTGCCGTGGCCGTGGCCGCGTCGGGCAGCAGCATCGGCGCGTAGATGGGGTGGGCGTCACCCCCGGACACCTGGGCGGCGCGGCGTACGGCCTCGACCGAGCCGCGCTCGGCCGTCCCGGCGTCGTACACGCCCGTCAGCTGCACCACCGTGCACGGCGGCAGCCGGTCGAG
>KL569182.1:6624-7557 GCA_000715635.1 Streptomyces violaceus | reverse complement strand
GTCGAGCGCCGCCGCCATGTGGATCGTGGAACGGCCCCAGGCCAGTCCCAGCACATCACCTTCGTTGACCAGTTCGCCGAGCAGGTCGGCGGCCACTTCTCCCAGGTTCTCGGGGTCCGGTGTCTCCTCGGCCTCGGCCGGGGACTCGACCACGACAGCGTGCCTGAGGCCGTAGCGGGCACGGAGCGCGTCCGAGCGCTCGGCGTCCAGTTCGGCCGGCACACGGATCTCGATACGCACGAGATCCCGTTCGAGGGCGGTCTCCAGGACCCGGGCCACCTTGAAGCGGCTGACGCCGAACTCCTCCGCGATCTGGATCTTGGACTTGCCCTCTAGGTAGAAGCGGCGGGCCATGGCCGCCGCCTGCACCAGCTCAGCGGGTCCCATCCGCATGGCTGACCGGCCCGCCGACATACCCGACACGGCGATCTCCTCACTGCTGTTCACACTCTGGATTCGCCGTTCATCCTTGCAGATCCGGCGCACTTGATCAGCCCTGATCGGAGCCGTTCACTTTGCTGTGGCTCAGTGGTCGCAGGCCCAGGACGCCTTGGCCGTGGTCGCCTCAGCCTGCGTGCGTAGTGCACGTACCGCCTCGGCCGGGTCTTTTGCCCCGTAGACCGCCGATCCGGCCACGAAGACATCGGCTCCGGCGTCGGCGCACCGCTCGATGGTGGAAGCCGAAACTCCGCCGTCGACCTGGAGCCAGAGCTCCAGACCGTGCTTGCTGATCAACTCGCGGGTGCGGCGAATCTTCGGAAGCATGATGTCGAGAAAGGCCTGTCCCCCGAAGCCCGGTTCAACCGTCATGATCAGCAGCATGTCGAGCTCGGGGAGCAGGTCCTCGTACGGCTCGATGGGGGTCGCGGGCTTCAGCGCCATGGAGGCGCGGGCGCCCTTGGCGCGGATCTCCCGGGCTAGCCGGACCGGAGT
>KL569182.1:6023-6399 GCA_000715635.1 Streptomyces violaceus | reverse complement strand
CCGCCTCGACATGGAAGGTGACGGAACCGGCCCCCGCTTCCACGTACTGGGGCGCCCACCGATCGGGGGCCTCGATCATCAGATGGCAGTCCAGCGGCGTGTCCGTCGCACGGGCGAGCGACTCTACGACCGGCACCCCTAGCGTGAGGTTCGGGACGAAATGGTTGTCCATGACGTCGACGTGGAGCCAGTCGGCTCCCTCCACCGCCTTCGCCTCGTCCGCGAGGCGAGCGAAGTCGGCGGACAGGATGCTGGGGTTGATCTGCGCGGCCATGGCCTAAGCCTATGCGCTGCGCTGGGCTTGGGCGGTGGGGGTCCCGGGACTGGCGGTTCTCGTCGGCTGCAGGTCGTGTGTGGCTGGTCGCGCCCACGCGGC
>KL569182.1:0-5835 GCA_000715635.1 Streptomyces violaceus | reverse complement strand
GTGTGTGGCTGGTCGCGCCCACGCGGCGGAGCCGCATATGTCACACCCCCGCGCCCCTTCAGGGCATCGGTGCGGAGGTCCACATGACGAGCAATCGCGGCATCGGGCATCTCGTCTGCGGGCGGCGGGCCAAGTGGCTGGTGCTGGTGTTGTGGCTGGTCGTGCTGTTCGTGGCGGCACCGTTCGCGATGAAGCTCACCGATGCCCAGGACAACGACGCGGCGTCCTGGCTGCCGGGGTCCGCGGAGTCGACGCAGGTGCTGGAGATCTCCGAGGACTTCCGGCCGGAGCAGATCCCGGCGGTCGTGATCTACGCCCGGGACAGCGGGCTGACGGACCGGGACCGGGCGCAGATCGCCGAGGACGTACGGCAGCTCAAGGAGCTGCGGGACCACGGCATCCGGGGCTCGGAGACGCGCGGGCCGGTCTACGACCGGCAGGTCGACCCGCGGGCCGCGCAGGTCCTGGTGCCGATCACGATGGACGAGCAGGGCTGGGAGCGGATCTCACCCGCCGTCGACTCCATCAGGGACGACGTCGGCGAGGGCGGCGGCGGTCTGGCCGTGCACATCACCGGCCCGGGCGGCACCTCCGCGGACTTCGCCGAGGCCTTCGAGGGCATCGACTCGACGCTGCTGTTCTCGGCGATGGTCGTCGTCATCGTCATGCTGCTCATCACCTATCGCAGCCTGACCCTGCTGGTGGTGCCGCTGATCGCGGTGGTCTGCGCGCTGTTCACCTCCCAGGCGCTGATCTACCTGCTGGCCGAGCACGCGGGCCTGACGGTCAACGGCCAGAGCGCCGGCATTCTCACGGTGCTCGTCTTCGGCGCGGGGACGGACTACGCCCTGTTGCTGGTCGCCCGCTACCGGGAGGAGTTGCGCCGTCACGAGGACCGGCACGAGGCGATGGCCCTGGCACTGCACCGGGCCGGCCCGGCCGTGCTCGCCTCCGGCGCGACGGTCGTCCTGAGCATGCTGGTGCTGCTGGCCGCCGAGATGAACTCCACGAGCGGCCTGGGCCCGGTCGCCGCGATCGGTGTCGCCGTCGCCCTGCTGGCGATGATGAGCCTGTTCCCGGCCCTGCTGGTGATCTGCGGCCGGTGGATCTTCTGGCCGGCGATCCCGCACTACGGCAGCCCCGACCCGACCGAGCGCGGCATCTGGGCGCGCACGGGCCGCCGTATCGCCGGCCGCCCGCGGATCACCTGGGCGGTGACGGCGCTGGCCCTGGCGGTCTGCTCACTGGGCCTGATCCAGCTGCGCGCGGAGGGCATCAGCAACGCGGACGCGTTCACCGGGAAACCGGACTCGATCACCGGCCAGGAGGTGTCGGCGCGCTACTTCCCGGCGGGCAGCGGCGATCCTCTGGTCATCGTGAGCGACCGGGCGCAGGCCGAGCAGGTGGGCCGCACGGTCGCCGAGACGCAAGGCGTGGTCCCGACGTCTCTGGGACTGCCGCCGGGCACCAAACCGATCTACGAGGGCAAGGTCCTCTTCGAGGCCACCATGACCGCCCCGGCGGACAGCGAGGCCGCCAAACAGACGGTGGAGCGGGTCCGGGACGCCGTGCACGGGGTGCCGGGCGCCGACGCCCAGGTGGGCGGCGGCACGGCGGCCCTGCTCGACATGGACAAGGCGACCACGCACGACAACGTGCTGATCATCCCGCTGGTGTTGCTGGTCGTCCTGCTGATCCTCTGCGCCCTGCTGCGCGCCCTGATCGCCCCGTTGCTGCTGGTCGGCACGGTGATCCTGTCGTTCGCGGCGGCGCTCGGCCTCAGCGCGCTGGCCTTCCGGTACGTCTTCGACTACGCGGGCGAGGCGACCGACTTCCCGCTGTTCGTCTTCGTCTTCCTGGTCGCCCTGGGCATCGACTACAACATCTTCCTCACCACGCGCATCCGCGAGGAGGCCGCCCGCCAGGGCACCAGACGGGGCGTGGTCACGGGGCTCGCCGCCACTGGCGCGGTCATCACCTCCGCGGGGCTGGTGCTGGCCGGCACGTTCGCCGCCCTCGGCACCCTCCCGATGGTCGCCTTCGCCGAGATCGGCTTCGCGGTGGCCCTCGGCGTCCTCATCGACACGTTCATCGTGCGCTCGGTCCTGGTGACGTCGCTGTTCCTGGACGTGGGACCGAAGGTGTGGTGGCCGCACCGGCTGGCCAGGGAGGACGGCGGTGCGGCGAACCGGGAGAGTGTCGGAGCGGGGGTCAGCCGGTCCGGCGAATGAGTGCCAGGTACATGGCGTCGGTCCCGTGCAGATGCGGCCACAGCTGCACGTCGGGTCCGTCGCCCAGCTCCGGAACGCCGGGCAGCAGCGGCCGCGCGTCGACGAGGTCGGTGTCCGGGATCTGCTTGAGCACATCGGCGACCACGGCCCGGGTCTCGGCGAGGTGCGGCGAGCACGTCGCGTAGCCCACGACACCGCCGACCCGCACCGACTCCAGGGCGGTGCGCAGGAGCCCGCGCTGCAACGGCGCGAACCCCTCCAGGTCGCCGGGCCGGCGCCGCCAGCGTGCCTCGGGGCGGCGCCGCAGGGCGCCGAGACCGGTGCACGGCACATCGACCAGGACCCGGTCGAAGCTGCCGGGCCGCCACGCCGGACGGGTCCCGTCCGCGGCGATCACCTGATACGGCCCGGGATTGCCGTCCAGCGCGTTGGCCACGAGCCCGGCCCGGTGCGGCTGCTTCTCGGAGGCGAGCAGCATCGCACCCCGTTCGGCGGCCAGGGCGCCGAGCAGCGCGGCCTTGCCGCCGGGCCCCGCGCACCCGTCCAGCCACCGCCGGTCGGGCCCCTCCAACGGCGCGTTGGCGAGGGCGATCGCCACGAGCTGGCTGCCTTCGTCCTGCACACCCGCGCGCCCGTCCCGGACGGCCTCGATGGCGCCCGGCTCGCCGCCCTCGGTCAGCCGCACGGCATACGGCGACCATCGCCCTGGCACCGCGGCGTCCTCCCCGAGCAGTTCCTCGGCGGTGGCCCGCCCGGGCCGCGCCACCAGGGTCACCTCGGGCCGCTCGTTGTCGGCGCGCAGCAACTCCTCGATCCCGGCGCGCCCGCCGCCGAGGGAGTCCCACAGCGCGGAGACGACCCACCGCGGATGCGAGTGGACGACGGCGAGGTTGTCCTCGGGATCCTCGTCGTAGGGCGGCGCGACCCGCTCGAGCCAGCCGTCCAGATCGTCCTGCGCGATCTTCCGCAGCACGGCGTTGACGAACTTGGCCCGTCCGTCGCCGAGCACGACGCGCGCGAGTTCGACGGTGGCGGACACGGCCGCGTGGGTCGGGATCCGCGTCCCGAGCAACTGGTGCGCACCGAGGCTCAGCACGTCCAGCACCGGCGGGTCGACGTCCCCGAGCGGCCGGTCCACGCAGGTCGCGATGACCGCGTCGTACGTCCCTTGCCACCGCAGCGTCCCGTACACCAGCTCGGTGGCGAGCGCCGCGTCCCGCGCGTCGAACTTCTCGGGTCCCTCGTTCTCCCGCGCTTTGCGCAACAACGGCGGCAGGACGAGGTTGGCGTAGGCGTCCCGCTCGTCCACGGCCCTCAGCGCCTCGAAGGCGAGGATGCGGACGGGGTCCTTCTTGGGCCGACGGTAGGGCTTGCCGGACGTGCGGGGCCGACGGGGCTGTTCGCTCACGAAAAATGTGCTCCGGGTGTGAGAAGAAGTGCGCCGTCCAGCCTACGCCGCATGGAACGGGGCATCAGCCCCCGAGCCGCTCCCCCTCGCCGATCCGCACGCCGCGCGCCCAGTCCGCCGCCCTCATCGGCTTCTTGCCCTGGGCCTGCACCCACAGCAGCTCGACACCGTGCGAACCGGTGCCGACGTACACGTTGTTCTTCGCTGCCGAGATCTGCCCGGGGGCGAGGTCCGCCCGGTCGGGCACGGGGGCGACCTGGATGAGCTTGAGCCGCTCGCCGCGGAACGTGGTCCAGGCGCCGGGAGCCGGGGTGCAGCCCCGTACCATCCGGTCGACGCGCAGCGCGGGAGCGCCCCAGTCGAGATGGGCGTCCTCGACGTTGACCTTCGGGGCCAGGCTGACCCCCTCGGCCGGCTGCGGTACGGCCTTCAGCGTGCCGTCCTCGATCCCGTCCATGGTCGCCGCGAGCAGCCCGGCACCGGCGAAGGCGAGCCGCGTCAGCAGGTCCCCGCTGGTGTCGGTGGCCCGGATCTCCTCGGTCACCGTCCCGTACACCGGCCCCGAGTCGAGCCCCTCCTCGATCAGGAACGTGGAAGCCCCGGTGATCTCGTCCCCGGCCATGATGGCGTGCTGCACGGGCGCGGCCCCGCGCCAGGCCGGCAGCAGGGAGAAGTGCAGATTGACCCAGCCCTGGGCGGGGACGTCGAGGGCGACACGGGGCAGCAGCGCCCCGTACGCGACGACGGGACAGCAGTCCGGCGCGATCTCCCGCAGCCGCTCCAGGAACTCGGGGTCCTTCGGCTTCGCGGGCTTCAGCACCTCGATCCCGGCCTCCTCCGCCCGCTCGGCGACGGGCGACGCGACCAGCCTGCGCCCGCGCCCGGCCGGCGCGTCGGGCCGCGTGACGACGGCGGCCACCTCGTGCCGCCCGGAGGCGAGAAGAGCGTCCAGAGCGGGAACGGCGACCTCGGGTGTACCGGCGAAGACGAGCTTCATGGGGTGGTGGGGGCCTCTCGGGCGGGGATGAACGACGGGCAGCACACCAGTCTATGAGCCACACGACGGAAAGCCGCCGACGGCGCCCGGCCCCCCACGGGAGAGCTCAGCCTCTTGGTTGGCTGTTACGGGTGGTGCGCGGGTGGTAGACAAACCGAGGCCGCAGGCCGAGGCGCACTCCCCCGGCGCACAGGCGCACGCATATGCCCCCACGCCCCCACACCGTGACCCGCGGAGCGAATCCGCGTTGGTCAAGACAGAGTTGACCACAACGGGCCGTGATCACGGCCCATTCCTTTCAACGCCGGTTCGAGAGGCTTGTTCATGGCCGACCACGCAACCCACGACGCCCAGGCTCGGGCCAGCCTGCACTTGCTGGTGCGGGACATCGAGCGAGTCCGCCGGCAGGTGGACGCACTGCGCACACTCACCGCCCAGTTGGGCAATGTCTACCGCCCGCGCCGCTCCGGCCCCTCCACGGGCTTCGTCGTCTACGGACGCGCCCCCGCCCCGACGGTACGTCTCGCCCAGGAGCTGCGGGACAGTGTCGAGACCCTGGTCACCGCGGCCGTGGACTTCGACCGCTCACTCGGCTTCTCCTGGGACGCGGTGGGCTCCGCGCTCGGAGTCACCAAACAGGCGGTGCACCGCCGTTACGGCGCACGCCGTGCCACGGCCACGGCCCAGTCGGCCGCAGCCGAGCCGGAGCGCACACCGGAGCCGACGGCCAGTCGCACGGTCAGCATGCCCACCGGCCTGCCCACGGTCCCGACGGTCCCCGCGGCCCGCTCCATGCCCACACAGCCGACGGCAGGCAGCCCCGCACTCCGCGACGAGGCACGGCCGACGGCGTTCCCCGGCCCGCGCAACGGCTGAACGCCCCTTGCCCTGCCCTCCCGGGACGCTTTCGGGAGGGCAGCCGCACACCCGGGCGACGCCCGCCGGATCTTGTGCGACAGCTCACCCGCTCGACGGCTCACCCGATGTCAGCCGGATCGATCCGCACCCAGACGCCGACCCCGCTCCCGCTCCCCCGAGCCATCCGCGCGGCCTGCGCGGCCTTGAGCGCGGCGGCCAGCGCGGCCCCCTTCCCCGGCGGTACCCGCAGCAACGCGCGCTCCCACTGCTCCCCGGGCGGCGGCGCCCCCACCCGCCGCGGCCGCCCCGCGGCGGGGACGGGCAACGGCACCGGCCCCAGC
>KL569181.1:102266-103100 GCA_000715635.1 Streptomyces violaceus | reverse complement strand
GTCGAGAGTGGGGGAGGCACCTCGTCGCGCCGAGCTGCGCACCCCCGGGCCCCTGGACCGACGCCGCGTACCTGAAAACTCTCGCTTGACCTCAAGCTTGGTTGAGGTTGAAAGGTGGGGTGTGTACGCATTCGGCGAACCGTGACTGGAGTGTTCAATGAGCCGTCGGACCGAACAGCACCCCGATCTCACCGATCCGCGCATCGGTGCTCCCCTCTTCAGTACCTGGCGCGTGGGGACGCCCGAGCGGCAGGGGCGGACTGTCGAGGCGATCGGGCGGACGTGGGAGCGGCGGCCCTGGCCCGCTGATGGTCTGCTGGGGTATCACGTGTACGCGGGGCATGACGGGTCCACGCTGATGCACCACTCGCAGTGGAGCGGTGAGCAGGCCTTCGAGGCGTTTGTGAAGACCCATCGGCAGGAGCGGGTCGACGAGATCGACACCGCCGTGCCGGGGATCGAGCGCGTGGGGCTCGGGCGGTACCGGCGGTATCGCAGCCGGGAGCGGGCCGTCGGGGACGAGCGGGTGCCGGGGCTGATCGTCACCGTGCGGATCGACTTCGAGGAAGAGGCCGGGGCGCGGCCGGAGGAGTGGGTCGACCTGGTGCTGAAGGCTTTGGGGGACGATCAGGAAGGGCACGCCGGGCTGATCTCCGCTCACTTCCACCTGAGTGTGGATGGCGGGCATGTGCTGAATTACGCCGAGTGGGAGAGTGACCAGGCTTACGACGATGCCTTGGCCGCGCCGGGGACCGATGCGTGGGATCGGGTGCGGGCGTATCCGGGGATGAAGGGGACGAGCGGGAGCCGGTACCGGCATGCTCTGGGGCTCGT
>KL569181.1:98873-102033 GCA_000715635.1 Streptomyces violaceus | reverse complement strand
GGGGCTCGTGCCCGGGTGAGTGAGGTGAGGTGAGGTGAGGTGGGCCGGCTGAAGCGGTCGTTCAGCCGGCCCTTGTGGGGTTACGGGCGGAAGCGCAGGACCTGGGGGTCGTGGTCGCTGATCTGGTCGTTGAACTCCGCGTTGATGTGCACGCTGTCGTACTCGAAGTCGCAGTCGCGGCGGATCGACGGGCTGATCAGGATCTGGTCGAGGACCTGGCTGTTGCCCTGGTAGACGTACGAGTAACGCTCGTTGCGGGGGAGCGACTTGATCGCCGACCAGAGTTCGCCGCGGCCCTCGAGGAGCTTCGCGGTGCGGGAGAACTCGAAGTCGTTGATGTCGCCCAGCGTGACGACGTCCGCGTCCTTCTGGGTGTCGAGGACGTCCTTGACGAAGGCGTTCACCAGGGTGGCCTGCTGGTGGCGCTGGGTCTCGGAGCTGCGGGACGGCGGCTGGTACTGGGAGGTCAGGCCCTGGTCGCCGCCCTTGGAGTTGAAGTGGTTGGCGATCACGAAGACCGTACGGCCGCGGAAGGCGAACTCGCCGGCCAGCGGCTTGCGGCTGTTCTTCCAGGCCTCGTCGGCGGGGGCGATACGGCCGGGGCTGAGCGTGAGGTGGGCCTTGCCGCGGATCTTCGTCACATCGGTGGCCGTCGTGGCGTCGCCGCCCGCGCGGTCGGTGAAGGAGACCCGCTTCGGGTTGAACAGGAACGCCTGGCGGATGTTGCCGCCCGGCTCGCCGCCGTCGGCGCTGTCGACCGGGTCGATCGAGCGCCAGTCGTACTTCGGGCCGCCGGCCGCGACGATCGCGTCGATCAGCTTGGTCAGGGTCTGGTCGGCGGCGACCGTGCCGTCGTTCGTCGCGCCGTTGTTGTCCTGGATCTCCTCCAGGGACACGATGTCCGGGGACTTCAGGTTGTTCACGATCGCGGAGCCGTGGGCGGCGAACGTGGCGTCGGTCGGGTCGAGGTTCTCGACGTTGTACGTCGCGACCGACAGTTCGCCGCTGCGCTGCTTGCGGGTCGTCTCGCGCTTCAGGTCCCCGGTCTTGAGCGTGCCGAGCTCGCTCGCGACGAGGGTGTAGCCGCCGAACTGGTTGTAGTCGAGCGGGCCCGCCGTCGTGCCGGTGAGGGTGTCGCCTACGTTCGCCTTCGGGAAGTCGGCCGTCGCCCCGAGGGACTGGATCTGGAGGCGGCCGGTGTTCTGGGCGTCGTAGGAGCCGTAGACCGTGCCGCCGTGGCGGTTGCGGTTCTCGTGCGGCTTCACCGTCACCCAGAGTTCGGTGTACGGGTCGGTGGCGCCGACGACACGGGTGTCGGAGACGCGGACGGTCATGCCCTCCAGCGCCTCGTAGTGGTCCAGGGCGTACTTCGACGGCTTGAGGGCGAGGGCGTTGATCGAGCCGTTCGCCGTGGTGTCGCCGGGCGGCGCGTAGGTGGCAGGGACCGACCTGGCGTCGACCTTGGTCGTGGCGGGGAGCTCGTTGCCGCTGGAGAGGACCGTGAACACCGGCTTGGTGATCTCCGTCAGCGACTGGTTGCCGGAGGCGGTGCCGCCGGGGACGTACTCCGCGACCGTGCCGCTGACCGTGACGGAGTCACCGACGGCGACTCCCTTCGGCGTCGAGCTGGTGAAGACGAAGACGCCCTCACTGGTCGCCGGGTCGGCGTCCGGGTTCGGGTCCTGGATCCAGAAGCCGCGGGAGGAACCGTACGTCCGGATGCCGGTGACGATTCCGGCCACGTCCGTGACCTGCTTCCCCGCGTACGGGGAGATCCGGGTGCTGCCCTGGACGTCGTGGACGCGGACCGAGTCCGCGTGCGCGGGGGTGGTGAGGACGATCGTGGATGCCGCGGAACACGCGGCGGCGACGGTGAGCGCGGCGAGACGCGCGGACGACTTGCTCGGCAACGGGGTTCCCTCCGGGGACATGACAGGTGCCGGGACGAGGGTGGTGCGTGGACTGTCTGCCGCTACCTGTGGGGCGGGCGGTGTGACGCGCGTAGCGGCGGTGGACGGGCGGGCAGGGTGGGGCCGACCCGGTGAACAACTGTCCGCCGACTTCTACGCGCGTCAATCTCCAGCCTGGTCACGTCACTTGTCAAGGTTTCGGCCATGTACGGCGGCTGACGGGGAGATGAAGTGGGCGGCATGGGTGGAAATCCGTCTAGGCTGAGCGGCTGAGTCGTATGAAGGCGCCCTAGGAGAAACAGCCGATGTCAGACAGCTCCCCCCTGCCGCCGGTGCGGCTGCACTCCGAAGCGGAGCTGGCGCGTGCCGCACTGTCCACGCCGTTGCTGTCCCGGGCCGCCCGGCTCGCCCGCTGGGCCGGGCCGGACACCCGTGTCGACGCCGGGGGAGGGCTCGTCGACGAGCAGTTGCCCGCGGCGGTTGAGTCGCTCGGGCTGAGCGGGGACGATGCCGCCGCCGACGCCAGTGAGGCGTGGCGGGTGGCCGTGGACGCCGGGCTCGTCGAGGTCGTCGACGAGGAGGAGGGCACCGTCCGGGCGGGCGAGGACCTGGCCCTGCTCACCGGTGGCTCGCCGCAGGACGTGCTCGCCCTGTGGCTCGCGGCCCTGGAGACGGTGCTCGCCGACGCGAGCGTGCCCGATCTGGAGGGGCTCGCGGATCTCGTCGACGAGGACGGCGGGCTCGACCTCTCCGCCCTCGACTGGGACCCCGAGTCCGAGGCCGAGTTCCTCGACGGTGTGCTCGGCAACCTCTACCTGCTCACCGTCGGCGAGGACACGCCCGGCGAGGCGCCGGTGCCGCTGCCCGCGCTGGCCGCGTCGGTGATCGTGCCCAGCGACATGGGCGAGCCCACCAACGACGTCCTGGAGCAGGTGTCCGACGCGATGATGCGGCTGGACGACCAGTTCCGGATGCTGCAGCCGGTGGGGTTCGTGGAGTACCAGCCCGTGGACGAGGCGCTCATGGTCGATGCCGAGGAGGAGCCCGCGGCACCCCTCGACGACACCGACGTCTCCCGGTACGGCATGGTCCGGCTCACCCCCCTCGGGCTGTACGGGATGCGTGCCCGGCTGCTGGAGGCCGGGTTCGAGGCACCTGCGGTCGGGGACCTCGCGGACAAGGGGGCCGACGCGCTGCTCGACGGCACGGCGACCTTCCCGCCGGCCGCGGCGCAGGCCGAGACCGAGCAG
>KL569181.1:97622-98660 GCA_000715635.1 Streptomyces violaceus | reverse complement strand
CATCAGAGATGTGTATAAGAGACAGATTCCGATGCCGGGGCGCCGCTGCGGCGGTTGCGGTGCCAGCAGGCCTTGTCCCTGGTGGGTGCCTCGGCCGAGCCGGCGCTGCGGGAGGTCCTCGACGACGCCGAGCTGGGCGGCCTCGCGCGCGTGTGGCTCACCGAGCACGGCGCCGCCGACGTGCCCCCTCCCTCGGAGGCGATGGTCTACTGGCTGACCATCGACACGGTGGCCGCGCAGCTGGCGGCCGAGGGGAACTCCGAGGAGCTGCGGGCGCTGGTGCAGGGGCTCGCCCAGCAGCACAGTGGGTTTTTTGCGGCCGTGTGGCGGGTTGAGCATCCGGCCACTGCGGATGTGCTGGAGGCGATGGGGCGGTTGCATCCCGACAAGAAGGTTGCGAAGGAAGCGCGGAAGGCTGCATTCAAGGCGCGGTCGCAACAGGGCGGTTGATCTTGTTTGCGGGTGCGGCGCCGTCCTGGCTTATCGCGCAGTTCCCCGCGCCCCTTTGGGCGTTGTTCAGCCCACGTTCATATGTGAGCGGCACGGTGTCGCCGAACGAGGTCCGCCACCCTCCACGGCACTCACCGTCACAGGAGACACCATGTCGCTCACCCGCAGGGACTTCGCCAGAACCTCCGCGATCACCGGTGCCGGTGTCGCGCTGGCGGGCAGTGTCGGCGCCCTCGCCACCGCACCGAACGCCCTCGCGTCCTACGACACCGACAGCGCGGGGGAGGCGTCCGCGGACTCCCGGCACGGAGTGGGCTACGGGCCGCTGGCCCCGGACCCCAAGGGCATCCTCGCCCTGCCCGCCGGCTTCACCTACCGGATCCTCACCTACAGCGGCAGGACCAAGCTGGAGTCCGGCGAGTTCACGCCGTCCAACCACGACGGCACCGCCACCTTCGACGGTCCCCGCGGCACCACCCTGCTCGTCAACAACCACGAGCTGAAGGGCCCGCGCGCCAACTGGGAGCACCCGGTGCCGCTCACCGAGGGCCTCGTCTACGACCCGGCCGCCGCCGGCGGCTGCACGGT
>KL569181.1:93857-97426 GCA_000715635.1 Streptomyces violaceus | reverse complement strand
CCGGCGGCTGCACGGTCGTCGAGGTACGCCCCGACGGACGTGTCGCCGAGTGGGTGGGCATCGCCGGCACCTCCACCAACTGCGCCGGCGGCAGCACCCCCTGGGGCACCTGGCTCACCTGCGAGGAGAACTCCGACAAGGCCGGCGTCAACGGCATGACCAAGGACCACGGTTACGTGTTCGAGGTCGATCCGTGTGACCGGCGCGCCAATCGCAGCCCCAAGCCCCTGAAGTTCTTCGGCCGCTACGACCACGAGGCCGTCGTCATCGACCCCAGGCGCGGCCACGCCTACCTCACCGAGGACGCCTCCGGCCCCAACGGCCTCTTCTTCCGCTGGACCCCGCCCAAGGGCTTCGAGTACGGCCCCGGGAAGTTCCGCAAGCTCGCCGACGACGCCGGTGTCCTCCAGGCGCCCAAGTGCTTCGACTCCGGCGGCAAGTTCGTCGACGACCTGTCCCGGGCCACGAAGATCGGCACCGTCTACGGCGTCGACTGGATGGACGTACCCGACCGCGATGCCCGCACCACCCCGGTGCGCAAGCAGTTCAAGGACGACCAGGTCACCCGCGCCCGCAAGCTGGAGGGCATGTGGTGGGGCGACGGCGGTGCCTACATCGTCTCCTCGTACGCCCGTGAGGAGAGCCCCGGCCGGCACGACGGCCAGGTCTGGTTCTACGACCCCAAGCGCCGGACGCTGACGTTGAAGGTCCTGCTCGGCGTGAATCCCGACCCGTCCGAGGACGGAGCCTTCGACGGCCCCGACAACATCACCGTCTCCCCGTACGGTGGCATCGTCCTGGCCGAGGACGGCGAGGGTGTCTCGCACCTCTTCGGCGCCACCGAGAGCGGCCGCACGTACCCGATCGCCCGCAACGACCTGAACGTCGGCACCGAAGAGGAGCCGGAGTACAGCGAGTTCGCCGGTGTCACGTTTTCACCCGACGGCAAGACCCTTTACGCCAACATCCAGGACCCGGGCATCCTGCTCGCCATCACCGGCCCGTGGAAGCGCCAGAAGCGGTAATTAATTCGCTCGCAGTGCCCGCGCTGCGCCTCCTACAGTGAGATCACAACGTCACGCACCTCCCGGTGCGATGGCAGCGGCTACTTCTCTTCCAAAGAATCCGACGCCGCCGCCGACTTGATCTCGGGAGGCGCAGCATGTGGTGGGGTGCCCGGTGCGCAGGCAACGGTTACTTCCTGGGATCGGAGGGTTGCGGGTTCGAGTCCCGTCAGCGACTTCGGGTCGCTGTAGCTCAATGGGTAGAGCATCTGAATTAGTCCGTCGCCGACTTCTGTCCTCGGGCACCCACCTCTTTTCTTGCATGCAGCGTCTCCCTCGGAAATGCGAATGAATTCGGGGGAATTCACCATGGCACGATTCAACTCCAAGGCAGCCCGTGCGCGTCCCGTCTCGCGCGTGACGTCCACAGGGCGTGTCCTGCGCACCTACGAGGGCGGCCGCGGCCGGGAGCGGGATGCCCGCTCCGAGCTCTTCCTGCTCGCCGTCTCGAACTTCGTCTCGCAGCAGACCTTCTACGAGACCGGCGCCGACCGCGACGACCGCTTCACGAAGCTCGTGCGCGAACTCGCCGTCACCGACCCGGCATGGACGGCCGGCCTGCTCGGCTGGCTGCGCGGCGAGGGCAACCTGCGCACGGCCTCGGTCGTCGGCGCCGCCGAGTACGTCAAGGCCCGCCTGGACGCGGGCGCGACCGACGGCCCGTCCAACCGGCAGGTCGTCGCCTCCGTGCTCCAGCGGCCCGACGAGCCCGGCGAACTGCTGGCGTACTGGACCGCGATGTACGGGCGGAACGTGCCGAAGCCGGTGAAGCGTGGTGTCGCCGATGCCGTGCGCCGCCTCTACCACGGCAAGGCACTGCTGAAGTACGACACCGCCTCCAAGGGCTACCGCTTCGGCGACATCCTCAACCTCGTGCACGCCGCCCCGGACCCGGACAAGCCGTGGCAGGGCGAGCTGTTCCGCTACGCCCTCGACCGGCGTCACAACCCCGACACCGCGGTGCCGCCGGAGACGGATCGTGTCCTCGGCGCGCACCGCGAGCTCATGGCGCTGCCGGTCGAGGAGCGGCGCGCGGTCGTGACCGCCGAGGGCGGTGCCGAGCGGCTGGCCGCGGCCGGAATGACATGGGAGACGCTGGCGGGCTGGATCCAGGGGCCGATGGACAAGGCGGCCTGGGAGTCCGTGATTCCGTCCATGGGCACCATGGCGCTCGTGCGCAACCTGCGGAACTTCGACGAGGCCGGGGTGTCCGACGAAGTCGCTGAGCGGGTCGCCGCGCGGATCAGCGACCCGGCGGAGGTCGCACGCTCGCGGCAGTTCCCCTTCCGGTACCTCGCCGCGTACCAGCACGCGCCGTCGCTGCGCTGGTCGTACGCGCTGGAGCGGGCGCTCGGCCACTCGCTGGCCAACGTGCCCGCGCTGCCCGGCCGGACGCTGGTGCTCGTGGACCGCTCTGGCTCGATGTTCTGGTCGCGGCTGTCCGACCGCTCGGAACTCACCCGCGCCGACGCGGCGGCGATCTTCGGTACGGCGCTCGCGCTGCGGGCGGAGCGCGCGGACCTGGTCGAGTTCGGCTCGACGAGCGACCGTGTGCGGTTCCGCAAGGGCGAGTCGGTGCTGAAGATCCTCGACCGCTTCGGCGACCTGGGCGGCACCGACACGACGGAGGCGGTGCGCCGGCACTACCGGAAGCACGACCGGGTGCTGATCGTCACCGACGAGCAGTACACGCACCACCACCGGGGCGACCCGACCGAGCAGGTCCCGGCCGACGTGCCGGTCTACACCTGGAACCTCGCCGGCTACCGGGCGGGCCACGGCCCGTCGGGGGCGGCGCATCGGCACACCTTCGGCGGCCTCTCGGACGCGGCCTTCCGGATGGTTCCGCTGATCGAGGCCTCCCGGGACGCCGACTGGCCCTGGGCGGCATGAGAGACCGTGGCCCGCACCGCGTGGGGAGTGCGGGCCACGGTCTCGTCCCGTGCCTCTTGTTGCGAGGGCGACTGACATCTAACATTTCAGTTCATGGAGGCCATCCGACCCGTGCCCCGGACCCTGCTCAGGGACCGCGCGTACGCGGCGATCCGGGACGCCATCGTGGCCGGGGAGATCGAACCCGGTGCGGTGGTGCGGGACGCCGAGCTCGCGGAGCGGCTCGGGCTGTCCCGGGCGCCGGTGCGGGAGGCGTTCTCCCGGCTGGTGGACGAGGGGCTGCTGGAGAGCAAGCCGCAGAGCTACACCCGGGTGACTCCGCTGGTGGCCTCCGACGTGCGGGACGCCGCCGCCGTGGTCGGCGCCATGCACGAGCTGGTGACGCGGGTCGCCGTGCCCCGGCTGAAGGCCGCGGACATCGAGGCGATGCGTGCCGCCAACGAGCGGTTCGCCGCCGCCGTCGGCACCGGAGACGTGAACGCGGCCCTGAGTGCCGACGACGCGCTGCACGAGGTCCTCGTCCGGGTGAGCGGCAATCGCGCTGCCGCCGCGACCGCCGCCCGCTACACCCCGCTCATCCGCCGCCTGGAGCGACGGCGCTTCGGCCAGGGC
>KL569181.1:90098-93689 GCA_000715635.1 Streptomyces violaceus | reverse complement strand
ATGTGTATAAGAGACAGATCGAGGCCTGTGCGGCCGGTGACGTGGCCGAGGCGGTCCGCGTCACGGCGGAGATCTGGCGGGGGCTCGAAGAACTCGCCGACTGAGACCGACCCCCGATCCCGGGAGGACCCATGTCCCTTTCCTCGTACGAGCGTTACCCCCTGCTCTTCGGTCCCTCGCCCGTCCACCGCCTGGAGCGGCTGACCGAGCACCTCGGCGGCGCCTCCCTCTGGGCCAAGCGCGAGGACTGCAACTCCGGTGTCGCGTACGGCGGGAACAAGACCCGCAAGCTGGAGTACCTGGTCGCCGACGCGCTCGCCCAGGGCTGTGACACGCTCGTGTCGATCGGCGGGGTGCAGTCCAACCACACCCGCCAGGTCGCTGCCGTCGCCGCCCGGGCCGGGCTCAAGTGCGTGCTCGTGCAGGAGAGTTGGGTGGACTGGCCCGACGCCGTGTACGACAAGGTCGGCAACATCCTGATCAGCCGGCTCGCCGGGGCCGATGTGCGGCTGGTGAAGGCCGGGTTCGGGATCGGGTTCAAGGAGAGCTGGGAACAGGCGCTCAGGGAGGTCGAGGAGGGCGGCGGGAAGCCGTACGCCATCCCGGCCGGTGCCTCCGATCATCCGCTCGGTGGCCTCGGCTTCGCCGGGTGGGCGTACGAGGTCGCCGAGCAGGAGCGGGAGCTGGGCGTCTTCTTCGACACCGTGGTGGTGTGCTCGGTGACCGGGTCGACGCAGGCCGGCATGGTCGCCGGGTTCGCCGCGCTGGAGGAGGCGGGCGGGCGGCCCCGGCGCGTGCTCGGCATCGACGGCTCGGCCAAGCCTGCCGCCACCCGCACGCAGATCGCCCGGATCGCCCACAACACCGGGCAGCTCATCGGCCTCAAGCGCGAGGTGACCGAGTCCGACGTCGAACTCGACGAGCGGTACCACGCGGGCACCTACGGCGTCCCCGACGAGACCACCCTGGCGGCGATGCGCCTCGCGGCCCGGACGGAGGGCATGGTCACCGACCCCGTGTACGAGGGGAAGTCCATGGCCGGGATGATCGATCTGGTCTCCCGTGGGGAGATCGGCCGCGACTCCACCGTCCTCTACGCCCACCTCGGCGGGCAGCCGGCGCTGAACGCGTACAGCGCGTTGTTCTGAGGGGCCCTCTCAGGGCGAGGGCGGAGCCGGGTGGCGGTTGCCGTTTCCGGCTGATCCGGCCGGGACTGGGGGGCTCGGGTCGTCGTGACCGCCCCGGCGCCCTGCAGCTGACGCTGTTCACCGAGCTCGACGACTGAGGGGCCCGCCCCGCTGCCCCTGCCGGGCCCCGCCCGGCGCCGGATACAGTGCTCAGCGTGTGGACCGACAATCAGCGGGTGGAGCCGGGTGGCG
Source organism: Streptomyces violaceus (assembly GCA_000715635.1). GTDB lineage: Bacteria > Actinomycetota > Actinomycetes > Streptomycetales > Streptomycetaceae > Streptomyces > Streptomyces violaceus. Next base: position 92,310 of record KL569181.1, on the reverse strand, counting down.
AGCGGCCCGACGGTGCCCGGCGCCGGGCCACGATCCATGACGTCGCACGACTGGCCGGGGTGTCACGCCAGACGGTCTCCCGGGCGGTCAACGACAAGGGCGAGATCGGCCCCGGCACCAAGGAGCGGGTGCTGGAGGCGGCGCGGCTCCTGGACTACCGGCCCAGCCGGTTCGCGCGCGGACTCGTCCAGAAGGGGGCGGTGACGGCGGGCCTGGTCATCCCGGACCTGCGGAACCCGTTCTTCCCCGAGGTGGCCGCCGGAGTGCTGGAGGCGGCCGAGCAGCGCGGCTGGCAGGTCGTCGTGTGGGACTCCCGTATCGACGAGGCCAGGGAGCGGCAGGCGCTCGACGTGCTCTCCCACCAGGCGGACGCGGTCGTGGGCTACTTCAAGGACTCGGACGACGTGCTCACCCGGCACCTCGGGGGCGTGCCGCTGGTGCTGCTGGAGCGCGGCCCGCAGCAGACCCGGTTCGCGGCCGTCGGTATCGACGCCTTCGCCGGTGTCGAGCAGGGCATCGCCCATCTGGTCGAGGCCGGGCACCGCCGGATCGGCATGCTGGACGGCGAGCGTGGACCCGGTGCCCGCAAGCAGGCCTTCCTCGAGCAGGTCCGGCGGCGCGGTCTGCCCGTCGACGACAGCTGGATCGTGCTGTGCCCCGAGCACAGCGTGGCGGGGGGCGAGGCCGGCATGGAGCGGCTGCTGGAGGCGCGGCCGGAGATCACCGCGGTCTTCGGGTTCAACGACCTGATCGCGGTCGGGGCGATGCGCACCGCCCGGCGCCGTGGCCGCAGAGTGCCGGACGATCTGGCCGTGCTGGGCTTCGACGGCCTCTCCCTGGGCGAGCTGGTGGACCCCGCCCTGACCACCCTGCACATCGACAAGCGGCAGCTGGGACGGCTGGCCGTGGAGCAGGTGGCCCGGCTGAGCGCCGGTGAGGAGCCGTTGCGGGGCGCGGACGCGTGGGTGACGCCCGAGCTGGTCGTACGCGAGTCCGCCTGACTCCCCCGGCCGTCGTGCCCGGCGGGAGATCTGCCTGCAGTTCCCTTGACACCGGTTTTCGGGCGCCTCGATACTCAACGGCAACGCTCACGTGAACGTTCACGATCCCTCAGAACCCCCCATCGCGAGACCGTCGGCCCGACTACCCCGCGCCCGCCGACATCGTTGTCTTCGCTTCCCCATCCCCCCGGAAGCGTCCCCCCATCCCCGTGAGAACGGGCCCTGCGGCAGCGCTGTCCCCCTGGCTGCGGCACGCCCGGAAAGCGAGTGCGCCCCCATGGAACACCGAACGATGTCCCGCAGACGCTTTCTGGGGGCCTCCCTGGGCGGCGCGGGAGTGGGCCTGCTCGGACTGACCGGATGCGGAACCGAGGAGGGATCGGCCTCCGCCGGCTCGGACCACCTCAGCCTCTGGTACTGGAAGGGCTCGCTCAGCGACAAGCTGCTCGCCACCGCCAGACGCGCCGTACCCGGCGTGCCGGGGCTGCGGGTGAGGGGCTCCCAGATCCCGGACGGCGAGATCGACTCCAAGGTGCGCACCAGCCTCGCCGCCCGCGCCTACGTTCCGGACCTGACGGTCGTCAACAGCGACAACCTCGCCACGTTCTTCCCTGACGAGAACGAGTTCCTCGACCTGCGCACGCTCGGCGCGGAATCCGTCCGCGACCAGTACCTCGAGTGGAAGTGGAAGGCCTGCTTCACCCCGACGGGCAGGATGATCGGCTTCCCCCTGGACGCCGGCCCCACCGCGCTCTACTACCGCCGGGACCTCTTCGAGAAGGCCGGACTGCCCCACGAACCGGAGGATGTCGCCGAAGGGGTACCCACCTGGGAGAAGTTCATCGCCGCCGGACGGACACTGCGGGCGAAGGGGCCGGGCAAGCCCTACCTCGTGAGCAACATCGGCAACGTCTTCCAGCAGGTCCTGCTCCAGAGCCCCAAGCAGTTCGTGGACGCCGACAACCGTTTCATCGGCGACCAGGAGCACGTCCGGCGCGCCTGGGACCTGTCCGTGGACATCCTCCGCCAGGGACTCAGCGCCAGGATCACGGACGGGACGCCCGACTACAACGCGGCCATGAGCGGGAGCCGGATCGCCACCATGACCACGGCGGTGTGGGCCAGCTACGGTCTGAAGGAGACCGCGCCGAAGACCTCCGGATCCTGGCGGCTGACCACGCTGCCCGACGGTCTGTCTCTTATACACATCT
>KL569181.1:89490-89893 GCA_000715635.1 Streptomyces violaceus | reverse complement strand
CCCTGACCCGCTACTGCCGGGAACCGGAAGCGGCCTTCGCCTTCCTGAAGTGGCTGCTCAGCCCCGCGAACCAGCTCAAGAGCTACCAGGAGATGGCCCTGTTCCCCACCACTCCGGCCGCCTACGCCGACCCGGCGATGCACAAGCCCGACGCCTTCTTCGGCGGTCAGCAGCCCATCGACGTCTTCGGCCCGGCCGCCCAGAAGGCCCCGGTCGTCTACTTCAGCCCCTACGAGGAGACCGCCAACACCCCGTTCTTCCAGGAGCTGACCAACGTGGAGATGCTCGGCAAGAACCCCGACCGGGCGTGGCGGGACGCCGTGAACACGGCCGAGACCACGCTGTCCCGGGTGGGGGTGAGCTGACATGGCCACGGTTCTCGATCTGTCTCTTATACACATCT
>KL569181.1:88261-89276 GCA_000715635.1 Streptomyces violaceus | reverse complement strand
GCCGACGAGCGGCGGCCTGCAAGCCGTACCAAGTCCACCACCCCGGGCGGACGCAGGCGTCATGTCCCGCCCCTGCTCGCCATCTCCCCGTTCTACGTGCTGTTCGCCGTCTTCGGCGCCTTCCCGATCGTCTTCTCCGTCTACCTGTCCTTCCAGGACTGGGACGGCATCGGAGACATGCGCTTCGTCGGGTTCAAGCAGTACGGCTGGCTGCTTCAGGACTCGGTGTTCTGGCACTCGGTGCTCAACACCTTCGAGATCTGGTTCCTGTCGACGGTGCCGATGCTGTTCCTGGCCCTGGTGCTGGCGTTCCTGCTGCATTCGCAGGTCCGCTTCACCGGCGTCTACCGGGTGGCGTACTTCATCCCCAACGTGACCTCGATGGTCGCCATGACCGTCGTCTTCGGCTCGGTCTTCGCCCAGGCGGGCCTCGCCAACGCGGTGCTGCGCGCGATCGGGGTGGACGGGATCGGCTGGCTGTCCTCGGAGTGGGGCATCAAGTCGTCCGTCTCCCTCATGATCATCTGGCGGTGGGTCGGCTACAACGCGCTGATCTTCCTGGCAGGACTCCAGGCCATCCCCACCGAGCACTTCGAGGCCGCCCGCGTCGACGGCGCGAACAGCCGGCAGACCCTCTTCCGGGTCGTGCTGCCGCAGCTGCGGCCCGTGGTGCTGTTCGCGGCCGTCACCTCCACCATCAACGGCCTGCAGATCTTCACCGAGTCCCAGGTGCTCTTCCAGTCGACCGACGTCGGAACCACGGGCGGTCCGGGCCAGGAAGGGATGACCATCGTGCTCTATCTGTGGCAGAAGGCCTTCAAGGAGCACCAGTTCGGCTACGGCGCCGCGATGGGCTGGGTCCTCTTCGCGATCATCGCGATCTTCACCGTCATCAACTGGCGGCTGGTCGCCGGCTCGGACGACGACCGCCGTCCCGGCATCGCCGGTCTGCTGCGCCGCAAGGGGGCTCGCCATGGCCGCTGACGACAGGACGACCGGCAGCGCGGGCCTGGCT
>KL569181.1:84784-88073 GCA_000715635.1 Streptomyces violaceus | reverse complement strand
GGGCCATCGGCTCCGGCAGCAGGCTCAGCCGCATCGGCGTCCGGGCGACGCTGCTGGTCGGGGTGCTGGTCTCGCTGTTCCCCTTCTACTGGCTCGTGGTGCTGGCTTCCGGCACCACGCAGGACATCTACCGCTACCCGCCCAAGCTGCTGCCGGGGCCGCATCTGCTGGACAACATGGGGCGGGTGCTCGACACCGTCGACTTCTTCGGCTCGCTGTTCAACACCGTCGTGGTCGCGGTGCTCGGGACCGTGCTGGTGCTGTTCTTCGACTCGCTGGCCGCGTTCGCCTTCGCCAAGTACGAGTTCCCGGCGAAGAAGTTCCTCTTCGGCATGCTGCTGGTGACGTACATGATCCCCGCGCAGCTCTCCCTGGTGCCGCAGTTCGTCACCATGGCCGAGTTCGGCTGGGCGGGCTCGCTGAAGGCGCTGATCATTCCCAGCGCGGCGAACGCGTTCGGCATCTTCTGGATGCGCCAGTACGCCCAGAACTCCCTGCCGGACGAACTGCTGGACGCGGGGCGGATCGACGGTGCCGGCTTCTTCCGCCTCTACTGGACGGTCGCCCTGCCGTTGTTCCGCCCGGCCCTGGCCTTCCTCGGCATCTTCACGTTCATCGGCCTGTGGAACGACTACATCTGGCCCCTGGTCGTCATGATCGACCCGGACGAGGTCACCCTCCAGGTTGCCCTGGCGAATCTCAACGTCCTCTACAACACCGACTACTCCCTGGTGATGGCGGGTGCCTTGATGAGCGTCATCCCGTTGATCCTGGTGTTCCTGATCGGCGCGCGGCATTTCCTGCGGGATCTGGCGGCGGGGGCGATGAAGATGTGACTGCTCTCCCGCCTTGAGGGAGAGTCCCGGCTCAGACGGCCTCCTGGAGCAGCGCTCCAGGAGGCCTTACGATCACTCCGCTGATCTGGGGTTTTTGCGCTGGTTGGCATTGAAGCGCGCTTTCTTCTGACGATTCCCACACGTGTTCATGTCACACCATTTGCGGGTGCGGCTCTGGCTGGTGTCGAAGAAGGCGGCTTGGCAGGTCGGTGATGCGCACAAGGCCAATTTTCCGTCTCGTTCGCCGGCGATGATGCTGATCGCGTCGGCGGCGATCACGCCGAGGGCATCTTCCACGCAGGAAGCCGAGCCGAGCCGCCATCGCCGCTCACCCCCGGGCGTCAGGATCGCCGCGGCCCGACCCTGAGCGCTGCGGTCATTGATGACTTGGACAGCGGACGCAGGGAGAGCGTCCTGGATCGCGGCCGCTGTCGCGGCGGCGTGAATCGACTCCCTCAGTTCCCGGGCGAGCTCGAGCTGGGCAGTGGTGCAGGAGTCCACGGCGAGGCCGTTCACTGCCAGCCAGTCGACGAGTCGGTGCGGCGTGGGAATGCGTTCCACGGCGTTGCCGTGACGCTCCGACAGGGTCCCCGTGAAGCTGGTCGCCAGCACGCTGCCGAGGCGGAAGTCAGGGAACCCAGTACGCATGGAACCACCTTAGCTGGTTGCGCGCCGACAGGGAGGCTTGGTAGAACCGTCTTAGCCGGTTCGCGATAGGTCGTATCCGGTTCCGCGACGGCCAGGAGGTCTCATGCCCCGTCCAACCAGCGACGTGCAGGCATTTGAAGCCCACGCAACTGACGCCGACCTGGACGATCTGCGCGCGCGACTGGCCGCGGCGCGACTACCGGAGGCCGAGACGGTCCATCGCGCCGCGCCCGGCCCTCGCCGATGGGAACAGGGCGTTCCTCTCGCCGACCTCGTCGATGTCGTGAACTACTGGCGCACCGGGTACAACTGGCGGTCGTTCGAAGAGCGCCTCAACCAAATCGGCCAGTTCCGCACGACCATTGATGATCTGGGAATCCACTTCCTGCACCGCCGCTCCGCGCGCGCGGATGCCACTCCTCTGCTCTTGACGCACGGCTGGCCGGACAGCGTTGTCCGGTTCATCGATGTAGTGGACGAGCTGGCAGATCCGAAAGATGCGGACGCCCCGGCGTTCCACGTCGTGGTCCCGTCGCTACCCGGCTTCGGTTACAGCGACAAGCCGGCCACCACCGGATGGGGAACCGAAAGGATCGCGGCCGCATGGGTGGAACTGATGGGAAGGCTCGGCTACAGCAAGTTCGCAGCCCACGGCGGCGACTGGGGAGGCAATATCACCACGGTTCTCGGCGGCAGGTTCCCGGCGCACGTTCTCGGCATCCACACAACGTTCGCGGAGGCGCCGCCCGGGTTGACGACGGACGGGCTGACAGCGGTCGAGCGCAAGTGGACCGAGGAAACCCGCGATTTCTGGCGCCACCACGCGGCGTACGCGAAGCAGCAGGCGACCCGACCGCAGACCATCGGCTACTCGCTCGTCGACTCACCGGTCGGGCTTCTTGCCTGGATCCTCGACAAGTTCGCCGAGTGGTCGGACACCCAGGACAGCCCGTTCGAGACGATTTCCATAGACAGGGTCCTTGACGACGTCACCCTGTATTGGCTGACGCGGACCGGCGCATCGGCGGCCCGCATCTACTACGAAAGCCACAACTCGCTGGACCCCGAACTGCGGGTCGACGTCCCGTCAGCACTCACCATGTATCCCCGCGACGTCGAGAAGTGTCCGCGCCCCTGGGCGCAGGAGCGGTACCGGCAGATCGTCCGATGGAGTTCGCCCGAAAGCGGGGGACACTTCCCGTCGCTGGAGGTTCCCGAGTATTTCGTCAAGGATCTGCAAGAGGGCCTCGCGGCAGTGCTGGCCGCTCATCGGTGACCGTATGTGCGACCTCCGCACACCTGTGCCCCAATCGGCTCTCCCTCACCCCGATCGGTGATCATGGGTACGTGCGTTCGCATCGGGCGGCGTGGGGTCAGACAGTTCTCGGTAAGGTGCGGAGAGGGTCCCCGGTTCGTGAGGAGTGGTTGCATGGCGCAGGTCAGGCCCATGCGAGCGGATGCTCGGCGCAACTACGAGCGGGTTTTGAAGGTGGCCGTGGAGGCGTTCGCCGAGCACGGGGAAGGCGCGTCGCTCGACGACATCGCCAAGCGGGCCGGGGTCGGGTCCGGCACCCTGTACCGGCACTTCCCGACCCGGCAGGCGCTCCTGGAGGCCGCGTATCTCGACCGCGTCGAGGCGATCGCGGCCCGGGCGGACGAGCTCGCGGCCGAACTGCCGCCGGGCGAGGCGCTGGCGGAGTGGATGTACGAACTCGGCGCCGGGATGGTCCAGATGCGCGGGCTCAAGGCCCTGCTGGGCCCGGCCGTCACGGAGGGCGGCTCGACACCGGCCACCGCCTGTGGCG
>KL569181.1:81241-84459 GCA_000715635.1 Streptomyces violaceus | reverse complement strand
CCCCAGGGCCTACAGCGCCTGCGCCGCCGGCTTCACCATCCCCCTCACCGTGCGGGACTTCACGAAGTCGCCCATCGCCGTCATGTCCCACTCGCCGGAGAACTGGCGGATCAGCTTGGCCATCAGCACGCCGGTCTGCGGCTCGGCGCTGGTGAGGTCGAAGCGGACCAGTTCCTCGCCCGTCGTGCCGTCCAGGAGACGGCAGTACGCCTTGGCCACCTCCGTGAACTTCTGGCCGGAGAAGGAGTTGACCGTGAAGACCAGGCCGGTGACCTCCTGCGGCAGCCGGCCGAGGTCGACCATGATCACCTCGTCGTCCCCGCCGCCCTCACCCGTGAGGTTGTCGCCGGAGTGCTTGATCGCGCCGCCCACGATCTGGAGCTTGCCGAAGTAGCAGCTGTCGATGTGGTTGCGCTGCGGCCCGTAGGCGATGACCGAGGCGTCCAGGTCGATGTCCTTGCCGCGGTACGCCGGCTCCCAGCCGAGGCCCATCTTGACCTGGGCGAGCAGGGGGCGGCCGCCCTTGACGAGGGAGACGGTCTGGTTCTTCTGGAGGCTGACGCGGCCCTTGTCGAGGTTGATCTTGCCCGAGCCGGGTGCGGGCGGGGGAGGAGTGGCCGGGGCGGCCGGAGGTGCCGCGGGCGCGGTGACGGGCGGGGCCGGCGGCTGCACAGGGGCCGGCGGCGGGGTCACCGGCTGGGCCGGGGCGGCCGCGGCAGGTTCCTCGACCGTCACACCGAAGTCCGTGGCGATGCCCGCGAGGCCGTTGGCGTATCCCTGGCCGACCGCGCGGGCCTTCCACTGGCCGTTGCGCAGGTAGATCTCCACGATCACCAGGGCCGTCTCGCTGCCGAGCTGCGGGGGCGTGAACGTGGCCAGGACGGAGTTGTCGTCCCCGTTGCGGACCGTGGCCGTCGGTTCGACGCCCTGGAAGGTCTGGCCCGCGGCATCCGGGCTGGCGGTGACGATGATCTTCTCGATGCCGGGGGGCACGGCCGTCGTGTCGACCGTGATCGCGTCGGGCGCGGTGCCGCCGCCGGAGCGGTACGTCACGCCCGGGCCCGACGGCTGGTTGTAGAAGATGAAGTCGTCGTCGGAGCGCACCTTGCCGTCGGCGGTGAGCAGCAGGCCCGATACGTCGAGCCGCACCGGGGCGGCGACGTCCACCGTCACGCGGGCGGCGGACAGGGGGATGTTCGAGCCGGGGGTCATAGCTGTCATGCCGGGTGAACGAGCGAGGCGGTTTTGCCGTTCCCTTACCCTGCGCCCAATCGGGTCAGCGGCGATTACGGGGATGATCGCGCGCGGTGCGTTCGTTGCCCCGCTTGTAGTTGCCGGTCCAGCGCGCCATGACGAGCTGGGGGTCGGAGGTCTCGACCTCGGCGAGGAACCGCGCGGCCCGGGGGCCGTTCAGCGTGGTGGCGGGGCGGCCGTGGTGGGTGATGCGGACGGTTCCGCCGGTGTGCTGTTCGTACCTGAATCCGTGGGGTCCTGGCATGCCGGGAGGGTACGGGGCGGGAGACAGGCGCCCCAGCGAATTTCGCCTGCCCCGCCTCGGCCGACCTGCGCCCTGTGACCGCGGTCCATTGATAGGCGTTCCACTATCAATCCGTCGAAGATCGGCATCAGGCGGATGTTCCCTTCGGCGGTCCGGCTGCACAAGACTGGCGCGGAAGGATCTTGCACGACCGACCGTGACTCGGGGGACGCGTGGGGTGCGGCCGGAGGGGGCCGCATCCCACGCGCCGTTCGGCCCGTGGGGCCGGACTACGGCACCACGACGATCTTCCGGCCCACCCCGGCCGCGAACTGCTCCAGCGCCTGCGGGTACCGCTCCAGCGGGATGCGGTCGCTGATGAAGATCTCCGGGTCCAGCACCCCGTTCGCGAACAGCTCCGCCGCCCGCTCGAAGCTGTGCAGCACCGCCATCGAGCCCGTGATGGTGATCTCCTGGTTGTAGATGCGGTACGGGTCGATCGTCACGCGCGTCGCGTAGTCGGCCACGCCGAACTGCAGGAACGTGCCCGCCTTCGCCACCCGGTCCAGGCCGTCCTGGATCGCCGCCGCGTTGCCCGTGGCGTCGACGACCAGGTCCCAGCCCTGCGGACGGTCCAGTTCGTCGGGGTTCGCCGCCGACGCCGAGACACCGAGGCGACGGGCCGTCTCCAGGCGGGCCGGGTTCACGTCGACGACGTCCACGCTCGCCGCGCCCGTGCGCTTGGCCAGTTCCAGCATCATCAGGCCCATCGTTCCGGAGCCGTAGATCAGGACGTGCGCGCCGAGGCGGGACTGGAGCACGTCGTAGCCGCGTACCGCGCAGGACAGCGGCTCCACGAGGGCCGCGTCCTCCGTACGGACGTGATCCGGGAGCTTCACGCAGTTCGCCACCGGGGCCACCGCGAACTGCGCGGCGCCGCCCGCCGTCGTCACGCCGATCGCCGCCCAGCGTTCGCAGAGGTTGTTGTGGCCCGTACGGCAGTGGCGGCACTCGTAGCAGTAGAGCGAGGGGTCGACCGCGACCCGGTCGCCCACCGACACCTCGGTGACCTGGGTGCCGACCCCGACCACCTGGCCCGCGAACTCGTGCCCGGGCACGATCGGCAGCTTCGGAGCGAACTCGCCCTGCAGGATGTGGAGATCGGTTCCGCAGAGGCCGCAGGCAGCGACCTCGACGACGACCTCGCGCGGCCCTGGCGTCGGGTCCGGGACCTCGGCGACGACGGCCTTGCCCACGGACTCGATGACGGCGGCCTTCATTTCACGGCTCCCAACGACAGGCCCTGGACCAGCTTGTCCTGGGCGGCGAACCCCGCGGCGAGCACCGGCAGGGAGATGACGAGCGACGCGGCGCACACCTTCGCCAGGAACAGGCCCTGGCTGGTGATGAAGCCGGTCAGGAAGACGGGGGCGGTCTCGGCGACCACACCGGTCAGCACCCGTGCGAAGAGCAGTTCGTTCCAGCTGAAGATGAAACAGATGAGGGAGGTTGCCGCGATGCCGGGCAGTGCGATCGGGGCGACGATGCGCGCGAGGACCGTCGGCAGACCGGCCCCGTCCACCCTCGCCGCCTCGATCACCGCGACCGGGATCTCGGCGAGGAACGACTGCATCATCCACACCGCGATCGGCAGGTTCATGGACGTGTAGAGGATGACCAGCAGCCAGATGTTGTCGAGCATCCCGGCGTTCTTCGCGAACAGATAGATCGGCAGCAGGCC
>KL569181.1:80823-80991 GCA_000715635.1 Streptomyces violaceus | reverse complement strand
CCCGCCACCACCGGCAGCATCTTCGTGGAGAGGAAGAAGAACAGGACGTCCGTCCACTTGCGGACGCGGTTGATCGACAACGCGTACGCCGCCGGGAAGGCCAGCAGCAGGACCAGCAGGGTCGAGGCCAGCGACGCGACCGCCGAGTTGATCAGCGCCGGCCAGGGG
>KL569181.1:76992-80570 GCA_000715635.1 Streptomyces violaceus | reverse complement strand
GAGTTGATCAGCGCCGGCCAGGGGCTCGCGCCGCCGCCCGCGCCGAAGAACTCGCGGTAGCCGTCCAGGGTCAGGGAGGCAGCGAAGGAGGGCGGGTTGGTCGCCGCGTCGGCTTCCGAGTGGAGGGACGTCAGGGCCATCCAGGCGATGGGCAGGAAGAACACGATCCCGGCCAGCCAGGCCATGAGGCCCATACTGTTGCGGCGTACGACGTTCATGCGCGGGACACCTCCTCGCGGAACAGGGACGACACCACGCGCAGGGCGAAGGTCGCGATGACGATCGAGCCGATGACGACCAGGACGCCCGCGGCCGAGGCGAGGCCGTTCTCGTGGGCCTGGTAGAAGCTCTGGTAGACGGTGTAGGGGAGGTTGGCGGTGCCCAGGCCGCCGGACGTGATCGTGAAGACCGCGTCGAAGTTCTGGACGATGTAGATCGAGCCCAGCAGGGCGCCCAGCTCGAGGTAGCGGCGCAGGTGCGGGAGCGTCAGATGGACGAAGATCTGCCAGTCGCTCGCGCCGTCGACCCGGGCCGCCTCGACCTGCTCGTGGTCGCGGCTCTGCAGGCCGGCGAGCAGGATCAGCATCATGAACGGCGTCCACTGCCAGACGAGGGATGCCTCGACCGCGAGCAGCGGGGTGTTGGAGATCCAGTCGGGCTGTGGACCGCCCACATAGTGCAACAACCCATTGAGCAGGCCGTATTCAGGGTTGTAGAGCACATGCTTCCAGAGCAGTGCCGCAGCGACCGGTACCACCAGGAAGGGTGCGATCAGCAGGGTCCGTACGATGCCCCGGCCGCGGAACCTCCGGTCCAGCAGCAGGGCCAGGGCGAGTCCCAGCACCAGGCTGGCCAGGACCACCGCCACCGTCAGCAGCACGGTCGTCCACACCGAGTGGCGCAGGTCCGCGTCGGTGAGGACCTCCTGGTAGTTGTCGAGGCCCGTGAAGTGCCGGGCGTCGGGATAGAGGGCGTTCCAGTCGAAGAAGGAGATCACCAGCGTGGCCACGAAGGGCAGCTGGGTGACGACGACCATGAAGATCAGGGCGGGGAGCAGCGGGGCCCGGGTGGCCCAGGCGCGCAGCCGGGCGGAGGGCCGGCGGACGGGGTTGCGTATCTCGGGGGAGGCCACGGGGGCCGTTGTCGTGGCGGTCATCGTCCCTCGTACTCCTCGGAGATCTTCTCGGCGAGCTGCTGGGACTTCCTCAGGGCCGACTCGACGGACTGGCGTCCGGCGATGGCCGCGCTGATCTCCTGGGAGACCTTGGTGCCGAGGTCGGTGAACTCGGGGATGCCGACGAACTGGATGCCGGGCGCGGGCCGCGGCTGCACGCCGGGATCGTCGGGCCGGGCCTTCTCGATGGCCTCCTTGGTCATCTCCTGGAAGGCGGCGGCCTCCTTGCGGTAGTCGGCGTTGGCGTACGTCGACGCCCGCTTGCCGGCCGGGACGTTGGACCAGCCGGCCTGGTCGCCGACCAGTTCCTCGTAGCCCTTGCCGGACGCCCAGGAGACGAACTTCCAGGCGTTGTCCGGATTGCGGGAGGACTTCTGGATGCCCCAGGCCCAGGTGTAGAGCCAGCCGGAGGACTCGGTCTTCTCCACGGGTGCGGGGGCGTAGCCGACCTTGCCCTTGACGGGGGAGTTGGCGGCCTCCAGGGATCCGGCCGCGGAGGTGGCGTCGTACCACATGGCGACTTTGCCCTGGGTCATGTTGTTCAGGCACTCGGCGAAGCCGGCCTGGGCGGCGCCGGACTCGCCGTGCTCGCGCACCAGGTCGACATAGAACTTCGTCGCCTTCTCGAAGGCGGGTGAGTCGAGCTGCGCCTTCCAGTTCTTGTCGAACCAGGTGCCGCCGAAGGTGTTGACGACCGTCGTCAGGGGTGCCATGACCTCGCCCCAGCCGGGCAGACCGCGCAGACAGATGCCCTTCATGCCCGGTTCGGCGCCGTCGGCCTTCGCCGCGAGGTCCGCCACCTGCTGCCAGGTGGGGTGCGCGGGCATCGTCAGGCCCTTCTTCTCGAACACGTCCTTGCGGTACATCAGGAAGGACGACTCGCCGTAGAAGGGCTGGCCGTAGAGCTTGCCGTCCTGTGCGGTGAGGGACTGGCGCATCGGCTTCAGGACGTCCCGCTCGTCGTAGGCCGGGTCCTTGGCCACATAACCGTTCATCTCTTGCAGCCAGCCGTTGCGGGCGTAGATCGGTATCTCGTAGTTGGACAGGGTGGCGACGTCGTACTGGCCGGCCTGGTTGGCGAAGTCCTGGCTGATCTTGTCGCGGACGTCGTTCTCGGGCAGGACCGTGAAGTTGACCTTGATGCCCGTCTCCTTGGTGAAGTGGGCGCGGGTCAGCTTCTGCAGCTCGACCATCTGGGGGTTGTTGACCATGAGGACGTTGATGGCGTCACCGCCGGATCCGGCCCCGCCCGCGCCGACCCAGCAGCCGGAGAGCAGCGGGGCGAGCAGCGTCCCTGCGGCGGCTGCGGCGAGCGTGGCTCGCGGTGGCCGTCGTCGGCTCTGGGTTCGCATGGATCGCTCCTGGATTTATGGGGAGATAAGGGGCAGCACAGGCGTGACTGCGCCTCGTGGGGTACGAGGGTCGGTGTGGTGTCAGACCCGGATGACCTGGGGCCCGAGCAGTGAGTAGCGGTGGGCTTCGGCCGTCGGCAGCAGCGTGCTCGTCACGATCGTCTCCAGCGCGCCGACCTCGGCGAACCGGCAGAAGCTGACCGCTCCGAACTTGGTGTGCACGCCCGCGAAGACCGTGCGGCGGGCGGCCCGGATCGCCTGCGTCTTGACCTCGCTGACGGCCGGGTCGGGGGTGGTGAGGCCGTGTTCGCGGGAGATGCCGTTGGCGCCGATGAACGCCAGGTCGACGACGAAGCCGGCCAGCATCTTCGTCGTCCAGTGGTCGACGGTGGCGAGGGTGCCGGAGCGGACCCGGCCGCCGAGCAGCAGCACGGAGACGGTGTCGGTCTCGGCGAGCGCGCCCGCGACCGGCAGGGACGCGGTGACCACGGTCAGCGGCCGGTCCCGGGGGAGTGCCTCGGCGATGAGCTGCGGGGTGAAGCCCTCGTCGACGAAGACGGTCTCGGCGTCCCCGAGCAGCTCGGCCGCGGCGGCCGCGATCCGGCGCTTCTCAGGGACGTGGCTGGTGGCGCGGAAGGCGAGCGTCGTCTCGAAACCGGCGCTCTCCACGGGATAGGCGCCGCCATGCGTACGCCGGAGCAGGCCGTGGTCCTCCAGGACGCGCAGATCCCGTCGTACGGTCTCCTTGGCCACGCCCAGCTCGGTGGCGAGCGCGGTGACGTCGACAGCGCCGTCACGTCGTGCGACAAGCACGATCTCGCGCTGACGTTCTTCCGCGGTCCTCGTGCTCATCCCGACACCTGCCTTCCGCTTGCGCTGCCCGTTCGGGCCCGGTGCGGCCCGTGGGGGAATTTCTACAGCGGGGATGCGGCAGTGACCAGGTCTGTTGCGGGCTCGATACTGCCCGCTTGCGCCCGTTCGGCACGGGGCGTGCCCGTCGCGGACCTGCGTGGGCCTTGATCGGCGCGTGAGATCGGGCAGGGACGGTGCCC
>KL569181.1:74055-76700 GCA_000715635.1 Streptomyces violaceus | reverse complement strand
TCAGGTCAGTACGGCCAGATCGGCGGGTCCGTCACGAACTGGCCGCCCAGGTAGGCGTGCGCCTCGTTGCCGTCCTGCAGCTCGCCCTGCTCGGCGATCAGCTTCTCGGCGAAGGGCTCGGAGTCGTCCCGGGGGTCGTAGCCGAGCGCCCGTGCCGTGGTGAGGTCCCACCACAGCCGGGTGTTGGCGGAGGAGCCGTAGACGACGGTGTGGCCGACGTTCTCGGCGGTCAGGGTCGCGTGGAAGAGGCGGGCGCCGTCGGCCGGGCTCATCCACACCGACAGCATGCGTACGCTGGTCGGCTCGGCGAAGCAGGAGCCGATGCGCACCGAGACCGTCTCGATCCCGTGCTTGTCCCAGTAGAACTGCGCGAGGTCCTCGCCGAAGGACTTGGACAGGCCGTAGAAGGTGTCCGGACGGTGCGGGGTGTCGATGGGGATGAGCGGGTCGCTGCCCTGGGGGCGCGGGGTGTAGCCGACGGCGTGGTTGGAGGAGGCGAAGACGATCCGGCCGACGCCCTCCTCGCGGGCGGCCTCGTACAGGTGGTAGGTGCCCTCGATGTTCGCCTTGAGGATCTTCTCGAAGGGGGCTTCCAGGGAGATGCCCGCGAGGTGGATGATCGCGTCGACGCCCCGGACCGCCTCGCGCACGGCGTCCTTGTCGCCGAGGTCGGCGACGATCGCGTCCGGCGCGTCCTCGATCGGGCGCAGGTCGAGCAGGCGCAGGTCGTAGCCGTAGTCCGGGAGCAGGTCCCGCATCAGGGTGCCGAGGCCGCCGGCGGCGCCGGTGAGCAGAACGGTGCGGGGAGCGGGCATCCTCGGGTCTCCTTGAATGGGTCACCGTGTACATGGGCGCACGGCATTCATATTCGTGGACACGCTAAGGAGCTGGGGTGGAGCCCGTCAAGTGTGTCACGGGAGCGGTAAATCCGCTGGTGCGTCGCGGGTTCGCCTGCTTGACCGGCACCAAGGGGGCGCCTTAGCGTGGAGGTGTTCAGAAATATAGACGGCAATCATGAATATGGAACCGGGAGAGCTTGTGACGTCAGCCCGTCTCGCCGCTCGACTCAACAACCCCAGCGGGCCGCTGTTCTTCCCGGTCACCGCGTACGGTCCCGACGGCTCCGTGGACCTCGACACCTTCCGCACGCATGTGCGCCGCGGGGTCGAGGCCGGAGCCGCCGCCGTGTTCGCCTGCTGTGGCACCGGCGAGTTCCACGCGCTCACGCCCGAGGAGTTCGAGCGGTGCGTCAGTGCCGCCGTCGAGGCGGCCGAAGGGCGGGTGCCGGTCGTCGCGGGCGCCGGGTACGGCACCGCGCTCGCCGTGCGCTACGCCCGCCTCGCCGAGGCCGCCGGGGCGGACGGGCTGCTCGCCATGCCGCCGTACCTCGTCGTCGCCGGGCAGGAGGGCCTGCTGCGGCACTACCGGGAGGTGGCCGCCGCGACCGCCCTGCCCGTCGTCGTCTACCAGCGCGACAACGCAGTCTTCACCCCGGAGACCGTCGTCGAACTGGCCCGCACGGACGGCATCATCGGCCTCAAGGACGGGCTCGGCGACCTCGACCTCATGCAGCGCGTCATCAGCGCCGTGCGCTCCGAGGTCCCGGGCGACTTCCTGTACTTCAACGGCCTGCCGACCGCCGAGCAGACCCAGCTCGCCTACCGCGCCCTCGGCGTCACGCTCTACTCCTCCGCCGTGTTCTGCTTCGCGCCCGAGCTGGCCCTCGCCTTCCACCAGGCGCTCGGCAACGGCGACGAGCGGACCGTGGAGAAGCTGCTGGACGGCTTCTTCCGCCCGTTCGTCGAACTGCGCGCCCAGGGCCGCGGCTACGCCGTCGCCCTGGTCAAGGCCGGTGTGCGGCTGCGCGGACTGGACGTGGGCGAGGTTCGGCCCCCGCTGCACGAGCCGACCGGGGATCATGTCAAGCAGCTCGCCGAACTGATCGAACGCGGCTACGCGCTGCTGGAGGAGGCCAAGTGAAGGCGTCGGCATTCGTCTACCCCTGGGACGTCAACGGGGACCCGGAGGCGCCCGCGCGGATCGCCGCGCTCGGCGTGGAGCAGGTGACGCTCGCCGCCGCCTACCACTCCACGCGCGCCCTCACACCACGCCACCCGCGCCACCGCATCGTCACCGCCGAGCACGCCTCCGTGCTCTACCCGGCGGGCGACCGCTGGAAGGGGCGGGAGCTGCGCCCCTACGCGGCCGGCGCCTGGGCCCCCGGGGACGCCTTCGGGGAGGCCGCCGCCGCCCTCGTGGACGCCGGCCTCGAGGTGCACACCTGGGTCGTCCTCGCGCACAACTCCCGGCTGGGCGCCGAGCACCCGGACACCTCGGTCGTCAACGCCTACGGCGACCGCTACCCCTGGGCGCCGTGCATCGCCCAGCCCGCCACGCGCGCGTACCTGACCGACCTGGCGGCGGAGGCGGCCGTACGGCCCCGGGCGCGGGGCACCGAGCTGGAGTCACTCGGCTGGTACGGCCTGCAGCATCTGCACGCCCACGACAAGACCGGCGGCATCGGCCTCGGGGACGCCGGGCAGTACCTGATGGCGCTCTGCTTCTGCCCGTCCTGCCGGGAGGGCTACGGCCGGCACGGCCTGGACGCCGACGAACTGGCCGCCGCCGTCCGGACCGCGCTGGAG
>KL569181.1:70543-73884 GCA_000715635.1 Streptomyces violaceus | reverse complement strand
GGCCGGCACGGCCTGGACGCCGGCGAACTGGCCGCCGCCGTCCGGACCGCGCTGGAGCCGGTCTGGCAGGGGGCGACGCCCTCCGACGGGGGCTGGACAGGCATCGAGAAGCTCCTCGGCGAGACCCTCGCGCACACCACGCGCGCGTGGCGCGACGACACCGCCCGCACGCTTCAGGAGGAGGCCGTCGCGGCCGTCCGGGCCGCCGCCCCCGAGGGCTTCCAGGTGCTGCTGCACGCGGACCCGGTCTCCTACCACGTCGGCGCCAACCCCGGCGTCGACCCGGCGCACATCCTGTCCGTCGCGGACGGCGTGGTCGTGCCCTGCGCTGGCGGCACCGGCACGCTGACGCCGTTCGCGCGCCAGGGCAAGGAGGGCGCCGTCATCGCCGCCAACTTCCCGGTCGTCTCCGGCATGGGCGGCAGCCCCGCCACCCTCGCCACCGACGCGGCCGAGGCCCGCCGGCTCGGCGCCACGGAACTGCGGCTCTATCACGCCGGGTTGGCGTCGGACGGTGACCTGGCGACCGTTGCGGAGGCACTGCGCACCCCGGCCGGATGAGGCCCGGGCGCCGCCGGCCGGGGCGGGAGCGGCCCGGTCAGCGCACCCGCTCGGCGCGCTGCTCATCCCACACCGTCTCGGACGTCTCCCGTACCCGGCCGCGGAGCCGAACACCGGGTAACGCTCGAATGACCGGGCGAACCAGCGGTCGTGCGTGACCGCCAGGACCGACCGTCGGCGGGCACCGGGTTCGAGACCTCCCTCGTCCTGCCCCGGTAGTGGCGGCACGACGCGATCCCCAAGCTGTTCGCCTCCGGCGCGGTGCGTATGTACGAGGATCTCGACACGTCCCACGGGCTGTCTCCCGATATCCTCCCGTTCCTGGTCGCGGGAGCCTTCGGTGAGGACGGCCGGGACCGGGACGCGTATCTGCGGGTGAAGTCGCTGCTCGCCGATCGGGGGGGCCTCATCGTGACTGGAGACGGTGCGTTGACGACGGATTCGGGCGAGCTCGCGCAGGACAGCACCAGGGAGCCCGGCGATGCCGCGTCCTCCCTGCGCGTGGCGAAGAGCGTGTCCCGCCCCTTCTACCTGTACGCGGTGCTTGCGAACTCCCTTTTCCAGCGCGGGGTGTTCGTTCTCTACCTGGGCCACCAGGGTTTCTCCGCCGCCCAGATCGCCCTGCTGCAGACCCTCCTGTACATCGTCAGCGCGCTGGCCGAGGTCCCGACCGGGTTCATCGCGGACCGAGTGGGCCGCAGGGCGAGCATCGTCATCGGGCAGGCGCTGATCGGCGCGTGTCTCATCGGCCAGGTGGCGCTGTCGGGGTACGGCGCGTTCGTCGTGCTCTTCGCACTGCAGGGCATCGGTATGGCCTGCGTCTCCGGCGCGGAGACCGCCCTGCTCTACGACCTCCTCAGGCTCCGCGGGGCCGAGACGCACTACGTGAAGGTCAAGTCCCGGTACGCGACGTTCGGCGCCACCACCATGGCCCTGGCCATCGCGCTGGGCGGCAGCCTGCAGCAGGTCTCCTGGGAGCTGGTGTACCTGACCTCGGCGTGCGCCCTGCTGCTCGCGGCGGCGGTGCTGCTGACCCGGGTCCCTGAGATCCGCGGAGAGGACGTCGCCGCACTCGACGAGCCCGGCGGGGCGGACGACGAGGCGGGGGCGTCCCCCGGCCCCGCGGGTTCGCCCGAACAGGCAGGCGCCTCCCTCGGCAAGGCGGCCGTGTCGCGGCGCCTCGCCCCCCGGCTGGCCTCGCTGGTCGTGGTGTCCGCTTTGATGCACGCCACCATGACCCCGTACTTCATCTTCACCCAGGAGACGCTGAGCCATCAGGGCATGGCCACCGCGCTGGTCAGTGTGGTGATGTCGGCCGGCTACCTGATCGGCGGCTTCGCCCCGCTGCTGGCGGACCGGGCGGACCGGCGTCTGGGGGTGCACCTGCTCGTGCCGCTGACCTTGCTGGTGCTCGTCGCCGCGCTCGGTTTCACCAGCCTGGGCCTGGTGTGGCTCACCGTCGGTGTGTTCCTGCTCGCCGTCGGTGTCCCGGACGTCACCGCGGTGGTGGTGGACAACGTCTTCAACGAGAGCGTGCCCTCCCGCTACCGGGCGAGTCTGCTGTCCGTCATCACGTTCGTGGAGTCCCTGCTGATCGGCTGCGGGTACCTCGTCCTGGGCTGGCTGGTGGACCGGGCGGGACCGACCCACGGCCTCGCCTGGTACGCGCTCGTCCCCGCACTCGCTCTCGCGCTGAGTGTCCCGGCCCTGCGCAAGGGGACCTGGGTCAAGGGCGAGAAGACGGGCTGACGTCTGCCGGGGGCGGCCTGACGCCGACGGACCGCGGCCGCAGCAGGGCCGCCGTCACCAGCAGCGCCCCGCCCAGGGCCACCAGCACCAGCCGGTGGCCGACCAGCTCGACCAGGGCCGCTCCGGTGGCCAGTCCGACCACGTTCGGGGTGTACACCAGCGTGTTGGCCGTGGCGGTGACCCGGCCCAGCAGTTGGCCAGGGGTCTCGCGTTGCACCGAGGTCAGTGCGGCGATCAGCACCGCGGGCAGGCCCGCGCCGATCGCCGCGCCGCACACCAGCGCCAGTGGGTCGGACGGCACCGCCCGCAGGGCCACCGCGACGGCCAGCGGGGCGATGCCGTACGCCGCGAAGCACCGCTCGCCCAGGCGGCGCAGGGCCGTGCCGGAGAGCAGGCCCACCGCGACCGATCCGGCGCCCTGCACGGCGTACAGCACACCGGCGTACGCGGGGGAGTGCCCGAGGTCGTCGACGACGGCGTATACCATCGCCCCGTTCACTCCGGCGCACAGCATGGTGGCGCCGCCCGCCAGGACCAGGGGGCGCAGCACGGGGTGCGCCCACAGGTGGCGGGCGCCCTCGGCGGTCCGCTTCCGCCGGCTTCCGGCGGGCGGCGCGGGCTTCTCCTCCCGCACTCGCAGCAGCACGTACAGCCCCGTGGCCAGCACGAACGTCGCCGCGTCCAGGAGGGCCACGCTCGCACCGCCGTATGCCGCGTACAGGCCCGCGCCCGCCAGCGGGGCGAGCAGTTTCATGCCCTCCGTGGCCGTCATGCGCAGGCCGTTGAAGTCGCCGAGCAGGGACGTGTCGACGGCGGTCGCCACGAGTGCCGACTCGGCCGCGTCATGGACGACGCCCGCCGCGCCGTACACGAACAGCACCGCGTACAGCAGCCACAGGTCGCCCGGGGCGTCGACGCTCACGAGAGTGAGCAGGCAGGCGCTCAGGAGCACGTTCACGCCGATCAGCAGTGGCTTGCGGCGGCCCCGGTCGGCGAGGGTGCCCAGCAGCGGGCCGGCCAGGGTCGGCAGT
>KL569181.1:68643-70341 GCA_000715635.1 Streptomyces violaceus | reverse complement strand
CGGGCCGGCCAGGGTCGGCAGCCACATGGCGAGCATGCACAGCGCGGCCAGGCCGTCCGAGCCGGTGAGGTCCTTGACCCATACGCCGGACACCAGCCACAGGGGCCGAGGTGCCGAAGCCGGAGACCACCACCGAGGAGAGATAGAGCCCCGCGTTGCGGTCGCGCACGACGCGCACCACGGGCCAGGTCGTCAGGGACGCCTTGATCGTCGTCATGCCTGGTCATCGTGGCTCTAAGGACCGGGGGCGGGGATCGGTCAGGTGCCGTAGAAAGCGGTCGGCCGGGCGATGAGTTCCGCGGTCGCCGTCGGTCTACCTCCCAGGGACGACATCAGGAAATCAGGAGGAGCAGCCGATGACCGACACGACCCCGACCCTCGACCTCGGACCGCAGGCGGCGGTCGTGGCGCGCCTGGCCGAGGGCGTCACCGACGAGCAGCTGGCGGCCCCGACGCCCTGCCCGCAGTACGCGGTGCGCAATGTGCTGGGCCACCTGGCCGGGCTGGCCGTCGCCTTCCGCGACGCCGGCCGCAAGGACCTGGGCGTCACGACCGACACCGACCCGGGCTCCGCCCTGCCCGAGATCGGGCAGGGCTGGCGCGAGGAGCTGCCCAAGGTGCTCGGCGAACTGGCCGAGGCGTGGCTCGACCCGGCCGCGTGGACCGGCATGACCCGCGCCGGAGGCGTGGACCTGCCCGGCGAGATCGCGGGCCTCGTCGCGACCGACGAGCTGGTGATCCACGGCTGGGACCTGGCCCGCGCGACCGGCCAGCCCTACGCCCCCGACCCGGCGGCGCTCCAGACCTGCCACGACTTCCTCGCCGCGTCGGTCGACGACCCCAGCCGGGGCGAGATCTTCGGCCCCGTCCTCCCCGTCGGGCCGGACGCGCCCCTGCTGGACCGGGCTGTGGCCCTGAGCGGGCGGGATCCGGGCTGGAAGCCCGGGTCGTAGAAGGCTGGAAGCCCAGGTCGTAGAAAGCGATTGCTACTTCCTTCGTCAGAAGCATTGACGAAACAAACGCGCCCTCTTAACGTCATCGCGTCGTACTTCGTACGTCATATATGAGACGCGATACGCGAGATCCGATACGCGATCCCCAGGAACGCGAGATCCGAGAGGCGCGCATGACCTCTGTGCCCACGCCGATCCCCTCCCGCACGCAGTTCGTGCTGGAGGGGATCAAACACCGCATCCTCACCGGGCAGTTGACGCCGGGGCAGGCGCTGGTCGAGACCGAGCTCGCCGCGCAGTTCGGGGTGTCGAAGACCCCGGTGCGCGAGGCGCTCAAGACCCTCGCAGGGACCGGGCTGGTCGTGATGAGCCAGTACAAGGGCGTCACGGTGCGCCTGGTGGACGCGGACATGGCGCGCGAGGTCTACGACGTACGGCTGCTGCTGGAGCCCGAGGCGCTGAAGCGCGCCGTACAGCGCGGGGCCTCCCTGGATGCCGCCCGTGATGCGCTGACCAGGGCCGACGCGGCCATCGACACGGCCGAACGCTCCCTCGCCAACCGGGAGTTCCACCGCTCCCTGTACCTGCCCTGCGGCAACCCGCTGCTCGGCCGGATGCTCGACGAGGTCCGCGACCAGGCCGCCCTGGTCTCCGCCGTCGCCTGGGCCGCCTCGCCCTCCTGGGAGCGGGAGGCCGGCGAGCACCGCGAGATCCTCCGGCTCGCCCTCGACGGCGACGCCGAGGG
>KL569181.1:61937-68458 GCA_000715635.1 Streptomyces violaceus | reverse complement strand
GGCTCGCCCTCGACGGCGACGCCGAGGGCGCGGCCCGCGCCCTCCACTCCCACATCGCGTCCTTCGTGCAGCGCGCTTTCCCCGAGGCAGGACTGGAACAGGAAGGTCAGCAATGAGCAGCGTGGCGTTCGAGACCCAGCGGGCGGCCCTGGCCGACGTGGTGGCGATCCCGGTGACCCCGTTCGCCGAGGACGGCTCCGTCGCACAGGACACCTACCGGGCCCTGCTGCGCCGTCTGCTCGACGGCGGCATCACGACCCTCACCCCGAACGGCAACACCGGCGAGTTCTACGCCCTGACCCCCGAAGAGCGCCGCCTGGTCACCGAGTTGACCATGGACGAGGCCGGGGACCGGGCCGCCGTCCTGGTCGGGGTCGGGCACGACGTGCCCACCGCGGTCGCCACCGCCCGGCACGCCCGCGAGAGCGGCGCCCAGATGGTGATGGTCCACCAGCCCGTCCACCCGTACGTCTCGCAGGCCGGCTGGGTGGACTACCACCGTGCCATCGCCGAGGCCGTGCCCGAGCTGGGCGTCGTCCCGTACGTCCGCAACCCGCAGCTCACCGGCGCCCGGCTCGCCGAACTCGCCGACGCCTGCCCGAACGTCATCGGCGTGAAGTACGCCGTCCCGGACGCCGCCAGGTTCGCCGCCTTCGCACGGGACGCCGGGCTGGAGCGGTTCGTCTGGGTGGCGGGCCTCGCCGAGCCGTACGCCCCCTCCTACTTCTCCGCGGGCGCCACCGGCTTTACCTCGGGGCTCGTCAACGTCGCACCCGCCGTCTCCCTGAACATGATCGAGGCGCTGCGTTCCGGCGACTACCCGGCCGCCATGAAGGTCTGGGAGCAGATCCGCCGCTTCGAGGAACTGCGCGCCGACAGCGGCTCGGCCAACAACGTCACCGTCGTCAAGGAGGCCCTCGCCTCCCTCGGCCTGTGCCGCCGCGAGGTCCGGCCGCCGAGCAAGCCGCTGCCTCAGAGCGAGCGCGCCGAGGTCGCCGCCATCGCCGCCGGGTGGTCGATATGAGCGACGAGAAGCGCCCCGAGGAGCTGCGGAGCCACCAGTGGTACGGGACCGAAGGGCTGCGTACCTTCAGCCACCGGGCCCGTACCCGCCAGCTCGGCTACCTGCCCGAGGAGCACCTGGGCAAGCCCGTCATCGCGATCCTCAACACCTGGTCCGACATCAACCCCTGCCACGTCCATCTGCGGGACCGCGCGCAGGCCGTGAAGCGGGGCGTGTGGCAGGCCGGGGGATTCCCGCTCGAGTTCCCCGTCTCCACGCTCAGCGAGACCTTCCAGAAGCCCACCCCGATGCTCTACCGCAACATGCTCGCCATGGAGACGGAGGAGCTGCTGCGGTCGTACCCGGTCGACGGGGCCGTGCTGATGGGCGGCTGCGACAAGTCCACGCCCGCCCTGCTCATGGGCGCGGCGAGCGCCGACCTGCCCACGGTCTTCGTGCCGGCCGGGCCGATGCTGCCGGGCCACTGGCGCAACGAGGTCCTCGGGTCCGGCACCGACATGTGGAAGTACTGGGACGAGAAGCGCGCCGGCCTCATCGGCGACTGCGAGATGCAGGAGCTGGAGAGCGGCCTCGCCCGCTCGCCCGGCCACTGCATGACGATGGGCACGGCCTCCACGCTGACGGCCGCCGCCGAGGCGCTCGGCGTGACCGTCCCGGGGGCCTCCAGCATCCCGGCCGTCGACTCCGGGCACGACCGGATGGCCGCCGCCGCGGGGCTCAGGATCGTCGAACTGGTCCACAAGGACCGGAAGCTGAGCGACATCCTCACCGCCGAGGCCTTCCAGGACGCCGTGACGACCGTGCTCGGTCTCGGCGGCTCCACCAACGCCGTGATCCATCTGATCGCCATGGCCGGCCGCGCGGGCGTCCGGCTCACCCTCGACGACTTCGACCGCACCGCCCGCACGGTCCCGGTGCTGGCCAACGTACGGCCCGGCGGACAGACGTACCTGATGGAGGACTTCCACTTCGCGGGCGGCCTGCCCGGGTTCCTCTCCCGGATCACGGACCTGCTCCACCTGGACCGGCCGACGGTCTCGTACGACACCCTGCGGGAACAACTGGAGGGCGCCCAGGTCCACAACGACGACGTCATCCGGACCCGGGACAACCCGGTCGCCCAGGAGGGCGGGGTCGCCGTGCTGCGCGGCAACCTCTGCCCGGACGGCGCCGTCATCAAGCACATCTCCGCCGAGCAGCACCTGCTCAAGCACACCGGTCCCGCCGTCGTCTTCGACGACTACCGGACGATGCAGCGCACCATCAACGACCCGTCGCTCGGCATCACCCCCGAGCATGTGCTCGTGCTGCGCAACGCCGGCCCCAAGGGCGGCCCGGGCATGC
The DNA here is from genome assembly GCA_000715635.1 of Streptomyces violaceus. Classification (GTDB taxonomy): domain Bacteria; phylum Actinomycetota; class Actinomycetes; order Streptomycetales; family Streptomycetaceae; genus Streptomyces; species Streptomyces violaceus. The sequence goes on along the minus strand of KL569181.1, from coordinate 66,090 downwards.
CCGAGTACGGGATGCTGCCGCTGCCGGACTATCTGCTCAAGCAGGGCGTCCGGGACATGGTCCGCATCTCCGACGCCCGGATGAGCGGCACGAGTTACGGCGCGTGCGTGCTGCACGTGGCACCCGAGTCGTACGTGGGCGGACCGCTCGCCCTCGTCCGCACCGGCGACTCCATCACCCTCGACGTCGAGGCGCGCACCCTCCAACTCCACGTGGACGACGAGGAGCTGGAGCGGCGCAGGGCGGACTGGACGCCGCCCCCCACCCGGTACGAGCGCGGCTACGGCGCGCTCTACAACGAGCAGATCACGCAGGCCGATACCGGCTGCGACTTCGAGTTCCTGGCTCGCGCAGGCAAGGTGCAGGACCCGTACGCGGGCTGAGCCCCACCAGGCCGGCACCACCCACGCGCCACCGCACGACCCGAGCGCCACCGCACCGCCCAGGCACGACGGCACGACGGCACGACCCGAGCGTCACCGCACCACCGTGTTCCACGGCACCACCCGTACTTCTCGCGCGACCCTGCTCCTCGGCACGACCCCGGCAAGACCCGGCACGACCCTGCGCAGGAAGAAAGCGCTTCCCGCGCACGCCACACACCGACGCACCGACGCACGACGTTCCACGACGTACTGAGAACGGAGAACAGTCATGGCCCAAGCCGCAGCCGTGGCGAAACCGCCCGCGCCACCCCGGCGGCGCCGGGCCTCCGCCACGCCACGCAAGCTCCCGTACCTGCTGATCGCCCCGGCCGCCCTGCTCATGCTGGGCTTCATCGCCTACCCGGTCATCAGCGTCTTCTACTACAGCCTGCAGAACTACAACCCCACCAAGCCATGGCGGAACGGCTACGCGGGCTTCGACAACTTCGTCCACGCCTTCACCGAGGACCCGGTCTTCTGGGACACGCTGGTCTTCAGCGCCAAGTGGGTCTTCGTCGAGGTCGGACTCCAGCTGCTGTTCGGCCTCGCGCTGGCCCTCATCGTCAACCAGACCTTCGTGGGCCGGGGCCTGGGACGCGCCCTGGTCTTCTCCCCGTGGGCAGTCTCCGGCGTCCTGACCTCCGCGATCTGGGTGCTGCTCTACAACTCCCAGACGGGCATCACCCGTTACCTCGCGGACATGGGCATCGGCTCCTACGGCACGAGCTGGCTGTCGGACACCTCCACGGTGTTCCCGGCGGCGGTCGTGGCCGATCTGTGGCGCGGCGTGCCGTTCTTCGCGATCCTCATCCTCGCCGACCTCCAGTCCGTCTCGAAGGATCTGTACGAGGCCGCCGAGGTCGACGGGGCCAGCCGCATCAAGCAGTTCTGGCACATCACACTGCCCCACCTGAAGGACGCCATCATCCTGTCCACGCTGCTGCGCGCGGTGTGGGAGTTCAACAACGTCGACCTGCTCTACACCCTGACCGGCGGCGGTCCGGCGGGGGAGACCACCACCCTCCCGCTCTACATCGCCAACACCTCGGTCGACGCCCACAACTTCGGCTACGCGTCCGCCCTGACCACGGTCGCGTTCGTGATCCTGCTCTTCTGCTCGATGGTCTATCTGCGGCTGAGCAAGTTCGGAGGCGACAACAAGTGAGCGTCAAGGAAGCCACCAAGGCGGCGCCCGCTCCCGTGCCCGCCACCCCGGAACAGCCGCGGCCCAAGAAGAGGAACCGCGCCTGGGACGAGGCCCCCCGCTGGCAGGTCTATCTGCCCCTGGGGATCTACCTGGTCTTCACCCTCATCCCCTTCTACTGGATCCTGCTCTTCTCGCTGCGCCCGGCCGGCTCGACCTCGCTCGTGCCCTGGCCGATCACCTTCGAGCACTTCGAGAAGGTGTGGACGGACCGCAGTTTCGGCACCTACTTCACCAACAGCGTGCTCGTCGGCGTCGCCACCCTGCTCATGACGACGCTCGTCGCGCTGGCCGGCGGCTACGCCCTCGCCCGGTTCGACTTCAAGATCAAGCGGGCGTTCATGCTGGCGCTGCTGTGTTCCCAGTTCGTGCCGGGCGCCCTGCTGCTGGTGCCGCTGTTCGAGATCTTCGCCGAACTGCAGATGATCAACTCGCTGGGCAGCGTCATCCTCGCCGAGACGGTCTTCCAACTGCCGCTGTCGATGATCCTGATCAGCAACTTCATCAAGAATGTGCCGTACTCCCTGGAGGAGGCGGCCTGGGTGGACGGCTGCAACCGCATGACGGCCTTCCGGATCGTGGTGCTGCCGCTGCTGCGGCCCGGCCTGATCGCTGTCGGCTCGTTCGCCTTCGTCCACTCCTGGAACCACTTCCTGTTCGCCCTGATGTTCCTGAACAACCAGGACAAGCAGACGATCCCCGTCGGCCTCAACTCCCTGATGAGCGCCGACAGCGTCGACCTGGGCGCCCTCGCCGCGGGCGGCATCATCGCGGCCGTCCCGGTCGTGATCGTGTTCGCCTTCATCCAGAAGTGGCTGATCACCGGGTTCAGCGCGGGGGCGGTGAAGGGATGAGAGCCGGACAACTGGCGGTCGCGGTCGGGCTGTTGGCGCTGCTGTGCGTCCCCGCGCACGCCGAGGACCGGGACATCAGCCGCGACACCCTGCCCGCGAACGACGGCTGGGCCGCCGAGGGCGCGGGCACCACCGGAGGCGCGGCCGCCGACGCCGAGCACGTCCACACCGTCACCGACCGGGCCGGACTGGTCCGCGCCCTCGACGGCGGCAGCGACACCCCGAAGATCATCAAAATCGCGGGGACGATCGACGCCAACACCGACGACGACGGCGACCGCCTGGACTGCTCCGACTACGCCACCGGCGGCTACGGCCTGAAGAAGTACCTCGCCGCCTACGACCCCCGCACCTGGGGCTCCGCCAAGCCCAGCGGCCCGCAGGAGGAGGCCCGCCAGGCCTCCGCCGCCCGGCAGGCCGAGCGGATGGTGCTGCCCGTCGGCTCCAACACCACCATCGTCGGACTCGGCGACTCGGCCGTCCTGAAGGGCGCCAGCCTTCAGGTGAGGAACGCGGACAACGTGATCATCCGCAACCTCGACGTGCGCGACGCCTACGACTGCTTCCCCGTCTGGCAGCCCAACAACGGCGGCCTCGGCGACTGGAAAACGGCGTACGACACGATCTGGCTGACCGGCGCCACGCATGTCTGGATCGACCACATCACCGCATCCGACCGGGGCCACCCGGACGCGAAGGAACCCACCTACTTCGCCCGCAACTACCTGCGCCACGACGGACTGCTGGACATCACCAACGGCTCCGATCTCGTGACCGTCTCGTGGAGCCGGTTCGCCGACCACGACAAGGCGATGCTCATCGGCAACAGTGACACGGCAACGAGCGACCGGGACAGGCTCCGGGTCACCCTGCACCACAACGCGTTCGAGTCGGTCGTGCAGCGCGCCCCGCGCGTCCGCTTCGGGCAGGTGCACCTCTACAACAACCGGTACGAGGTCACCGACGACGACTACCGCTACTCGGTGGGCGTCTCCACCGAATCCAGGATCCACGCCGAGAACAACGCCTTCCACGCCCCCGGCCATGTGGAGGTCGCCGACCTGGTCAAGAGCTGGAACGGCAGCGCCCTGCACCAGAGCGGCACCCTCTTCAACGGCTACCCGGTCGACCTGCTCGCGATCAACAACGCCTACAACTCCGGCAGCGAGCGCGATCTGACCGCCGACGTCGGCTGGACCCCCACCCTGCACGGGCCGATCGACAGCGCCGCGGCGGCCGACCGGGCCGTGGCCCGCGGCGCGGGAGCGGGGAGGATCCCGTGACCGGTCGCATGATCGACTCCATGAACACACCTCTGCCTGTCGTCCTCGCCGGTGCGCGTGGTCATGGCCGCTGGCACCTCGAGAACATCCGCCGGCTCCAGAAGCAGGGCCTCGTGCGGCTGGTCGGCGTCTGCGAGCTGACGCCGCTGACCGAGGATGAGCTCGGCGACCTGGGCACGCCCGAGCAGTCCGCCGACTTCGGTGCCCTGCTGGACTCCACCGGCGCGCGAATCGCCGTGATCTGCACACCGATCCCGACCCACACCGACCTCGCGCTCACGGCGGCCGAGCGGGGCGTGCACCTCCTGCTGGAGAAGCCGCCCGCCCCCTCGTACGCGGAGTTCCGCCGCATGGCCGACGGGGTCGCGGCGGCCGGGGTCGTCGGCC
>KL569181.1:59554-61816 GCA_000715635.1 Streptomyces violaceus | reverse complement strand
GCTTCCAGTCGCTGGGCTCGCACGCCCTGCCCGCCATCCGCGAGCTGATCGCCCAGGGCGCGATCGGCCGGCTGGTCGGGCTCGGCGGGGCCGGTGCCTGGGTGCGGAACGAGGACTACTTCCGGCGGGCGCCCTGGGCGGGCAAGCGGCGGCTGAACGGCGTCGACGTGATCGACGGAGCGCTGACCAACCCGCTCGCCCACGCCGTCGCCACCGCCCTCGCCCTGGGCGGCAGCACCCGCGCCGAGCACGTCAGCGGCATCGAGACCGAGCTGCTGCGCGCCAACGCCATCGAGTCCGACGACACCTCCTGCGTCCGGATCACCACCGCGCAGGGCCACCCGGTGACCGTCGCCGCGACGCTGTGCGCCGAGGAGGCGGACGAGCCGTACGTCCTCGTGCACGGCAGCACCGGCCGGATCACCTTCTGGTACAAGCAGGACCGGGTGCTGCTCCAGCGCGCGGGGCACGGTCCGGAGGAGTCCGACCACGGCCGTACCGACCTGCTGGAGAACCTCGTCGCGCACCTCACCACCGGCGCGGCCCTGCTGGTCCCGCCGGACGAGACCGGCGCCTTCATGAAGGTCGTGGAGGCCATCCGCACGGCTCCCGATCCGGCGCCGCTGCCCGACACCGCCTGGCACCGGATCCCCGACGAGAACCGCCGTGTCGTACCCGGCATCGACGGACTCGTCGCGGCCGCCGCCGACACCCTCTCCCTCTACTCCGAACTCGGCGCCCCCTGGGCGTTGACGGCAGAGCACCTGTCGAACGAGGTGAGCACCAGATGACCAGCAACGACACCGCGGTCCTGCGTGTCGCGGGCCGGCCGGTCGGCCGGTACGTCACCCGTCCCGAGCTGCCCGTCCGGCTCTCCCCGCGCCCCTACCTGCATCCCGTCACCACCCTGTCCGGTACGGCGGTCACCGAGCTGAGCCCCGCCGACCACGCACACCACCTCGGCGTCGGTGTAGCCGTTCCCGACGTCGAGGGGTTCAACTTCTGGGGCGGGCGCACCTACGTCCGCGACCAGGGCCCGACCGAGCTGGACAACCACGGCACCCAGCGGCACGTCACGTTCCAGCTGCGTGACCCGGACGGCTTCGTGGAGGAGCTGCGCTGGGTGGCCGCGGGCGGCGAGCTGCTGCGCGAGCGCCGTACGGTCGCGGCCACCGAACTCACCGACCAGGCCTGGGCCCTGGACCTGACCTTCTCCCTCACCAACGTCACCAAGGACCCGCTGTCGATCGGCAGCCCGGCGACGAACGGGCGCCCGGGCGCGGCCTACGGCGGCTTCTTCTGGCGCGCCCGTAAGGAGGCCACGCCCCCGGACGTCTTCACCGCCGGTACCGAGGGCGAGACCGAGGCGCACGGCCATCGCGCCGACTGGCTCGCCCTGACCGGCTCCGGCTGGACGCTGGTCTTCGCCGGGGCCACCGAACAGACCCGCCGCGACCCCTGGTTCGTGCGCACCGGGGAGTACCCCGGGGTGGGTTCCTCCTTGGCCCACGACGGGCGGCTGCCGATCCCGCCGGGCGAGACCGTCGTCCGCCGCGTTGTCACCGTCGTCGCCGACGGCCGGCCCGGCCGGGACGCCGCGGCGGCCCTCGTCCGCAAGGCGGTGAGCCCGTGAACACCGAGACCTACCGCAACCCGATCCTCGACGCCGACTGGTCCGACCCCGACGTCGTCCGCGTCGGCGACGACTTCTACCTGACGGCCTCCAGCTTCGGCCGCGCCCCGGGACTGCCCTTACTCCACTCCCGTGACCTGGTGAACTGGACCCTGGTCGGCCACGCCCTCGAACGCCTCGAACCGGCTCAGGAGTTCGAGAGGCCCCGGCACGACTGCGGCGTCTGGGCCCCGTCCCTCCGGTATCACGACGAACGCTTCTGGATCTTCTGGGGCGATCCCGACCAGGGCATCTTCCAGGTCAACGCCGCCGAGATCAGAGGCCCGTGGACCCGGCCGCACCTGCTGAAGGCGGGCAAGGGCCTGATCGACCCCTGCCCCCTGTGGGACGACGAGACCGGCGAGGCCTATCTGGTGCACGCCTGGGCCAAGTCCCGCTCCGGCATCAAGAACCGCCTCACCGGGCACCGGATGCACCCCGACGGCACCGAACTCCTCGACGAGGGCAAGGTGATCGTCGACGCCGATCGGATACCCGGCTGGTTCACCCTCGAAGGACCCAAGCTCTACAAGCACGACGGCTGGTACTGGATCCTCGCCCCCGCCGGGAGCGTCGAGACCGGCTGGCAG
>KL569181.1:59126-59297 GCA_000715635.1 Streptomyces violaceus | reverse complement strand
TCCGCTCGCGCGGCTTCTTCGGGCCGTACGAGGAGAAGATCGTCCTGGAGCAGAAGGACACCGACGTCAATGGCCCCCACCAGGGCGGCTGGGTGCGCACCGCGACCGGCGAGGACTGGTTCCTGCACTTCCAGCAGCGCGGCGCCTACGGCCGGGTGGTGCACCTCCAGT
>KL569181.1:58410-58791 GCA_000715635.1 Streptomyces violaceus | reverse complement strand
CCGCCCGCCAGTGGCAGTGGACGGCCAACCCGGGCGACGGCTGGGCCACCCAGCACTCCGGGGACGGGCTCAGGCTGACCTGCGTCCGCTCGTCCGACGCCCACGACCCGCGCAAGCTGCCCAGCGTGCTCACCCAGCGGCTGCCCGGCGCGCCTTGCACCGTCGAGGTGGAGCTGCGGCTCGACAGCGACGAGCCCGGGGCCCGGGCCGGGCTTGCCGTCCTCGGGGACGCGTTCGGCTGGATCGGGCTCCAGCGGGGCGCGGACGGGACCGCGCACCTCGTGCACCGGTTCGCCGAGGCGGTCGCGGACGCCGAACGCGACGCCGCCCACCCGCGGCTGGCGCCCGAGGGCCGGGCCCGGCTGCGGATCGAGATCGGCG
>KL569181.1:57042-58281 GCA_000715635.1 Streptomyces violaceus | reverse complement strand
GGCCGGGCCCGGCTGCGGATCGAGATCGGCGCGGGCGCACGCTGCCGCTTCTCGGCCGACACCGGCGACGGCTTCCGGCCCTCGGGCCCGGTCTTCGCCGCCACCCCGTGGCGCTGGGTCGGCGCCCTGCTGGGCCTCTTCGCCCTCGCACCCACCGGTCAGGGACACGCCGGCGCGGCGACCTTCACCCGGTTCCGGATCAGCTCCTCGTAACGCACCTGTCGTCGTACGCCTGTTGGGAGCCGCAATGACGCACTTCCGTAGCAAGCGCTTGTCGAGACCGGGGCACGGCAAGGTCGTGGCCGCCGTGCTCGGCCTCGTCGCCGCGCTGAGCCTCGGGGCGATCGGGGACGCACACGCGGCCCCGCCCTCGAGGGCCGTGCCCGCCGCGGACCGCTGGGCCGACCGGCCCCACGGCTTCGCCTCCCTCGCCGGCGGTACCAGCGGCGGAGCGGGCGGCAAGGTCGTCACCGTCACCGACCAGGCCGCGCTGGCGAAGTACGCGGCGGCCGAGGAGCCCTACGTCATCCGCGTCGAGGGCGCCCTGGAGTTGGACCCGTTCGGCACGGAGATACCCGTCGCCTCGGACAAGACCATCATCGGCGTGAGCGACACAGCGGAGATCGTGCACGGCGGCTTCACCCTCGACCCGGGCACGCACAACGTCATCATCCGCAACCTCACGATCCGCGACACGGCCATCGAGGGCAACTGGGACTGCAAGGACACCGACTACGACGGCATCCGCCTCGACACGGCCCACCACGTGTGGATCGACCACATACGGTTCTCGCGGATCTGCGACGGCCAGCTCGACATCCGCAAGGACAGCGAGTATGTCACCGTCTCCTACAACCAGTTCACGAACAACAACAAGACCTTCGGCATCGGCTGGACTCCGAACGTCAAGACCCAGATCACGGTCGACCACAACTGGTTCACGGGCACCAAGCAGCGCAACCCGTCCGCCGACAACTGCGCCTACGCGCACCTCTACAACAACTACCTGTCCTCGCAGCTGTCCGACGGCGACCCCGTGTGGACGTACGGGAACTGGTCGCGCGGCCGGACGAAGATGGTCATCGAGAACAGCTTCTTCGACGGCGTCCAGCACCCCTACCAGGCCGATGCCACTGCCGAGCTGGTGCAGCGCGGGTCGATCCTGCGGAACACGACGGGCCGGCACGACGCCTGGGGCACGGCCTTCGACCCCCGCGAGTTCTACGCCTACCGGCTCCA
>KL569181.1:53593-56836 GCA_000715635.1 Streptomyces violaceus | reverse complement strand
GCCGCCGCCGTGCCCGCGCTGGTGAAGCGGTTCTCCGGGCCGCAGAAGCGGATCGGTGACCCGGTCGAGCTGCAGGTGCCGGCCGCCTACCCGACCGTGCAGTCCGCCGTGGACGCCGTGCCCGACGGCAACGACACCCCGGTGACGATCGCCATTGCACCCGGCACCTACCGCGAGAAGGTGTACATCCCCGCGAGCAAGCCGCACCTCCTGCTGCGGGGGACCGGACGCGACCGCTCCGACACCGTCATCGTCTTCGACACGCCCGCCGAGTACGGGGGTTCCACGGGGAGCGCCACCGTCCGGATCGCCGCGAACGACATCACCGCACGCAACCTCACCTTCAGCAACGACTTCGACGAGGCCGCGCACGAGCTGAAGGGCGAGCAGGCGCTGGCGATGAAGACGACCGGCGACCGGATCGTCTTCGAGGACACCGCGTTCCTGGGCAACCAGGACACCCTCATGACCGACAGCCCCAAGCTGACCACCCTCAGCCGGGTCTACGTCCGCGACTCCTACATCGAGGGCGACGTCGACTTCGTCTACGGCCGGGCCACGACGGTGATCGAGCGGTCCGTGATCCGGGCGCTGAGCCGCGGCTCGGACACGAACAACGGCTACATCACCGCCGCTTCGACCTGGAAGGACAACCCGTACGGGTTCCTGATCACCAAGTCGAAGATCGTGAGCGACGCGCCCGCCGGGACCTTCCACCTCGGACGGCCCTGGCACCCGGGCGGCGAGCCGGACGCGATCGCGCAGGTCCTGATCCGGGACACCCAGCTGCCTGCCGCTGTCAAGTCCTCGCCGTGGACCGACATGAGCGGGTTCTCGTGGAAGGACGCGCGGTTCACCGAGTACCGGAACCACGGGGCCGGGGCGGGCGTGACCGCGGACCGGCCGCAGATGAGCGACGCCGCCGCGCGGACGCACACCGTCGCGCACTACCTCAAGGGCACGGACGACTGGGCTCCGTACGCCCGCCACCACTGACCCCCCGCACGTTCACAGCCAGTTGAATCCAGAAGAAGAGAGCCGACCAATGAAGATCAGCATTCGCAGAAGCAGGCGTGCCGCCACGGCCGTCGCCCTGGGGGCCGCGCTCGCCCTGACCGTCACCGCCTGCGGCGACGACGGCAGCGGGGCGGGCGGTGACAAGGGTTCCGAGGGCAGCGGCAAGGGCGAGATCGTCTTCTGGGACAACAACGGCGGTGTCCGCACCGAGATCTGGAAGGAGATCATCGCCGACTTCGAGAAGGCCAACCCGGACATCAAGGTCGAGTACGTCGGGATCGCTTCCACCGAGTACCAGTCCAAGGTCGACACCGCCCTCCAGGGCGGCGGCCTGCCGGACGTCGGCGGTGTGGGCGCGGCGATGCTCGCCGGGTTCGCCGCGCAGGGCGCGCTGGAGCCGCTGGACGAGCGACTCGGCAAGTCCTCGCTGAACGGCAAGCTCAACAAGGACATGGTCGAGTCGCTGAAGGCGGCCGGCGGTGGCGACGACAAGCTGTACTCGATTCCGACCTCCGCGAACAACGGTGTGCTGTACTACCGCACCGACCTGTTCAAGAAGGCGGGGCTGGAAGAGCCGACGACGTGGGAGCGGTTCTTCGAGGCCGCGGACAAGCTCACGAACAAGGGCAAGAACGAGTTCGGCTACACCATTCGCGGTGGCTCCGGGTCCATAGCACAGGCGCTGGACGCCATGTACGGGCAGTCCGGGATCACGTCGTTCTGGGACTCCAGTGGCGACAAGACCACGGTCAACGACCCGAAGAACGTGGCGGCGCTGGAGAAGTACGCGGCGCTGTACAAGAAGGTCACTCCGGCGGCCGACCTCAACAACGACTTCACGAAGATGGTCGCGCAGTGGGACTCCGGCACGATCGGCATGCTGAACCACAACCTCGGGTCGTACCAGGACCATGTGAAGGCGCTGGGGGGCGAGAAGTTCCGGGGTATTCCGCAGCCGGTGGGCTCCGGCGGCAAGCGGGTGCAGGTGTCCAACCCCGTCGACGGGCTGGGGCTGTTCAAGAGCGGAAAGAACAAGGAGGCCGCCTGGAAGTTCATCGAGTTCGCGACGTCCAAGGCGGAGAACTCACGGTTCAACGAGGCGGCGGGGCAGGTGCCGTCGAACACGGACGCGGCGTCGGATGCGTGGATATCGAAGGCCGAGCCTACGAAGCTGGCCGCTGACGCGTTGTCGGACGGGTCGACGACGATTGTGCAGTTGCCGTACTACCTGCCTGACTGGAACACGATTTCCAAGGCTGACAACGAGCCTAACTTCCAGAAGGTGCTGCTCGGGAAGATGAGTGCGAAGGAATTCCTGGACACGATGGCTGAGCAGTTGAATGCGGCTCAGGAGGAGTGGGACCAGCAGAACGGTTGATTTGCTGGGATTCGTCGTGGGGCGGCCCGTTGCTAGCCGGGTGCGGGCCGTCCCAGGCTTGTCGCGCCCACGCGGCGGAGCCGCAAATCGATACAGCCCCGCGCCCCCAAGAGAAAAAGGAAGTTGGTCTTGGTGTCTCTTAGTCGAAGACAGGTCGCCGTTGCTGCTGTTGCCTCGGTGCCTCTCGCCCTTTCCGGTGCCGGTTCGGCACTCGCCACCGGGCACCGTAGCCGCACCCTCTACATCGCCGGTGATTCCACCGCCGCCCAGAAACTTGCTGCCGCCGCGCCCGAGACCGGGTGGGGGATGGCGCTGCCCTTCTTTCTTCAGCGTTCTCGGCCCGTCTCGAACCACGCCGTGAACGGGCGGAGTTCGAAGAGCTTCGTGGACGAAGGGCGGCTCGATGCGATTCTCGATGTGATCGAGCCGGGTGACTTCCTGCTCATCCAGTTCGCTCACAACGACGAGAAGGCCGAGGATCCGACGCGCTACACCGAGCCCTGGTCGACGTATCAGGACCATCTGCGGATGTACGTCGACGGTGCCCGGGCCCGTGGCGCCCGGCCGGTGCTCGCCACTGCCGTCGAGCGGCGGAGGTTCGACGCGGCAGGGAAGGCCGTGCCGACGCACGGTGAGTATCCGGCGGCCATGCGGGCGCTCGCCGCCGAGGAGCGGGTCGCGTTGCTCGACATGCAGGCGCTGTCGCTCGCCCTGTGGCAGGAGCTCGGGGTCGAGGAGACGAAGAAGTACTTCAACTGGACCGCGACCGAGCAGGACAACACGCACTTCAATCCGCCGGGAGCGATCGCCGTGGCCCGTCTCGCTGTCTCTTATACACATCTCTGATG
>KL569181.1:50665-53415 GCA_000715635.1 Streptomyces violaceus | reverse complement strand
GTGGCCCGTCTCGTGGCTCGGGAGCTGCTCCGGGCCCGGGTGCTCGGGCCACGCGACGTGTGCCGGCTGGAGGCGGAGATTCCGGAGTCCTGGATCAGCTGGCCCGAGTCCGCCGCGTAACACCCCTCGACGCAGAAGGAAGAGAGCCGCACCATGAAGATTCAGAAATGTCATGATCGCGTCATAGGTAGAGTCGCCCTCCTGGTCGGGTGCACCGCGCTCGTGCTGTCCCTGAGCGGCACCAACGCGCAGGCCGACCCCCGGGACGCGGCTCGCCAGACCCTCGGGACGAACGACGGGTGGGGCGCGTACGGCACCGGCACCACGGGCGGTGCCACGGCCGATGCCGCGCACGTCTACACCGTCACCACCTGGGAGCAGTTCAAGGCCGCCCTGAAGGACGGCGGGACCGCGCCCAGGATCATCAAGGTGAATGGGATGATCGACGCCGTCTCTCAGGGCTGCGAGGCGTTCGAGGCCGAGGGGTACGACTTCCAGAAGTACCTCGCCGCCTACGACCCCGCCGTCTGGGGCCACGACAAGCCCGTCAGCGGTGAGCAGGAGGACCTGCGGGCCGCGTCCGCCGCCGGCCAGGACAAGGTCATCAAGGCGGTTGTGCCGGCCAACACGACCATCATCGGCGTCGGGAAGAACTCCGGCATCCTCGGCGGCAGCCTGCAGATCAAGGGCGTCGACAACGTCATCCTGCGCAACCTCACCATCGAGGCCCCGGTCGACTGCTTCCCGCAGTGGGACCCGACCGACGACAACAAGACCGGCGCCTGGAACTCCGAGTACGACGGTGTGGTCGTCTACGGCTCCACCCATGTGTGGATCGACCACAACACGCTGACCGACGGCCGCTACCCCGACAGCTCCCTGCCGTCCTACTTCGGCAAGACCTACCAGCAGCACGACGGGCTGGCCGACGTCGTGCGCGGCTCGAACTACGTGACGGTGTCCTGGAACTCGTTCAAGGACCACGACAAGACCATGCTGATCGGCAACAGCGACAGCGCCACCGCCGACGACACCGGCAAGCTGAAGGTCACGCTGCACCACAACCGTTTCGAGGGCATCGTCGAGCGGGCGCCCCGGGTGCGGTTCGGGCAGGTCGACTCGTACAACAACCACTTCGTGGTCACCAAGGGCCAGAAGTGGGGTTACGTCTACGGCATCGGCAAGGAGTCCCGGCTCGTCGCCGAGCACAACGCGTTCACGCTCGCGCAGGGCATCAGCACGGGGAAGATCCTCAAGAAGTGGAACGAGGCGCCGGTCACCGCGAACGGCAACTACGTCAACGGCAAGGCCGTCGACCTGATCGCCGTGCACAACGCGGAGATCCCCGGGGAGACGCTCCAGTCGGGTGCCGGCTGGACGCCGACCCTGCGGGCCGGTGTCGACCAGGCGAAGGCGGTCCCGGGCATCGTCAACGCCGGCGCGGGCGCCGGCCGCGTGTGCTGACCTGACCAGCCCCTCCGAACAGGCCGGGGCGGCCCGCATCGCACCCCTGGCCCCGGGGTGCGCCCGCCCCGGCCCTTCCCGCCACCCCCATCACCGGCACCACCCGCACCGCGAAGGAGCAGCCGCATGCTCTCGCAACCTCACCGTTCCCTCTCCCGCCGGGGGTTTCTCGTCGCGAGCGCCTCGGCGGGCGCCGCCCTCGGCCTCGCCTCCGGCCCCGCGCGGGCCGGCACCCGTCCTCGTCCGTTCGGCCGGTACGGCTCACCGGCCGACCGTCGTGACGCGAAGACCCTGTACGTTCACCCGGGCGGCGCCGGTGACTTCACCACCGTCCGGGATGCCGTGGCCGCCGCGACCGGGAGCGGGTACACCCTGGTCATCGCGCCGGGCGTCTACCGGCAGACCGTCGCCGTCGACCCCGCCCGTACCGAGATGACCTGGATCGGGGCGAGCGAGGAACCCCGTGACGTCGTGATCGTGTACGACAACGCGGCCGGGACCGCCAAGCCCGGCGGCGGCACCTACGGCACCACCGGCTCCGCCACCACCACCGTGCAGGCCGACGGCTTCACCGCCCGCTGGATCACCTTCGCCAACGACTGGCTGCGCGCCGACCACCCCGGGATCACCGGCACCCAGGCCGTCGCCATCAAGGTCCAGGGCGACCGGTCCGCCTTCCACCACTGCCGGTTCCTCGGCCACCAGGACACCCTGTACGCCGACTCCATGGCGCTGGGCACCTTCGCCCGCCAGTACTTCGCCCACTGCTACGCAGAGGGCGATGTCGACTTCGTCTTCGGACGGGCCACCGCCGTCTTCGAGCACTGCCACTTCCGGACCCTGAACCGCACCGACCTGTCAGCAGACCCGTACGGCTTCGTCTTCGCCCCGTCCACGGCCGGTGCCAATCCGCTCGGCTACCTGGTGACCAGGAGTAGCGTCAGCAGCGAGGCCCCCGACGGCCACTACAAGCTGGCCCGGCCCTGGGTGCCCAGCTCCGACACCACCGCCCGCCCCATGCTCACCGTCCGGGACACCTGGCTCGGCCCGGGCGTCGACGCGGTCGCGCCCTACACCAACATGTCCGACTCGTATCCATGGCAGCGGCAGCGCTTCGCCGAGTACCGCAACTCCGGTCCGGGCGCCACGATCACCGTCCCGGCGAACCGGCCCCAACTCACCTCCCAGCAGGCCCGGTCCGCGACCCGCGCCGCCTGCCTCGGCGACTGGGAGCCGTGGAAGGAGGCCTGCTGATGCACCGGCGTACCCTCCTCACCGGATTGGCC
>KL569181.1:49401-50429 GCA_000715635.1 Streptomyces violaceus | reverse complement strand
GTCGCCGCCGGTGCCGCGCCCGCCTTCGCCTCGGCCGATCGCCGCATCCTGCACGTCCGGCCCGGCGACTCCGTCCAGGCCGCCGTGGACGCCGTGGACGGCCCGGGCTGGACGATCGTCGTGCACCCGGGGACGTACCGCGAGGTCGTCAGCATCCCGGCCCGGAAAGCGGGGCTGACCCTCAGAGGCGCCACCCGGGACCCGCGTGACGCCGTCATCGTGTACGACAACGCCAACGGCACGCCCAAGCCGGACGGCTCGGGCACCTATGGCACGGCGGGCTCCGCGACCTTCACCTCCGCGGCCCCCGGGCTGACTGTCCGCGAGCTGACCCTGGCCAACGACTGGCTGCGCGCCGACCACCCCGACATCACGGGCACCCAGGCGGTCGCCTCGTACACGTACGGGGACCGCACCCGCTTCGAGAACGTGCGTCTCCTGGCTCACCAGGACACCCTCTTCGTAGAGACCACCGCCCTCGACACCTTCGACCGGCAGTACTTCCGGAACTGCTACATCGAGGGGGACGTCGACTTCGTCTTCGGGCGGGCGACCGCCGTGTTCGAGCAGTGCCACTTCCGCACGCTGGCACGGGACGTGGACTTCACGCCCAAGGGCATGGTCTTCGCGCCCTCCACGGCCCGGGCGAACCCGTACGGCATCCTCGCCGTCCGCTGCCGCATCACCTCCGGCGCCGAGGACGCGGCGTACAAACTGGCCCGGCCCTGGGTGCCGTCGTACGAGACCACGGCCTGGCCGTCGCTGGTCGTGCGGGAGACCCGGATCGGGCCCGGCATCGACGCGGTGACCCCCTACACCAACATGCGCGAGAACTACCCGTGGCAGACCATGCGGTTCGCCGAGTACCGCAACACGGGGCCGGGTGCCGCCGTCTCCGCACCGGAGAACCGGCCCCAACTCGGCCGGTCCCAGGCCACGTCGCACACCAGGGACAACTACCTCGGTGACTGGAGGCCCTGTGCGTAGGGCGGCGGTGCTCCTCCTCGGCGTGTGCCTGCTGTGGCCGG
>KL569181.1:48323-49186 GCA_000715635.1 Streptomyces violaceus | reverse complement strand
CTCCGCCGCCGAGCACGCCCCCGTCGGCTGGGCCTCGAACGGCTCGGGCACCGACGGTGGGGCCGGCGGCAGGACCTGGACGGTGGACACCCGCGCCGAGCTCAAGGCGGCCCTCGCCAACGACGGCGATCCCACCGCGCCCAAGGTGATCCGGGTCGTCGGCGACATCTCCGGGCACGAGGCCGACGACGGTTCCCTGCTCGGTGAGCAGGACTACGCGCCCGGATACGACCTCGGCAAGTACATGTCCTGCTTCGGCGAGGACGGCGCCGCCTGGTCCGACACCCGCTTCGACCACTGCAAGCAGCAGCGGCAGCTGCGCCAGACCGGCTCGAACAAGGAGAAGGCGCAGATCCAGCTCACCGTGCCGAGCAACACCACGCTGGTGGGCGTGGGGCGCGACGCCCGGCTGCTCGGGGTGTTCCTGACCGTCAACACCGGCAGCGACATCATCGTGCGCAACCTCCATCTGGAGGCGCCCGTCGACCACTTCACCAGCTGGTCCCCGGACGACGGCACGAGCGGCAGCTGGAACGCCCGCTTCGACGCGCTGACCGTGATCACGGGCAAGAACATCTGGATCGACCACTGCACCTTCACCGACGGCCGCTTCCCGGACCGCCAGGCACCCCTCGGCTTTCACGGCGAGCGCGTCCAGCGGCACGACGGGCTGCTGGACATCGAGGACGGCTCCGACTTCGTCACCGTCTCCGACAGCCGGTTCGACGACCACGACAAGGCGCTCCTCATCGGCTCGGGCGACGGGCGCGGTGACCGGGACCGGGGGCATCTCAAGGTGACCTTCGCCCGCAACCTGTTCAGCGGCATCGTGCAGCGCGCCCCGCGCGTCCGCTTCGGGCAGG
>KL569181.1:47932-48158 GCA_000715635.1 Streptomyces violaceus | reverse complement strand
GTGCAGCGCGCCCCGCGCGTCCGCTTCGGGCAGGTGCACGTCGTCAACAACGTCCACCGGGGGCGGGCACCGCTCTACGCCCTGGGCGTCGGCGTGGAGTCCGCGATCTTCTCCGAGCGCAATGTCTTCCGCTATCCGGGCGGCCGGCCGTCCGCCGCCGTCGCGGACTACGGCGGTGAACGGTTCCGCGACACCGGCTCGTGGTTCAACGGCCGGCCCGCCCGCC
>KL569181.1:45161-47689 GCA_000715635.1 Streptomyces violaceus | reverse complement strand
GACGTCTACGGCTACCGCGCCCTCACGTCCCCGGCGGCGGTCGAACGGTACGTGCTGCGGCACGCCGGAGCGGGGAGGCCGTATGGACGCCCATGAACTGCTCGGCCGGCGCGGCTTCGTGGTCGGGGCGGGGTCGGCGCTGCTGGCCGGGGGAGCGGTGACCGGGGCGGAGGCGGCCGTCGTGGACGGCCCGCTGCCCGACTTCCACCCGGCGTTGAAGGAGCGGCTGACCTTCCCGCTCGCCTGGGGGACGTCCCCGATCCGCGACTTCCGCGCCTGGCGGCGAGCCGCCCGGGCCACGGTCGAGGAGCACCTCCTCGTCGAACGGCAGGACCGGGTGCCGTTCGCGCCGGAGTACACCGGGCGGACTCAGGGGCACGACTACACGCGCGAGTTGGTGACCGTCTCCCTCACCCGCTACGAGCGCGTGCGCGGCGCCCTGCTCACCCCGCACGGCGACGGGCCCTTCCCCGCCGTGCTGCTCCTGCACGACCACGGCGCCAGGTTCGACATCGGGAAGGAGAAGCTCGTCCGGCCCTGGTACGACGACACCCGTCTCGCCTCCGCCCGGGCCTGGGCGGACAAGTACTTCAGCGGGCGGTTCGTCGGCGACGAACTGGCCCGGCGCGGCTATGTGGTGCTGTGCCTGGACGCGCTCGGCTGGGGCGACCGCGGGCCCCTCGCCTACGAGCAGCAGCAGGCCCTCGCCTCCAACTTCTACAACCTCGGCTCCTCGCTCGCCGGGCTCATGGCCCGGGAGGACCAGCGGGCCGCCGCCTTCCTGGCGGGGCTCGACCGGGTGGACGCCCGGCGGGTCGCGGCCGTCGGCTTCTCCATGGGCGCCTACCGGGCCTGGCAGACCGCCGCCCTCAGCGACCACATCGCGGCCGCCGCGAGTGTGTGCTGGATGACCGGTCTGAAGGAGATGATGGTGCCCGGCAACAACACGCTGCGCGGGCAGTCGGCGTACTACATGCTGCACCCGGGGCTCGCCCGGCACCTCGACATCCCCGACGTGGCGAGCATCGCCGCCCCGAGACCGATGCTGTTCATGAACGGCGGGCTCGACACGCTCTTCCCGGCCGAGGGCGTACGGGCCGCCTACGACAAGCTGCGTGCCGTCTGGGGCTCACGCCACGCCGAGCAGCGGATACGGATGAAGACGTGGCCGGAGCTCGGCCACGTCTTCACCCACGCGATGCAGGACGAGGTCGTCAGCTGGCTCGACGACGTCCTGTGAGGCTCACCGCCGTACCGGCTCGATGCCCTCCAGCGTCGGCACCACCGGCTTGATGCCGCCGTCGGCCGCGAACTCCATGCGGTCGATGGTGGTCTCGCGGTGCATGCCGTCGCCGCCCGGCAGGCCCGGGCCGTTGAGGGCGAAGCGGTGGTAGACCATGTACCAGTCGTCGGTGCCGGGCGTGTTCACCACCGAGTGGTGACCGGTGCCGAGGATGCCGTACTCGGGCCGCTTCTCCAGGATCGTCCCGCGCTTGGTCCACGGTCCGAGCGGGGACGGTCCCGTCGCGTACGCCACGTGGTAGTTCTCGCTGCGGGTGTCGTCCTCCGACCACATGAAGTAGTACGTGCCCTTCCGCTTGATCACGAAGGAGCCCTCGCGGAAGTTGTCCGGGGTGATGTCCTTCACCTTCGACGGGTCGAAGGACACCATGTCGTCGTTGAGCGGCACCACGTACCCGTGCCCGTTGCCCCAGTAGAGGTACGCCTGGCCGTCGTCGTCCGTGTAGACCGACGGGTCGATCATCTGGCCCTTGAGCGCCCCGCCCTTGGCGACCAGCGGCTTGCCGAGCGCGTCCTTGAAGGGGCCGGCGGGGGAGTCGGCCACCGCCACGCCGATCTGCTGCTCGGCGCAGAAGTAGAAGTAGTACTTGCCGTCGCGCTCGGCGATCGCGGGAGCCCAGGCGTTCTTGTCGGCCCAGCTCACATCCGGCCCGAGGTCGACGATGACGCCGTGGTCCTTCCAGTTGACCAGGTCCTTCGACGAGTACGCCTTGAACTTGGTGCCGCTCCAGCCCTCGAAGCCGTCCGTCGTCGGGTAGATCCAGTATCTGCCGTTGAGATAGTGCACGTCGGGGTCGGCGTTCAGGCCCGGCAGGATCGGGCTGCGGGTGCGGACCGCCTCGACCGTCCAGGTGCGCTTCGTCCCGTCGGCGGCCGTCACGGTGTACTTCTGCGGCGTGCGGAAGTCGCGGCGCGTACCGGACTTCGGGCTCAGCTCGGCACCCTCACCGACCCACAGCTTCGGGGCGAGGCCGCGCAGGTCGGCCTTGGGCTCCATCGGCAGCACGACCTTCGAGGCGCTGTCCGTGACGATCGAGTAGCCCTTCTGGTGCTTGGCCGTCGCGTCCACCACCGAGGTGGGAGTGCTCGGGTAGGCCGCCAGCAGGCGGTCGTACTCCTTCTGCGTCACCGGGAGCACCGTGCCGTGCCGGGGGCTCGCCGGGAGCTGGTAGTTCGTGGACGGGGTCCACTTGCCCGAGGCGAGGTCGGTGGTCTCGAACGGCAGG
>KL569181.1:43667-44938 GCA_000715635.1 Streptomyces violaceus | reverse complement strand
CGCCCGCCGTACTCGTCGATGAACAGGTACCACTTCTTCTCGGTGTTCGACTTGAACACCGTCGGGCCCTCACCGCGGTCCATCGCGCCCTTGCCGATGCAGTCGGCCACGAAGTCGTACTTCGTCGAGGTCAGGGAGGTGGACTTCTCGCCGGTGATGAACTTCGAGCAGGGGCTGGAGGAGGTGGGGTCCCGCTCGTCCTTGGTGTAGCGGTAGTACTCGTCCTTGTGCTTCACGACCGTGGAGTCGATGACCGAGTAGCCGGGGTCGTTCCAGACCTTCGGCTCGCTGAAGGTGCGGAAGTCCTTCGTGGTCGCGTACATCATCTTGTTGTACGTGTCGCCCTTGTGGTCCGGGTCGTCGTCGGCGTACAGCTTCGACGCCCAGAAGACGACGTACTCACCGAGCTTGTCGTCCCAGTAGGCCTCCGGGGCCCAGGTGTTGCCCGCGGTGTCCGGGGAGACCTTCACCAGGCGCTGGTCGGTCCAGTGGACGAGGTCGGTGGACTCCCAGACCATGATCGACTTGCTGCCGTGCCGCTGGACGTCGTCCCAGCTCCCGCTGGAGTTCTTGTACATCCGGAGGTCGGTGGCGATCAGATAGAACTTGTCGCCCTTCGGGGAGCGGATCACGAACGGGTCGCGCAGCCCCTTCTCACCGATCGTCGACGTCAGGACCGGCTTGCCGGCGTTCAGCTCACGCCAGTGCAGCGCGTCGTTGCCCCGGCTGAGGGCGTAACGGATCTGCTCGCCGTCGGCGGTGCCCTCACCCGTGAAATAGGCGAAGAGATAGCCGGCGTACTTGGAGTGCTTCACGGGTGGTGCTCCGGGGTCTGCGGTGCTGGGCGGCGCCGTGAGGAGAGTCAGGAGGAGGCCGGTAAGGGCCAGGAACGGAAGCAGAAGCGTGCGGGGGCGCATGACACTTCCTGTCGGAGTCTGGGGGATTCTGTTGGGTAGCGGCTCTCGGAGTTTCATCGGGCGGGGGCAGTGCGTCAACGGGTGTGCATGAGGCCAGTGGTTCCGAAAGTTTCGGAACCCGGGCACACCTCCGCACGTGACGGCGGCAACCCTTTCCCCGCGCGGCGGCGACTGCTGGGCGGAAACGGATCGGAGCGGGCCCCTCCGAACCGTTCCCGGCCCTCATTCCCCAGGAAAGGAACGCTCCGTGCTGCTCAGCACCGGACGCCACCGCAGGACCCGTACGCTCACCATCGCCGCCGCCGTGGCCATAGCCGCGGGGGCGGGCGGCGTGTACCTCGGGCTGTCGAGCGG
>KL569181.1:43150-43392 GCA_000715635.1 Streptomyces violaceus | reverse complement strand
CCGTCTCCACCGCGGCCCAGCTCGAAGCGGCCGTGAAGAACGCCACCGCCGGCACCACCATCCAGGTCCGCGGCGGCACCTACTACCCGGCCGCGACCCTCAAGTCCACAGCGAACGGCACGAGTTCGGCACGCATCACCCTGCGTCCGTACGGCAGCGAGAAGGTGCGGATCGACGGCTCCAAGCTGCCCGCCGGCTCCTGGCTGGCCGGCCTCTACGGCGACTACTGGACCGTCCAGGAC
>KL569181.1:42069-42910 GCA_000715635.1 Streptomyces violaceus | reverse complement strand
CTACTGGACCGTCCAGGACCTGGCCTTCGTCAACGCCCCCGCCCAGGGCTTCGTCGCCACCTCCTCGTCCGGCGGCGTGTTCAGGAACCTGGTCACCGCCGGCAACGGCGACTCCGGCTTCACCCTGCGCGGCGACGGCACCACCGGCAACCTGGTGCAGAACCTGGACAGCCACGGCAACTACGACCCGGCAGGACACGGCCAGAACGCCGACGGCATCGCCGTGAAGTTCGGCTCCGGGACGGGCAACAGGATCACCGGCGCCCGGCTGTACAACAACTCCGACGACGGCCTCGACCTCTGGCAGTTCTCCTCGCCGGTCACCCTCGAGCACTCCTGGGCCTTCGGCAACGGCAGGAACCGCTGGAACGACCCGGCCTTCGAGGGCAACGGCAACGGCTTCAAACTGGGCGGCGGGGGAGCCTCTGTCGCGCACGTCGTCAACAACAACGCGGCCTGGGACAACACGCTGCACGGCTTCACCGAGAACTCCAACACCGGCGCCATCGCCCTGAACCGCAACACCGCGTACGCCAACGCCCAGAACGGCTTCTACTTCGCCACCGGCAAGGCCCGCCTCGGCAAGAACCTCGCCGTCAAGGACAAGGGCGGCCCCGTGAAGCGGGGTTCCGCGACGGTCTCCGCCGGCAACAACTGGGACAGCGGCGTCGCCACCCCGCCCTTCAGGTCGACGGACGCGGCCGGCGCGTACGGAGCACGCAAGGCGGACGGCTCCCTCCCCGCGACGACGTTCCTGACGACCGGCTCCACGACCATCGGCTCGACGATGGACTAGGGGTCGTCCGGATCAGGGCACGCACGACGACGCCCCCGCCGGTTC
>KL569181.1:40570-41873 GCA_000715635.1 Streptomyces violaceus | reverse complement strand
CCTGCCGACTGGCCGAGGGGGGCTCGGCCAGTACCGTACGACCGTCCGGAGGGGGGCTCCGGAGGGTCGGGTGCCGAAGGTCCGACTGGGGGCCCGGACGTCCGGCATCCGGCCGCCCGAGGGGGGATTCGGGCCGGCCGGAGGTTCACATGGGCCGCTGCCTCACTGGTAGCTGATGTCGGAGGCCTTGAACTTGCAGGTCTTGCCGTCCGGGCCGGGCGGCTTCAGCTCCGTGGGCTCCTTGCCCGTGTTGTTGCCCGTGAAGCGCACACACGTCTTGATCTTCTTCTTGCTGTCACCGTGGATGCGGATCTTCGACAGCGTGGCCGTGTCGCCGTAGTTCTCGTTCACGCCGACGATCGAGTTCATCGGAGCCGTCACGTCGATGTCGTTGAGCACGACCGTGCGCTTGTGCTGCGTCCCGCAGTTGCCGCAGGAACGGACCAGCTTGCCGGCGTTCTGCACCTGGAAGCCCGACACGTTCAGCGTGCCGGCGCCGTTGAACTGCAGCACCTTGTCGTCGGCGTTCTTCGCGCCGCCGCCGATCACCTTGTACACCGCCGAGGCGGACTTGCTCTTGAAGCTGGCCGCGTCCTCGCCGACGTCCAGCCACCACACGTTCTGCAGCGTGCAACTGCCCTTGCAGTGCACGCCGTCCGCGGCCGGGGTGCCGATGATGACGTTCTTCAGCGTGGCGCCGTCCGCCAGCTCGAAGAGCGGGTCCTGGCCCTCCTCCTGGCTGTCGCCGCCGAGCGCGCCGCTGCCGTAGAACTTCTTCATCCCGCCGTCGCGCACACCGGAGACCGAGATGGTCTTCGACACGGGCTCGCTGCCCTTGTCCGCGGGCCAGGAGGACGCGGCGCCCGCCGTGGACAGCATCGACGTGGTGACGATCGCCGCTCCCGTGATACCGAACGCGGACAGCCCGGCGATCACACCCCGCCGCTTGATGACGCTACGGCGGTGGCGGACGCGCTGTTCTGCTGGTGCAGTCATGTACCGATTCCTCGAATGGGGGGGTGGTTCTTGCGTGTAGTGGTCGCCACCGGTGAGGAAAGGGTTGCCGCGTCTTCGGCTTGTTTTTGCGAGAAACCTTGGGCGTTCACGCCCGGGAGGAATCGCGTGTGGTGGTGGCGGTGCGGAGCACCGCGGAATCGGTCCGGAGCCCGACAGGCGGCGAAGCGGCCAGGTGACTTCCCGGTGGGCCGGGCGGGCCGGCACGCATCCGTGTCCACGGCACCCCGGCGCGGCACCCCGCGCGAGCCGGCCGAGGCCGAATGGCCGAACGGGGGACCTAAGAGTC
>KL569181.1:38181-40330 GCA_000715635.1 Streptomyces violaceus | reverse complement strand
CAGCCGGTCCGACCCCGTGGCGGCCGTCACCGTGTAGCGGTCCGTGCCCGCGTCCCGCCCCCCGCGGTCGTGGTCGAACTGGCCCGCGAACACCCACTCGCCCGCCCGGACCTTACGGCCCTCCTTGAGGGTCCAGGTGTAGACGAGGAAGCCGTCCTGCTCGCCCACCGTGAGAGTGAAGTCGTTCTCGGGCAGCGAGCGCCAGGCGCCCGCGTCGGAGACCCCGCCGGTCTGGGCGACGCGCAACCGCACGGTCAGCGCGGTCAGTTTCTCGCGGGTCTTGATCGTGATGTTGCTCTGCGCCCAGAAGTCGTTGCTGTGCGGGTCGACCGAGCCGTCCGACCACAGCGGCCCGTCCTCGGTGGCGGCGGGTGGCCGCGCGGTGACGGAGGCGCTCGGCTTCCCGGAGGGCGGCGGGGCGGACTCGCGGCGCTCCGGCGAGGTGGTCGGCGTGGGATCCACCGGTGGCGCGGGGGCCCGGCTCGTCGCGTCCGGCGACGGCGTCGGTGTCGGTGACGTCGCCACCTCCTGCTGCTGCGGCGCGGCCTCGTCCTTCACCGCGGACGCGACCGCGTAACCGCCCACCGCCAGCACGCCCGCCACCGCGGCCGTCGCACCGGCCACCCGCATCCAGCCGAACACCGGCGGACGCGTCGCCAGGTGGGCGGACGCGGCCGGACCGGCCATGCCGCGCTCGACCCGGGCCAGGATGCTCTCCCGGTCGGGCTCGTGCCCCCCGGCCGCCTCGTGCAGCCGGGCGCGCAGCTCCTCGTGCACGTCCCGCCGCATGGTCATCGGTCCCTCCCTCCGCCCTCACCGGTGCGCGCCCGCAAGCTCTCCACGGCGGGTGAGCGCCGGGGCGCGCCCACCGCCGCGTGCATGCGCTGCGGCACTCCCATCGTGCCCAGCAACCGCTGCAGTTCGGCCATTCCCTTCGAGGTCTGGCTCTTCACCGTACCCACCGAGACGCCGAGGGCGAGCGCGGTGTCCTTCTCCGACAGGTCGAACGCGTGCCGCAGCACCACACAGGCCCGCTTGCGGAACGGCAGCCTGCGTAACGCCTCCTGGACGTCGACGACGCCCGCGACGTCCGGGTTCTCGGTGTTCTCCTCGCGCTGCGACCAGAACAGGGCGATGCGCCGTCGCTCGCGCACGGCACTGCGGATACGGGTGCGGGCCAGGTTGGCGACCACCCCGCGGGCGTACGCCGCCGGATGGTCGGCGGCGCGCACCCGGTCCCAGCGGTGCCACAGCGCCAGTAACGCGTCCGCCGCCAGGTCGTCGGCGGTGTCCGACTCACCCGTCAACAGGTAGGCGAGGCGGGACAGTTCGGCGTAATGGCGCTCGAAGAAGGCGTGGAACTCCACGGAGGCGGCGTCGTCGACGACTGTGCCCACGGGCGACCTCTCCTCGCAGCGGCTTCGGGCGCTCCCGGGCGGGGGCGCCTGTGCGTGTCATGTAGATGACATGTGATCATCCGGGGGAGGCCCGGACGAGATCGGGAAGCGTAGCAGCGTTCGTCAGGATGGTTCGTACGGAGCTTCGAACGGCGTATGGCGGGCCGGACTTCGATTCCGTAACACGAAGAAAACCTGAACGTGGTTCAACGCGGGAACAATCCAGCCAGCATCCGCACACCGATCACCCAGGCATCAAGGAGCACTCGTCATGTCCGAATCGCAGAAGGTGGCCGACCGGTCCGACGCCGCACCACCGGCGGTGAACAGCGTCGACCGGTTCTTCAAGATCTCCGAGCGGGGGTCCACCTTCGGCCGTGAGATACGCGGCGGCTTCGCCACGTTCTTCACGATGGCCTACATTCTTGTCCTGAATCCCATCATCCTGGGGAGCGCGAAGGACAAGTTCGGGCACCAGCTGGACGCCGTCCAACTCACCACCGCCACCGCCCTGGTGGCCGCGGTCATGACGATCATCATGGGCGTGGGCGGCAACCTGCCCCTCGCGCTGGCCGCCGGACTCGGCCTGAACGCCGTGGTCGCCTTCCAGATCGCCCCGCTGATGAGCTGGGACGACGCGATGGGCCTGATCGTCCTCGAAGGCCTGCTGATCTGCGTGCTGGTGGTGACCGGTCTGCGCGAGGCCGTCATGCACGCCATACCCCAGCCCTGTCTCTTATACACATCTCTGA
>KL569181.1:36130-38025 GCA_000715635.1 Streptomyces violaceus | reverse complement strand
GGCCTGTTCATCGCCTTCATCGACTTCGTCGACGCCGGGTTCGTCAGCCGCATCCCGGACGCCGCGAACACCACCGTGCCCGTTCAGCTGGGCGGCACCGGCACCCTCGCCGGCTGGCCGATGTTCGTCTTCTGCCTCGGCGTGCTGCTGACGATCGGCCTGCTCGCCCGCAAGGTCAAGGGCGCCATCCTGATCAGCATCGTCGGCATGACGGCGGTGGCGCTGGTGATCAACTCCATCGCCGACATCAAGACCTGGGGCCTGACCACACCGTCCTGGCCCGGCAACCTCGTCGACACCCCCGACTTCGGACTCATCGGCGACTTCGACCTGTTCGGCGCGTTCAGCGCCCCCGGCGTCGGCGTCATCACGGTCGTCCTGCTGATCTTCACCCTGATCCTGTCCGACTTCTTCGATACCATGGGCACGGTCGTCGGCGTCAGCGCCGAGGCGGGTCTGCTGGACGAGGAGGGCAAGGTCCCGAACCTCGGCCGGGTGCTGCTGATCGACGGTGCCGCCGCGGTCGCGGGCGGAGCGGCCTCGGCCTCCTCGGCGACCTCCTACATCGAGTCGGCGGCCGGCGTCGGCGAGGGCTCGCGCACCGGCTTCTCCAACCTCGTCACCGGCGGCCTGTTCGGCCTCGCGCTGTTCCTGACCCCGCTGCTCACCATCGTCCCGCTCCAGGCGGCCGCCCCGGCCCTGGTCGCCGTCGGCTTCCTGATGATGACCCAGGTCAAGCACATCGACTGGGACCGCTACGACATCGCCATCCCCGCGTTCCTCACCATCGCCGTGATGCCGTTCACCTACTCCATCACCAACGGCATCGGCGCCGGCTTCCTCGCCTACGTCGTCATCAAGACCGTGCTCGGCAAGGCCAAGGAGGTCCACTGGCTGCTGTGGGGGACCTCGGCGCTGTTCCTCGTGTACTTCGCGATCGACCCGATCGAGCAGCTGCTCGGAGCCAAGTAGGACTTGGGTCAAGGCGAAGGGCCGCCCCCGGGGGGAAGGGGGCGGCCCATCTGTCTGTAGAGACGGCTTTCGTGCAGCGGAGGTTCAGTCGGAGGTTCAGTCCTTCAGCGCCGCTTCCATCATCGCCTTGGCGACGGGCGCCGCCAGGCCGTTGCCGCTGACCTCCGAGCGGGCGGCGCCGGACTGCTCGACCATGACCGCCACGGCGACCTCCTTGCCCGACGAGTCGGACTTGCCGTACGAGGTGAACCAGGCGTACGGCACCTGGCTGTTGTTCTCGCCGTGCTGGGCCGTACCCGTCTTGCCGCCCACGGTCGCGCCCGGGATCTGCGCGTTCGAACCGGTGCCCTTGTCCACGACCGTCCGCATCGCCGACTGCAACTGCTCGGCGGTCGAGGAACTGACGATCTCCTTCGTGTCCGCCTCGTCGTCGTAGTCCTGCAGCACGTCCCCGCCGCTGTTGGTGATCTGCGACACCATGTGCGGCGAGACCAGCTTGCCGCCGTTGGCGATGGCCGCCGACACCATGGCCATCTGCAGCGGGGTCGCGGTGACGTCGAACTGGCCGATGCCCGTCAGGGCGGTCTGCGACGGGTACATGTCCGACGGGTACACGCTCGTGTAGGCCCGGACCGGCACATCCAGCTTGTCGTCGTTGAAGCCGAACTTCTCGGCCATCGCCTTCACCTTCTCCTGGCCGAGCTGGACGGCCATCTTCGCGAAGACGTTGTTGCACGAGTACTGCAGCGCCGTGCGGATCGTGGCGTTCGTACAGGGCGCGTTCGGGTTCTCGTTCGACAGCTCCTTGCTGGTGCCCGGCAGCGTGTACGGGTCCGGGCTGTCGGTCTTGTCGTCCACCGAGTCGTACAGCCCGTCCTCCAGCGCCTGTCTCTTATACACATCTCTGATGGCGCGAGGGAGGC
>KL569181.1:33944-35943 GCA_000715635.1 Streptomyces violaceus | reverse complement strand
CCTGCCGCAGCGCACGGTTGGTCAGCGGCTTCTCCGGGTCGCTCGTGAGCTTCTTCCAGGCCACTCCCGCGGTGTTGGCGTCCGTCAGCGACGAGGGGTCGTACGACGGCGTCGACACGACCGCGAGGATCTTCCCGGTCTTCGGGTCGATGGCGACGGCGCCGCCCTTCTTGTCGCCGAGCGCGTCGATCCCCGCCTTCTGCACGTCCGGGTCGACCGTGGTGACCACGTTGCCCGGTTCGGCCCGCTGGTTGGTGACGGTGTCCATCACGGACTTCAGACGGTTGTCCGTGCCGTTCAGGAGGTCGGTGTAGATGCCCTCCAGCTGGGTCGGCGCATACGCCTGCGAGGCGTAGCCCGTCACCGCCGCGTACCGCTCACCGTCCGTGTAGGTGCGCTTGTACTTGAGGTCGCCCGTCTTCGTCGGGGTCGAGCCGGTGACCGACCGGCCGCCCACGATGATGTTCCCGAGCGGCGCCGAGTACGTCTCGATGGCGTTCCGCCGGTTGTCCTTGTCGTCTGCGAGCGCCTGGCCGTCGTAGAACTGCACCCAGGTCGCCCTGACCAGCAGAGCGAACACAAGGAGCAGCGCGAAGACCGATGCACGCCTGATCGTCTTGTTCATCCCGAACATGAGGACGAGCCAGGAGGGGCGGATCGTTCCCACCCGTCCGTTTTCTCATCCGGCGTTCATCCGGCGAGTCAGGCCGGGGCGCAGGGGTCACTCGATGGGGTGAGCGGCGGAGAACGTGTGGTGGGGTGTCGTGCGGGTGTCTACGATCGCTGATCGTGAAGCTGGTGGTGCAGGTCAGGCTGCTGCCGACGCCCGTACAGGCGGCGGCTCTGGAGGCGACCCTGCGCGCCTGCAACGAGGCAGCCACCTGGGTGAGCGGGGTCGCCTTCGAACGCGGGGAGGTCAAGAACTTCGCCCTGCGCAAGCTCACCTACGAGCAGGTCAAGTCCCGTTGGAACCTGGGTGCCCAGGCGGCCCAGCACACGATCAAGAAGAGCTGCGACGCGTACACCACGCTGAAGGCGAACCTGAAGGCGGGCCATCTCGGTCGTCCCGGCTCAGCGCGCTACCGCCGCGCCACGCAGAAGCCCGTTGCCTTCCGCCCCCTTGGTGCTCAGCCCTACGACGACCGGATGCTCTCGTGGCAGATCGCCGGGCGGACGGTGTCGGTCTGGACCACCAGCGGGCGGATGAAGAACGTGGCTTTCACCGCATCTGTCGAGCAGCTGGCCACGCTCGCGCTGTACCGCAAGGGCGAGTCCGATCTCGCGCACCAGGACGGCATGTGGTTCCTGAACGCCACCTGCGAGGTCCCCGAGGCCGAGCCGAACGCCGAACCGGTGGACTTCCTCGGTATTGACCTGGGCATAGTGAACATCGCCACCACCTCGGACGGCGAGATCATGGCTGGGCGTGAGCTCAACCGGATCAGGCTCCGCGAGCGCAGCCTGCGCACGAAGCTCCAGAAGAAGAACACCCCGTCTGCGAGGCGGCGGCTGAAGAAGCGCCGCCGTAGGGAAGCACGGCGGGCGAAGGACATCAACCACAAGATCGCGAAGCATGTGGTGGCCGAGGCTGAACGCACCGGTCGCGGAATCGCCCTCGAAGACCTCACGGGCATGCGCGAGCGGGTACGGCTGAGGAAGCCCCAACGGGCCGCCCACTCCAGCTGGTCCTTCGCCCAGCTGGGGCAGTTCATCGCGTACAAGGCCCGCAAAGCCGGGGTACCGGTGGTGCACGTCGATCCGGCGTACACCTCCCGTACCTGCGCCGAGTGCGGGCACATTGACAGAGCGAACCGGGTCTCCCAGGCCTGGTTCGCGTGCCGGTCCTGCGGCGTCGTTGCGCACGCGGACCGGAACGGCTCCCGCAACATTCGCGCCCGTGCGTGGGAGTTGTGGCGACGCGGGGTGCGGTCAACCACCCCAGCCCCATCCGCGAAGTCAGCCGGAGGGGCGGGACCCAAACGCAGCACCACAGCTAGTG
>KL569181.1:32460-33813 GCA_000715635.1 Streptomyces violaceus | reverse complement strand
CGCGAAGTCAGCCGGAGGGGCGGGACCCAAACGCAGCACCACAGCTAGTGGCGCCCGTTGTGCAAGCTCGTCGCTCTAGCGACGGTTAGTTGACAAAGCCCGCCTCGTACGCCGCGATGACCGCCTGCGTACGGTCCCGGGTGCCCGTCTTGGCCAGAACTGCCGCCACGTGCGATTTCACCGTGGCGGGGCCGACCTCCATCCGGCGGGCGATCTCCGCGTTGGTCTGCCCGTCCGCCATGTGCCGCAGCACCTCCCGCTCGCGTCCCGTGAGCTTCGCCACCCACGCGGGCGGCGCGGGGTGCGCGCGTGCGTGCTCGGTCGCGAGCGTGCGGACGGCCGCCGGGAACAGCAGGCTGTCGCTGCGCGCCACCAGCCGGACCGCCTGCACGAGCGCGTCGGCGTCCGCCCGCTTCAGCAGGAAGCCGACCGCTCCGGCGCGCAGCGCGTCGTACACGTAGGAATCGTTCTCGAACGTCGTCACGACGACGATCCGGGGCGGCTCGTCCAGGGTGGCCAGGATCTGCTCGGTGGCGCGGATGCCGTCGATCTCCGGCATTCGCACGTCCATGAGGACGACGTCCGGCCGCAGCTCCCGTACGACCGACACGGCCTCGGCACCGGTGGCCGCCTCGCCCACCACCTCCAGGTCCGGCTCGGCGGAGAGGATGGCGCGCAGCGCGGTGCGCACCATGCGCTCGTCGTCGGCGAGGACGACACGGACGGTTGCAGGGCGGGTCATGCGGGTCCCTTCATCGGCAGGTGTACGCGCAGACGCCAGGTCTGTGCGGCGGTCGGTCCGGCCGTCGACGTCCCGCCCAGCAGCCTGGCCCGGTCCGCGATGCCGCGCAGCCCGTGGCCGCCGCCGGGCCGGGAGGGCGCGGGGCCGGTCACCGGGTTCTCCACGGTGATCTCCAACTGCCCGTCCGCGACCGCGATCCGCACGTCCACGGCGACCCGGTGGCTCGCGTGCCTGAGGGCGTTGCTCAGCCCCTCCTGCACGATGCGGTAGGCCTCGCGGGACAGCAGCGGAGGCAGCGCCTCCGGGTCGGCGTCGACCGCGGCCGTCACCCGCGCCCCGCTCGCCCGGGTGCGGGACAGCAGGCCGTCGAGGTCGCCGGCGAGGGTGGGCGCCGGGGCCGTCCCGGGGCCGTCGCCCTCGCGCAACACGCCCAGCACGGCGTCGAGTTCGCCGACGGTACGCCGGGTCGTGTCCTCGATCGCGGCGAGGGCCTCGCGCACGAACTCCGGGTCGGAGTCGAGGACCCGGCGTGCCGCGCTCGCCTGGAGGGTGACCGCGCTCAGCGCGTGACCGACCGAATCGTGCAGCTCCTGTCTCTTATACACATCTCT
>KL569181.1:28503-32241 GCA_000715635.1 Streptomyces violaceus | reverse complement strand
CGAGCCGACCCTCGGGGGACGGGCCGAGCAGCTCGGGCGCCCAGCGGGCCAGCAGCGCACCGCACCCGGCCGCGCAGCCCGCGAGGGTGACGAGCATCGCCGCGCCCGCGACCGGCGCGAGCGCCAGCGCCCAGGCATGGTCGAGGACTTCGGGCAGCCCGCGCTGCGTGCCCCGCAGCCCCGCGAAGAGCGGCAGCACGATCAGCGCGACGGCGAACGGCGGCACGGCCAGCGACATCCCCGCGATGATCCCGCCGAACCCGAGATGGAGCGTGAACCAGCCCGCCGTGCGCCCCTTCTCGCCGCGCGTCCGGGCCGGTCCGAAGGCGAGCCGGTCCGCGTCGACCCCGCACAGCCAGCGCACGGCGGCGGCTTCCAGCGGCCGGGTCAGCGGGAACAGGGACGTGACGGCGGCGATCGGCAGCCCCACCCCGAACGAGGCGAGCTGGAGGGGGAAGGACCCGAAGACGTCCCTGCCGCCGGTGGCCGGGCCGATGATCACCGAGCCGACCAGCACATACGGCATGGCGAGCGCGCCGCCGAGGATCAGATGGACCCAGCGCAGGCGCGCCCGCCGGCCGAACAGCAGCCGGGCGGCCTGTCTCACGCCGCCCGCCGCGCGGCCCTGGCCGAGCGCTCGGCGAAGTAGTAGGCGCCGATGGCGGCGACGAGGAAGCCGACGAGCATCTGCCCAGCGTAGGCGAGGCTCATCAGCGGCGTCGGACGGTCCGCGAGGTCCTCCACACCGCCGAGGGAGGCCAGCGACAGCCAGCCGCCCCAGCAGGCCACGGCACCCGAGCCGACCCAGGCGAGCCCGAGCGGCACCGCCACGGGCAGGGCCCGGCCGCGCCGGAAGGCCAGCAGGAAGCCGCCGGCGACGGCCGCGACGAGGAACAGCACGTACACGGCCTCCAGGACGTAGAAATCGGCGGTGCGGTCCGCCGCCCGGCCCTCGCTGAGCCCGGCGGTGACGCCGCAGGCCCACAGCAGGTGGACGGTGAGCGGCGGCAGGGCGAGCGCGGCGGCCGCGACGGCGAGCGCGCGGTGGGCGGGCCCGACGACTCCGACGGGCAGCTCCGACACTCGGCCGCGCCACAGGTGCCCCCAGCGGTCGCGGGCGTAGAGCACGAACAGGGCGCCGAGAGCGATCCCCTGGAGGATGAACCCGGAGTACACCACGGTGAACACCCACGGGTGGAGGAAGGAGTCATGGCCCTGGTCCGGCGCGGCTCCGCCGCCGAAGGCCTTCACGGCCAGCTGCGCCGGAAACCCGGTCATGATCGGCGCGAGCAGCCCGGTGGCGACCCACACGGGCAGCGACAGCAGCCAGGCGGGCACCTTCAGCCCCCACGGCCGGGTCAGCACCAGCGCCAGCACGATCACGGCGCTGTCCAGCAGCACGGAGAGACCGTTGATCACGGCCATGCCGACCCGGTCGTCGAGCAGGGTGCTCCCCTCGGGGATGCCGACGTGGCTTCCGGCGATCCAGGCGGCCTTGAGCCCGAGGTACGGCAGGCAGGAGAGGACGGCGGCGGTACGGAGGATCCGCCGGGGGCGGCTGAGACGAACGGCGGGGCGGGGAGCGGCGAGGGGAGCGATCGACTGCGTCATGCGATCAGGCTCCCGCGCGGGAGGCCGAGGGCACCTCCTGCACGGTGACGATCCGCCTCCGCCGGACGGGGGAGAGGCCGGTCGGCTCAGCCCTCCAGGAGCAGCACCGTCTCGTCGATCTCGGCGTCCCGGGCGCGGGCGTACCCCCTGGCCGACGCCACGGTACGGAACCCGCACTTCTCCAGGACTCGCAGCGACCCCACGTTGTCCGAAGCCGCCCGCGCGTAGAGGGGACGCTCGTCCACCTCCGTCACCAGCGCCCGAAGGGCATCGGTCGCGATGCCCTTCCCCCAATACGCGCGGTCGATCCAGTACGTCACCTCGCGCTCGCCCGGCTCCCCGTACACCGACGCACTGCCGACCACGTCACCGTCGGCCAGCACCGTGCGGATCACGGCGGACGAGGAGCGGATCCGGGCCCAGTGGGCGTCGAAGGCGTCCCGGTCGGCCGGGTCCTCGGGGGTGAAGGCCGCCATGTGCAGCGCCTCGGGGTCGTTCATCTGCCGGAAGAAGACCGGCAGATCGCTGTCGTGTACCTCGCGCAGCTCGACATTCATGCCTCAGAGCCTACGGGTGGCCAGTGTCAGCCGGTCCCGGGCGTCGAACAGCGCGTCCTTCACCAGCTGTTCGTGCGCCGGCGTCAGCCGGGCCACGGGCACCGAGCAGCTGATCGCGTCCCGTGCCGGAGTGCGGTAGGGGATCGCCACGCCGAAGCAGCGCAGCCCCAGCGTGTTCTCCTCGCGGTCCACGGCGAAGCCCTGCTCCCGCACCTGGCGCAGCTCCTCGATGAGCTTCTCCCGGTCGGTGATCGTGTGCTCGGTCAGGGCGGGCAGCGTCTCCGGGAGCATCTTGCGGACCTGCTCGTCCGAGTACGTGCTCAGCAGCGCCTTGCCGAGAGACGTGGAGTGCGCGGGCAGCCGGCGGCCGACCCGGGTGAAGGGGCGCAGATAGTGCTGCGACTGGCGGGTGGCGAGGTAGACGACGTTCGTGCCGTCCAGGCGGGCCAGGTGGATCGTCTCCGTCGTGTCGTCCGAGAGCCGGTCCAGCGTCGGGCGGGCCGACGCGACCACCTCGTCGCCGTCGATGTACGACGTGCCGACCAGCAGGGCCCGGACGCCGATGCCGTACCGCGTGCCCGTCGCGTCCGTCTCCACCCAGCCCAGCTCGACCAGGGTGCGCAGCAGCATGTACAGGCTGGACTTGGGATACCCGACGGCCTCCTGGACCGCCGCGAGGGAGTGCATACCGGGCCGGCCGGCGAAGTACTCCAGCAGTTCCACGGTCCGCACCGCGCTCTTGACCTGCGCACCGCCGCCTGTCTCGCCTGCCGACATCGCCCTTGACCCCTTCGTTCGACGAGAAGCTGGAGATATAGTCTCCGACAGCATTCATCATCAGAGACAGCGTTCAGTATATCGAACATCCCTGGTGATGACGTACATACTGCGGCATTGCATGCGGCAACGAATGTGGAGGGACCCGCGGTGGCAGCAGCACCAGTCTGGAGTGTCGACCCCCGAACCGGGAAGCAGCGCGAGCAGGTTGCGGTGGAGGCCACAGCCCAGGAGGTGGACGCCGCCGTCCGGGCCGCGGACGAGGCGCGGGGCGCACTCGCCGACCGCGCCGTCCGCTCGGCCTTCCTGCGCACCGCCGCCGAGGAGCTGCAGGCGGCCAAGGACGGTCTCGTCGAGACCGCCGACGCCGAGTCCGCGCTCGGCCCGGTCCGGCTGACCGGCGAACTCGCCCGCACCTGCTTCCAGCTGCGGGCCTTCGCCGACATAGTCGACGAGGGCGCCTTCCTCGACGTCGTCATCAACCACCCCGACGACACCGCGACCCCGCCGATCCCGGACCTGCGCCGCTACAAGGTGCCGCTGGGCGTCGTCGCCGTCTACTCGGCGTCGAACTTCCCCTTCGCCTTCTCGGTCGCGGGCGGCGACACCGCGAGCGCCCTCGCGGCCGGCTGCCCGGTCGTCGTCAAGGCCCACCCGGACCACCCGGCCCTGTCCGAGTACGTCGCCAAGGTGCTGCGCCGTGCCGCCGCCCGGCACGACATCCCCGAGGGCGTCGTCGGTCTTGTGCACGGCTTCGAGGCGGGCGTCGAGCTGATCAAGCACCCGCTGGTCC
>KL569181.1:26964-28301 GCA_000715635.1 Streptomyces violaceus | reverse complement strand
CGCCCGCCCCGTCCCGATCCCCTTCCACGGCGAGCTGGGCTCCCTGAACCCGGTCGTCGTCACCGAGGCCGCGGCCGCCGAGCGCGCCGAGGCGATCGGTGCCGGCCTCGCCGGGTCGATGACGCTGGGCGTCGGCCAGTTCTGCGTGAAGCCGGGCCTCGTCCTCGCGCCCGCGGGCGCCGCCGGTGACGCCCTGCTGAAGTCCCTGACCGACGCCGTCAGCGACACCGACGCCGGGGTCCTGCTCGACCACCGCATGCGCGACAACTTCGTCGCCGGCGTCGCCGAGCGCGCCCAGCTGCCCGACGTCGACTCCCCGGTCACGCCCGGCTCGGGCGGTGAGCACACCGTCAGCGCGGGCTTCCTCACCGTCCCGGCGAGCAGGCTGGCCGCGGAGGGCGAGCACGACCTGCTCCTGGAGGAGTGCTTCGGCCCGGTCACCGTGGTGGTCCGCTACGAGGACGACGCCGAGGTGAAGGCGGTGCTGTCGCGTCTGCCGGGGAACCTCACGGCGACGGTGCAGTTGTCCGAGGGCGAGGCGGCGGGTGAGGGTCGGGGTTCCGAGATCCTCGCGGAGCTGACGCCGCTGGCCGGGCGTGTCCTCGTGAACGGCTGGCCGACGGGTGTCGCGGTCGCGTCCGCGCAGCACCACGGCGGTCCGTACCCTGCCACGACCTCTACGTCCACGTCGGTCGGCGGTACGGCCATCGAGCGGTGGTTGCGGCCGGTGGCGTATCAGAACGCGCCGTCGGCGTTGCTGCCCGCGGAGTTGCGGGACGAGAACCCGCTGGGGCTGCCTCGTCGGTTCAACGGGCGTTTGGAGCGGTAGCGCCGTAGGGGTGCGGTGAGCTGTCGGCCGCGGGTTGTTCGTGGTTGATCGCGCAGTTCCCCGCGCCCCTCGAGGGCGGACCTGGAAGAGTTGGTTGGATGGATCTGGAACTTCCCGAACTTCCTTTCGGTCTGCGTACTTATGGGCCCGACGGTCATTGGTCCTACGAGGACGGCGTGCTCTCCGGGTGGGCCGGGCCCAGGCAGGATCGGTTCGTGCCGCCCACCGGTGAGGGGCTGGACCCCGCCGCCGACGCGCCGCGGCTGCTCGGGGCGCCCGAAGGGGACTTCCAGCTGATCGCCCGGGTCACGGTGGGGTTCGGTGCGGCCTTCGACGCGGGCGTGCTCTACGTGCATGTCGGGGAGCGGGCCTGGGCCAAGCTCTGCCTGGAGTACTCCCCGGACGTCCCCACTGTCTGCACGGTCGTCACCCGGGGCCACTCGGACGATGCCAACTCCTTCACTGTGGAGGGCAGTTCCGTCTGGCTGCGGGTGAGCCGCACCGGCCG
>KL569181.1:24740-26745 GCA_000715635.1 Streptomyces violaceus | reverse complement strand
CCTTCGTCCGCCTCTTCACCCTGGGCGAGGAGAAGGAGACGGGCGCGGCCCTGGTCGGCTTCATGACGCAGTCCCCGATGGGAGAGGGCTGCGTGGTGACGTACGACCACATCGAGTTCCGCCCGAACTGGCCGAAGGACCTGCGGGACGGCAGCTGAGGCCCGCCGGGGAACCGCACCCCCGTCAGGCACGTCCTTTGCGGCATGATCGAAACGAACGGGGCCGTCGCCCCTCTGGTGATCAGGACCGCCCTGCCCGCCGAGGCCGAGGAGGTCGCCGCGCTGCATCGGCGGGCCCGGGCCACGTACTACCCGGACGGGTTCCCGGACGACGGTGCCGACTGGCCGGGCAGGTGGCGGGAGGCGATCGGGCGCACCGACGGGCGGGTGCTGTGCGCGGTGCGCGACGGGCGCATGGCCGGGATCGCCTCCTTCCGCAGGGCGGAAGGGGCTCCCGACGGCACCGTCAAACTGTTCCAGTTCCATGTCGACCCCGGTCTCTGGCGCTCCGGCATCGGCACCGCCCTGCATGCCGCCTGTGTGGAGGAGTGGCGGATCGACGGGGTGCGTACGGCCGTGCTCGACGTGCATGTGGGCAACGAGCGGGCACGGGGCTTCTACGGTCGCCAGGGCTGGGTGCCGGACCCGGAGTCGCCGGTCGGCCCGGGCGATCATCACATGCGGCTGCGCTTCACCGTGCCCGGGGAATGAAGCCCCCTGCTTGAACGTTCATGCACTTGGCGGAGGGAGTCTCCGTACCCGTACGAGCTGGAGAGAGCCGAGACATGCGCGTCGAGATCTGGAGCGACATCGCCTGCCCCTGGTGCTACGTGGGCAAGGCCCGCTTCGAGAAGGCGCTGCGGGACTTCCCGCACCGCGACGAGGTCGAGGTCGTGCACCGCTCCTTCGAGCTGGACCCGGGCCGCGCCAAGGACGACATCCAGCCCGTGATCACGATGCTCACCAGGAAGTACGGGATGAGCGCCGCGCAGGCCGAGGCGGGCGAGGACAACCTGGGCGCGCAGGCCGCCGCCGAGGGGCTGGACTACCGCACCCGGGGCCGCGACCACGGCAGCACCTTCGACATGCACCGTCTGCTCCACCTCGCCAAGGAGCACGGCCGTCAGGAGCAGCTGCTCGACGTGCTGTACCGGGCCAACTTCGCCGAGGAGCGTTCGGTCTTCGGCGAGGACGAGCGGCTCGTGGAGCTGGCCGTGGCCGCCGGGCTCGACGCGGACGCCGCCCGTGCGGTGCTCGCCGACCCGGAGGCGTACGCCGCCGAGGTCCGGGCCGACGAGCGGGAGGCCGCGCAGCTCGGCGCGAACGGTGTGCCGTTCTTCGTGCTCGACCGGAAGTACGGCGTCTCCGGCGCCCAGCCCGCCGAGGTCTTCGCCCAGGCCCTGACGCAGGCGTTCGGCGAGCGCGCGCCTTTGAAGATCGTCGACAGCGGAGCCACCGACGGCGCGGACGCGTGTGGCCCGGACGGCTGTGCGGTGCCCCAGCGCTGAAACCCGCAGGTCGGGGCGTATCCATAAGCGTCTCTTAGCGACATCACGCAGATATCGGCAATGGACGGGGGGTTCCCCGGGGACGCAGAGTGGTCCCATGGAGACCTTCGAGAACCTCGTCCGTGCCGAGTTCACCCCGAAGCACACCTACCTCAACACCGCGAGCAACGGGCTCCTGCCCGCCCGTACCGTCACCGCCGTGCAGCAAGCGGTGCGGATGCGTGCCGAGGGCACGCCCCTGGGTCCCCTGTACGAGGACGCGGAGGCCGCCCGGGCGTCCTTCGCCCGGCTGGCCGGAGTGCCGGCCGAGCGCGTCGCGACCGGCGCCTCGGTCGCCGAGTACGGCGGTCTGATCGCCGCCTCGCTGCCCGCCGGCGCCGAAGTCCTCACGGCGGAGGGCGACTTCGCCTCCCTGGTGAACCCGTTCCATGTGCGCGGCGACCTCAAGGTGCGCGCCGTGCCCCTGGAGCGGCTCGCCGAGTCCGTCCGCCCCGGCAC
>KL569181.1:21396-24601 GCA_000715635.1 Streptomyces violaceus | reverse complement strand
GGCGCACGGGGCCCGCACCTACGTCGACGCCTCCCAGTCCGCGGGCTGGCTGCCGATGGAGGCCGACGCGGACGACTTCCTCGCCGCCGTCGGCTTCAAATGGCTCATGGGGCCGCACGGGGCCGCGTTCTTCGTCGCCCCGCAGGACTTCGGCGGGCTCACCCCGCTGCTCGCCGGCTGGGTCGCCGGCGAGGTCCCCTGGGACAGCTGCTACGGCCCCGTCGAGCAACTCGCCCGGTCCGCACGGCGGTTCGACATCAGCCCGGCTCTCTTCACCTACGCCGGGCTGCGCGCCTCGCTCGCGCTGGTCGAGGAACTGGGCGTCGACGCCGTGCACGCCCACGATCTCGCGCTCGCGGACCGCTTCCGTGCCGGGCTCGACGGGCTGGGCCACGCGCCGGTGTCCGCGCCGGGCTCGGCGATCGTGTCCGTGCCGGGGCTCGGCCACCGGCAGGGCGAGCTGAGCAGGGCGGGCATCGAGGTGTCCGACCGGGCCGGCAATCTGCGGGCCGCGTTCCACCTCTACAACACCCCGGCGGACGTCGACCGTCTCCTGGACGTCCTGTCCGGCTGAGAACATGACCGGGCCGGGCCTCCCGTCCCACACGAGGAGGCCCGGCCCGGTGCTCGAAGGTGCGTCACCGCACCGGCGTGAACTCCCGGGCACCGATGAACTCGGGTCGCCGGACCGGCGCCGCGAACGGCTCGACCGCCGTGTTCTCCACGCTGTTGAACACGATGAACACGTTGCTGCGCGGGAACGGCGTGATGTTGTCGCCGGAACCGTGCATGGCGTTGCAGTCGAACCAGGTCGCCGAACCGGCCTTGCCCGTGAACAACTTGATGCCGTGCTGCGAGGCCAGCTGGCTCAGCGCCTCGTCCGAGGGCGTGCCCGCGTCCTGCATCTGCAGCGACTTCTTGTAGTTGTCCTTCGGCGTTTCTCCCGAGCACCCGAGGAACGTCTTGTGCGACCCCGGCATGATCATGAGCCCGCCGTTGGTGTCGTAGTTCTCGGTCAGCGCGATCGAGACCGACACCGTCCGCATCCGCGGCAGACCGTCCTCGGCGTGCCACGTCTCGAAGTCCGAGTGCCAGTAGAAGCCACTGGCCCCGAAGCCCGGCTTGACGTTGATCCGCGACTGGTGGACGTAGACGTCCGAGCCGAGGATCTGCCGCGCCCGGCCGACGACCCGCTCGTCGCGCACCAGCCTGGCGAACACCTCGCTGATCTTGTGCACCTCGAAGACCGTACGGATCTCCTTGGACTGCGGCTCGACGATCGACCGCTCGTCGG
The DNA here is from genome assembly GCA_000715635.1 of Streptomyces violaceus. Lineage (GTDB taxonomy): Bacteria > Actinomycetota > Actinomycetes > Streptomycetales > Streptomycetaceae > Streptomyces > Streptomyces violaceus. The sequence continues at coordinate 23,307 of KL569181.1, read as the reverse complement.
CCCGCATGTCCGGGTCGTGCACCAGCCGGTTCAGCTCGTTCCGGTAGACCGCGACCTCGTCCTCGGTGATCAGCTCGTCGATGGCGAGGAAGCCGTCACGCTCGAACGACAGCAGGTCGGCCGGCGCCACCGGGCCCGGGGCGTCGGGCGCACCCCAGACGACCGGGTCCTGGCGCGGCGTCAGCACCTCGGCGGCGCCACGACTCGGGTAGAGGTCCGGCATACCGGTGGTGGTGTCGTAGGTGGCGGTCATGAAACGTCACACCTCCTCGGTGAGCAGCGGGTAGACGCCGTTCTCGTCGTGGTCCTCCCGTCCGGTGACAGGCGGGTTGAAGACGCAGAGGCAGCGGAAATCCTGCTTGATCCGCAGCGTGTGCTTCTCGTGCCCGTCCAGGAGGTACATGGTGCCGGGCGTGATCGTGTACGACTTCCCGGTCTCGTGGTCGGTCAGCTCGGCCTCACCCTCCACGCAGACGACGGCCTCGATGTGGTTCGCATACCACATCGACGTCTCCGTACCCGCGTAGAGGACCGTCTCATGCAGGGAGAAGCCGACCTTCTCCTTGGCGAGGACGATGCGCTTGCTCTCCCACGTACCGGACGCCGACTTCACGTGCCGGTCGGTACCTTCGATCTCCTTGAACGAACGGACAATCACGGTGCTGCGATGCCTCCTAGATGAGTGGTGCTCGGTTGGTGTGTCAGGCGGTCTCTCGGACGGCGCGGGCGAGCGTGCGCAGGCCCTCGTCCAGCTCTTCCGGCGTGATGGTGAGGGCGGGGAGCATCTTGACGACCTCGCTCTCGGGGCCGGAGGTCTCGATCAGCAGCCCGAGCTCGAAGGCGCGTTTGGCGACCTTGCCCGCGCGCTCCTTGTCGTGGAACTCCAGGCCCCACACCAGACCGCGGCCCCGGTACTCCTTGACGTCGGCCAGGTTCTCCTCGGTGATGGAGATCAGCGCCTGCTCGACCTGCTCGCCGCGCTTGCGGGTCTGCTTCTCCATCGCGGAGCCGTCGGCCCAGTACGTCTCCAGGGTCGCCGTGGCCGTGACGAACGCGGGGTTGTTGCCGCGGAACGTGCCGTTGTGCTCGCCGGGCTCCCAGACGTCGAGCTCCGGCTTGAACAGGCACAGCGACATGGGCATGCCGTAGCCGCTGATCGACTTCGAGACGGTGACGATGTCCGGCACGATGCCCGCCTCCTCGAAGGAGAAGAAGGCGCCGGTACGGCCGCAGCCCATCTGGATGTCGTCGACGATCAGCAGCATGTCCTGCCGCTCGCACAGCTCGGACAGGGCGCGCAGCCACTCGGGCCGGGCCACGTTGATGCCGCCCTCGCCCTGCACGGTCTCGACGATCACGGCGGCCGGCTTGTTCAGGCCGGAGCCCTGGTCCTCCAGCAGTCGCTCGAACCACAGGAAGTCCTCGACCGTGCCGTCGAAGTAGTTGTCGAACGGCATGGGCGTGCCGTGCACCAGCGGGATACCGGCGCCGGCCCGCTTGAAGGCGTTGCCGGTCACGGCCAGCGAGCCCAGCGACATGCCGTGGAACGCGTTGGTGAACGACACGATCGACTCGCGGCCCTTCACCTTCCGCGCCAGCTTCAGCGCGGCCTCCACGGCGTTGGTGCCGGTCGGGCCGGGGAACATGACCTTGTACGGCAGGTCGCGCGGCCGCAGCAGCAGGTTCTGGAAGGCCTCCAGGAACGTGCGCTTGGCGGTGGTCGACATGTCGAGCCCGTGCGTGACGCCGTCGCGCTCCAGGTAGTCGATCAGCGCGCGTTTCAGGACCGGGTTGTTGTGCCCGTAGTTCAGTGACCCGGCTCCGGCGAAGAAGTCGAGGTACTCATGGCCGTCCTCGTCGTACATACGGCTGCCCACCGCACGGTCGAAAACCTGTCTCTTATACACATCT
>KL569181.1:19259-21204 GCA_000715635.1 Streptomyces violaceus | reverse complement strand
CGGTGGGCCAGCCGCGGCAGTAGCTGCGCACCTCGGACTCAACGGTCTCGAAGACACTCAGGTCGGGCTGGGTGATGGTCACGACGGATCGCTCCTCGGTACGTGGGGGAAGTCTGCGGGGGTGGGGCAGGAAGTCAGTGGGACAGCGGGCCGATGCGGTACAGGACCTCGGGGTCGTGCGGCCCGTCGGGGAACACGGCCGTGTCGAAGAGCACCTCGCGCTCCAGCCGGGCGCCGTGACGCTCGGCGAACGACGTGAACAGGCGCTCCGAGGCGGTGTTGCCCGGAGTGATGGTGGTCTCCACCGTCGTCACCCCGAGGTCGGCCACGGTCCGGGCGGCCAGACCGTCGAGCAGCGTGGCGGCCAGCCCGCGCCCGCGGTGCGCCTCGTCCACGGCCACCTGCCAGACCAGCAGGGTGCGCGGGCTGTCCGGCCGCACGTACCCGGTGATGAAGCCCATCGGCTCGCCGTGCTCGTCACGCGCCACGGCCGACGTCGCCGCGAAGTCGCGGCACCACAGCAGATAGCTGTAGGACGAGTTCAGGTCGAGAACCTTCGAGTCCTTCGCCATCCGCCACAGTGCGGCTCCGTCGGCCACGGTGGGACGGTCGATTTGCGGATCTGCTTGTACGGCAGTCATGCGAATTGAATTTACCCAGGGAAATTCAAAATTGCATCGTCGGTCGGGGTTACATGTGAGCCGCGTCTGTGTTATCGCGCGGGCGCGAGTCTTTAGGTGCAGGAGCGGCGAGATGCCCTGTATTGCCCCGGAAATATCGGGCGAAGCGGTCACAGTGTGTAACGCGTCACAGCCATGTAATCCCCACGAGATCTACCTGAATTTCCTCGCGGAGTGTCCTCAAAATCTCTGGGTTTAGGACCGGGGAAAGCGGGCAGAAGAATACGGGAAGCTGTTCTTGAAAGAATTCTTAATTGTGTGCCAGCTTACATGTGAGATGTCGCGCGGGGAACGTGTAATTCAGGCCCCGGTCACTCCGTCGATGCGTTCTCGCAGGAGATCGGCGTGGCCGTTGTGCCGTGCGTACTCCTCGATCATGTGAATCAGCACCCATCGCAGGCTGACCTCCATCCCCGGGACCGGCCCCTCGGCGACCCGCCCGACGTGGTCCAGCGGCAGCCCCGCGCACAGTTCCCGCCCGCGCGCGATCTCCCGCCGCCAGATCCCGAGCGCCTCGTCGAGACCCCGCCCCGGATCCAGCGCGTAGCCGGTCGGGTCCTCGAACAGCGGCGGTACTCCGAGACCGGCGGTCACCCGCTGGAACCAGTTCCGCTCGACCTCGGCGAGGTGCTGCACCAGCCCGAGCAGTGTCAGCGCGGACGGCTCGGCCGACGGGACCCGCACCTGCGCGTCGTCCAGCCCGGCGCACTTCAGCGCCAGCGTGGCCCGGTGAAAGTCCAGCCAGCTCTCGAGCATGGCCCGCTCGTCACCGCTGAGGTGCGGCACGGGACGGCCGTCGGGGAGGGCCAGGGGGCGGTCGGCAGGTGTGTCGGTGGTCATGCGGGGAGCATGGCACGGGGCACTGACAACGCCCCCTGGCCCATGGCGCCGACCGGCGTCTTTCAGCCCGTCCGGCGCTTGAGGACGAGGCCGTCCAGGCCGAAACGGGGGTCTGGGGGCGCAGCCCCCGGCGGGGTCGAAGGGGCGGAGCTCCTGGGGACGGGAAGGGGAAGGGGAAGGGGCGGCGGGGGCGAAGGAACCGAGAACCTCAGCCGACGACTACCTCCACGCTTCTTCGACGGCCCGCAGCGCCCCCTCCACATCCACGCTCAGCCCCTGCTCGGAAAGAGCGCCTCCCAGCGCCGCCAGACTCGCCCGCACAGCGCCCGGCGTCGCATCCGCCCCGTAGTGGTTGACCCGGATCATCTCCTTGGCCAGCGCACCCCCGCCGGCGGCGACCGGCACCGCCGGATCCGACTCCAGCG
>KL569181.1:15844-19023 GCA_000715635.1 Streptomyces violaceus | reverse complement strand
GTGCCGGGCCATCACGGCGTCCGGACCCGCCGCCTCGATCCGCTCCACGCACGCCTCGAGCGCCAGCATCTCCAGCTGCGCCGGAGCGTGCGGAAGCGCCTTGCGGCCGCCGTCGATCCACCGCTCCTTCCAGTCGAGGAGCGACAGATACGACCGGCGCGGAGCCCGCGGATTCGCCGCCATCCGGGCCCAGGCCCGCTCGCTCACCGACACCGCCGAGACACCGGCGGGGCCGCCCATCGCCTTCTGCGCCCCGATCACGCACAGGTCCACGCCCCACGCGTCCGTCAGCACCGGCTCGGCACCGATCGACGCCACCGCGTCCAGGTAGAACAGCGCCCCGTGCGCCCGCACCACCTCGCCGATCTCCGCGACCGGGTTGGTGTTACCGGTCGCCGCCTCCGCGTGCACCAGGGACACGAAGTCGATCTCCGGGTGCTCGGCGAAGGCCTGCCGGATCTGCTCGGCCGTGACCGCCGTGTGGAAGGGCACCGCCAGGTCGACCACGGTGGCGCCGCAGTCCCGCAGCCAGTCGCCGAAGGTCTGCCCGTACGGGCCCGTGATGACGTTCAGCGCCGTCGTCCCCGGACCGGCCGTGCCACGGATCGCGCCCTCCAGCGGCAGCAGCGCCTCGCCCTGCATGATCACGACGTCCTGCTCGGTGCTCAGCAGCCGCGCCACACGGTCCTCGATCGCGGCGAAGTGGTCCGCGCCGAGCGGGGCCAGGTCCAGAAACGGGTGCGTCACGGTGGGGCTCTCTCCATTCACGGGGCGGGCGGCATCTGCACGGGGCCGACGGCATCGAGGGTAACCGGCGGGTACGTCCCCCCTCGCAGTCGAGGTCCGCGGCTCACTAGGGTGCGGTACATGAGCGATCGCACGGTGCTGCACGTGAAGGGACGGGTGCTCGTCGGGCCCGAGGACGTCCGCGACGAACTGTGGGTGGTGGACGGCCGCGTCTCCTACGACCGTCCCGCCGGCGCCCGCGACATCCGCACCGTCAAGGGCTGGGCCCTGCCCGGCCTCGTCGACGCGCACTGCCATGTGGGACTCGACCGGCACGGTGCGGTCCCCCAGGACGTGGCCGAGAAGCAGGCCCTGACCGACCGGGACGCGGGCACTCTGCTGATCCGCGACGCGGGTTCGCCCTCCGACACCCGCTGGGTCGACGACCGCGAGGACCTGCCGAAGATCATCCGCGCCGGGCGGCACATCGCGCGCACCCGCCGCTACATCCGCAACTACGCCTGGGAGATCGAGCCGGAGGACCTGGTCGCCTACGTCGCCCAGGAGGCCCGGCGGGGCGACGGCTGGGTCAAGCTGGTCGGCGACTGGATCGACCGCGACCTCGGCGATCTGTCGGCCTGCTGGCCCCGCGGCGCGGTGGAGGCGGCGATCGCCGAGGCCCACCGACTGGGCGCCCGCGTCACCGCGCACTGCTTCTCGGAGGACTCGCTGCAGGACCTCGTCGAGGCGGGCATCGACTGCATCGAGCACGCGACGGGCCTGACCGAGGACCTCATCCCGCTGTTCGCCGAACGGGGCGTCGCCATCGTGCCGACCCTGGTCAACATCGCGACCTTCCCGCAGCTCGCCGACGGCGGCGAGTCCCGGTTCCCGCGCTGGTCGGCCCATATGCGCCGGCTCCACGAACGCCGCTACGACACCGTCCGGGGCGCCTACGACGCCGGCATCCCCGTCTTCGTCGGCACCGACGCCGGCGGCGGTCTCGCCCACGGCCTGGCGGCGGCGGAGGTCGCCGAACTGGTCACCGCGGGCATCCCGCCCCTCGACGCCCTGGCGGCGGGAACCTGGACGGCCCGCACCTGGCTCGGCCGCCCCGGTCTGGACGAGGGCGCCCCGGCGGACCTGGTCGTCTACGACGAGGACCCGCGGGCGGACGTACGCGTCCTCGCGGCACCGCGCCGGGTGGTGCTGAACGGGCGCGTGGTCGGGTAACCGACCGGGTGACGCCGGGGAACGCCTGTGCCGAGAGATTCGAAAACCTCCACGGTCTCGCCACGTTGGAGTGAAGAGGCGTCAGATCGCTGACGCCGTACGCCGGGTGCACGAGTCTTTCCGGGTCCCGAGCCTGTCTCTCCTGGAGTCCCCACCGTGAACAGCACTTCCTTCCGCATGCCCGCACGTCGTCTGGCGACCGTGGCGACGGCCACGGCCCTCACCGCCGGGCCTGTGGCACTGACCGGCGTGAGCCCGGCGCACGCCACCGGCGACCACGGCCGCGCGAGCGCCGTCGTCCTGCGCACCGGCCTCGACGTCTCCCTGCTGAACAAGTCGGTCGACGCCCCGCTCGCGGTCTCCCTCAACGAGGTCCAGGCGCCGCGGAGCGCCGAGAAGACCGCGCTGACCGCCCGCCTGGAGGGGGTGAACGGCGGGCAGCCCTTCAGCGTGCTGCGCGCGGAGGCGGCCGAGGCGAGAGCCACCGCGACCGCCGCGAAGGCCGAGGGGAGCACCACCCTGGCCCGCGCCCGCGTCCATGTCCCCGGCCTGCCGCTGCTGTCGGTCATCGAGATCGAGCAGGTCACCGCGAAGGCCGTCTGCGAGGCCGGGAAGAAGCCGGTCGCCACGACCGACCTGCCCGGCTCGGTGACCGTGCTCGGCAAGCGCGTCACCCTGACTGCCGGCGGCCCGACGGACGTCGAGGTGCCGGGCGTGGGAGACGTACGCCTGGACCTCTCGAAGACGCGGACGACGACCCGGACGGCCGCTGCCACCGCCCTCGAACTCGAGGTGTCCGTCAACCCGTTGAAGCTGAACGTGGCCGAGGTGAACGGCACGCTCACCCTGGCCGAGGCGACCTGCGAGACGCCGAAGGCCGCGCCCGCCGCACAGCCACCGGCCGAGCCCTCCGCCGAGCCGTCCGACGCCCCCGCCGAGGTCGAGCCGCAGGGCGCACCCGCCGAGGAGGGCCTGGCCGAGACGGGCGGCGGCTCGACGACCCCGTACGTCATGGGCGGCGCGATCGCCCTGCTCGCCGTAGGCGGGGGAGCGGTGGCCCTGGCACGCCGCCGGAGCTGACCTCCCGGGCTCGGGGGCACCAGGCGGGGCGGGGGATCGGTCCAGTCGGTCCAGGGGGAGGGCCCGGACTGCGCGCCGCCTCGCCGATCGCCAGGGGTCCGCTCCCGGCACACCGGCCGAGGCGGAGACGGCGGGGGGCG
>KL569181.1:15364-15637 GCA_000715635.1 Streptomyces violaceus | reverse complement strand
CCTCCCGATGCCGGCCGGCAACTCGACGAGCCCGACGGCGCCGACGCGCGGCCCGCCGGGAATCAGCGCACGGGGGCCCGCCCACGGCGACCGTCAGCCCGTCACCGCGCGCTCCAGAGCCCGCAGAAACCCGTCCGTCGTCGTCCGGTCCCGCACCGCCAGCCGCAGCCACTCCTCGTCCAGGCCGGGGAACGTGTCGCCGCGGCGCACGGCGTAGCCGAGATCGCGCAGGCGTCGGCGTACGGCCGCCGCGTGCGGCAGGCGGACCAGGAG
>KL569181.1:10197-15030 GCA_000715635.1 Streptomyces violaceus | reverse complement strand
CCGCTCCAGGTCCTCGATGGTCTCCGGCGCAGCCAGCACGTACCCGATCCGCAGCCCGGCCAGCCCCCACGTCTTGGTCAGGCTGCGCAGCACGACCAGGCCCGGGACGTCGACGCGGCCCGCCAGGGCCTCGCGTTCGCCCGGTACCGCGTCCATGAACGCCTCGTCCACGACCAGCACCCGCCCGGGACGGGCGAGCCCGGCGATCGTCTCGGCCGGGTGCAGCACCGACGTCGGGTTCGTCGGATTGCCGATCACCACCAGGTCCGCGTCCTCGGGAACGGCCGCCGGGTCCAGCCGGAAGCCGTCCCGCGCCCTCAGCAGCACCCGGCCGACCGTGTGCCCCGCGTCCCGCAGCGCCGCCTCCGGCTCCGTGAACTGCGGGTGGACGACGACCGGCCGCCGCACCTTCAGCGCCCTTGCCAGCAGCACGAACGCCTCCGCCGCGCCCGCCGTCAGCAGCACCCGCTCCGCCGGCAGCCCGTGCCGCGCCGCCACCGCCGCGCGTGCGGCCCGCCCGTCGGGGTAGGCCGCGAGCCCGCCCAGCGACGCGGCGATGTGCTCCCGAAGCCACACCGGGGGCGTGTCGGCCCGGACGTTCACGGCGAGATCGACGAGCGAGCCGCCGTCGTCCCGGACCTCCGCGTCCCCGTGGTGCCGCAGATCGTGCCCGCTCTCAGTGCGCATGCGAGTCCGCCCCCTGGTGGAAGTGCCCGGGCGCGTGATGGCCCCTGACGGCCTCCTCGTACCGCTCCCACACCAGGTCCAGCAGCTCCGGCTCCGGACCGATGACGCCGGCCGAGCGCACCTCGACCTCGGGGTGCGCCTCCGCCCAGCCCTCCGTCTGCTGCCGCACCCGGTCCGGCTGGACGCCGGTGAACAGGAAGTACGGCAGGACCACGATCCGCCGGGCCCCCAGCCGTACGCACCGGTCGAGCCCGTTCGGCACGTCCGGCGCCGCCAGCGACGCGAACGCCGTCTCGACCCCCGCGTACCCGCGGCCCTCCCACAGCAGCCGCGCCGCCCTGTGCACCTCGGCGTTGGCGTCCGGGTCCGTGGACCCGGGCCCCACCAGCAGCACCGTCACATCGGCCCGGTCGCCCGGCCTGCGGCCCGCGGTGCCGCCCAGCGCCTCGTCCAGCCGCCGTTCCAGCACGTCCAGCAGCGCCGGGTGCGGGCCGAGCGAGGGCCCGTACGTGTACGAGATCCCGGGGTGCCGCTCCTTCTCACGGGCCAGGGCCGCCCGGATGCCGCCCTTGGTGTGACCGGCGGGCACCAGCATCAGCGGAACGGCGGTGAAGTGTCGTACGCCCCGTTCCACGAGCTCGGTGACGGCGTCGCCCAGCGGCGGCCGCGACAGCTCGACGAAGCCGCCCGCGACGGGCAGTTCGGGGCGCCGGGCCCCCAGCTTCCGTACGAACTCGCGGAACGCCTCGGATCCGGTGTCGTCGCGGGTGCCTTGGCCGGCGACGAGCAGGGCGGGAGGGGTGGTCACAGGTGCTCCTCGGCGGAAGTGGAGTGGTACGGCGGGACGTTGAGCACGGCCTCGGACCCGGCCGGGCCGGGACCCGGCTCGGCGCCCTGCGGGCGACGGACGGTCTCGCGGCACGTGATGGCCACCGGGGCCGTCTCGATGTCGCGTGAGGTGTCAGGGCGGGCGCCCGGCCGGAGCCCGTCCACCCCCGGCCGCCGCACGACGGCACAGGTCGCCCTCGCCGGGCTCGCGGCCGACTTCCGCTTGGGGACGAGGAGTTCACCCCCGTCGGCGAGCGCGGCGGCCTCGGCCACCGACGGGGTGCCGACGGCGGCGAGCGGCGCGTCGGACGGGTTCGGCACCTCGACCTCCGCCAACTGCCCGGCGGAGTACGTCACCAGGGGCACCCCGAGCCGCCGCGCTGCCTCGACGACGCCCGGCTCCTCGGCCTTGGTGTCGACGGTGGCGAGCTCGGCGACGGACGCCGCGGACAGCCCGGCCTCCCGCAGGGTGTCCTCGACGAGTCCGAGCACCTCCTCGACGGGGGCGCCCTGCGACGCCCCGACCCCGACGACCAGGGACGGCGGCCGCAGCACCACCTCGCGCCCGGCCGCTTCCGGCAGCGGCGGCAGCGGCCAGGCCGTCTCGGCCCGCGGTGCCACCTCCTCGCCGTCCGGCAACGACCGTGACACGCCGGCGACCTCGCCGGCCGGCCCCCGCGGCGCCACCACGCCCGACCGGGCCGCGAACTCCTGCACGGCGGTGATCCCGGGCACGGTCTCCACGGCCACCCCGGGCACCGACTCGGCGACGGTCCGCGCGAGATACGCGAAGGCCGAGTGCACGTGGGGATCGCCGACGGCCGCGAAGGCGACGCGGCCGCGATTCCCCAGCAGCCCGGCCACCCGGTTCCCGGCCGCCGCCCACGCCGCCTCACGCCGCGCCCGGCCGCTCCGCTCGTCGAGTGCGAGCACGACCCGTACGACCTTCTCCTCGGGCACGTAGTGCACAACGGTCGCCTCGGCCCGCCCGCGCGCCCCAGTGGCCGGCACGGGCACGACGACGACGTCCGCCTCCCGCAGGGCGTTCACGCCCCTCACCGTCACCAGCTCCGGGTCACCGGGGCCGACCCCTACGCCGACCAGCGTGCCGCTCATGACGTCCGGCACCTCTCCACGAACCGGAGGGCGACACCGGGCTCGGACGCCCAGTGCGTGTGCAGATAACTCGCGTGCACACCGCGCCGTACGAACCCTTCGACCCGCCGCTCCGGGGACCGGAACCCCCAGGCGGGATCCGGCCCCGAGCCGGGCTCCACGGCGGTCCGGTGGAACTCGTGCCCCCGCATCCGTGTCCCCGCCGCCGCGAGCACGCTGTCGCCCACCGCCACGGCGTCCCGGTACCCCAGGGTGAGCCGCCGCGTCATCCGCGCCCCGGCGTCCAGCACCCCGCACATCGGCTGCCCGTCCAGCTCCCGGCACAGATACAGCAGCCCCGCACACTCGGCGGCGACCGGGGCGCCGCTCTCGGCCAGGCCGGCGACGGCCTTGCGCAGGGGTTCATTGGCCGACAGCTCGGAGACGTACATCTCGGGGAACCCGCCGCCGATCACCAACCCGCTCGTTCCTTCGGGCAGTTCCTCGTCCCGCAGGGGATCGAAGGGCACGACCTCGGCACCGGCGGCGGTGAGCAGCTCGGTGTGCTCGGCGTAGGAGAAGGTGAACGCCTCACCGCCGGCCACGGCAACCCGTGGCCGGGGTCTCTCGTGCGACCGTGCCGGGCGGTCGGCGGGCGAGGAGACCACCTCGGCCGCGTCCCAGGCCGCGCAGGACAACGCGCCCGCGCCCCGGGCCAAGCGCGTCAACGCGTCCAGATCACAACCCTCGGAAACCTGCGCGGCCATGGCCGCGACAGCCTCCAGGGCCTCCTCGCGCCGCTCGGCGACCGGCACCAACCCCAGATGCCGCGACGGCGTGTCCACCTGCGGCGCCCGCCGCAGCACCCCGAGCACCGGCACCCCGACCTGCTCCATGGCCTCCCGCAGCAGCCACTCGTGCCGGTCCGACGCGACCTTGTTCAGAATCACGCCCCCGACCCGCACCTCCGGATCCCAGGAGGTGAACCCGTGCACCAGCGCCGCCACCGACCGGGACTGCGACGACGCGTCGACGACCAGCACCACCGGCGCCCGCAGCAACTTGGCGACATGAGCCGTGGACGCCAGCTCGCCCTCGCCGGCCGCCCCGTCGAACAGCCCCATCACGCCCTCGACGACGGCGATGTCACACCCCCGCGCCCCGTGCAGGAACAACGGCCCGACCAGCTCCGGCCCGCACAGATAGGCGTCGAGGTTCCGTCCCACGCGTCCGCTCGCGAGCGCGTGATACCCGGGGTCGATGTAGTCCGGCCCGACCTTGTGCGGGGACACGGCGAGTCCCCGCGCGGCGAACGCGGCCATCAGCCCCGTGGCAACGGTGGTCTTGCCGCTGCCGGAAGCGGGCGCGGCGATGACCAGCCGAGGGACGGACGAGGACATCACCACTCGATGCCCCTCTGCCCCTTCTGCCCGGTGTCCATGGGGTGCTTCACCTTGGACATGTCGGTCACGAGGTCCGCGAAGTCGACGAGCTTCTCGGGCGCGTTCCGCCCGGTGATCACGACATGCTGGGTCCCGGGCCGGTTCCGCAGCACCTCCACGACCTCGTCGGTGTCGATCCAGCTCCAGTGCAGGGGGTACGCGAACTCGTCCAGCACATACAGCTTGTACGTCTCCGCCGCCAGGTCCCGCTTGACCTGCTCCCAGCCCTCCCGGGCCTTCTCCTCGTTGTCCATCTGCCCGTCGCGCTGCACCCACGACCAGCCCTCGCCCATCTTGTGCCAGTCGACGGACCCGCCCTCACCGGACGCCCCGAGCACGCGCAGCGCGTTCTCCTCGCCGACCTTCCACTTCGCCGACTTGACGAACTGGAACACCCCGACCGGCCACCCCTGGTTCCAGGCCCGCAGCGCGAGCCCGAAGGCGGCGGTGGACTTACCCTTGCCGACGCCCGTGTGCACGAAGACGAGCGGCCGGTTCCGGCGCTGTCGGGTCGTCAGACCATCGTCCGGAACGACACTCGGCTGTCCCTGCGGCATTACGCGGCCCTCCTCGAAGTACCCTGCACATCCTTGACCAGACCGGCGATCGAGTCGGCCCGCAGCTCGTCCAGCGTCACGGCGGTGCCGCCCAGCTCACCCGCGAGCTGCCCGGCGAGCCCCAGCCGCACCGGACCCGACTCGCAGTCCACGACGACGGACGCGACGCCCTCGGCCGCGAACAGCCGCGCCGCACGCCCGGCCAGGGCGACCGGCTCCGGGCC
>KL569181.1:9481-9968 GCA_000715635.1 Streptomyces violaceus | reverse complement strand
GCCCGCCGCCGCGTCCACGGACGAGGTCGGCGGCAGCGCGACCTCCGCGCCCGACCCCCGGAACGTCACCAGACCCACCTTGTCCCGCCGCTGGTACGCGTCCAGCAACAGCGACAGCACGGCTCCCTTCACGGCGCTCATCCGCTGCCGCGCCGCCATCGACCCGGAGGCGTCCACGACGAACAGCACGAGATTGCCCTCGCGGCCCTCGCGGGTGGCCTGCCGCAGGTCGTCGCGGCGCACCACGAGTCCCGGCCCGGAGCGCCCGCGCGCCCGCTGGTGCGGGGCCGCGGCCTGCACGGTCGCCGCCAGGTGCAGCTTGGTGAGGGAGCCCTTCGGGCGCCGGGCACCCGTGGTCCGGCCGTGTTCGGTCCGTGCCCGCGAACGCCGCCCGGCGGCACCCTCGCCGAGTCCGGGCACGCTCAGCACCTTGGTCCGGAACGGTTCGGAGGCGCGTGCGGCCGACTGTTCGCCGGCTCCCGACGGC
>KL569181.1:8053-9274 GCA_000715635.1 Streptomyces violaceus | reverse complement strand
TGCCCGTCCTGCTCGGCCTCCGGCCGGGCCTCCTGGTCACCGCCCTGAGGTCCGTCCTCGGGCGCCGGCTGTCCCCCGCCCCCGCCGGGCCCGTCCGGCCCCGAGTCCGGGTCGGGGTCCGGGTCGGGGTCCGGGTCCGGGTCGTCGTCCCCGGAGAACTCCTCCAGGGTCTCGTCCAGCTTGTCCTCGTCAAGACCCGGCGCGTCGAAGGGGTTGCGGCGCCGGCGGTGCGGCAGTGCGAGCAGCGCGGCCTGCCGTACGTCCTCGGCCAGCACGTCCGTACGCCCGGCCCAGGCCGCCAGCGCCGTAGCGGTCCGGGCCATCACGATGTCGGCGCGCATGCCGTCCACCTCGAAGGCCGCACAGGTCGCCGCGATCTGCCGCAGCGCGTCGTCGCCCAGCCGCACCGACGGCAGCAGTTTCTTCGCGGCCACAATCCGGGCCCGTACGTCGGCCTCCTCCTCGGCCCAGCGGGCGGCGAACCCTGCCGGGTCGTCGTCGTACGCCAGCCGCCGTCGTACGACCTCGACCCGTTGCTCGGGCTCCCGCGAGGCCGCGACCTCGACGGTCAGCCCGAACCGGTCGAGCAACTGCGGCCGCAGCTCGCCCTCTTCGGGGTTCATGGTGCCGACGAGCAGGAAACGGGCGGCGTGCCGCACGGAGACGCCCTCGCGTTCCACGTACGAGGCGCCCATCGCGGCCGCGTCGAGCAGCAGGTCGACCAGGTGGTCGTGGAGGAGGTTGACCTCGTCGACGTAGAGGATGCCGCGGTGCGCGTCGGCGAGCAGGCCGGGCTCGAAGGCCTTCACGCCCTCCGACAGCGCCCGTTCGATGTCCAGCGCGCCCACCAGCCGGTCCTCGGAGGCGCCGACGGGCAGCTCGACCATGCGGGCCGGCCGGGAGGCGAAGCCCCCCGGCTCGTGCGGCCCGTCCGGGCAGCCGGGGTCGGGGGAGCCGGGGTCGCAGGAGAAGCGGCACTCGGAGACGACGTCCACCTCCGGCATGAGCGCCGACAGCGCCCGCACGGCCGTCGACTTGGCCGTGCCCTTCTCGCCGCGCACCAGCACACCGCCGACCGCCGGTGACACGGCGTTCAGCAGCAGCGCGAGCCGCAGATCGTCCTGGCCGACCACGGCCGTGAACGGAAAGGGGGTGGTCACTTTTCGTCGTCCTCCAAGTCGCCTTCGAGTTGCGGATGGATCAGGCAGCCGGTCCAGCGTC
>KL569181.1:5165-7842 GCA_000715635.1 Streptomyces violaceus | reverse complement strand
TGCCAGCCCGCTCAGAGATGTGTATAAGAGACAGGGCGGTCCACACCACCGCCACGGTCCTCATGCGGGCGCTCCCGGCGGGACGAAGGGCAGTCCCGGCGGCGCGCCGGACTCGATGAGCCGCCACAGCGCGTCCGTGTCCGCGTGCTCTTCGATCAGGTCGCCGAGCCGGTCGAGCTGCTCCTCGCGCAGCGCGGCGAACGAGGTGTCCGGCGCCGGTACGAAGCGGCGGCCGGCGGCGGCCGCCACCTCGCGCAGGAAGGCACGCCGGAATCCGTCCGACTCCAGCGAGCCGTGCCAGTGCGTGCCCCAGGTCTGGCCGACCCGGCAGCCGTCCAGGAAGGGATCGCCGCCGGTGACATCGGCGACCCCGTGGTGGATCTCGTAGCCCTCGACGTGCTCCCCGAGGGCCTCGCCCGCCGGCCGGGTGAGGGTCTTCTCGCGGGCGAACCGCACCCGCACGGGCAGGATTCCCAGCCCGTCGACCTGGCCCCTGCGGCTCTCGACGTCGTCCTCGATGTGCTCGCCGAGGATCTGGAAGCCGCCGCAGACACCGAGGACGGGCTGCCGCTCGGCGGCCCTGCGCACCAGCGCGTCGGCCAGCCCGCGCTCCCGGAGCCACTCCAGGGCACGGACGGTTCCCCGGGTCCCCGGCACGATGACGAGGTCGGCGTCGGCGAGTTCCTCCGGCCGGTCCACGAACCGCACGACGACTCCGGGCTCGGCGGCCAGCGCGTCGACATCCGTGAAGTTGGACATGAGAGGGACCGCGCAGACGGCGACACGCAGCACGTCCTCGCCGACGGGCGGGGCGACGACGGACTCCCGGACCGTCCCCCGCAGGGAGACGCGCAGCCCGTCCTCCTCGTCGATCCCGAGCCCGTGCCGGAACGGCAGAACGCCGTACGTGTGCCGCCCGGTGAGGCCGTGGAGCATGTCGAGCCCCGGCTCCAGCAGGGAGACGTCCCCGCGGAACTTGTTCACGAGGAACCCGGCGACACACTCCTGGTCCTCACGCGACAACAGGGCGACGGTCCCGAAGAACGAGGCGAAGACCCCGCCCCGGTCGATGTCGCCGACGACGAGCACGGGGAGCCCGGCGTTGCGGGCGATCCCCATGTTGACGATGTCCGTCCGCCGCAGATTGATCTCGGCCGGCGAACCGGCCCCCTCACAGATCACCGCGTCATACGTGCCCCGCAACCGCTCCAGGCAGTCCAGCACCG
This sequence comes from Streptomyces violaceus, assembly GCA_000715635.1. GTDB lineage: Bacteria > Actinomycetota > Actinomycetes > Streptomycetales > Streptomycetaceae > Streptomyces > Streptomyces violaceus. The sequence goes on along the minus strand of KL569181.1, from coordinate 6,616 downwards.
TCCCGAGCAGCTTCTGCTGCCGTCCCCCGTGGTACCCGCGCGCGCTGAGCTCGCCGACCGGCTTGCCCAGCAGTACGACCTGACTGCTCTGCTCGCCGCCGGGCTTGAGCAGCACGGGATTCATCAGCGCGGTCGGCTCCACGCGGCACGCCTGTGCCTGCATGGCCTGCGCCCGCCCGATCTCGGCGCCTTCCCGCGTCACGAACGAATTCAGGGACATGTTCTGCGCCTTGAAGGGCGCGACCTTGACGCCCTGCCGCACCAGCCACCGGCAGATCCCGGCGGTCACGACGCTCTTGCCGGCGTCGGAGGTGGTGCCGGCGACGAGAAGCCCACCGCCCGTCATGACGTACGCCCCTTCACGATATGGCGCGCGGCGACACAGACGCCGAGCGCGAGCCAGCCGACACGCCTGGACAGCCGTACGGCCCGTTCGATGTCCCGGGTTTCGACGCCGCGCCCCGCGCCGTTGAGGACGGGCCGGTGCTCGACCCGCCCGCCGTAGGACAGGGTCCCGCCGAGCCGCACCCCGAGCGCCCCCGCGAACGAGGCCTCCACGGGCCCGGCGTTGGGACTCGGATGCTTGGCGGCATCGGCACGCCAGGCCGTCACGGCCCCCCGCGGATCGCCCCCGGCCACGGCCGCGAGCACGGCGGTCAGCCGGGCCCCCGGCCACCCCACGACATCGTCCAGCCGGGCGGAGGCCCACCCGTACCGCCGGTACCGCGCCGACTTGTGCCCGACCATGGCATCAAGGGTGTTGACGGCCCGGAACCCGAGAAGCCCCGGCACGCCACCTATGGCCCCCCACACGAGCGCCCCCACGACGGCGTCGGAGGTGTTCTCCGCGACGGACTCGACGACGGCCCGGGCGATCCCGTCGGCGTCCAGGGACTGCGGATCCCGTCCGCACAGATGCGGCAGCCGCGCTCGGGCTGTTTCGACGTCACCAGCCTCCAGCGCACGCCCGATGGCCCGCGCCTCCCGCGCGAGCGAAGTCCCCCCGACGACGGCCCAGGTGGCGACACCGGTCAGCCCGACCGACGCGACAGCGGAGGTACGCACGGCACGCGTGGCGACGGTCCCCAGCGCGACGGCCCCGCCCGCACACACCACGGTGTGCAGCGCGCCCCACCCCCGGTGGTCCCGCCACAACACCCGTTCCACAGCACCCGCGGTCCGCCCGAACGCGGCGACCGGATGCCCCCGGCGAGGATCGCCGAGCAGCAGATCACCGATCAGACCGACGGCGGCACCGTACGCGTGGACGCGACCGGCACCCATGGGCTCAGCCGGCCACGGGGGCGGGCAACGGTGGGGTACTGACCCTCGATCGGCAGCCGAACATGGCGATATGTCCTCACTCAGGGTGTCCACGCCCTGGTTCGACGAGACCGGCGGTGAGAGTTCCTGGCTCCCGGTGATTGCTCTCCCGGTGACAGTGGCGGGAC